>CAYNSF010000053.1:0-20942 GCA_964399855.1 uncultured Aureispira sp. | reverse complement strand
ACATATCGGGACTTTCAGAGGTTACACCTTACATGATAATCAATATGATTGGCGATCAAGTCATGTCGGGCATGGCTTATGATGCCATAGATATGTCATCATTGCCTGCCGGTATGTATGTATTGCAGTTGTTTGATAAGACATATCATAGGGCTTTGAAAAGAGCTAAGGTTGTGAAGATGTGAGTTGAGATATTTTTATTTTGTGATTTTATAAAATTATGACATATCATTTAGTATAGCTATTACCTAACGCTAATTTTTTAAAAGAAATGAGACATTTATCTATATTATCAGCCTTGTTACTGACTTGCGGTATTGCTCATAGTCAGATTTTTTATTACACAAATTGTACTAAGAATAATATTACTGAAGGTGTTGAGGTAATAATTGATACTACCCGGTTTTCAGACGGCATCAAAGTCGTAAAGAACTTTTACAACCAGGAGATTAGTGAAAATTTATACAATCAAAATTCGTTGGACTTACTGGGAGATTTTGAAATAAACGGAAATGAAATTGCGTTAAATTATCAGAATTACAATTACTATTGGGTTCTATTTGACCCGGATTTACCATTTGTATCCGTTAATTATACTGTGAAAACGAATAATACAGTTGGAACATTATACATAGGCGGAGATACAGTACAGGAAAGACGGGTTGGTAACGGAGATTTATGGTATTATTGCAATTGCGGAGATGATAGAAGTAGTCTGGATGGTTGCCTGTCATTACTTAATGGAAAAGTAGCAGATTGTGTTAGTGAAGGTTGTCCTTCCCATTGTACTGGATTTGCGATAGTTACTCCGCGATTTGATATCACTGGTGGTGGTGTATTTATACAGGTATCTAAAGAAAAAAGTACATTCTATCATAATTTCAATACAAGAAGATGAGATATTTTAGCATTTTAAGTTTTATCATGTTGACCTGGGTTTATTGCCCGGGGCAGCATAATACTTTCAAAGACATAGTCCATTTTGACTCTACTCTATTGAAACCTAAAATTTTGTATTTCCATTTTAAACAGTGTCCTCCTTGCAAAAAAATGGATAAAGAGGTATTTTCTGATTCGCTATTCGTGCAGTCTTTATCAGAAAAGTATGAACTTTTTTCAGTTTTTGAATTTGGTAAATACGAAATGTCCATAAGGAAAAAGTACAAAAATGTTACTAACCCGGAATTTATTGTTTTATCGGAAAACAATGAGATTTTACACCGATTCGTAGGTTTTTATGATAAGCATGATTTTGTTAAAGAGCTTGATATAACTTATACTGAAAATGCCCTTACTACACTCGAAGCACAGTATCAATCTAATAAGGATGATTATAAGTTTTTGAAAAAATATTTCCATGCTAAAGAACAGGTATTTCAGCTTGATTCAGCGTTAATATTTGAATATTTGGATGCATACAGAGGAGATAAATTTGCCGAAGATTATATATATGATGTGGCACAATATGGGTACAACAGGTGTAAGATTTATATAAAATACGGAAGTAAGTATTACGATTTACTAAAGCAGGTATATGATATGAATCTGTATCCGGAAATCAGAGAGAAATTGAGAGTCAGGCTTCTGTTTACATTAAATAGTTATGCTTATGAAAATACGGAGGATATCAATAAGTTTATCCATACAATGGAAAGTTTAGAGAATGGAGAACACAATATCTTAGGAGATATTTATAGTGATAGAAATTGTGCTATAATAATATATAAATATCCCGGCTTTTACTTCAGATATGAAGCTACTACTGACAGTCTGGACAGAGCACAGATTTTAAATGACTATCTGACTAAAATTGCGGACGATGCACAGTCTCTTAACAGTACTGCGTGGCAGATTTATACGGATGAATTACAGTTTCCTGCGGAAGTGGGTATTAAGATAGCTGAGGCCGCTTTAAAGATTAAAAAGGAATATAACTATATTGATACTTATGCTGCATTATTATATAAAAGTGGCCGTTTGGATGATGCTCTATATCAAGCTGAAGCTGCTATAGCATTGGCAAAAGAAAAAGGTGTTGACTATGCTGAAACGCAGCAATTATTGACTAAAATATCTGAAGCAAAGAAATAAGATTAAATAGGGCTTACTATCATCTTGAGCAAATCTGAGGCGGTTTAAAAAATCTTTTAGACTATGAAGGCCAATATTTTATTCAGATGCCTGTCAAATGTTTAAATCCCAATCAATTACTGCTTATCTCTTAACTCAACGATATTGAAATAGAATTGCAAATCGAACTAAGAGAAACGCACTACAAAAAACATTCAAAACCAATCCATTAAAAATAACTGTGCGATTTTAGAACTGTTTTTCAATCGTTTATGAAAATATTTTTTCAAATAAATATCAAAAATGTTTTTTATTTTATGAAAAGGAATTACCTTTGCGCCCGCTTTCGGAATATAGAGAGCGAAATAGATATTAATTATTAAGATTAAAAATTTTTAAAAGTGGATACACTAAGTTACAAAACCATATCAGCCAATGCTGCTACAGTGAAGCCAAAGTGGTATGTAGTTGACGCTGAAGGCGAAATAGTAGGAAGGCTTGCTACCAAAATAGCTGCTGCGCTACGTGGTAAGAATAAGCCTGACTTTACGCCACACGTTGATACGGGAGACTATATTATCGTATTAAACGCAGACAAAGTAAGATTTACAGGCTCTAAGTTGGATAACAAAGAATATCAGAGATATTCAGGATATCCAGGTGGTCAAAAAAGACGTACTGCAAAGGAAATGCTTGATAAAAGACCAGAAATGGTGCTTGAATTGGCTGTAAAAGGTATGCTACCTAAAACAAAATTGGGCAAAGCACAGATTAAAAAATTATTTTTATATACAGGTACGACGCATCCGCATGCAGCGCAGAAGCCAGAACCTTTTAAAATCTAATATTCTATGGAGATGATCAATAGCATAGGAAGAAGAAAGTCTTCCACAGCAAGAATTTATGTTACGAATGGTAGCGGTAATGTAGTCATCAATGGTAAAGTACTAAATGAGTACTTCCCGATGCCGATGACACAAGCTACTGTACTTGAACCGTTGAAAACATTGGGTGTTGAAGGTCAATATGATATCAAAATCAATGTTTCAGGTGGTGGATTTAAAGGACAGGCGGAAGCTATCCGTATGGGTATTGCAAGATCACTGGTAAAAATCAATGAGGAGAATAAAAAACCATTGAAAGATAAGAAATATCTTACCAGAGATGCAAGAGAAGTCGAAAGGAAGAAATTTGGTAAACCTAAGGCAAGAAAGAGCTTCCAGTTCTCTAAGCGTTAATTTTTATTACCACCATTTTTTATTAATCTAAAAGAAAATATATAAATAATGAATAAGCCGACACACAATGAAATGTTAGAAGCAGGAGTTCACTACGGTCACTTAAAGAGAAAGTGGAATCCTAAAATGCTTCCATACATCTTCATGGAAAGAAAAGGTATTCACATCATAGATTTGAACAGAACGTCAGAATGCTTAGATCGTGCAGCATACGCAATGAAGCAAATGGCGAAGTCTGGTAAAAAGATATTATTTGTAGCTACTAAAAAGCAAGCAAAAGACATCGTAGCTCAAGCAGCAAGAAGTGCAGAAATGCCTTACGTAACAGAAAGGTGGCTTGGAGGTATGATGACCAACTTCTCAACTATCCGTAAGTCAGTAAAGAAGATGCATAACATCGAGAAAATATTGACAGATCCTGCTGTATCTATCACTAAGAAAGAGCGATTGACACTTCAGAGAGAAAAAGAGAAGTTAGAGAAAGTATTAGGCGGTGTTGCCAACCTTAATAGACTACCAAGTGCTGTATTTATGGTTGATATACATCATGAGCATATCGCTTTGGCAGAAGCTAAAAGATTGGGTATGAAGACTTTTGCAATGGTTGATACAAATTCAGATCCTAATAAAGTTGACTTCGCTATCCCAGCGAATGACGATGCATCAAAATCTGTTAAATTGATAACAGACTATGTCATCGGATCTATCAAGGAAGGTCTTGAGGAGAGAAGACTTGATAAGCAGGATACTAAAGAAGATTAAAATCAATATTTTTTTTAAAAATTTTAAGCATAATATATAATGAGCGAATTAGTAATATCCGCATCTTTGGTAAAAGAACTTAGAGATCAGACTGGTGTTGGTATGATCGATTGTAAGAAAGCTTTAACTGAAGCAAATGGAGATTTTGATAAAGCGATCGAATTGCTTCGTCTTCGCGGACAGAAAATGTCAGAAAAGAGAGCTGACCGTGACGCTAAAGAAGGTGTTGTCATAGCATTGGTCAATGACAGCAATAATAAAGGTATCGTCGTAAGATTGAGTTGCGAAACAGACTTCGTATCTAAAAACGAAGACTTCGTAAACCTTACTACAGAGATAGCAAAAGCTGCACTTAGCAACTTCCCTGCTGATGTTGAAGGTCTATTGAATACAGCGATGAATGGCTCAACAATCGGCGACATCATCACTGAGCAAGTAGCCAGAATCGGCGAAAAAATAGAGTTAGCTCAATACGAAACAATGGAAGCTCCTCTTGTTGCTTCATATATCCACATGGGTAATAAAGCTGGTGTGATCGTTGGATTGAATGTAGCAGACAACAAATTTATAGATGCAGGTAGAGACGTAGCTATGCAAGTAGCAGCGATGAAGCCAGTAGCATTAGATAAAGATGATGTGGCTCAAGATCTTATCAACAAAGAAATAGAAATAGGTAAAGAAATCGCAAGAAATGAAGGTAAGCCAGAAGAAATGCTTGAGAAAATAGCTGTCGGAAAACTAAATAAGTTTTTCAAAGACAATACCTTATTGAATCAAGTATTTGTTAAAGATGGGAAAATCAGCGTGGCTGAATACTTGAAGTCCTTGAACGGCGAATTGACAGTGACTGGATTTAAACATATAAGTTTAGTATAAAATTATTTAAAAAGAGCGATATTTGTATCGCTCTTTTTTTTTATCAAAAAAGGATTTATGATTTTGAAATTGTTTTCGTTTTACCCTAACCCTAAAGGGAACCGAAAACAAATGATTTTGGTTAGGTGATTGTTGGTTTTGAATGGTTTTCGTTTTACCCTAACCCTAAAGGGAACCGAAAACAAATGATTTTGGTTAGGTGATTGTTGATTTTGAATGGTTAACTTTTAATGTATAAACAAAAATTCGTAATTCGTAATTCGTAATTCGTAATTCGTAAATATATTTATAAAACATTGTACTATGTCTCTGAAATATAAAAGAATATTATTAAAGTTGAGTGGTGAGTCATTGATGGGAGAACAAAAAATTGGTATTTCAGCAGACAAGCTCAATTACTATGCTACCCAGATCAAGGAACTTATAACTACCAAAGCAGAAGTCGCTATTGTGATCGGAGGAGGCAATATATTCAGAGGGCTGAGTGCCGAATCATCAGGTATAGAGCGTGTAACGGGTGATTATATGGGTATGTTGGCTACATGTATCAATGGTATGGCGTTACAAAGTGCGCTTGAAAAAATAGGTGTTTTTACACGATTGATCACAGCTATTGAAATGAGAGAAATCGCAGAGCCTTATATACGTCGTAGAGCCATCCGACATCTCGAAAAAGGCAGAGTATTGATATTTTCGGCAGGTACAGGCTCTCCATATTTTACAACGGATTCCGCTGCCGCATTGAGGGCAAATGAACTGAATGCCGATGTCATACTAAAAGGTACACGCGTGGACGGAATCTATGATAGTGATCCCGAAAAAAATCCACAGGCCGTAAAATATGACCACATCTCCTTTAGCCAGGTCATCAATATGGGTCTTTCGGTGATGGATATGACCGCTTTTACATTGTGTCAGGAAAACAATGTGCCTATCGTAGTATTTAATATCAACGAACCTGGCAACCTGATTAAAGTAGCTGAAGGAATGCCCTTAGGAACTTTAGTGAATTAATCATTTTTGGCAAATATCTGTTATACTTGAAGCTTAAATTGATTTTGCTCATTCAATAATATCATCATCACACTTTTGTATGCCAGATAAAAATATAAATAGTAGTCGAAAGAGATATAACATCCTTAAAGATGCTGAACAAAAGACGATTGCTTTTCTATGCAGTGTGATGCCACAATGGGTTACACCCAATTTGATGACGATTGTAGGATTTGCAGGAAGTATTATAGTTGCTTTAGGTCTATGGCTTGCACGCAATGATGACCGGATGTTTTTATGGCTAAGCATCGTTGGATTTGCAATACAGTGGTTTGGAGATTCATTAGATGGTCGTCTTGCATACTGGAGAAAAATTCCACGAAAATGGTATGGATGGGCGCTGGATATTTCGGTGGATTGGATATCTATCGGAATCATTGGGTTCGGGTTTTATTTTTTTATACCTAAGTGGCCATGGGCTGCCTTTATCTTTATCTTTGCCTATGGTTGGGCTATGATCAATTCTCTGCTAAGATACAAAATAACAAATGAATATGTCATAGACAGTGGCTTGATAGGTCCGACGGAATTGAGAATATTGATTTGTATTTTCTTGTTGTTAGAGATATTCATTCCTGGTATTCTACTTTATTTTGCACTTATCGGCAGTGTCATACTGATCATCATGAATCTGGCAGGGCTTAGGGAAGTACTTCAATACGGAGACCAAAAAGACCTTTCCGAAAAATAATATTTTTTGCTTTTTACTTTACTTTAGGATGCTTTAAAGCTATTTTCATATACTTTTTCCCATCCTTTCCACAAACTTTCTTCATCTAAGGAGCTGTTATGCCATAAAAGGGTAAA
The DNA here is from genome assembly GCA_964399855.1 of uncultured Aureispira sp. Classification (GTDB taxonomy): domain Bacteria; phylum Bacteroidota; class Bacteroidia; order Chitinophagales; family Saprospiraceae; genus OLB9. The sequence continues at coordinate 14,136 of CAYNSF010000053.1, read as the reverse complement.
AGGACTGTTGTTCTTTCTTGCAGTACTGATATATTCGCGAATTATTTCTGATGCCTCTTCCTGACTTAGCAACTGATAATTTTTCATCGTTGCATCCATAGCAATAAAAGGATGTACCCTTAGATCTGTCGTCGTTTCAAGTGCTATATCATACCAAAAAAATGTATGGCCTGTTCCTGCACGGTATCCGGTACGATCGGCAAAACCCATGGTATAATCATCAAGAATACCAGCATTAAGCAATCTTCGGTACGTTCCCGGCAAATTCATAATTAAAAAATGTTGACGAGAGACTGTAATCGATTGACCATTGATCTCTTGTAGTGTAGCTACTTCTCGTTGAAAAATATTTTCATCTTGTTGAGAATTGAATGACGGATGAATGCCGATGACTGCTTCTTTTGATAATAATTGTATCAACGTTCGATATTGCTTGGAAGTAGGATGATGATTTCTATCAATAGTAGTAAGTCTTTGAGATAAAAGTATAAAATATATCGGCGAGATGCCATATTGATCATGAAGCTCCTTGATGTATTGATATGTGTCAAAAGGATCGGCTTTTATCCCAAAAACAACTTGAAATATTGTCCAAACTCTCCTAAATTCTAACTGGTAAAAAGCATTACCCAAGGTCAATAAAATTCTCCATCCTTTGTATTTGTATGCCCAAGGTTGGTCAATATCAATCGTGGAAATGAAGCTGTAATGGTTTAAATTCGGGAAAACATATTGGGGAAAGTACGCTTCTATCTTAGTTTTAAGCCATTCGATCAACTGCTCAACTATAGGCTCATCCGGAGATAAATGAAAAAGACGGCTATTTCTCGATAAAAAACGATGCCATTGGTCGCTTTCGTACTCCATGTATTCTTCATATCGGCTGAGATAGCAAAATATAATACCAAAAATATCTATATTATCTGAAAGATGACCATTATGCAACCAGTTGTGCGTAGCATCGAAAATCATATCCAAACAATTTTGATCAACAGTATGATTGGCTTCTATTATTTTAGAAGGTATCAAAGTAATCGTATCCGTTGCTACACGATTGGAGTAAAAGATGTAAGGAGTTGACTCAGATATTTGATTATAATCACAGATCAAGTATTCTGTCTTCAAAACTTGATTAAAAACGAAATCCAAAACATAGGTCAATCTGGGCGACCGAATATCTGTGATAATTTGTATCATTTATGAATGAATGCTCAATAAACTGTGTAAAATTGATAAAATTTTGGCATTTGAATGTTAATTTAGTCAATAAACTTCGATTATAAAGCTAAAAACGATTATTTTTGTTCATCGTATATCATTTAATATGAAAGTGGCATTCAAACTTAGCTCATCCTTTAACAAAAAATATTGGGTAAAATTTAAAAATCACTTTCGTAAAATCGGTTACAAATACGCTTTATGAACAAATGGTTGATCGTTGGAATGCTGTGTTTTGGGATTGTCTCGAATGTCGTGACAGGTCAAAAGTCATTTCAGCCAAAGCAAGTCAATAACGATTGGAAAGGTATCATCTATCGCAATGAAGTGACTGGAAAAGCAACCTTACACACAAATGGGTTTTCAATAGCGTACAGCTCAGGAAAAATCCGTACTTATTATAAGACAACCTATTACCATATAGAAGCCGGATATCTTAAGGATGCACGAGAGCAAAAACAAAATAGGAATATCCCTATATCATTTAATAAAGTATCTCAATCGTTTAAATACGGAAAACAAAACTATTTTTACAACCTGCGAGCTGGTAAAGGTGCGAAGGTACTTTTAACCGATAAGGCCAGAAGACAAGGTGTATCCATAGGCTACAACTATGAAGGTGGCGTATCTTTAGGTATATTGCGCCCATATTATTTGGAGCTTATCTATAATTATGAAGAAGATGGAAGGTATTACAATGAACTCCGAACGGAAAAGTACACGCCTGAAAATGCGGAAACATTTTTAAATTTCAATTCGATATTTAGTGGCGCAAGCAATAGTAAAGGATGGTCTGAAATCAGTGCCGTTCCCGGTATTCAAGCTAAATTGGGTTTATTTGTTTCTTTTGGCAGCATGGATGAATATACGAAGAACTTAGAACTTGGTATTATGGGAGACTTGTTTATCAGGAAAGTTCCGATTATGGTCGAGACACCTGCTATCAGTGCCAAGCCATATTTCATAAATTTCTATCTGACAATGGAAATAGGGAAAAAGAGTAATTAGCATTGTGAGCATACTAAACGAGATCATCTCAAATATTTGATGAAATATTTTTTTGAAAAAAAATTGATTTTTTTTGGGTAATTAAATTAAATGATATACTTTTGCATCGCTTTTGAAAGATACATAAAATATAACTCAATCTCAATCTTAAAAAGCCCCCTTAGCTCAGTCGGTTAGAGCGACGGACTGTTAATCCGCAGGTCCCAGGTTCAAGTCCTGGAGGGGGCGCTTAAAGTCTAGTATTCGTTTTGAATGCTGGACTTTTTTTATTTACATAAATGTGGTTTTTGTTCCTACTCTATTTCAATGAAGAAAAGGTAACTTTTTCGTCAATAGCACTGCTATTAACTCAAAAAGTAGCTTCGTCTGACGAAAAATGCTCCTTTTTTATGATATTAAAGCATATACCTGAGTTGTAACAAGAAAAGCTATAAAGAGTGATAAGTCTATTCTTTATAAACTATCACACTATTCAAACTAAAACTAAGTGCTCCAATGATTTTATAATGACGATCAAGTACCGAATTACTCCCTAAAATCCTTATATATTGCCAATTCTAAAAGCTCTGGATCTGTTTCTTTATGAGCGATCTCTTTGATTTTCGCCAATATATTATCCAATAATACCTGTGCTTGATTATCATTGCTACGGTTCATGAGTTCCGCGCTGATCCTGACCAAAGTATTCATAGCATATACTTTTCTTGATACACTGCCATTAGTCGGATTTGCGATCGAAGCATTGGTTTGATATGCTCGCTCAAGAACGTTAAGTCCTTTAGATTGGATGTATTCGAAATAGGTGTGGTAGAAATCATTGATATATTTAATATTGATTGAGACCGCCTTTTTGTCAAGATAATCAAGATAGATTTCGTCTTCATCTGGTATGAGGCTTACCAACGTGCTGACGAGATAGTCCGAATCTTCATTTTTGAATTTATCAAAATATTTACTGAAACTCTCTGACTCATAAGCGCCTAATACACTCAATGCAATTTCGATTATCTGGTAAGATTTTTCACTATTTATGATGATATGCGTGAGTAGCATTGGGTCATAATCTTCATAGTCCAATAGCCTAATATATGCGCTTCTTCTTACTTTTGGATCTGAATCAGAAATTGCCATATCTTGCAATTGGTTTGAATAGTCACTCATTTGGTTTTCTGGTACATATTCAATACCTGTAAGTCTGAAAAAATGAAAAGTATCCTTTAGTAATGCAGGGATTATCTTTTCAGTATGCTCAATATTTTTAATAGCTTCAAGTTTGTCAAGAAAATGAGGTGCTTGATTAAATTGATGTAAAAACTGTGCTTCATCCTTTGTTTCGGTAATGATAGCAAGGAGTGAACTTTGTCCGTCAAGGATATAATTGGCGGGTTTTCCTTGTAGATTATCAATCCTAAACGATTGTTTCTCTTCTGTGATCGTAACCGGATGATACGATATGTTGCCGTCTTCATAAAAGACAGTGATCACTACTGGCAAAGTAAATGGGTAACTAAAATGATCAGGAGTCTCAGATTGGTCTGTCTTGACGGTAAGTGCATTTTGCTGCGCATCGAAATCATAGGAAACATGGATATGAGGATGTCCTTGACCAAGATACCATTGATCGAAAAACCAGTGTAAATCTTCTCCTATCGTATCCTCAAATGCCATACGCAATTCGTCGATTTCTACCGCTGTACCGGCGTGTTGTGTCAAGTATCTATTAAGGCTAACAAAAAATGCTTCGTCGCCAACATATTTTCTAAGCATGTGTAATACAAGTGCGCCTTTATTGTAGGAATGTCTGTCAAACATGGACTCTCGGTCGTTATAATAGTAGTGAATCAATGGTCTTTTCTTTCCATAATACACTTCCTGTAAATACTGATATGTTGACATCAATCGTGAAAATTCGGCATGATCATACCCATATTTGTATTCTGTCCAAAGATATTCGGCATAGCTGGCAAAACCCTCATTGAGTGTTAAATTGGACCAATCTTCACAAGTTACCAAATCGCCAAACCAATGGTGAAACATTTCATGAGCAACAATATCATCATTGGGTTCTTCAATTAGTTCCCTATCCGTTTTCTGAACAAAATCGCCAAAAACTACAGCACCCGTATTTTCCATAGCGCCTGACACAAACTCCCTGACGACTACCTGGCTATATTTATCCCAAGGAAATGGATAGTCCAATATATTGCTAAAAAAAGTCAACATCTCCGGTGTGTGATTAAAAATCTGTTTGGCATATTTTCCATACTCTTTATCGACCATGTATGTAAGAGGAATACCATTCCATGTATCGTGTTCTACATGAAAGTCTCCAACTGCTATCATGGCCAAATATGGAGCGTGTGCCATATCTTGTTTCCAATAGTCAGTACGTGTTCCATCAGGATTGACCTTAGTACTGATTAGCCGACCATTGGACAAAGTTTCGCATTTGTTGTCAACGGTAAGGATGATCTCCTGAGTGAACCGTTCATTAGGTTTGTCAAAAGTTGGAAACCACCTGCTATTGTTTTCTGTTTCGCCTTGAGTCCAGATTTGAGATGGTACATCTGGGTCTTTACCAAGTGGATTAATGAAGAATAAACCTTTATTGGACGTAATGACATCACTGCCAGAAATGAGGTTTTCGTCCGGCTTAGCCGTATAGTCTATTTTAATATCAAAAGTATCCTTACGTGAATAAGTCTTATCGAGGTTGATCACAAGCTCTTTGCCGTCATAGCGATAAGCAAGCGGTTTCCCATTGCCGAGCGTAACAGCATGTATATCAAAACCGACCGCATCTAAATAGACGATGTCAATAGGATTAAAATAGGGTTTTATGGTAAGATCGGCTTTCCCAAGTACATTACTTTTGTTCCAATCAAATCGTAAATCCAATTTCGTATGCAAAATATCAAAATGCATGGTAGCTGAACCACGATATACTTTTGGAAGGGTGTCTAATTCAGTTTCTGGGAATATATCAATGGGTTCAAAAGTATATTCTCCCATATCGTCCTCCGTTTCATGGACATGAACTGCCTTATTTGTACTGCATGATGCTGCAAAAAGGAAAGTAAATATTATAAATATTCTAAAAAATACGTTCATCTCAATGAAAATTTGTAATTAAGTTCGCAAAGATAAATGAATAATCAATAAAGTTGACAATGGACAATGGATAATGGACAATTTTTTGGTTGACGATTTTTTTTGACAATTATAGAAGTTGGGTTGTTGGCATATTAGCGAATTAGGTTTATAATTCCAAAATACATAATGCGCCAAAGGGCTAATGGCCTAAACCTTTACACCAATATAACAAATCAACAATTAAAGTTACACCCATAAACATTTAAACAATTCAAGCCATCAACCATCAACCATCAACCATCAACCAAATAAACCAAATAAACCTAATCAAGCAGCTTAGTAATAGAAAAAGGGTTTACTCGACTCAACAAGTAAACCCTTTTTTAGTAGCGTGAGGCGGGCATGATCCGCCGACCTCGCGATTATGAATCGCGCGCTCTAACCAGCTGAGCTACCACGCCATTTTAACCGTTTGTAACAAAACGGCTGCAAAAATAATTCTTTTTTAAAATATACATAGTATTGACTATGATATTTTTTAAAATTCTGTTGTTTTTACCAGTTCTTCATCATCTGAGAAGATATCTCTTTCTTTCTTCAAAATCAGGGCTACAATAGCTGCAAAAATGGCAATGATAAAACCACTGAGTCCTAAGCTCATAAGTTGCTTTGTTGGAGTGAAAGTACCCGCTATATTGTTTTCCATTTCCTCTATTAACTCATCAATCGTATCTTCGGGTGTGTTCAACTTTTCCATTGTTGATCGGGTATTTTCGATAGTCATTTCTGTTATTTTATCAGGTAAATTGGTGTCAATTAGGTTCATCATAATGATGCTAAATAACACGGATATGGCAGTACCGACAAAAGCTGTCATAAATACCGTGACAAAGCCCTCGCGAAATGTCATAAAGCCACCTTGATCTTCTCTTAACTGCTTTCCAGCCAATGACATGATAAACACCATCACCGCAAAGCCCAAAATACTTTGTAACCACGTACTTATAAAAGTAGTGTAATAAGAAATGAGCAAAAACACTATAGCTATTATTCCATAGATGATACCGTATCGTAACCAGACAGGTTGTATGTTTTGCATAATCTGAGTTTTATTGGTTTACTGAATTTTTCGTAAAAGTATATATTTAATTCAAATAGCTATACACTTTTACCATAGTTTTTTATCCTAACCAATTTTTTACAAAAATTATGTCACTTTTAGTTTAAATAGGAACTTCTATAAAACCCTACTTGCCTTTTGGTGTCTTCTGCTTACCGCGAATATCCATATTTTTTCGATTATCAAGTACAGGTTTTGGTCTTGGTGCTGTATCCATTGGCGTTACAGCTATCTGATTGATACGTTCCCAATATCCATTATTCAATTCATAGCCAACATAAGTGCCATCTGGAACCATGGTTTCAGCATGACCCGGTAGTCTGCTCATCTTTCGTATCAGATTATCTACCATGATCATTTTCATGCCTTCATTGTAGTTGACGGTCATGTGTGCATCGGCAGCATATTTGAATATCAATCGGTTGTAGTATGTGTCGATTTCTCCTTTTACAGCTTTGCGGAATACGGGTAATCCAAAATATGGAATACTTTCATCCGTGAAAAACAAAATGTCTATCAACTTGATATTCTCATACTCGCTCCATCTATTTACGCCAAACAACATATAATACTTTTGACCTTTGGCCGTAGTGCCTGACATGATATTGTAGTACATAGCCCCAAGCCATTGCTCGTGATCAAATTCTTCATCAAACAAGCTTTCTGCTGTATTGAAATGGTCTTTTAAAGGGTATATTTTACCATTTTTGGTCTGTAGGATACCGAAATAATGATATATGCCCTTACCAGCATCTGTTTCCCAAGTATAGATTTTGAAAGATTGGTCATCTGGTATCTTCTTTGAAATCCATTTGATAGCATCAAAAGGGTATTCATAAGATCCCTCTTGCTTGATTGTCTCTTGAAATAAAGTATTAAAGGCTTCCATAGCTCGAAGCCTGTGATGCGGTTCTGTAGCATTGGTCATTATATCCGCGTGATAAGCAAGTTCTCGTTCAACATCGGCAAAGGATACTTGTCCGAACATTGCATTTCCAAGCAACAAGAGTATAAACAGATTCAGTTTTCTTTTTATCATATCAGATTGTTTATCAATGTCGTTTAATAAGCTAAATCAATTGATTCCTCAGTTGTTTTAGCAAATTTAATGATTTATACTTTACTATTTTATCATCAAACGACTGATTGACGCATATTGTTATAAAGAAAAAGTTAAAATCAATTTAGATAATGTGATTCTACACATAAAAAAAGCGCCTGCCTATATTTTTACTGTTCCACACAGCAATTTATTGGGCAAACGCTTCTTCTTTTTCATCCCTTTACGGAATGATTACATCTTATCAAATACGTCCATGACGCTCTTAACAGCTGCGGCTGACTGGTTAAGTAATTCCATTTCGTCGCTTTTTAGTTTTACTTCGATGATACTTTCGATTCCATTTTTACCCAATTTGGCAGGAACACCTACGAAAACATCATTCAAACCATACTCTCCGTCCAATCTCGCACATACAGGGAATATTCTATTTTCATCTTTCACGATGGCTTCTACCATTTGTGCTGCTGCAGCTCCAGGAGCATACCATGCCGAAGTTCCCATTAATTTTACGAGCTCTCCACCACCAACTTTGGTTCTTTCAACGATAGCATCTAATTTTTCTGCGCTGATTAACTCAGTAACTGGAATACCTGCAACGGTTGTATAGCGTGGAAGCGGAACCATCGTATCTCCGTGACCTCCCATGAGGAGTGCTTGGATATCCTTTGGTGAAACGTTCAATTCTGTAGCTAAAAATGCTCTATATCGCGCTGTGTCCAAAATACCTGCCATACCAAATACTTTGTTTTTGTCTAATCCAGAAGCTTGTAGCGCCGCATAGGTCATCACATCAAGTGGGTTGGAAACAACGATGATAATCGGATTTGCCGAATATTCAAGGATAGATTTTACCACTGAAGTCACAATATTGGCATTCGTAGAAATCAAATCATCTCTACTCATTCCTGGCTTACGAGGTATCCCTGCTGTGATAACAACTATATCCGAATTGGCAGTATCTTTATAGTCACTTGTTCCATTTACAGACGTACTATAGTAGTCTATTGGTGCTTGCTGCCAAGTATCTAAACCTTTGCCTTTGGCCATATCACCAACGATATCTACCAAAACGATTTCTTTAACAATGTCCTTATGTGCCAGTACATTTGCTACTGTTGCACCTACATTACCAGCTCCTATTACGGTAACTTTACTCATATATTTATGATATTTTTAAATTTATTAATAATCGAAAGAATCATCTTCTAAAAAGTAACGCAAAAATACAAATAGTGTTGTATAAAATCATGAAATACTTAGATTAATCGTTAGTATTATATTCGAAAAGTAATAATCAGCAATGATAAAATCCTACGAAATAGTTAAAAATCCTATTTTTTATGGAAATATTCAGAATTAAAATTTAACTTTGAGTTTAATTTATTAAAAATTTACGGATCATGGCACAATATGTAAATTTAGATACGTTGCGATTTTTGCTTTTTGATGTACATCAGAGTGAAAGGTTGCTGCAATATGACCGCTTTAAGGACTTTGACAAGGAGGCTTTTGATATGTTGATAGACAGCGCTAAATCGTGGGCTGATCAGGACTTTTACCCATATTATAGAGAAATGGATGAAAAGCCAGCATATTTTATGGACGGTAAAGTATATACACATCCGATCCTTAAAAAAATCTTTAAAGAAGCCGGTGAAAATGGGTGGATAGGCTTGTATTTGGATCAAGAAGATGGTGGCATGCAGTTGCCTTTGACCATTTCAAATGCCGTTTATCATATCCTTGAGGCTGCTAATAATCATATACCTGGATATCTTGGGCTCACCTCGGGCGCAGCACATCTCATCGCTTCGTATGGCAATGACTACCTAAAAAAGACGTATATGCCATCCATGTTGGCAGGTAAATGGTCGGGTACTATGGCATTGACAGAACCACAGGCTGGAAGTTCGCTTTCGGATATTACAACGTCTGCAACGCCTTTAGATGATGGTACATATAGTATCAAAGGTCAGAAAATATTTATTTCAGGTGGCGATCATGAAGCAGCTGACAATTTTATACACCTTACACTTGCTCGCATTCAAGGTGCTCCAGCCGGTACGAAAGGGATATCGCTCTTTGTCGTGCCACAATACAAAGTAGAAACTGACGGACAGACCACTTACAATCATGTTAAAGCAGTGGCGGACTTTCAAAAAATGGGTCAACGTGGTTATAGCACGGTTCATCTTGTCTATGGCGAAGAAGATACTTGTCATGGCTATCTTGTCGGCGAAGCCAATATGGGACTGAAATATATGTTTCAGATGATGAATGGTGCAAGGATTGATGTAGGGTTAACGGCAGTTTCCATTGCGACAGCGGCATATTATGCTTCATTGCAATATGCCAATGAACGTCCACAAGGACGCGTCATACAGCATACCGGTAAAAAAGATACCAATGAGGAACAAACGCTCATCATCAATCACCCGGATGTACGCAGAATGTTGTTGCTACAAAAAGCGATCGTTGAAGGTGCTTTGTCGTTGTTGATAGAAGCATCCATACACCAGGATATATCTGCATGTGACCAAACTGAAGTCGGACAAAACAGCCAACTTCTTGTTGAATTGCTGACTCCGGTAGCGAAGACCTATCCGTCTGAAATGGGACGTATTGCCGTCAATAATGGGTTGCAAATATTGGGTGGATATGGATTTTGTACGGACTTTTCACTACAACAATATTTGCGAGATATCCGTATCATGGCGATCTATGAAGGTACGACAGGCATTCAATCTTTAGACCTGCTTGCTCGAAAGATTCCAATGGAGCATGGAAAAGCGGTACAATTGCTGACTGTGGAAATATCTAAAACCATGCAACAGGCATCCCAAAATGAGGAGCTTGCACCTTATTCTGCTCAATTAGGACATAGCTTGAAGCATATCCAAAAGGCATTAGAATACTTGTCAGCTTATGCTTTCCAAGGCGATTATGAAAGATATTTGGCAGATGCAACCATTTTCATGGAATTGGCTTCCAATGTCATCATAGCACATCAATGGCTCAAAATGGCGATATCAGCGCATCAAGCGTTACAATCTGGTCAATTGACTTATGCGTCAGGGTTTTATCACGGTAAGATTCATACCATGAAATTTTATTTCAAATATGAATTGCCAAAAACATCTTCAAATCTTGAAACTTTATTGAGTAAAGACAAGTTAACATTATCGGATACAGACAATGAACTGATTTTTTAATAAACTTTTATAAATTATAATAAATATGAACTTCGAAACAATTTTATCAGCAGTAACAGCACAGGCAGCCAATGTAGCTCCATTTGGTGCAAAGCTTAAATTTGCCCTTGGCGAAAATGTCATTTTGATAGACGGAACTGGCGATAGCAATGTCGTATCACAAGAAGATGAAGAAGCTGCTTGTACGATCAGCACAGATACAGATACGTTTATGCAACTCAAAAATGGATCTTTAAATCCAATGATGGCCGTCATGTCGGGCAAAGTAAAAATCAAAGGTGACATGGGACTCGCTATGAAGCTCCAGTCATTGATACAGTAGTTTTTAATTGAAAGTTGAGAGTGGAAAGTTGAGAGTGGAAAGTGGACAATGGACAGATGATAGATGACAGTGGGCAATGGAGAATGGACAATGGACAATGGACAATGGACAGATGATAGTGGGCAATGATTTTTGATTGACGATTGAAACCGAGTATTATTGCAAATAAATTTGCAATGCCATAAACTTCATTCCGACAACCGACAACCATCAACCGACAACCAATTCAATCAACTCGACAAATCCAACAAATCAACAATTAAAATTACACCTTTAAACCAGTATCTTAAATCAACTGTTTTTACCAGATCAATTGAGATAGTTTTTGCTAAAAAGAATACCTTTTGAAGAATCGTATTTTGTACAACGACCAGATTTTACAAGTTCAGCTTTATTTTCGCCTGTTCTAAGGTCAAAGATAAATACTTTACAACCAATGGCATTGACCAATTCGAGATTGGAAGATTTCCAAATATTGCCGATTTCGGCAGCCGTAGCATTGTAATCTTTTACCCATTTGCGACCGATGATCACTTCAAGGTGAAAGATGCCGTTATTGTACTTCAATAACTTTGACGACAAGCCCATACTAACCCTATAATACAAGTCTGTCTCTACAAAATGCCTACGGTTTATTTTCTCGATGTCCATACTAATCATACAATCAGAAATTGTGCCACATTTTGAATTTCGATTGACGAATTACGAATTTTAGGATGAATTGACAATGGAGAGTTGACAGTGGACAGATGATAGTGGAGAGATGATAGTGGAGAGATGATAGTGGAGAGTTGACAGAGGAGAGATGACAGTGGACAGATGGCAATGTGCAATGTGCAATGCAATGGGCAATGATTTTTTGATTGACAATTATAGGTTGTTGGCGAATTAGAGTGTTAGGTTTATAATTCCTAACTACCTAAAACGCCAAAGCGCTAATGACCTAAACCTTTAAACCAAATTTCAAGCCGACAACCAAATAAACCTTTACACGTATAAACCCTTAAACCAATTTCAAGCCGACAACCATCAACCATCAACCGACAACCAATTAAACCAAGTTCAAGCCGACAACGAAAAATCATCGTTTTCCTAAATCTTGTTAAACTATTGTAAATTTTTATACTGTATAATTAAACTATGCAACATTTAATACGTTTTTACGTCTATATTAGATACGATAATAAAATATTATTTGGTGATGAATATAGCAGATATAACGACCGTTTCTATTATCCTATTTTCTGTGATTGATATTGTAGGAAATATACCGGTCATCATAGACTTAAAAAACAAAGGTGTTAAAGTAGATTCCTTAAAGGCGGCATTGGTATCTATGGGTTTGATGATCGCATTTCTGTATGGTGGAGAAGGCATACTCAATCTACTGGGTTTGGATGTGCAATCATTTGCTGTTGCAGGTGCAATGATCTTGTTTTTCTTAGGTCTTGAGATGATTCTCGGTATGCGGTTTTTTAGGGAAAGTCCTGGTTCGGAAGTAGGTACAGTTGTTCCTATTGCCTTTCCGTTGATAGCTGGTGCCGGTACGATGACCACCCTTATATCGCTCAAGTCAAAATATCACTCCAACGATATATTAGTAGCTATTTTACTAAATATTATCGTCGTATTTGCAGTGTTGCATTTCTCTGATTATCTCAAAGAAAAATTGGGCGAAGCTGGCGTTGCCGTACTTAGAAAAGTATTTGGTATCATCCTTTTGGCTATCGCAATAAAGCTCTTCAAGGAAAATTTCCACTTGATTATCACACCAGATCATAAGCTCGGTTTTCTGAAAGCCACCAAGATATAAGAGATTTTTGTGTCAGTCCCAAGAGTTATATTGAAAAATAGCCAAACTCAAAGAGGAGATGACAGCCATTTTAAAGTACGCTCAGCGTTAGGTTGTATTTATATATGTTAATAATACAAGGAACAACCTAATTGACTTTGCAATGTTTAAGTGCAGCAAGCATCTTGGGTATTTTAAGGGATATACTATAGTGCATTTCACAATTATTGCCTAATATTGTGACCTAAATTCAAATCCAGTACGCCATTTTTACATGAGCAAATCGAAACGAGAACTTACTGCCATGATTAAAGCTAAAGCCATTGAGTTAGGCTTTATGCTGTGCGGTATCTCAAAATCGGAATTTTTGGATGAAGATGCTAAGAATTTGGAATCATGGCTCAATCAGGGATACAATGGCGAAATGGCGTATATGAGTAACTATTTCGACCTCAGAACAGACCCTTCAAATCTTATTCCGGAAGCAAAAAGTGTTATTTCATTGGCCTATAATTATTTCAATGATGATGTAGCACTAAACGAAGAAGCACCCAAAATATCGATGTATGCTTATGGTCGGGATTATCATAAAGTGGTAAAGAAGAGACAGTTGGCGCTTTTTGAGTATATTCGTTCGATAGCAGGTGATGTGCAAGGTCGTGCTTTTGTCGATTCTGCTCCAGTCATGGAAAAAAGTTGGGCTAAAAGAAGCGGACTTGGCTGGATAGGTAAACATTCCTTGTTAGTTTCGCCTAAAAAAGGTTCCTATTTTTTTCTTGGAGAAATCATTATCGATTTGGAATTGCTATATGACGAACCGATGCAGGATTATTGTGGTTCTTGTACCCGATGTATTGATGCCTGCCCGACAGAGGCGATCAGCCAGGAAGGATATTTTATCAATGCAAGCAAATGTATTTCCTATCTGACAATAGAACTCAAAACGGCTATTCCCGAACCTTTTGCAGGTAAAATGGATGGTTGGGCATTTGGCTGTGATATTTGTCAACAGGTATGTCCGTGGAATCGATTTTCAACACCGCACAACGAACCTGATTTCTATCCAAAACCCGACTTACTTGACCTTCCAAAAAGCGAATGGGACGATATTACAAAAGAACAATTTGATATAGCATTCTTTGGTAGTCCAGTCAAGCGAACCATGTATGAAGGCTTTAGTCGCAATTTAAAATTTTTGAAAAAGGAGAATAAATAATGGTAAATTGTTAATTGTCAATGGTTAATTGATTTAAGAATTACGATTCAATGTCGTTTAGTTAAGCCATAAGGCATTGATATAGAAATATT
>CAYNSF010000052.1:0-21392 GCA_964399855.1 uncultured Aureispira sp. | reverse complement strand
CAGGCTTTCCCGATTTTCCGAAATCATCTAATTCACTGATGAAGAATTAGAATATCTTGGCTACTTTCATTGCATTACCTTGAGCGAATAAATAGTAGTTTGAGTTTACTTCCTGATAAAATTCAACCGCCAACACATTCACAACCGACACATCCGCAGAAATTGTAGGAGAACCAGGCAAAGTACTTACAACACTAATCGCACCAGTTACAGCATTTACAGGGAGATAACCTGAATCTTGCACATCTGTTAAGCCGTTTGTAGTTCCGTCTTTTGGCTCATAAACTCCAGTAGTACTGTTATATTCAAAGTCAGACAAAACAGCAATAGCATTGATGATTTTGAAGTGAGTAGCACCAGCAGGTATATACATTCTATCCAAAGGATTAAAAGAAGGAATATCCAAAGTTGAACTATCTCTTGCACCTGATGGAGTAATGGTGTAAGGAGCATTAAAAGCACCATTGAAAGAAGTGAATTTGTTAAACTCAAACCCTTGTAAGTACTGAGGTGCAACAGTTACCAAAATTGCTCTTTGCCCTCTTGCCTCTGAACCATCTTCCAGATTGATTTTTTTCATTATTGCGGTTACTCTTCCTGTAACTTGGCTATCTCCATTGTTACGGATTAAACCTGCAATACTTGTTCTTAGGGATTTACCTGCAATTGCACTTCCGCCAAATTCGTTCATATTCTCACGAGTACGAACAAAGGCTGGATCTGATGCAATTTGTTCAGATGATGGACCTCCTTTTAAACCTGCAAAGTAGCCATCATTACCTTTAATTTTGAAGTGTCTAACTTCTCCGAGTGTTCCGACATATTTTATATGTCCTTTTTGTCTTGCCATAGCTATGGGTATTTTATGTTAAAAATTTATTGTAAATTTACGACATAATTAGCTGTTATTCAGTTACTTAAATAGTGCAATATGAAGCAATTAGATGTAAAGAGTCAGACTACAATCAAAACCAACTACGAAATAGTAAAAGTTGTAGATGGTGATGGAATAATCGCAAAGAATTTAATCTCAAATAAAGAGGAAGAAATACGTTTTTATGGCATTGATGCACCAGAGTTGACACATTGCAAAAAACTAAAGCAGGACGAAAGAGAAACCCATTTATCAGGACGTTTCTTGATGGAGCTTGCACACCAGTCTTATGAGTTTTTGAGAAAAAGAGCAAAAATTGGAAAGCGAATTACATTAATTCAAGAAGTAGGCAACGAGCAAGACCCATACGGCAGAACTTTGGCTTATGTGGTATTGCCTAACGGCAATACCTTAAACGAAATAATGGTCAAGAACGGCTTTGCAAAGCCTTATGATAAACTTTATTGCTCCGAACTACCAAAGTATCAAGAATTGAATTTGAAGGCTAAAACAAAGAAAAAAGGCTTATATTTGTTCGTAGATAGGTTCTAATAGAACAAAGGCATTTTCTCTTATTTGCCACCAATTTTACAGTTTTTGTTGCCTATTTGTTGCCCAAACCTCATAACTCATTGATTATCAAGTAAAGTTACTTTTTGCATCGGAAAGTAACTTCAAAACTGAAAGACCAACAAAGCTGATTTGGTTTTTTCTGACTATTAACCCACATTGCAGGACAACTGTTAAAAATTACCCTGAAAAGTGTTAAAATATTGAGAAAATAGAGGGCATTTGAGTGAAAAATGCTGACGAACCGAGTGTTTTCGTTGAAAAATGATTTGTAGTGCACAAGGGGGTGTTGTCTATGTGAAGGCATCGTATATACCTTTGCGCCATGTATTTTTCCGCTCATCTATACGAAAAAACCCTGCCATACAAAAGAGGATAAACCATAGTTGGCAAGAAATAGTACGCATTGGGAATACACAAAAAATAGTCACCACTTATGGTCAGAATAAAGACAATGAGATCATCTACGAACGAAGATGATCTGAACCCAATGAAGAATTGCAAAAATTATACGCTGCATTAGAATATCGAAATTATCCCTTTACTAAAAGAAAATCCGTAGTGCACAAACCGAAACTCAAAAAAACGGAAACAGCCTATACACGGGATTTTGATGATGGGTAGGCTGCAATCTAAGTTAACTTTGTATTAAATCAATACCGATAATAATCCGGCTTATAAGGACCGTCAACCGTCACACCGATGTATGCTGCTTGGTCTTCACTTAGCGTTTCTAACTCTACGCCGATTTTTGATAGATGTAGTCTTGCTACTTTCTCGTCAAGGTGTTTTGGTAGGGTATAAACTTTGTTTTCGTACTTGTCGGTATTGTTCCAAAGTTCTAACTGTGCCAATGTTTGGTTGGTAAAGCTATTGGACATGACGAATGACGGATGACCTGTGGCACAACCAAGATTGACCAAACGACCCTCTGCGAGGATGATGATGTCTTTGCCGTCCACATTGTACATATCTACTTGTGGCTTGATTTGGTCTTTGGTTTGACCATAATTTTTATTGAGCCAAGCCATATCAATTTCATTGTCGAAGTGACCGATATTACATACTACTGTTTTGTCATTCATCATTTGGAAATGCTCTCCTCTTACGATGTTTTTATTGCCTGTAGCTGTAACGACGATAGAGGCTTCTTTCAGTGCTGTTTCCATTTTCTTCACTGCGAAGCCGTCCATAGCTGCCTGCAATGCACATATCGGATCTATTTCAGTGACGATCACACGACAGCCTGCACCTCTCAATGATGCCGCAGAACCTTTACCAACATCGCCATAACCTGCTACTACCGCTACTTTTCCAGCAAGCATCAAGTCGGTTGCTCTTCTGATAGAATCCACTAATGACTCTTTACAACCGTATTTATTGTCAAATTTTGACTTCGTTACGGAGTCGTTTACGTTGATAGCAGGCAGTACTAATGTGCCGTTTTTTTCTCTTTCGTAAAGTCTGTGAACACCTGTTGTTGTCTCCTCAGATAGTCCTTTGATACCAGCTACCAATTCAGGAAATCTATCAAAAACCATATTGGTTAAGTCGCCTCCGTCATCGAGTATCATATTGAGTGGTTGTCCGCCTTCAAAAGCAAAAAGTGTCTGCTCGATACACCAGTCAAACTCTTCTTCGTTCATACCTTTCCACGCAAATACTGGAATACCTGCTGCTGCGATTGCTGCTGCTGCGTGGTCTTGAGTTGAAAAAATATTACATGAGGACCAGGTCACTTCTGCTCCAAGCTCCACTAATGTTTCTATCAAAACGGCAGTCTGAATCGTCATGTGTAGGCAACCAGCTATTCTCGCACCTTTCAATGGTTTTTTAGCACCATATTCTGCTCTCAAAGCCATCAATCCCGGCATTTCTGCTTCCGCTAAGGTAATTTCCTTTCTTCCAAAGTCTGCAAGCGTGATATCTTTAACCTTATAATTCATTACTGATTGTAAATTTGACATATATTATATTTATATTTTCTGTGAAAAAGTGCGCAAAGGTACTACAAAATTCTCATTTCCACTGAATATCAACACTTTTTTAACGTTTATATAGGACGCACTCCAACAAATCAACATTTAAAATTTCACCCTTAAACTTTCAAAATCAACTCGACAAATCAACAAGTCAATTTACCACTAAGAACACACAGAAATCACTAAGAACCACTAAGTAAATCCAAAGAGACACTCTACAATTATCAGCAATTTGCAATATAATAAAGCTTTACACCTATAAACTTATAAACAAATCTAACAACTCCAACAAATCAACAATAAAAATTAAACTTATAAACCTTTTCAATCAAATCGGCAAACCAACATTTAAAATTAGTCTATCCTCACCTCTTGTCCCATAGTTGGGATATCAACCATGCCCATTCCTTTTTCTATCAAAAATGCTTTGAAATTATCCTGTACTTCCGGTTCGCCATGTACCAAAAATATTTTTTTGACATGTCCTTGCTGATTGCTGATGAATTTGAGCATTTCATCCCGATCTCCATGTCCTGAAAAAGAATCCATCATGCGAATATCGGCATTTATCGGCTTTTCTTCGTCAAAGATCCGGATAGTCTTAGCACCAGACCTCAATATACCTCCTGGCGTTTCAGGCGAACAATAGCCTACTATCAATATTGTATTTTGTGGGTCAGCAACGCTATTAAATAAGTGATGTTTAGATCTACCGGCATTCATCATACCTGCTGCAGAGATGATGACGCATGGTTCTTTGGTCGTGTTGATTCCCTTGGAAATGGCCACGTCTTTTACATAGATCAGGTTGTTGAATCCAAATGGATTAGGATCTGTCCGGATATATTGGTTGATTTCATCGTCAAAACATTCGGGATGCAACTGGAATATATTAGTAACATTGACGGCTAATGGACTATCAACATAGACTTTGATCGGTGGTAACAACTTCTTGGTTGCCATTTTATCCAGCATGTAAATGATCTCCTGAGTACGACCAAGGCTAAATGCCGGAATCAACAATTTACCTTTTTTATTGACGCAGGCTTCCTTGATGATTTCCAAAAACTCATCCGATTGCTCTGGTGTTTTTTCATGAAGTCGATCACCATAAGTGGACTCGCAAATCAAATAATCCACTTCGGGCATTGGAATAGGATCACGCAATATCGGTCGATCGGGTCTGCCAATATCGCCTGTAAATCCCACAATGATTTCCTTATCGTTTTCTCTAATTTTAAGGGTCACAGAAGCACTGCCAAGTATGTGTCCGGCATCTCTGAATAGCACCTGAACGTCTGGGTGTATGGTTTGCCATTTGTCATAAGGATGTCCTTCATATCGAACCATAGCAGGACCAACATCGTCCGTAGTATAAAGAGCTTCTCTAAGTGGACCCTTACTATTTCTCTTCTTTTTGATGATGCGATCGTTATACCATGCTACATCTGTTTCCTGGATTTTAGCGCTATCCATGAGCATGATGGCGCAAAGACTTCTCGTAGCGTGGGTAGCGTGTATCGGCCCTTTATATCCGTCTTTTACCAATTTGGGTATGCGTCCACAATGGTCTATATGTGCATGGGAAAGTACTAAACAATCGATTTCTTCAGGCTTAAAAAGCCATTGATTGTTTTTGGGCCAGGTTTCTTCGCCTCTTCCCTGAAACAGACCGCAATCTAATAGTATTTTGAAACCATTATCTAAGGTGATCAGATGTGAACTTCCTGTAACGTAACGGGCAGCGCCGCAAAATTTGATATGCATAAGATCGTCATTAATAAACTGACTACAATATTAGCAATAATTAATAATACAGCAACGCCATTGCTTCATTTATTTTTCCCTGAGCGATAAATTCGGATGCTTTTCGTTGTTTTTCATCGTAGTCAAGGGCATACAACGCCACATCTATTTCCACATCTTCTTTAGCTGGAATAGCATTTAATGCCGCCAAATATCCTAAATCATTGCCGGTTAATATCTTGGAATTTTTGACCTTTTCTGGCAATCTTTCAAATCCTATCGGCGTGGCGATAAATGGTTGATAAATCTCCATGATAGCATCTCCACTCGCTCTGACGTAATAGGCTCTTCCCAATCTACCCATTAAATCTAATTTGTGCGGGTCGATACGATCTCCATTAACTACATCTTCCGAAATGGTAATAAGTTGAACTTCACATATAATCAAATGTCCGGCTCCGCCCTGGTCGCCAAGTGATATAATATCTGTGACTTTACATTCAAAATTGACGGGTGATTCCTTTACTCTTGGCGGTTTGACCGTTTCTGCCGGTTCTGGTGTCAACCCTGTTTTTTCAAATTCATTTTCAGATCTTGGAAATTCAACCGATGCCAGTGCTGTTTGCCGTACTATCGGATAGGTAACAACATTGATCACACACTCTCCATGCAGGCGTACATTGTGCAAGGTGTCCTTAGTCGTATTATCGGTCACTTTGCGGTTGGAAGAGAACACCATTACTGGTGGATTGGACGAAAAGATATTAAAAAAGCTGTAAGGTGCTACATTAGGCACACCGTTTTCATCCAATGTGCTGACAAAGGCAATAGGCCGTGGAGCCACTGATCCGACAAAATATTGATGCAGGTCTTTGGTTGGTATCTCACCGGGAACAATTCTTCGCTTCATAAAAATATTGAAATAATGGTTAATGGATAATTATCAATGGTTAATTTCGATACTATGTCGTTTAGTTAAGCAATGAGTGTGTGACCACTTTGTAGTCATGTTTTTTAGAACCCGCAGTTTTTCGACTTTTTGCCCCAGCCCTAAAGGGAGAAGCCGAAAAAATGCTCGTTCATCCTTGTTGGAATGGTTTTCGGATTGCCCTGACTCTGAAGGGAACCGAAAACCATTCTGTGACTTCTGCTTTAAACCATTTTGCTCACTTCAGGGTCGAGGCAAACAAAATGGTCTGTTTTTTAAGACTAACTGAGTGATAAAACAGCCAATCTTCATTGAAAACCACTTTAAATCCTTAACTAAACGACATTGAATTTCAATATACGTTTTTTAATAACAAGTTTATCTTAAAAAAGATTGCTCACTTTGTTCAAAATGACTTCATCACATAAAAAAAGAGCGTAGCAGCAAAGCCGTTACGCTCTTTTTTTATATTGTTAATAGGTTTTTTTCGTGTTAATGAGCATTAAACCTTTACACACCTAAACCGTTAAACCAACCAATCAATTCTGCTTAATCCGCTCCAGAATACCTCCGTTATCTACTACCACTTCGGCGGTCTTAAATCCTCTGTTGGCGGCTTGTATCTGTACACGCTTAGCTTCTTCGTAAGTACTGTATCCTGCTAAGATAAATATCGTCCAGCTACCTTTTGTCCATTGTTCTAAGCGACCTAAATCCTTAACTTTGTTGATATCAAACCAGATCGGATCTTCGTAAGATGCTAATCTTACTTTGTACTTGTTGGAAGCTTTGTACTCTTCGGCTACCTCTTTATTGGTCGTATGGAAATTGCCGGCATCATTGAAATTTTTATCATCTTTGCTGGACATCATTAACTCCATTTGTGCCGTATTCAGTATCTCAAAAGTGATAAAGGCATCGTTGAAACCATTTGCCTTAACTTTTGTCAATACGTCTTCTACTTCTTTTCTGTCAGAATAATATCCTAATCTGATTTTCACGGATTGATTAGAAACCATTCTGTATATATTACCATATCGAAGCAATGGCTTGTATTTGCTGTAATTGGGCTTCACGGCGGTCATAGAAGCCAACTGTACAAAAAACACTTCCGTATTTGGAACTAACTCGTCAAGTGCTGTTCGATGTGCTTCTACCCACAATTCATCGGATTCTGTTGTCTTGCCGACTTTTTCCGTATCGAATTCCGGCAGTACAAATGCTGTGTTTTTAGTTTCACTTTCCGTCAAAGATACCGTATGAATGTTGTTTTCGGTTACGGTGTGTTTTTGTGTTTCAATAGCTAATGCTTCTAATGATACCGCTTCTGGTATATCTGCAAAAATAGATTCTGGAGTTTCTGTTACGAGTGGTAATGCCTTATATATATCATTTTTACCTAATCCACCCAATCTATTGGATGTGAAGTAAAGTTCGCCTTGCTCATTGACAGCCGGAAAATAATCATCCTCCGGAGAGTTAATATCCCTTTCCATAGGTGTAACGGCTGTCCATTGACCATGATTGTAAGTAGTATGGTAAATGTCATATCCACCCAATCCTATCATATTGTCAGAAGCGAAATACAACTTATTTTCGTACATATACGGTGTTATTTCGTTGTAAGGCGTGTTTATTTCAGCGCCTAAATTTTCAGGTTTTGTCCAAACGCCTTTTTCAAAATGGCTTACATATATGTCAAATCCGCCAAATCCACCTTTTCTATCAGAAGCGAAGTACAAACTTCTGCCATCCTGACTCAAATATAGCGAATTGATAGTAGATCCCATTTCATTGTACGGGAATGGTTTAGTTGAAGTCATCTCACCGTTGGCATTGAGCGCAGCAATATATACACCGGCGTTGATAAAATCCTTATCCATGATCAGTTGCGCTCCGATTTTAGCGTCGATATATGCACATCTGTTGACAGCAGTAGCATAGCTTACCGGTCCGATATTGTTGATTTTGTTATTAGTACCAGAGATATAATCGATTCTGTTTTTCGCAGCATCGTACTTAAAGGTTTTGTGTCCCGTTGCTCCCTGATTCATCTCGCGTTGCATCTCGTCCATGAGGATATCTTCTCTGAATGAGCTAAACACGGGCATATTGTGGTAAAATGTCAATCCAAAGTCTGTAGTATTGCTATTGGCAGGCATGGAAATGACATCATATTGAGGTTGTTTTTCGTAAGTCATCTTTACAAATTCCAATCCGTCAAGTATCGCAGCGCCTTGCTCGGGATAGCTTTCTATATATCCAGCCAACAAAACAGGTATGTCATTATATCGACCCATTTTTTTGAGCATTTTGGCGTATTGCATACCCATATTTTTATATTCGGGAGCATCAGTAGGTATCAGTTTATAATACGTTTCTGCTTCATTGTATGCACCCGACATAAACAAGACTTCTGCTAGTTCAAGACAAGCCACATGATCATCAGGGTACTCTGTCAAATGTGCTTTAAAAGTTTGAATGGAAGTATTGTAAGCACCTGAAACAGCCTGAATTTTTGCTTTTTCCAGCGTTTCCTGACCGGCAACATTAAACAATACAAACGCCAGTCCAATGACCATTAAATATCGTGTTTTCTTTAACATGACCTTTTGATTTTATTGTATCAACTTTAAATTAAGCTACAAATATATAACCAATTTTTATAATATGTATAAAAATGTTGAAAAAAATTAAAATTTGTATGATTTTTGTTGTCAATCGGCTGCTTTTTAGTGGAAAACTGTTGAATTTTACTTGTAATATATCATTTTAGAATTGCCAATAATTCAACGTACATTTCGAATAATTCCCCCGTATTCCTTTATCAAAACTGTCACCTCCAATACGTTCCAACCAATTTAATTTTACCGAATAAAAAAGTTGTTGTATCTTTGACTATGCAATTGGTTTTTGTGTATGGTACTTAGGTTGTTTTTAATCTTTTCGATATGCTGTACTTTGGTTATTCAGCATACGGCTCAAAGTCAGTGGCGCAGTTCGTCTGATGTCATTCCCGGGCAATATATCGTACAGCTTTCAGACCATGACGCGTTAGACCATTTTAAAGATTTTGTTTCCACCGTTTCTCCCGATACAGTGATTATCCGGTCTATCATGCAGCAACCTTTTGAGCTGTATTTGGTGGACTTTGGCCCGACATTGCAATATGATTATACAACAATATTACAGCGGTATCACGGCATTCAGACGATTATGCCCAACCGACGGTTAGCCAACAGATCCGTTCCGGACGACCCTTTACTTATCAATCAATGGCAATACAACAATACCGGTGCAAATGGCGGTCTGGTAGGTGCTGACTTAGATATGTACAATGCTTGGGATATCACTACCGGCGGTGTCAATCATACTGGCGATACCATAGTGATATGCGTCATCGACGACGGTGTCAATGGTCTGCACGAAGACATCAAATCCAATATGTGGGTCAATCGGCACGAAATACCTGACAATGGCATTGATGATGACAATAATGGCTATGTGGACGACTATCTTGGCTGGAATACTAAGTACAACAATGACAGCCTCTATCACGGTGGCAGTCACGGAACATCCGTAGCCGGTATCGTAGGCGCAAGTGGTAATAACGGTAAAGGTGTCAGCGGTGTCAATTGGAATGTCAAAATCATGCCTGTCAACTATGGTGATGCTACGGAAGCCGATGCTATCATCTCGTATGCGTATGCCTATACGATGCGCAAACTCTATAACGATACCCATGGGCAACGAGGTGCATTTGTCGTAGCGACCAATTCTTCCTGGGGCCTTGACAATGTTTTTGCTGAAGAAGCGCCTATATGGTGTTCGTTGTTTGATGCCTTAGGTGCTATCGGCATCATCAATATCGCTGCTACGACCAATAAAAATACCGATGTTGACACCGAGGGAGACTTACCCACTACCTGTACTTCTCCATATCTGATATCCGTTACCAACATCAATAATGTAGACCTAAAAGTGACAGGCGCCGGGTATGGTCGCAAGTCTATCGATCTCGGAGCTTATGGACAGCAAGTCTATACGTTGAGCCGATTGGGATATGCAAATTTTGGTGGTACTTCGGGTGCAACGCCGCATGTGACTGGCGTTGTAGGATTGTTGTATGCGGTTCAATGTCCAATATTTGATTCTATTGTGGTCTATGATCCGGCAGGAGCAGCCCGTATAGCACGGGACATGATACTTTATGGTACAGTAAGCCTATCCGGACTGAAAGACATCACGACTACCGGCGGCAAGCTCAATGCTTTTCGGGCGCTAACCAATATGCAGGCGATTTGCACGGAGGAGATATTACCAGCGGGTATTGCTATCTTTCCCAATGACAAAGGTCTGCAAGTGAAGTGGGTTGTGGGTACAGAATCTTCGATACGATTGAGATACAGACAATCTGATGATTTGACCTGGATAGTCATAGAAAATTTTAAAAATGGCGATACCATTCCCAATCTCAGCTTTTGTACCGAATACGAAATACAATTGAGCAGCCAGGCCGGATTATTGCCCGGTGCTTTTGGATATTCGACCTTTATCAGTACTTATGGATGTTGTAGCGTTCCAAAGATATCCGACATTGTGAGAGATGATGATAAGATAGCCTTTACCATTTTGTCGCCTGACTCCGCACTGTACTTAATACGATACTTCGATGCTATTACGTCAGATACGGCTTATGTACTTTTAGATGACAATAAGTTTGAATTAGATGAAATCCCGGGATGTCGTGCTTATAGTTTCAGCGTGCAAGCACAATGTCTTACTTATTACAACCAATCTACATTTACGGAAAGTCAACTTATCAGCACCAATTGCTCATCATGTACTGAACTCGACTATTGCACAGACTTACGCAATACTGCCAAACAAGAATGGATAGCGGCATTTACTATTGGTGGTCAAACCATTAGCTCTGGTAATTCGGTGACGGGATACAATAACTTTGCAGGGCTCAATGTATTCGATCTCAAACGAGATAAATCACATCAATTTCACGTTAGAGCTGGTTATACATCCAGTTCGTATGCCGAACATTTTAAAATATTTATTGACTTCAATCAGGACGGTATCTGGAGTAGTGATGAGTTGGTATATCAGACAATCACGCCATTTCGCAATGAACTGACAGAGCAATTTTTCATACCTGAATCAGCCAAAACCGGCTATACTCGAATGAGAATCATATTGTCCTACGAAAATTTTAACAACGCATGTGAAAAAAATAATTTTGAATTTGGCGAAGTTGAAGACTATTGCGTCTGGATAACAAGTAATTGCGATGCCAATGTAGAAACCATAGTTGAAGTAGGTAAGGATAGTGCAGTAGTACATTTCTTTTTTCCAGACGATATGCCACCGTCAATGTCCCTATTTTGGAAAGAAGCAGACTCAGAAGATTGGTCAGATATTGTGATTACGGACGCTACGACTGTATTGTATGGATTAGAACATTGTACCAAATACCAATACTACCTCCAATATACATGTGACGATGAAACGTTTGATTCTAAAATCTCAACATTCAAATCCGATTGCTCAGTCAATACGCAGGATTTTATATCCGGAATACATATTTTCCCGAATCCTGCCGATGACATATTGTACATAGATATTGCCAGCTACCATCCAGAAGCATTCACTTTTCAAATGACGAATTTACAGGGTAATTCCATTCCATTGTCTATAACACAAAATAAGGAAAATATACTTCAGGCAAATATAAGTCATTTAGCACCGGGTATGTATTTTATTACCATTTCCAATCCGCAAGCGACGATAAGACACACGTTGAAGTTTGTGAAGAAATAGAAAATAGAATAAAATATTTATCATCAACAATTGAAAATTAACAATTAACCATTACAAAATGTACACACAGGAACATCAGCAGATTTTTACAGCGCTTTCTAAGCAATTTTTAAATCATCCTGCATCGCTATCTGATCTGGACAAACTGAAAGAAACCTTAGTGTATCACGAATACAAATACTACGTTGAGGACGACCCACTGATTACCGACCATGAGTATGACGTATTGTTTAAGCAATTGGAAGCTATCGAACAAGCACATCCCGAATTCATCACACCAGATTCTCCCACACAGCGGGTTAGCAGCGATCTATCGGGAGATGCTCAGCAAGTGCCTCATATTGTACCCATGCTGTCATTGGCCAATTCTTACAACGAAGAAGATCTCAATGATTTTGATGCGGCAGTCAAAAAACGATGCAATTTGCCTCTTGATGCAAAGGTAGAATATGTGGTAGAGCCAAAATTTGACGGTGGTAGTATCGCCCTTGTTTACGAAAATGACTTATTGTTACGTGCTGCGACCCGTGGCAATGGAACGATCGGTGAAGAAATGACTTCCAATGCAAGGATAATGCCCAGTATTCCACTGAAAGCATCATTTTCAAAGCACGGCATTACAAAGGCAGAGCTCCGTGGTGAAGCGTTGATTCGCAAAGATAATTTTGCGAGGATAAACGAAGAAAGAGAAAAAAATGGTCTCGCTCTGTTCGCCAATCCACGCAATGCTGCCACAGGTGGTTTACGTACCAAAGACCCGGCTGAAACCCGAAAAAGAGCGCTCGAAGCATTCATCTATCAATTGGCGTATGCCTCAGATGAATCCGAACGAGATAAACAATCCGAATTTGAAACGCATATAGCTGGCATACAGCTTTTGGGCAGTTTGGGTTTCAAAATACCAGGTGAAGAACTGAAACTTTGCAAAGACATCACAGAAGTACATCAATTCGTCCGCGCATGGGAAGCAAGACGAGATGATTACCCTTACGAAATCGACGGTATGGTCATCAAGGTCAATCGGCTTGATTTGCAGGAGCAATGCGGATTTACTGCTCATCATCCACGCTGGGCGATAGCTTTTAAGTTTAAAGCCAAGCAGGCGACGAGTAAGCTCATGGCTGTTGACTTTCAGGTAGGAAGATTTGGAACGATAACGCCAGTAGCCAAGATCGACCCTATCTATCTGGCAGGTGTGACGGTATCGTCTATCTCCTTGCATAATGAAGATTTCATCCGCAATAAAAATATATGGTTAGGCGATACACTCTTAGTGGAGCGTGCAGGAGATGTCATACCTTACATTGTAAAATCCTTTCCGGAATTGCGGAATGGCTCAGAAAAGCCGATTGAATTTCCAGAATTATGCCCAATAAATAATACCAACAAGCCTGTAAATCTCGAACAAGTGGAGGGTGAAGCTGCGTGGCGATGTCCGAAATGCGTTTGTGGTGCCGTTGACTTACAAAAAATGATATTTCACGTTTCCAAAGAAGCTATGGACATTGACGGATTTGGAAAGTCATTTGTAGAACGATTTTACGAATTAGGTTGGCTAAAAGATATCAGCGAAATTTATCATCTGGATTATGAAAAGATAGCACTATTGGAAGGGTTTGGCGCAAAGTCGGTTGAAAACCTCAAGCTATCTGTTGAAAAAGCCAAAAACAATCCCATACATCGCGTATTGCACGCATTAGGTATTCATCATTTTGGCAAAAAAGCCAGCAAACTCATTGCCGAACAAATCCATCACGTTTTTGACCTGAAAGAATGGGACATGGAACGCTTTTTGGAAATCAAGGATATCGGTCCTGTAGTAGCTCAAAATGTCATCGAATGGTTGGCCGATATCGACAATGTAGCCTTATTGGAACGCATGGAATCTTACGGTGTCAATATGGTACAAACGGAAGAGGACAAGCCACTACAAGCAGCCGAAAATGGCGTGTTTTCTGGTAAGACAATCCTATTTACCGGAACGCTACAGCAAATGGGAAGGAAGGAAGCAGAAGAAAAAGCCGCTCGTGCCGGTGCTCAAAATGTATCCGGTGTCAGCAGCAAACTTAACATCCTTGTAGCTGGTGAAAAAGCAGGTTCCAAACTCAAAAAAGCTAAAGAACTCGGCACCGTACAAATCCTCGACGAGGAAACATTTTTACAAATGATAGGAGAAGGGAATGGTTAATTGAGAATGGTTTATCTCCTAAACTTTTAAACTATTACACTAATCAAAAAAATCCAACAACTCCGCAAATAAAAAGTAAAAATTACACCTTTAAACCCATTCAACCTATGAGATAATAAATATCCCACAGGGTAAACTTTTAAACCAGTATAACTACTTAAAATTAAGTTGCTTAGTGTATTCGCCTGTTCTGAGTTCGCTCAAGCTACCTGTGGCTAATGCCATGCCTTCTCGTATATAAGTCGTCTTAGAAGAAAACAAACCACGACCATTGTTGCTGATATTTGAATAAACAGGGATTTCACCACTGGATGTGATACCTAAATTTACAAGCCCAATGTTGATATAATCTTTGATAGGCTCTCCACCAGAGATAATGCTCATATCGATATTATCTAAAACTCTATCAACGGGATCAAGTGGGTCACTTGCAGGAATAACACCTGCTAAAAACTGAAAAAAGTTCCTTCCTGGTACTAAGTATCCATATACATGTCCACCTCCACCAGATTTATTACTTATATTCACAGCAGCTTTCCAATCTACTGATTTTTTTTCTGTGATACCATTTTTAATTTCACGATAATGAATGGTAAAGATAATATCATGAATGACTGCATTTATATCAGGGAAAAAACTTACTTGTAAAGATGATCCAGGAATAAACGACAATTTAGCACTCAAAGATGGAGCAGGTACATCGCCCAAATCATCTGACATTGCTTTCAAGATTGGCGTTGTTGCCTCACATATGACTTGACCATCATCCCTTCTCACGATAAGTTTATATTCGTCTCCCGGAATGAGATTGATTACATTTCTCTTGATTTTATATAGATAATTTGGTGCATCTGCAAAGCTGCCCTTATCTCTTGGAAATCCTTCAAGATTGCCATCTACCTTTGTCAAAGTAAATTCCTGACCAGACTTTTGATGTCTCAATATTACATTGGCATCATCATAATACAAATTACTTGCGTCTAATGCCAAATCTTTTCCAGAAATCGTCTGACTTACAAACGATTTTTCTACGCGAATATATATGGCCGTATCCTGAGCCGAAATGACACCATATACTACTGGTAACGGTTCACTGTTTTCAGTAAGTTCAAAATCATTGGAGCAGGCATTGAATATTAAAATACCAGATAAAACTATAAAAAATCTTAAAAAATTCATTTTAAAAATGATCTTATATTGAAACAAAGATGCAAAGTTAGACTTTTTTCACTCAGAAACCACATCTTTATGCTTACTTTTGGTAAACGAATGGATTAAATGTCAATAAAACGACGTTTAAAACGAATGTAAAATAAAAAAACTATTAACTTTGTGACAGTTCAAAAGAATCGAAAAAATATGGCAAGAAAATTTATCGTCGCAGGCAATTGGAAAATGCATACTACCATTGATGAAGGTATATCATTGGCAACACAGTTACAGAACGGGCAACGCAATCCAGAAACTATAGTTATATTAGGCGTTCCTTTCACGCATCTTTTTCCGCTGAAAAAGAAAATCAAGGCTTCTTCTAAAATACAGCTTGCCGCACAAAATTGCCATGATAAAAATGCAGGTGCTTATACTGGTGAAATTTCTCCTTTGGTGCTGGCTGCATTAAAAATACCTTATGTTATCGTCGGTCATTCAGAGCGCAGAATGCTAAATCATGAAGACAGCGACCTCCTTGCATCTAAAATCCAAGCTGCTTTGGATAATGGTCTAAAAGTTATCTTTTGCTGTGGTGAACCGCTTGAAGTCCGTAAGGCAGGCAAACATGTAAGCTATGTAAATGAACAGCTCAAAAGTACACTCTTTACACTTCCTGAAACAGCAATGAAGCAAATCGTCATCGCTTACGAACCAATATGGGCGATCGGTACAGGTGAAACAGCATCTCCACTTCAAGCCCAAGAAATGCACCTATCTATAAGAAATATACTCAAAAAGCAATTTGGTAAGCGTATTGCCGACAATACGAGTATCCTATACGGTGGTTCAGTAAAAAGCAGCAATGCCAAAGAAATATTTAGTCAGCCTGATGTTGATGGTGGCTTAGTTGGTGGTGCATCTCTCGACAGTGAGGAGTTTTTGAAAATCATCAACAGTAGGTAGTACTATGCCAATGTCGTTTAGTTAGGATTTTATGCGGGTTTTAGCTTTTATAATACTGGTTTTCACTGTGATACCTTGTCGTTTTAAAGCACATAGTTTATAACTTTGCTTTTCATGTTAATGATTGTCCTATGCGGACGGCAGTTACTTTTTTTCATCGCCAAAAAAAGTAACCAAAAAAGTCTAGTTCAAAAAAAGGCGATTGCTAAAGCACCGTTCTCTCTCGAATCTACATGCTTTTTCTATCGACAATAGTTTTATCTTATCTGAATTTACGACTACCAGTCGATAGACGCAATTCCGATTCTTCTTTCACTATCGCTGGTTTTTGAACGGGTTTCAATTTCAAAGATTTCTATTATCATTTCACTTATTTGGCAAGACATAAAATCTTGTAAATCAATTACCCTGTTTCTCAACTAAATGGTATTGAATTACTATTGTTGTGGTATAATATTATTAGCCGCCCAACTCTCTTGAGCTAACCTGTTCCAACAATTAAACCATCATCATTACTCAATTGTATGCTTTCAAATCAGAAAATCAGGTGTAAAATTACACTTTTAAACGTCCTCTATATAACAACAGCCGTTCCGCTCACCATAACCATCAACATAGAACCTCTGCCTCCAATGGTTTCATAATCTAAATCTACCCCTATAATAGCATTAGCACCCAATTTTTCTGCATTGATTTGCATTTCGTCAATTGCTTCATTTTTGGCTTGTATCAATACTTTTTCATAAGCTTTTGAGCGACCTCCAAAAAAATCTCGCATACCTGCCATGAAATCCTTGATAACATTGGCACCAACGATAACTTCGCCTGTGACTACGCCTAAATAAATTTGTACAGGTCTTCCCTCTATAGTCGGCGTTGTTGTTATGACCATATTCTAATATTTTAAATATCCATCATTAATGTCATCGGATCCTCAAGCAACTCTTTAACACGAACCAAAAAAGTCACTGATGTGCTTCCATCAATAATCCTATGGTCGTAAGATAGAGCTAGGTACATCATAGGGCGAATCTCGACCTTTCCATCCACAGCTATAGGTCTTTCTTTGATAGCATGCATTCCTAAGATAGCAGATTGTGGCTCGTTGATAATAGGTGTACTCAACAATGAACCGAATACACCACCATTTGTAATAGTAAATGTTCCACCTTTCATTTCATCAAGTGAGAGTTTACCGTTTCTCGCTTTGTCTGCTAATGCTTTTAATTTGATTTCAATATCGTGATATCCGAGTGATTCAATATTTTGAATTGGTGGCACAACCAATCCATTGGGTGTAGATATAGCAAAGGAAATATCCACATAGTCATGATAAATAATATTACCTTCGTCTATCATCGCATTGACATCTGGCATCTCCATCAGTGCTTTGGCACATGCTTTGGCAAATAAGGACATATACCCAAGTTTCACCCCATATTTGGCGACAAACTTGTCTTGGTATTTTTTACGCAATTCATTGACAGCTGTCAGATCCACTTCGTTGAATGTCGTCAACATAGCCGTACCATTCTTAGCTGATACAAGTCTGGCTGCTATCGTCTTACGCATACGACTCATTTTCTCGACTCTCGAATTTCTGCTACCTGATATATGCGCTTCAAAACTTTTAGATGCACTTGCTTCCGGTTTCGTTTCAGTTGGAACAGACGTTTTATTCTGGATAGCTTGTAACGCATCTTCCTTAGTGATACGACCATCTTTGCCACTTCCTGATACATTACTTGGATTTACATCTCCTTCTCTAAGGATTTTAGCTGCTGCTGGAGACGGATGACCTGTTGCGTAGTCTGCATTGGCATTTGAAACATTTTCCTTTAAAGTAGGCTTAGCCACTTCTTGAGTGGGAGACGTTGTCGGCGATGCATCCGATACCGTAACCGAAGTGTCTATCTTAGCGACCAAAGCACCAATAGCCAAGTCATCTCCTTCATTAGCCACATATATCAACTTCCCTGTAGCTTCAGCCGGAAATTCTAATGTGGCTTTATCTGATTCAAATTCACATATCGGTTCGTCTGTACGAACGATTTCCCCATCTTTTTTTAGCCATTGTGAAAGTGTAACTTCTGTGATAGATTCGCCAATAGTAGGCACTTTCATTTCTATAATGCTCATATTTCGCTTAAAATTTAGGTCAAAGGTAGTGACTTTTAGATTAAATATCTACGCAGTATGCACAATTAATACTTGCTGATACTACACAACAACAAAATGTCATATTAAGTTGTAATTTCTGACCGCTTATTAATGAAAATTGAAAACAGAAAAAACTATTGGACGTAATTTGCAAATGATATAGATACAAACCTTTCCGCCAATGCTTCCATTTTATCAAGAAAGAAAGGTATGTATATTCGATATTATACTACACTAAAAAAAAAAGCAGCTGCACTTTTAACAGTACAGCTGCTTTAATTTAAAATAATTGTTTTAAAAACTATCTTGGTACGTCAGTAAAGAAACTGTTGTTGTTTAGCCAGTGATTCTTATCCTGTACGTTCACGTCCCCATTCAATTCAAAATCATTGATATTGTATTGACTATTCTCTCCGTTGTGCAACAACCAAAGATCCTGGTCTCTAGCATTAATATCTTTAATACTTGAACTCGTTGCTACTTGGTCTCCATTTCCTGCATACATTACAAATTTACCATCAACAAACTTCTGTCCAAAGCCTAAGAGGCCTCTGTAAGACTGCTGGATTGTAAAGTCATAAGTCATCGTTCCGCTCACTATAGGCAACTTCTGATTCGACATTACGATAAGGTGATTTCTGTGTTCTACTACAATATAATATTGCTTATTGATATCAATTTCACAACAATCAAACCCTTGTACCATCTCAATCGTACCATCTAAATGCAATAATGCTGCTTTTCTACAAACTGTACTTGCAGGTGATGTGGTCTCTCTAAGACTTACCAAAACCCAATCCGTAACTGTCGCAGGGTATCCTGCTTTTGGACCTTTTGAAACTTTGTCATATCCTTCTCCTTCTCCACCAAGGTAATTCCAAGGTGCAAATTTGTATGGTTGTCCTACAATTGTCGCAATTCCAAAGAAAGTTACAGGCTTTTGTCCCGGTAAATATCCCAAATTATTCAACTTCGTCGTCATAGTTTGACCATCCGATTTATCTATAAATGGTCCCTCTAATATTACTTTCAAATTCAAATCTACACATGTTTCTGTAACTCCAATTACAGTTATCGTTGCTACGGCATCGTCACAGTTTGTTGGATTCACTATCTCACAAATTGTATATGGATATGTGTAAACGCCCGCTGGTGTGCCTGGTGGAACAACAATTGTACCATTTGGATTCATCGTCAACCCTGGATAGCTCGGTGTTCCTGATGTCAATTCAACATCTGACGGATTCACAAGACTACCATTTAGCTTGTCATTAACCAAAACACTCGGCGTCGTTCCTCCAACTGGACTGTTGTATGGTCCATAATTGTCATCCACAGCTTCGATATCTGGAGCTACTACTGTTATTGTTGCTACTGCATTGTCACAGTTTGTAGGATTTACTTTCTCACATATTGTATATGGATAAGTATATTCTCCTGCTGGTGTACCTGGTGGAACAACAATAGTCCCATTTGGATTCATCGTCAACCCTGGATAACTCGGTGTTCCCGCTGTTAAATCAATATCTGATAAACTAATAGGATTACCGTTCAATCTATCATTAACCAAAACACTCGGCGTTGTTCCTCCATCAGTACTGTTGTATGGTCCATAAGTATCATCATTTGCTTCAATATCTGGAGCTACTACTGTAATCGTAGCTACGGCATCGTCACAGTTTGTTGGATTTACGATCTCACAAATTGTATATGGATACGTGTATTCTCCTGCTGGTGTACCTATTGGAACTACGATAGTTCCGTTTGGATTCATCGTCAACCCTGGATAACTCGGTATTCCCGCTGTCAATTCAACATCTGACGGATTTACTGGATTTCCATTGAGAAAATCATTAATCAATACACTCGGTGTCGTTCCTCCATTTGCACTATTGTAAGGCCCATAAAAGTCATCAACCGCTAAGATATCCGGAGAAATCACCGTGATTGTTGCTACTGCATCATCACAGTTTGTTGGATTTACTTTCTCACATATTGTATATGGATACGTGTATTCTCCTGCTGGTGTACCTATTGGAACTACAATAGTTCCGTTTGGATTCATCATCAATCCTGGATAACTCGGTGTTCCCGGTGTCAAATCAATATCTGATAAAGTAATAGGATTTCCGTTCAATCTATCATTAACCAAAACACTCGGCGTTGTTCCACCATCTGCACTATTGTATGGTCCATAAAAGTCATCAACCGCTTCAATGTCTGAAGTCAATACAGTTACCGTTTCGTCATCGCTATCGGTTACATCTGACCCACTTGGTGGTGTTCCTATCGCAGTAGCAGTATTATCAACTTTTCCATTGTGTACATCATCTAATGTAACGATGTACGTAGCGCTAAACGATGTAATTTCGCCTGGTAATAAAGTCGATACGCTCGCTGGTGTGATTGTACTCAACCCTGGTAATGGGTCAGTTACTGTTACATCGCTCAACGTTACATTCCCCGTATTCATAACAGTAAATGTATAAACTATAACGTCACCTAATTCGTAATTATCACTTGCTGCTGTCTTCAATAAGTCGATCGATGCTGTCTGACCTAACTGTACATCTTCACTATCTTCATCTGTAACAGGAGGTCCACTCGGTGGAGTACCTGTCGTTGTTGCTGTGTTCTCTATTATTCCGTTGTTTACATCTGCTTGTGTAACTGTATAGGTCGCACTAAAGTTTGTACTCGCTCCTGGTGCTAAACTCGATACTGATGCTGGTGTTACCGCACTCAACCCTGGTAATGGGTCGCTTACACTTACATTGCTCAACGTTACATTTCCTGTATTCGTTACTACAAATGTATAGGTGATCTCACTGCCTACTGCGTGTGGACCGGCACTCGCTGACTTCACAATTTCGATCGATGGATTTGAGTTAAACGTTACATCTTCATCATCTTCATCTGTTACCGGTGGACCACTCGGTGGTGTTCCTGTCGTTGTTGCTGTGTTCTCTATTATTCCGTTGTTTACATCTGCTTGTGTAA
>CAYNSF010000051.1:0-21576 GCA_964399855.1 uncultured Aureispira sp. | reverse complement strand
CTGAGAATGTCGTCCTCAGTAATATCCCGCATCAACATGATTCGGTCATCTCCCTTTGTCAGTGGATCAGATGGTGTAGCGACGTACTTTTTAAGTCCCTGGTCTATTACGGTTATTACTTCTTCAAAACTTTCACACTCTTCTATATCACGGTAAATCCTATTTTCGATAAATATCTTTTCCAAGCTGGCATGATGCCATTTTTCTTCAAGCTCTGCCTTTTTGATTTCGAGTTCCTGCCTGAGCAAGTCCTGAGTCTGAAAAGTTGATATCCTCAGGATTTCGGAAACTGACAAAAATAATGGTTTATTGTCAACGATGACACAGGCATTGGGCGAATATGATACTTCGCAGTCCGTAAATGCATACAATGCGTCAATGGTAACGTCGGGAGATACGCCAGCCATAAGTTCAAGCTGTACCTCAACATTTTTAGCGGTGTTGTCCGTAACTTTTTTGATTTTTATCTGTCCTTTATCATTGGCTTTCAGAATACTTTCGATGAGTGAATTGGTCGTAACGCCATAAGGCAATTCAACGATGTTCAGGGTACTTTTGTCCACCTGCTCTACTTTAGCCCGTATTTTGACACGACCTCCACGATGACCATCCTGATATTCGGCGACATCTATCATACCTCCGGTTTCAAAATCGGGGTACAGCGTGACCTTTTTATTCTGTAATAGTTTTATGGAAGCCTGAATAATCTCTATAAAATTATGTGGCAAGATCTTCGTGGATAGTCCTACTGCGATACCTTCGACACCTTGAGCGATGACCAAAGGAAACTTGACAGGAAGCGTCACCGGTTCTTTTTTACGGCCATCATAAGACAACTGCCACTCGGTAGTTTGCGGGTTAAACAAGACTTCCAGTGCAAATTTGGTTAGTCGTGCTTCGATATATCTTGGAGCTGCTGCTGTATCTCCTGTACGTGCATCGCCCCAGTTACCTTGGCAATCTATCAGCAAATCTTTCTGACCAAGATTGACCAATGCGTCACCAATAGCCGCGTCTCCGTGTGGGTGATACTGCATAGTCTGCCCTATGATATTGGCTACTTTATGATAACGACCGTCATCCATTTCTTTCATCGCATGAAGAATACGACGCTGCACGGGCTTCAAACCATCTTTAATATCGGGAACAGCTCTTTCTAATATCACATACGAAGCATAATCAAGAAAATATTCTTTATACATGCCCGTCAATGTGATAGGTTCGTTACTGTTGTTTTCTGTATTGATTATTGTCTCACTCATAAAACGGCTGAAAATAAGTGTGCAAATATATGTACAAAAATGTATATATAATAGAAAACATGTTTAATTCTGCTTAATCAGACCATCTTCTAATGTTATGATACGATCGCTGAGACCCGCTAAAGCCGGATTATGTGTCACGATGACAAAGGTATAATGGAAGTCTTTACGAAGCTGGAGAAACAATTGGTGTAACAGTTCCGAGCTGGATTGATCAAGATTTCCGGTAGGCTCGTCAGCAAAAACGACGGAAGGTTCGTTCATCAGTGCTCTGGCTACGGCAACACGTTGAGCCTCACCACCCGACATCTGATTGGGCTTGTGGTGGATGCGTTCACTTAATCCGAGATAATCCAACAATTCTTTCGCTTTCGGTTCTGCAATTGAAGGTTTTACGCCTTGTATATATGCCGGGATACACACATTTTCTAATGCTGTAAACTCATTAAGGAGATGATGAAATTGAAATATAAAACCTATATGCTGATTCCTGAACCGAGCAAGTTCCTTTTCGTTTAACGCTTCTACGGCCTGATTATTTAACTCAAACTGACCACTATCTGCACGGTCGAGCGTACCAAGTATATGAAGTAAGGTACTTTTACCAGCACCCGATTTGCCTACGATACTGACTATCTCGCCCGCATCAATAGTAAGGTCAATACCTTTAAGTACATGTAAATCTCCATAAGCCTTTTTAATACCAGAAGCACGAATCATAAAATCGTTTAAACAATTTAAAAGGTCAAAAATAGCATTTTGCCAGAAATATACATCCTATCTTGAGTGATGATAAATAATATTTAAGGAAAAGTTTGTTGCAAATGGCGTGATGATGATTGAGGATATTGGGTTGTTTTGAGATTATATGAGAACCTAATCAGCAAATTTCATTACAAAATAAAAAGATTAAAACTCCTGTTTTACGATTTATATCAATTGGTTTATCTATATTGTATCCCTTACTTCGTTGCGGAATGAATATGTAAAAGAGACACCTTCTTTCTAAGCGCAGCGAAGAATCTAAATTTAACGAGTCAACTAATAATCTTATCAATGTATAACCCAATTCAATATTTTTTTCAATATTTTATTATAAAACACATTATGAATTTTAATAACATGTAATCGAGTGATATCAAATACACAAATATACAATTTACGACTAAGACAGGTGGATTTTAACCTAAAAGGAGTAAAGAAAATTAATTATTTTGTCAGGTTTTGGCATACTAATTGCCTTTTCATCTAATGGATTATTGAACGGATACGAATTTTTACATTTTTTAACTTTTTAAACTTTACACAAATGGCGACGAGAACTGTAATCGCTGATTATCAGAAAATGTTTACGGAAGGTATCCAAGCCATTCTTAAAGAGATGAGTCCGCTCCTTATAAAGATAGTGGGTGTGGCAAACAATCTTAAAGAGCTGAATAAATTGTCAGAATTTCCTATTGATCTGTTGATTTTAGAATTGGCTATAGCCGATAGCCATGGAGCATCTATAATATCTGAACTAAAACATAGTATGCCCAATGTTAAAATCATCATTTTGAGCAATTACGGAGAATCTGGTCTTGTCAGAGAAGCCTTTAAAAAAGGCGCAGACGGCTATGTACTCAAGTCCAATCATTCGATTGAACTATTGCAGTGTATAGAATTTGTCAT
This sequence comes from uncultured Aureispira sp., assembly GCA_964399855.1. Taxonomy (GTDB): domain Bacteria; phylum Bacteroidota; class Bacteroidia; order Chitinophagales; family Saprospiraceae; genus OLB9. The sequence goes on along the minus strand of CAYNSF010000051.1, from coordinate 18,643 downwards.
GGCGGGTAGAACGTATATAGCGGAAGGTCTTAGATTGGCACCTGAGTATGATTCGCAGAAAACAAAACCAGCAGTTAGCGAAAAAAAATTATGTGAAGACAGATTTTTATTAAAGCAAAAACTAACAAAACGAGAAATCGAAATTTTGAGCTTAGTAGTTCAATATAAGAATAATAAAACAATAGCACAAGAGTTATTCATCAGTGATCAGACAGTATCAGCACACCGTAAGCGGATCATGAAAAAATTTGGCATTAACAATACGGTAAAACTGATAAAATTTACGTTGGATCATCAATTGGTATAATTTTTGGAATAAAAATAAATAATCCTTTTTTTAGGCATCCCCTTGCCACTATTTGCAACAGTATTTCTCTTGAGTAGGTCTGAGACTAATTTGGAATCATTTTTTTGTTTATATCAAATTCAAATTATCTCATGAAATCGGAGAAATTTACATTAACAAAACACAGAAGCTTTGGTAGATATATCAAGGCGAGTATCTTATCAGCTTTTATGCTATTTGGGTACGCAAGTTTACATGCACAGACACCAGGGTCATGCCCTTTGTCATGTAACAATTTAGTTCAGGTATCCATGGATGATGACTGTATCGTCGAGATCACGCCAGCCATGATACTTGAAGGACAGGGTCCATCTGGTTGTGATTACCGTGTTCAAGTACTAGGTACCAATGGGCAACCATTGCCGCCTCCTCCTGGTTATACAGGAAATGTATGGATTACATCGGCTAATATTGGCCAAACACTAACAGTAAGAGTGTGGTTAGGCAACAATAGTTGCTGGGGAACTATCAAGATTGAAGATAAGCTTCCACCAGTTATTGATTGTCCTGACGACATTATCGTAGGTTGTTACCACCCAGAATATCAGCCAGGTGTGGCTTTGCCATTGCCAACGGCTACTGATAATTGTGGTGGAAACCCAGTTGTTACTTTATTGTCTGACGTTACGACAGACTTAGAGTGTGACCCTGATTTTAGGGCAAGAAGGGTATTGAGATACCAAGCTAAAGATGCCTCTGGCAACTTGTCTGCTATTTGTGAGCGTGTTATATCGTTCGAGAAGATCACTTTAGCTAATATCCGTATTCCTAAGAATTATGACGGATTAGCAGGTAGCAGACCACCACTTGAGTGTGACGGTACATGGGCTTGGAATTCGTCAAAATCCAATCCTAACGTTCCATTCCCAACTTCAAACTGGGATAAGAACGGCAATTACTATCCAGATCCAGATGAGTCAGGAGCGCCTTATGTGCAAGACGACTTAAATATCTCTGGATATATCAACGGTTTTGTAGTATCCGCTCCAGGATCTGCTGGTTGTGTACCTAATACTTTAGTGTTCCCTGGTCAGCAGCAAGCATTCTTAGCGAACGGTTGTAATTTACAGCAGTTCAGAGTAGATACATTCTACAATCCTATCATTGGAAATAATAATATTTGTAAAATAAACTCTACATACAGCGATACGAGAATAGAGCTTTGTGCTAAAAGTTTCAAAGTATTGAGAGAGTGGAAAGTACTTGACTGGTGTACAGGTCAATTCAAATTTGGTAATCAAGTTATTGCCGTTATGGACACGAAAGCGCCTATAGTGACTTGTCCAGCAGACCTTACATCTTCAATAGCTCCAGGTATATTGGTAGCGGGAATCATCTCAGCTGATCCTTATACTTGTACAGGAACTTGGGCAGTAAGACCTCCAGTTACCATCTTCGACTGTAACGAAACAACTTGGACTGTTAAGTTTAAGAAAGCGAATCACTTGGGTGAAGACCCAGGAGATGATGTACCATTCGTTACTCAGGAAGGTGCTACAAGAGTTACGGGTTCTTACCCTAATTTTGTAATCCAAGGTTTACCATTGGGTAGAACATGGGTTCAGTACATCGTAAAAGATGCATGTGGTAATGTAAGCGAATGTGCTACAGAGGTTGATGTATTCGATACGACACCGCCAGTAGCTGTATGTGATGAGCATACTGTAGTTACCTTATCCAACAATGGTTGGGCGCATGTATTTGCATATACATTTGATGATGGTTCTCATGACAACTGTTCTGATGTTACATTCTCAGTAAGGAGACTTACCGCAGGTTGTAATTCTAATGGATCAACAAGTGAAGTAACTAACCCATTCACAGACTTTATACAAGTATGTTGTGAAGACGTTGGAAGAGACGTTATGGTTGAGTTGAGAGTAACAGATGCTTTTGGCAATAAGAATAGCTGTATGGTTTGGGTTACTACTAACGATAAAGTACCACCAGTGATCACTTGTCCGCCAAGCGTTACTATCGACTGTGGTGCTGATACTTCAGCAGTAGCTTTAGGCAGACCAATATTCAGTGATATTCCATTGGCTACACCATACTATACAGACAACTGTCCAAACCCAACATTGCGTTGGAGAAACACAGGTTCTATAGACAACTGTGGTCAAGGTGTAATATCAAGAGTATTTACTGTAACAGATAATGGTGGCAGAACAGCATCTTGTACACAAACGATTACAATCAGAAACAATACACCTTATACAGGTCCTGCAGCTTGGCCTATTTCACCTATTGAAATATCAGGATGTTTGAATGCGGATACGAATCCGGAAAAAACTGGTAAGCCTACACTTGGTAATGGTTCTTGCTCTCAAGTAGCTTATACACACGAAGATCAACTGTTTACATTTGTTGACAATGTATGTTACAAAATATTGAGAAAGTGGACTGTCATCGACTGGTGTAAGTTTGCACCAAACAGAGACAGAAACGGAGCTTTATATCCTGCTGCACAGGTAGAAGGTATCAACAGCTGGTCATTCACACAGGTAATTAAGGTTTCTGAAAATGAAAAACCAGTTATTGCCAATAATGCTAAAAGCGATACAGACGCATTCGGTGAAAACTGTGACGGGTTTGTTGATCTTAAAAATTCAGCTACAGACTGTACACCAGCGGATCAGTTGAAGTGGTCATACAGCATTGATTTAGGCAATGACGGAGTTCCACCTTATATAACTGGAGTAACTAATGACGCATCTGGTACTTATCCTGTAGGTACACATAGAATAACATGGACTGTTGAAGACCATTGTGGTAACTTATCAACAACTTCATATACATTCAGAGTATTAGATAAGAAAAAGCCAACGCCTTACTGTATTTCACAATTGACTACGGTAGTCATGCCGTCAAGCGGAAATATCGACATCTGGGCGAAAGACTTTGACAAAGGATCTGTTGACAACTGCCCTACTACAGGATGTGGCTTGAAGTTTACACTTAATGGTTTCAAACCACCAGTAACTAACAATGATGTATTGTTTAACAGTAACGGTATCGTCGTAGGAAACTGGCCAACAACCAATGCAAGTCTTCTTGCAGGATACGAAAACGGTACTTACCAAAGATGGTTGCCTTCAGCATGTTCATCTGCTAAGTTATATACTTGCTCAAATGTAGGTGCAAATACTGAAAACATGAGTGTATGGGATGCAGCTGGCAATACAGACTTCTGTACAGTAACATTAAATGTACAAGCAAATTCAGGATGTTCTGGATCACGTTTAGCAGGTAATGTTAGTACTGAAGCTAATGAAATGGTAGGTGATGTGGTTGTCGTATTAGAAAATATGGATGACAAAGAATCTAAATCAAGATTTACAGACAACAGTGGACATTATGAGTTTTCAAGTGTAAAACAAAATGTTCCTTACCGTATCACGCCAGAGAAAAATGATGACGCTATCAATGGTGTATCTACACTTGACTTAGTACTCATTCAGAGACACATCTTACAATTGGAGTATCTTAACTCACCGTACAAATACTTGGCTGCGGATATCAACAATGACAAGAAAATCACAGCACAAGATTTAAGTGAATTGCGTAAGCTTATCTTAGGTATTCATGTAGAATTCCAGAATAATACATCTTGGAGATTCCTTGATAAGTCTGTTCAGATTACTGACCCTGAGTTGATATGGAATATGAATGAGTCCATGTATATCGACAACTTCAGCGGAGATATGATGAGCAACAACTTCGTAGCTATCAAAACAGGAGACGTAAACAGTTCGGTAGTAGTAAATGCTAATGGCAATACTACAGAAACCCGATCAAACCAGACATTGGCTATGGTTGCCGAAGGGCAATCGTTCGAAGCAGGAGATATTGTAAAAGTACAATTTACAGCAGACAACTTTGTAAATGTAGCCGGTGCTCAGTGGACACTTAACTTTGATGCTGACAAGGTTGAATTCATAAAAGTTGAGTCTGGAAGCCTACAAATGGATGCAGATAACTATAATGCGCTTCAAGCTGCAAATGGTAAGATAGCATTCAGTTGGAATGATTTCACAGGTAAATCGGTTGATAAAGATCAAACACTGTTTACCGTTGAATTCAGAGCAATTACGAATAATACAATAGCTAATACGATCACACTTTCATCTGATATTACTAAAGCCGAAGCTTACACACAAGACTTGAGTAAAATGGATGTAGCGCTGACTTTCAGAAGCAACACTATCGCAGACTTGTTTGAATTGGGACAGAATAACCCTAACCCATTCACTACAAGTACCGTAATTAACTTTAGCCTGCCACAAGCAGCTCAAGCAACATTGACTGTCTATGACATGACAGGTAAAGTCATCAAGACTGTATCTGGTCAATACGCTAAAGGTAATAACGAGATAACACTTACATCAAACGACTTTAATGTTCAGGGAGTTATGTTCTACGAACTCGAAAGCATGGGTCAGAAATCAACTAAGAAGATGATTTATATGAGTAAGTAATGCGCTGGTATAAACCAAAAAATATTCAAAGAGTCCGAACAAGTTATTTGTTCGGACTCTTTTAGTTTTGGTATCCATTTGATTTTGTTTCTATCTTTGATTACAGGATTTGATGTAATTCTGTTATCAACATTGTTTGTTTACAGAAATTGTAATCAAAAGTGTTTGTTGACAGGATTTTGATGTTTTTCGTTATCAAAACGATTTGTTTACAAGATTAGCTTCTTTTTCGTAAACAAACTCGCCTTTTCAACCAAAATCCTCATATTCATGTTACCCATATTGAATCTTTTACCTACTTTTGTAGAGCAGTTAAAAAAAGTAACTACTCAGGTATGATCAGTTTCAATCAAAAAATAATATCCATGACGAACAGATTAACAATTATCATTTTTCTTTTTGGCTTACTTGGTAGCTTACAGGGACAAAAACTGACCATGCAAGATGCCGTTTTAGGCCTATCATCCAATCTTAGAATTAGCAGTCTGAGTGCGTTGGAATGGATCCCCAATCAAGAAGCTTATACAGAATCCATTAAGACTTCCTATGGCAATGCAATAGTTGTTCGCACATTACCTGATTTAAAAACTGATACATTGCTACGATCTACCGATTTCGAAAAACAGAAAACTGTACCTCGTATGCATTGGATTGATGAACATACCGCCTATTATCAGCAGGATACGATGTATATGATCTGGAATCGGAAAACCGGCAAAACAGCATCATGGATAAGCATTCCAGCAAATGCTGAAGATATATTTACGAATTTTAAAACCATGTCCGTTGCTTACGTGATAGACAATGATCTTTATCTGAAGACTAATGACGGAAAAACACACAGTATCACCCATGACGGCAGCTACGAAATTGTCAATGGAAAGTCAGTTCATAGAGATGAATTTGGGATTGATCACGGGATTTTCTTCTCGCCAAATGGCAATCTAATCGCTTTCTACAGAATGGATCAGTCTATGGTCGAAGATTATCCTATCGTTGATTGGTCGGTCACTCCAGCCAAAAGCAACAACATCAAATATCCATTTGCCGGAAGGACTTCACACCAGGTGACTGTTGGCGTATATAATCCAAAAACAGGAAATACTATCTTCCTGCAAACCGGTGAGCCGAAAGACCAATATCTAACCAATATAACTTGGGCACCTGACGAAAAGTCTATCTATATTCAAGTATTGAACAGAGATCAAAATCATTTAAAACTCAATCAGTACGACGCTGTGAATGGATCGTATATCCGTACATTGTTGGAGGAGCGTGATGAAAAATATGTTGAACCTCAACATGAGTTGTACTTTTTGCCTAATGGCGATGAATTTGTATATTGGAGTCAGCGCGATGGCTGGATGCATCTATATCGTTACAAATCGGATGGAACGCTGATCAACCAAATCACACAAGGCACATGGATCGTGAATGAGATCATCGGTAGAAACGACAAGAAAAAGGAACTTTTAATCACTGCGACGAAAGACGGAGCTATGGAAAAGCACTTGTACGCAGTCAACTGGACGAATGGGAATATGCGCCGTATAGATGCCGATCCTGGCTACCATTCATTTAAGGCAAGTAGTTCTGGCAATCATGTCATTGACACCTGGAGCAATGTGGACACACCAAGAAAGATTGATATACTTTCGACGGATAAAAAATTCAGTAAAAACCTACTAACGGCAGATAACCCATTAAAAAAATTCGATATGCCTCACGTTCAGGAAGTCACACTCAAAGCTGATGATGGCACTGAATTGTACGGAAAATTGATATGCCCTATTGATCTGGATTCGACCAAAAAATATCCTGTCATTGTCTATCTCTACAACGGACCACATGCGCAGATGAATCTGAACCGTTTTCCGGCAAGTGGCAATCTTTGGTACGACTATATGGCTCAGCAAGGTTATATCGTTTGGGTCATGGACGGACGTGGTAGCGGTAATCGTGGATTAAAGTTTGAGCAAACGATTTTCAGACAATTGGGCAAGTTCGAAATGGAAGACCAGATGAAAGGTGTTGAATATCTGAGATCACTATCTTTTGTAGATAGCGAACGTATGGGCATACACGGTTGGAGCTATGGTGGTTTTATGACTACCTCTTTTATGCTACTCAAGCCAGATGTGTTTAAGGTTGGTGTTGCAGGCGGGCCGGTACTAGATTGGAGCATGTACGAGATCATGTATGGCGAACGGTATATGGATACACCGGAGAGCAATCCTGAAGGATACGCTGAGAGCCTGTTAATGGATAAAACCAAAAATCTACAAGGCCAACTCTTACTGATTCATGGTGCATTGGACAATGTCGTAGTCTGGCAACATTCAGTCAATTTTCTGAAAAATGCGATATCAAATGGTGTTCAAGTTGACTATTTCATCTATCCAAGCCACGAACATAATGTACGTGGAAGGGAAAGAATACACTTAATGCAAAAAGTGAGCGATTACTTCGATCTGTATTTGAAACCATAGGATTGTTGATCCTACGAATCTGTAAATTTGGTTGGATTGTTGTCGATTTTTGAAAATCAACTTATGCAAATCCAAGCATTCAGCAGATTTACACCTTAGCTGCGAGTGGATATCTAAGCCCTTTGTGCGATTTTAATACCATTTTTACGCTTCCTACCGAGATCGGAGATTCAATCAGTAGTGGCACTTTGTTCATATCGTCAGAGACCCAAATCGTCATCTTATTACCTTTCTTAAACACATTACCGACAACCAATTCGGGATTGATACGAACGGTTTTGAATTTGCCCAAATCCTTGATTTTCTTTTGTTCTTTACCTTCCACAAGGACGCTAATCGGGAAGATTTCTTTATCCAGCATCATCTGCACATTTATTTTATCACCTTTACTGAAATGATTCATGTCTGAGGTGCGTAATTTATAGAGTGTAGATACTAAATCCTGCATGCAGCCGTCGTATTTGAATGCTTCTTTAGTGGTGGTGTTTTTAGTCTTTCCTTGATAGGTGAAAGCAGTGGTTTTTTCTTGGTCAAAATATATACTATCATATAGCCTATAATTGCCTTCCTCAACAATCCTTACAAAATTGATCGGGAGTAGCGTCGTTTTGTCAATTTTCGAATAAAAATAATCATTCACTTTGAAAACAGATTCATAGCTGGAATAGGTTTTTCCCACAGCTTTGATCTCATAGTTGGCTTGATTTTCCTTTATGGTAAAATCCACTTCTCCTGCCGGTATCCACAGCAAGCCTAAATTGTAATATACTTTGTACGTCAATGACTCGCCATGGCCGAATGCGTTATTTTCCGAAGTACACGGTATATTATCCACCTTGCCCGCCTTGAATGTAAAAGATACAGTTGCCAAAGCAAGCGGTATCATCCAAATAAGCATTTTTTTATTCATGGTTTTCTTTTTTAAAGTAATGATAAAAATCGGTTTTTGCCAATATAATCAATCCAGCTAAAGCGGGTACAATCAAGTTAATAATCCACAACAAAAATGTCGCAGTCAACGCTACTACACTACTCACCCCCGATGCCGACCATACTATAATGGCTATCTCTCCACGTACAACAATACTCATGATCGTGGGTAATGGAAGCCCCGTTTGTATCAGATAAATACCGGTAATATTGGCCAACATCATCCATATAGGTACATCGACGCTAAATATTTTCATCATGAGCAGATACTGTCCAACATAAATAGTATATCTCAACAGCGACCATAAAAGCACCCTATGCAGTATAGATTTCGAATATAATCGCAGGCTTTCTAATCTGTTTTTATATTTGCGCAACCATGTTTTATTAGTTACGACATCTACCACTTTTGGTAGATTATAATACAAAAGCAACAACAGTACAATCTGAATGGCTATCAATATTATGAACGGAAAGAACCACGCATTTGTAACTGGAAAGACATTTTTAAGAAAATAATAACTAAAGGCAAGACCTCCGGCGATATTCCAGCAATTTTGTGCAATACTGCCCAATAAAGTAGCCGTGATAACCTCTGGCTTTTTGTCCTTGTCGGAGGTTAGTGCTCTTCCTGCATATTCGCCGATTCTTCCTGGAGTAAAGATTCCAGTAGCGATACCTGCAAGTACTATTTTTATGGCTTTGCGTAAATCGATTTCCGTAAATGGAGACATTAGCAACTGCCATTTTTTACTTTCTACATACCAATTGAACAGCATCAGACCAATGACCGCAGCAAGCAACATAATATGGACTATGTTCAGTGACATGGATCGAAATTGCTCGGCAATATGTACCGTATCTTCACTGCTAAGCTGTCGAATGATTAAAACTAAAATAGCAGCAATCAAACCATATTGGAAGTATGTGATGACTTTTTTCAATGTAGTGCTAAAAGATTGTAATTGACAAAAGTACAGATAATAGTAAGATTGGACTCAAATATATCAAGAAATTCGATAGTGTTATCTTCATTACTATCTATTGCAGCAATGTAAATCAACATTAACATTAATCAATTATTATCATCCAATTATCAATTTTCAACTAAATATACACTGTATAGTTTTTTATTATTTATAATATACTAATATTTAGCTTATTGCAAATACAATTCAATGTTTACATATTATCAAAATTCATTATTTGATGAAAATTTTACAAATATATAGATAAATTATATAATCTATAATTATTTGTATATCATTTATATATAAGTTATGTAAAAAAATATATAAAAATAATTACATTAAAATTTTTTTTTATATGTAAGTGCTTCTACCTTTGCATTCGGATAGCGTGAGAAACTATTCGCAGAACCTTAAAAACAAACCTGCCCGAGAGTGCAATAACCTATATTAGTTTTAATAATATATTGTAGAATATATTAATATATCGACAGAGATGTGCTAACCATGCGTATGCCTTTTGTATGTATATTAAGATATATTTTTTCCAACCTTAGAATAGATTAGATCCAAGAGAGAAAAAGCATTAGGTTGCTTTTGTATTTTTTTAACCTTAGACGTTACTGGGTTGAAGTGTTTTTGACATAGCACGGACCCCATAACAGTAAAAATTATTTTTTAAAACTCAAAATTTGGATCTCATGAATGAATTCAATTCAACACGTTTCAGTTCGATCATCAAGCTATTCAGTTTGGTGTTGGGACTAACTTTAGTGTCCATGTCAACTGCACAAGCTCAGGGCATACCATCATGTGCATGTCATGGCGCTATTCAACTATCAGTCGATGACAATTGTCAGGCTGAGGTCACGCCAAGTAATTTGCTTGCTAATGCTACTACTTGTGGCGGTGTAGCCGATGCTTATGTGATTTTGATGAAAACGCCTACCGGAGGTATTATAGCTGAAGGTGTAAGCGGAGTGAATGGTGGCGCTGCGTCATTTGATGACGCATATCTGTATATTAATAAAACGATATACGGTAAAGTGATGAATGCCGACGGCACCAACACATGCTGGACAACGATTAATGTAGAGGATAAGATGAAGCCGCAATGGGTTAGTCTGACTCCGGATACGATTGTTACCATCTGTCCTGCTGTAGGTTCTTTTGTACCTGAAGCAACAGACAACTGTCATGCACCTCGAGTGTACCAAGTGAGTGAAGAAGTTATCGTTAACAATTGTAATGATCCTGACAGATTTGCAGGACCTGACACACTAAAATTGATAATCAGATCTTACCGTGCAATCGATGAATCAGGAAATATTTCTGATACGGATTGTAAAGTGTACATTTATGTTACTACATTGGATATCACCAATTTAGTTGGCGTACAAAATGTACAAATCGAATGTGATGCGCCTTATGCTAAAATTGCAACAGGACCTTATGCTGGACATCCATCTCCAACGGCAATCGGAACTTTATTTGGTTCAGGTGTTCCGTCGTTACACTCGTGGCTACCTTCGACAAGAGGTGCTGGGAAAGTGGATGTTAATCCTATAAACGGCAATCTGAGACTAATCGGTGGAACTGACACAGGCACATCGCCAGGTATGGGTGCGCAGTTGTGTTTTACAGCAATAGCTGATGGTACGATTTCTTTTGATTGGTATGCTGAAATGCAGGGATCTACGCCGCCGCAAGGTAACTATACCGGAGATAATGCACAATACAACCTAGCTGGTGCTGGTTGGACAAACTTGACAACTGGTGGAGCAGGAAGTGGTGCTACTCCACAAAATGGCACAATAACTGGATTAAATATCTTAGAGGGTGAGGAGTTTTGTTTCAGAGTGCGCACGGACAATAACAGAAGGTGGACAGAGCTTATGATAAGCGGCTTTGTTGGGCCAATTGCACCTGCACTTCCTTTAAATCCAGGAGTAATGGATCTTTGTGATATTTATGTGACCTTCGATGATGTAGAGTTTCCTGAAATAAAGTGCGTAAAGAAAATTATGCGTACATGGAAAATATTAGAGTGGCAGAATTGTGTTACACGATATATAGAGTTAGTACAGATTATTGAGATTATTGACTCGAAAGCGCCGGTAATTACGAAAATTGATCCAAGATATGATGCATCTACAAATGGTCACAGTTGTGAAGGCTTGTTTAGATTGCCTAAACCAACATTAACGGACAATTGTAGTACTGATCTTACATACGATGTTACATATCCAGGTGGATTTGTGAAAGGAATTAGAGTTACGGATGCAGATAGATTCATTTCTCTACCAGTAGGATGTAATGAGATTACGATAACTGCATTTGACGGATGTCATAATCAATCCACTATTGATTTTGTAGTAGAAGTAAGTGATAATACTCCGCCAGTTGCAATCTGTGACCAAAATACAGTTGTTGGATTAACGACTAACGGACAGGCATGGGTTCCTGCTACATCATTTGATGACGGTAGTTATGATGACTGCGCTTTGGATATGATGTTAGTAAGAAGAATGACTCCTGGTTGTGAGCCTTGTAAAGTGCCTACACTTCCAAACTTTACTTACTTAGGTGAGTATATCAATGATGGAAAGACACAACCGCATTACTACTATATGTCTAAGTATAAGACAACACCAGCGATAGCATTTAAAACTGCTGCTGCTATGGGCGGTTATGTAACTGCAATTAACACTGCAAATGAAGATGCTTGGGTTTATTCCAAAGTAAGAGAATGGCAATTGGGTCAGGATTATCTAATTGGTTTGAGAAATACAAGCAAACATATCCTTGATTACAAATGGACAAGCGGCGAGACAAGTCCATACAGAAATTGGGCAGGACCATTAGATGTACATTATATTACGGAATACGCTGCCGTATATGACAGTAATAGTGCAAGTCTCAATAATAGCAAATGGTATAACTTCAATAGCTATAACTGTGACGAAAGTGAATACTATTTTGTAGTTGAAATCACTGATCCATGTGGATTTAGTACTGGTGCGATGTTCTGCTGTGCGGATATAGCTGACGGTCCACAAATGGTACAGTTCAGAGTAATTGACAAATCAGGTAACTGGAATGATTGTATGGTCAATGCCGTTATCCAGGATAAACTACCGCCGTCTATCGTCTGCCCTGCTGACCAAACGGTTTATTGTGATAATTATTTTGATGTTGCAAGACTTACAGAATCATTTGGTTGGCCGGTAACATTTGATAATTGTGATCCGATTAGAGTGACTACCGATTCTATTATTAATCTGAGTAGCTGTAGAATTGGAACGATAATAAGAAATTTCACTGCTACAGATGCAGGTGGTCGTACGGCTACATGTACTCAAAGGATAGAAGTATTACCAAGCAGACATTTTGAAATGACTGAAGACAGATGGCCAGCAGATCACATGTTTGTAGAGGGTTGTGAAAATCCAAATGATGCTAAATTCAGTCCTGATTTTATGGGTCGTCCGGATCTATCAACAGACAATATTTGTTCATTGGTTGGTGCACAATACGAAGATCAGGTATTCTACTTCAACAATGGTGCAGGTGAGGCTTGCTTCAAAATATTGAGACACTGGACAGTGATTGACTGGTGTAATTACAATATTACTCCTGGTGGAGGACATACATACCATGAGTGGACACACACACAAACGATAAAGGTAACAGACAGCAATAAGCCGGTTATACTTTCTGGTTGTGACTATCAGTCAGTATGTACTTATGACCCAGCTTGTAGTGAAGGATACATCGAGTTGGTTGCAAGTGCGACAGATGATTGTACAGATGTACTGAGATTTAACTATAAAGTATTTTTAAATGGTAGCAGCTCTTTCGACCCAAGGTACTCAAAAGCAGGAACAGCAACCGTTGGACAAAACAGAATTAACTCTGTAAACGCTAGTGGAAATTACCCAATTGGAACACATAAAATTGTATTTGCATTTGAAGACAATTGTGGTAATGTGACGACATGTACTAAAGAATTTAATATTTCAAACTGTAAGGCACCAACGCCATATTGTATCAACGGTCTGGCTACGAGCCTAATGCCTATGGGTGACGGTGGAATGGTCGAAATATGGGCAACTGACTTCGACAATGGTAGCTACCATCCATGCGGATATAAGGTTTATCATTCATTTGCACCAATGTCTATTGACAATGCGGGCAATTTAGTACAGCAAAATGGCCGAGTATTTACTTGTGATGATCTTGGAAGACAGGATGTGAACATTTACGTAGGTGTTGTAACGCCGTCAGGAGAATTGATCCAAGATTACTGTTCTACATTCATCACGATACAAGACAATCAAAACATCTGTAAATTAGACAGCCTAATCGTAGGTGGATCGATTGTTAATACAGCTAACAAGCCAGTTCAAGATGTTCTTGTTTCATTAGAGGGTTCTGAATTGACTATGCTTACATCAGATGCAGGAACATATAGATTTGATAAAGTCAATAAGGGCGGAAGCTATATAATCTCTCCTAAGAAAAAGGATGATTATATCAATGGTGTTTCAACATTGGATATAGTTTATATTCAAAGACACATACTAGATTTGGAGAAGCTGACAAGTGGATACAAAATGGTAGCTGCCGATGTTAACAATGACCAAAAGATCACAGCTAGTGACCTTTCAGAATTGAGAAAGTTAATCTTAGGTGTTACGGATTCATTTGCGAATAATGATTCTTGGAAGATTTTTGATAAAACTTATAAGTTCATTGACCCTACAAATGCTGAAAGTGAATACTTACCGATGACATATCATCTGGACAGAATTCAGGAAAACACAACCGTTAATTTTACAGCTGTAAAAATCGGAGACGTTGATGAAAGTGCAGAAGCTAATGCAAACGACATACATGTAGAATCAAGATCTACTGAAACCATGGCATTAGCAGTAGCTGATCAGAAGTTTGCTCAGGGACAGTCCATCGAAGTTCCGGTATATATGATGAATAAGGCAGAGGTTGCCGGATTCCAGTTTACCGTTAATTTTGACAACGAATTGTTTAGCCTTGAAGCTATTAACAGCCCGTTAGCTGGAGTTACAGATAATAACTTTGGATTCACAAGATTGGCTGATGGTATGGTGACTGTATCTTATAACCAAGCTCAGGCTATGCTTATGGAGCAAGGAGACAAAGTATTTGTTGTGACGCTGAAAGCAAAATCGGAAGGTGCGCTAAACAATGCAATCACTGTTACTTCAGATGTTACAAGTGCTGAGGCTTATGATGCTGATTTCAGTGTTATGAACGTTACACTTGAAGTAGAAGGAAGAAGTACAAACGATATCGTATTGTATCAGAATACACCAAATCCATTTAAAGCTAATACAACAATTGGATTTGAATTACCTGAAGCTAACGATGTTACCATTACAATTTATGATGTAACTGGTAAGACATTGAAAGTGATAGGACAACACTTTGGTAAAGGATACAATAGTATCGAAATCAACAAAAATGAACTGGGTGCTACCGGTGTATTGTATTACACAATGGAGTCAGGAGACTTCAAAGCAACCAGAAAGATGGTAGTCATAGAATAATTTTTTCTATAAAGAGTTTTACTGTTTTTGGGATGGGACCCCACTTCGAAAAGTCGAATGGGGTTCTTTTTTTTTGTAACTACTCAGGTATATGCAATCAAATCTTAACTTTTTGATTGAAATTGAACATACTTGAGTAGTTACTTTTTATTATAACCAAAGTATTATTTACTTGATTTACGATGAAAATTCGTAGGATTTAAGGCTAAAAGCACAGATATGGCAATCCAATTTAGTGATTTAATTATTGCATTTGACAAAGCTATTTAAAAGAAATTTGAATTATAGAACTATTTATTTTAAATTTGCCATTCAAACTTTAAAAATATGATCTCCAAGAAAGTAAATTCAGTATCAGAAGCACTTGCCGGAATCAAAGATGGAATGACTTTGATGGTAGGAGGTTTCGGACTTTGCGGCATACCTGAAAATTCGATTAACTATCTTCGCGATAAAGGCATAAAGGATTTGACTTGTATCTCTAATAATGCTGGTGTAGATGATTTTGGACTTGGTTTGTTGCTACAAGGAAGACAAATCAAGAAGATGATCGCTTCTTATGTGGGTGAAAATGATGAGTTTGAAAGGCAGATGCTAAGTGGAGAATTGGAAGTAGATCTTGTCCCTCAAGGCACATTAGCTGAACGATGTCGTGCTGCACAAGTTGGTATTCCCGCATTTTTCACGCCAGCAGGATATGGCACAGAAGTGGCTGAAGGTAAAGAAACCAGATCGTTTAACGGGAAAATGTATGTCATGGAGGAAGCATTCAAAGCTGACTACGCGATAGTGAAAGCTTGGAAAGGAGACGAAGCCGGCAATATCATATTTAAAGGTACAGCGAGAAACTTCAATCCTTGTATGTGCGGAGCTGCAAAAATCACGGTTGTAGAAGTAGAAGAGTTGGTGCCAGTTGGTACTTTAGATCCTAATTTTGTACATATACCTGGTATTTTTGTTCAGCACATTTTCGAAGGTAAAGATTACGAGAAGCGTATAGAACAAAGAACGGTTAGACAGAGAGTTTAACCACTCGCTTCGACAATAAAATACTTATAACCCGATAAGCATCCAAAAACCATTAACCTGCTTGGGCGTTAAGATATATTATGTAACTTTGGCAAAGGTATAGTTTGAATCTTTAATATTCATTTCAGTATGTTAAACAAGCAAAAAGATTATTATGAACAATGCATTGAAATTTGGATTTTTCGGGCTACTGTTTTTCATCATGGTTGGCTGCCACAAGAATAATACAAATGATGATGATAAAGGAACGAAGATATTGATTTTGGGTAAAGAAACTGAAGTCAAAGTTGGGCAGACGCTTCAAAATCGCTCTAATCAAATCACATTGGAAGTTGAGAAGATTGAAGACGGGCGATGTCCGAGACAGGTTACTTGTTTTTGGGAGGGAAATGCGCGAGTACATTTTAAGCTTACGAACGAGTTTGGCATTCATCAATTTATATTAAATACCAATATAAAACCCAAATTTACTCGTGACACGATTATTGACCAGATGCACTACTGGCTGAAAGATGTCACTCCATATCCTGAATTATTGGGAGATTATAACAATCCAAATGCTAAAGCAATCATTTTAGTAACTAAAGCGTAGTATCAATCACTTTTTATATAAAAACATATCCAAATGCCTATCATAAAGCCTGTTCGTGGTAAAAGTCCAGTTATCCCGGATGATTGTTATATCGCTGAAAATGCAACCATTGTCGGAGAAGTCGTCATGGGCGAAGAATGTAGTGTATGGTTCAATGCTGTCATCCGTGGCGATGTAAACTATATACGAATAGGCAATCGAGTGAATATCCAAGATGGCGCTATCATCCACTGTACGTATGAAAAATACCCGACGATCATCGGTAATAACGTATCCATAGGACACAATGCCATCGTACATGGCTGTACCATCCATGACAATGTACTTATCGGAATGGGAGCTATTGTCATGGATGACTGTATCATCGAGTCCAATACGATCATAGCTGCTGGTGCTATCGTCACTCAACACACACATGTGGAATCGGGTTGTATTTACGCAGGTATTCCCGCTAAAAAAATCAAAGATATCAGCCAAGAGCTTATTTCGGGAGAAATCGAACGCATCGCACGCAATTATGTCATGTATTCAGGTTGGTTCAAGGAATGATTGACGAATTTCGTTTTCTCTTGAATTGTGTTTTGAAAAGTGTGTAAAAAAAACTATGAAACGGCAGTTATTTTAATAAATGCCATAAAATAGAATTGTCAATCAGCTGTTTCGAGAGCGTTTGAGCAAAATTAAATGTGGTGCAATGCGTTGGCTCTGTGCGGTTGGTTGTACCTCTTTTAATTTTGCTATGCTGTGGATTTGCATTACCTACAACGGACTGCGTATAGGCGAAAGCGGCATTTTTACCTCAGAACTTCAAAATTACAACCACAAAAAGGTCTAACAGTGTATAAGTAGTTTCCTTGTGCACAAAACTTTTGTAGTTCATATTTGCTTTCACATATTTTACGAGTTCTCAATTTGAACCGTCCCAACTACAAAGCAATTCTTTTCAAAATCCTCTTATTGCCAAACACAATCCCTGGCAATAGGCAAAAAGCGGCTTACATAAAACCACCTACGTCCCAAAGCCGGAGTCGCTGAACAACGTATAGCAAAAAGCCCGGAGTCGTCAAAGTTCCAGGCTTTTCTTTTTTATTTGGGCTTTTTTCTATACGTCATGATGTTATAGGGCGTTTTTCATTTCGTCATCATTTTCTATTGTTGATAATTTTAATGCTTTTTCTGCTTGGTTTAGAGAGTAATATGTCAAAATAGATACTATGAAGCATAATGACCAGGCAATAATTTCAGCATTTTTTAGATAATAATCGTTATGTTTCCAATTGCTCATCGCTAAATATAATATTGGCGTTGTCAAAGTCAGAATAAATCCTGTTATGAGTAATGTAAAAACACTTTGTTTTTTGAATAGTATTTTTGTCAAATATACGATTGGATAGTAGAGAATAAAACTTGTAATCAATGGTATAATATTGTAAAACAAAGAAGCTGCAATCATATTCCCAAGTGTCATATCAGTAGCTCCCGGAAAATTGCTAATTGTTTCAGGCAAATAAGTTTCATTTGTCAAGTTATATTTCATAATAACGAAGTAAAACATCATAAATGACAAATCTTTGATTGCTATATGTAATGGAAACCATTTCATTTAAGGTTCTTTAAGTCCAAGTTCGTTTACGTTTCTTTCAACTTTTACCCATTCCACTCGTTTGTCAATGTCGTTAGGAACTTCGCTTATCAGCATAAACAAAGGTGTTAGATAAATTACTTCAACTGTCCGTTTGTTGTAACCTCTTGCTCCGATATACTGCATTTGAAATTCCACTTTTTTAAAAGTCAGATGTCCATTTTGATATAAGATTGTCTGTGTTCGCCAAGCTCCCGATGAGAATAATATTCCTATTGGGTTTACAACAAAAATTAAAATCAAAAAAAGTGTCGGATAAATTATCCCAATAATTCGTTTGGTTTTTGCCTTTACCGAAAATAAGTTCCAAAGTAAGATTGTCGGTGTACCAATAAAAAAGCCAAAGTAAACGAACGATTTTAGAAATTGGCTTTTGATGTCAAAACTTGTCAAGCTGTCTAACAGAAAAAGTAAGGCAGTCAAACAGTAAAAAAGGTTTAATATTTTGGTTGTCCGTGTCAATTCGTGAGTGTCGTTTTAAAATGCCCTATAACTGTTTTCGGGCTTTGCGTTCGGGCGGGTTTCGAAGCACAAAACTGTCAACCAGCACTGAACTTGAATAGAAGCACAAAGCTCCAAGT
>CAYNSF010000050.1:0-21597 GCA_964399855.1 uncultured Aureispira sp. | reverse complement strand
CACTTACTTCGGTTCTAACGCTTCTCAGGATGGATTCTAAAATCTTTTCTTTAGTCCATCTTCTATGGTTTTTAATTGTTAAAAATTACTCAGGTACAGCAAAATTAATACTTTTTCTCTTTTTGTGCAATTTGTTATACACACTCTAAACTCTTTTTCTAAAGAAATACCTACTTTTGCATGATCAAAAAATAAGCATCATGAAAAATAAAACGTTACTGATATTTGGGTTGATTTTGATCTTAGGATTGGGCTTTTATAGCTTAAATAAACAAAAAGCGTCAACACCTGAAACGACTTCAACAGACATTGAAGATTCGCCACTCTTTCAGGAAGTAATTGAAATTCACGATATCGTCATGCCTGAAATAGCTACGCTGCTCCGGCTAAAAAATGAGCTTGAAGCTTACGACAGTCCAAATGATACCGAAGTAGTTGGTACTCAAATCAAGTTAATCAATGATGCTGATGAAGCAATGATGAGCTGGATGGCTATGTTTGAATTGCCCGAAAATCCCGACGAGCAGGAAGCCTATCTCATAGAAGAAAAAGACAAAATATCTAAAGTCAGCGAACAAATGTATCAAGCCATTGAATCGGCAAATGCCACGTTGGAAACTTTAAGAAATAAGTAATTTTGAGATGCTTTGGCAAAAGAGATACAAAACAATTTCAACTATTTAGCGTTCTATAATCAAATTCTTTTCCGCATGAAACACCCGTTAAAATACCTTTTGCTAATAGGAATACTATTCATTGGCTTACAAGTTTCTGCACAGTTTGGTGTAAGATTGAAGTACAATAGTAGTGATTTCCCAAATTTCGATAAGAATTTCAATATATTTCCCGATAATAATACAAATGTTTTCGGTTCCGGTGTGGAAGGCGGTGTGGACTATTGGTTCAAACTCAAAAAACGTAGAATTGAATTTATGCCAGAACTAGCTTTTAGTTATGCTTCAACATCATTTAAAAGTCAGGGTTTGGGTCTTGAAAAGATCAATCTGACAGGATATCACTTTAATTTTCATACAAATATCTATGCGTTGGATTTGGAAGATGACTGTAATTGCCCTACATTTTCCAAGCAAGGTGCCTCTTTCAATAAAGGATTGTTTTTTCATTTTACACCAGGTTTAGGTTATTATACTACGAAATCAACTTTTGATGGACAGGGAACATTTGAAAACGAAATTAAGGATCTTGTGTTTCGGGCTGGAGTTGGTATAGGATTGGATTTGGGAGTCAGTGATTTACTTACCTTAACACCAATTCTGTCTTATTATTTTCATTCAAAAATGAATTGGACCGATCCACCAAATGGGTGGATATATGAATTTCCACACATTGTATCTGACAATCAGAAACTGTTGCAACTGACATTGAGATTGGGTTTCAGACCCGATTATACATCCGGACGTCGCTATCGGTAATGCCATTAAAATCCGAATATTATGCAAACACCACTGACGCTAAGTCATGAATTTACAGGTGTTTTAGACCAACTTGAATATACACAGGATCATTTATTCATCACAGGGCGGGCAGGTACTGGTAAATCCACTTTGCTACAGGTATTCAGAAACACTACCAAAAAACGTATTGTCATCCTTGCACCGACAGGCGTGGCTGCGCTCAATGTACGTGGACAGACGATACATTCATTTTTTGGTTTTCCTCCTCGCATCATTAGTCCGCACGAGATAGAGCGTCGTAAGAATTTCCGCATGTACCAAAATATTGACATGATCATCATTGATGAAATATCTATGGTACGTGCCGATGTATTGGACAATATCAACCATTTTCTTAAAAAAAATCGTCAGAATAACCAACCCTTTGGTGGCGTTCAAATGGTATTTTTTGGCGATCTGTTTCAGCTTCCGCCTGTTGTATCCAGCACGCCCGAAAAACAATATTTCAGCACCTATTATCCGTCACCTTATTTTTTTTCTGCTTATATTTGTAATGAAATAGATCTGAAAATGGTAGAGCTCACGCATGTGTATAGACAGGAAGAGCGGAGTTTTATACAGCTGTTAGACAATATCAGGCTCAACCAAATGGATTATGACGATTTCATACAACTCAATGAAAGGTATCAACCCATTCCTGAAGATCGGTCGTTTTACATTACTTTGTCAGCACGGAACGATATTGCAACTCGTATCAATGAAAATGAACTGAATGCCATTACCGAGCCTGCCATTCAATTTCAGGCTACAATAACTGGAGAATTTAATCCTCAACTTTACCCGGCCAATCTAAACCTTGTCTTGAAAAAAGGCGCTCAAGTCATGTTTGTGAAGAATGATCTCCAAAAACAATATGTCAATGGCTCCATAGGTATCATCGATGAAGTCTCTGAAAACCATATCAAAGTCCGTATTCAAGAACGAAATGAAGATGAAAAAATCATCAACGTGGATCAGCAAGAATGGGAAATCATCCGTTATGAAATGAACCCAGCCGAACCAGGTAAGATATCATCAAAAGTTATTGGTGTTTTCAAGCAATATCCACTGAAACTCGCTTGGGCGATAACCATCCACAAAAGTCAAGGAAAAACCTTTGAAAGAGTCATTATAGACATGGGTCGAGGTGCTTTTGAGAGTGGTCAAACCTATGTAGCGCTCAGTCGATGTACCACATTAAACGGTATCATTCTCACTCAATCCATTACCAACAGAGACATCATCGTTGACGAACGCATAGCTGAATATTACACTCAGATCCGATATCTGAGTTGATCAATACTTTTGAAATGGCAAAGATTGTTGAATACCTTTTGATCTCATGCGAAATATGTAATTTCCAGAGGTAAGATCTGAAATATTAACAGAAGATTCATATCGATCCGATATACGTATCGCTTGCTCTACAGATTGAATAAATTGACCCTCTATCGTATAAATATCCATGAATACCTGTTCCAATGGTTGCTTGCTCGAAAGTTCAATATTCAAGTACGCAGTCGCTGGATTCGGAAATATTGCAAATTCAATATTATTTTCGGAGCTAAAAACCTCTACACTTGATATATCTTTCTTTTCAATTTCCCACACAACGGTACTGAAATGTTTTTTGTTATGACCGTCCACACGAACTAAGGCAACGGTATCCACAACAGTCACGGCGACATAATTAGTTCCTATTTCCATATCATCCCGATCAACTGTTAATGAATCAAATGGTTGCTCAATTGGTACATCGTTGAGTGTCCATTGTACATTCAGCGTATTAGGTTCAGGCTTCATCAATTGTGTTAGCCGAAAAGTTAGTAATGAGTCTTCAGCAATAACTTTATTTCCAACTGGATGATAACTTATGATTGGGTTGGTCATGGTATGTATCCGCTCAATGATCGTCTCCGAACAAACGCTGCAAAAAGGAACATTTAGGGTGCGCATTTTACAGTTTTGATGTGGTCTATACCAATTGGCAGAAACTCCACTCGTACCATGCTTATAAATACCGATGCCGTTTTCATTCATCCAATTGCGCCATTTTACTATCGTAGGATTGGTTTCTTGGGTCATATTTGGACGCTCTCTTGCATAGCTATCGCCCGCCCAGTACTCATCGCCCAAATTTGCAAATGAATGCCCGATTTCATGGACAGCCACCTCTGGACTTCTGCTATTGGTGGTTAAGGTCGCAAAAGAACCGCCACTTCCACCATAATGTGGCGTATTAGAAATGATAATGACTTGGTCATAGAATGGAAAATTGGTAGCAAGTACTTGAATGATACGAACCGTATTTTTGGGTACTATCAGTCGGTGGATATCATTCACATCAAAACTACATTGCAAATAGGTGTCTGGATTAGAAACAGGCACATTGGCACTATTACAATCTGAGGCTGTGTTTGGATGTATAGCGCCAGATTCATTAGATATCACCTTGATAGCAAATGCGTTAAAATAGTTTTTGTAAGATTGAAATGGACTAATCGTAAACATATAGTCTAATACTTTTTGCGCATCTTTTATAAATTTATCTTGTTCATTTGCCGTGTATCCGTCTCCTAAAAAGACAAGATTGATACCATGATCTGGGCTTCCATGAAGCAACAATGTGTCTGTGTCAAATTTTTGGCTATAGACCTGAGTAAACCATATACCATTCAACATCAATAATAAAAAAATCCGTTTCATTATCTTATAAATTTATGCTTGCCAATTCATTTTTTACGTGATCATCTATCGTTTCAAACACTTTGAGCTTGGTATTTGGCTTTGTGATTTGAATCCGTATAAAAAATTCTGCTTCCGTTAATTCTAATTGCTTGGAGGACATATTTTCACCTTCGGGATATTCAACCTTTTTATATAATGGATGCTCCATGTTGAATTTTCGAATTTGCCGCTCGTTTTCGTACAATTCAAAGGTCAAATAGCTCCCAGATGTCCAATGACTTTCGACTTCATCCTTAAATGTACCGTCTGTCTTAATTTTTTCGATAACCTGGAGTGAAGATTTTTGCTTGACTTGATCTCTATTTATATTAAAAACTACAAAAACGATTTCGGGCTTATCGGTTGCTTCAATAGTTTGATTTACCTTAGGTGTACTGCAAGCAAAACCAATCATAGTCACCATTAGTATAACTGACAAAGTCCGACAATATGTATTTATAATTCCCATACCATTATACTCCTAAGTAATAACGAATCATCTAAAACTATGACAAAGATAAAGTATTTTTGCACAATTCTACTCAAAATAAATGTTACAACAAGAAATAATGGAGCTATAATCGTTAGATCAATTTTATTTGAAAATGGTATTTTCGAGATTTTTCATCTATTTTAGTCTAATAGTATTGCAATTTGCTCAAAAAGTAACTTCGGCTGATGGAAAATGCTCATATTTTTATGATTTGAATCTTTTTCCAAATCTCTGCGTTAAAATGCCTCGCCGAACCACTTGGTTCGCCTGTGTTTTTTGCCTTGAGCTTTAAAAAAAATAACTGCCATTATAATTTAACTTTTTATCTGTACAGCGCAGTACAATGTTCAAAATCAATAGTAAAGTTGATTTTTGATTACAGGATAGCAACTATTCTGTAAATTATTTGTTAATTTATTAAGTGTAGAATATGACTTATTCGTACATTGTGCTTTTATCAAACTAATTTTAATAACTTTTAAATTTTTAGGGACATGAATATTACATTTGATGAATTAAGAAGAATCAAACATGCCTTGCCAACAGGAAGTGTAAGCCGCATTGCAACCGAGTTGAGTATTGAAGAACAGACCGTTAGGAATTATTTCGGAGCTCAAAAGTATGAAAATGGGCAAATCGTAGCCTGTCATATTGCACCCGGTCCCGACGGTGGTATCGTACAATTGGATGATGACATTATCCTCAATGCAGCCAGGAAAATATTAGCGGAAGTCCAAAATACTGGAGTTTAAAACGGTCAAAAACTATTTAAAAAGAAATTAAAGCACTTATCCGAAGTTTGGGTAAGTGCTTTTTTTATTCAAAATAGGAATCACATCAATAAGCGGTATTAGCTGAATGACACAAAAACAATCCACACCATTCTCTCGTTGAAATATAATCATTATTTTTGCGTTATAATTAACACATAAAATAGTACTAACCTCATCTTTATGTCAAAAACAAATAAATATTTTATCGCTATTGCTAGCCTATTAGTGCTTATCCTTGTCGGCTCCATATTCAAATCTAATATATATAAAGTCAACATTTCGGGAGAGATCAATGCGCCAGTAAACTTCGTTTATAATGCGATCAACAACCTTGCTTACCAAGACGATTGGAATGCAAAAGCTTCATTAGATACTTCGTATCGGGTATTTTGTGATGACCACACACGCGGGCGAGGCGTACAATGTACTTATCATAGTGAGCGATTTGGCGATGGAGATATTCGCATCCTTGAAGTAGCTGCCAATGATAGTCTCTTGATATCCGAAACAACCGATAATCACAAACCTAAATACATCACGTATAAGCTCAAAGCTGAAAGAGATGACATGACTAAAATTCAGATAATAGGGTCTGGTGAATCGGGTTGGATCACTAATCTATGGAATTTTATCCACAAATGGAAACTCAAAAAGCATCTCAACCACCAACTTGATAATCTTACCGTTTTTGTACAAGAAAGGGCTCAACAAAAGACGTATAATGGCTATAAAGTAGAACTTATTTCATTGGATCAGAAGTATTTTCTATCACAAAAAGCTGAAGTGCATTTTGATAATATCGATGCGTATTATACACAAAATATCAGCGCACTATACCAAACAGCTATTGATAACAAGATAGCCGTCAATGGGATGCCTTGTGCTTTATTTCATCGTTGGGATGAAGTTTTGAAATCAACCGAAATGGCAGCAGCGATACCTACACTGTCGGAAATGTTTATAGCTGGTACTCAAAATACATCAATACCACCGGGTACAGCGTTGAAAGTAGCTTACACCGGCGACAAGAAATATATCCGTAATGCACATCTCGCTATTCAGGATTATATGTTAGATCATTTTCTTATACAAAAAGCGCCTGTCATAGAAGAGTATATGACATCGCCCGTACAAGAACCCAACCCAACCAAATGGGTGTCAAATATTTATTACTACGTTTCAGAGGTACAACACTGATCTGTTCATGGTACAAAATCCGATAGAAAATCCTACTTTTTGGCAAGCTAAGATGAATCAACTTGGTCGTGCAGGGATACCTTTTTTGTTTATTCTTGACTTTGAATTGAAAGCACCTTTTGTGGTTGCATTGGACGGATTGGATGATGATATTCTTTACAAAATCAACGATTTTAGAAATTATAAGAATGAAAAACTACCAGAAAAACAGCTTCACTTCACATCAAAGCCCATAGATTTTGACCACTACGAAAAGGCATTTAATGAAGTGCAGAAAGAAATTCATTTTGGCAATTCTTTTTTGCTGAACCTTACTTTTCCCACTCAAGTAGAAAGCAATTTTAACCTTAAAGAAATATTCGACATTGCTCAGGCGCGCTACAAGCTGTATTACAAGGGTGAGTTTATAGTTTTTTCGCCTGAAACATTCGTCAAGATTATAGATGGAAAAATATATACTTTCCCGATGAAAGGTACGATAGATGCGGATATCCCTAATGCTGAAAATATCATCATCAACGATCAAAAAGAGGCTGCGGAACATTATACAATCACGGATTTACTGAGAAATGACCTAAGCATTGTTGCCACACAAGTGAACGTCAACCGTTTTCGTTACATTGAAAAGTTGAAGACGAATATTAAAAATCTACTTCAGGTTAGCTCTGAAATAGTAGGAACGCTTCCCGAAGATTATGCATCACAATTAGGCGATATCTTTGGGAAACTATTACCAGCTGGTAGCATCTCAGGTGCACCTAAAAATAAAACAGTCGAGATCATCAAGGCTAACGAAAAGGACGATCGCGGTTATTATACGGGTGTATTTGGTGTTTTTGATGGAAAAAATGTGGATTCAGCTGTTATGATACGGTACATCGAGCAAAATGCAAGTGGCTTATTGTATCGAAGTGGATGTGGCATTACTTTTCAAAGTGATTGCGTTGCTGAATACCAAGAAATGATAGATAAAGTTTATGTCCCAATTCATTGAAAGTATCAAAATATCCAAAGGCAGAAGCTTCAATTTGTATGAGCACGAAGTTCGTATGCATAGAGTGATGTCTGAAATATTCGGGATTAAGGCAATGATCAAGCTAAAACCCATATTGAAAGTACCGGACACATTAAAAACCGAGTTAGTCAAAGCAAGGGTTATCTATGATACAGAAATTCGAGAGATAGAATATGTACCTTATACCATGCGCAGTATCAACAATGCTAAAATAGTCATTGATGACCGCATACAATATCCATTTAAAAGTACCGACAGAGCGGCATTGACAGCATTATACGATCAAAGAGAAGATTGCGATGAAATCATCATCATAAAAAATGGATTAGTCACGGATGCATGCAATTACAACTTGATATTTCAGAAAAAAGCGATGTATTTTACACCAATAAATCCATTGCTCATGGGCACACAAAGGCAACGACTCATCAGTAAGGGCATTGTCATACAAAAAGACATCCAAATTGATGAAATCCTCTACTATGACTCGATACATTTTATCAATGCTATGACAGGTATGATGCAATGTCGTATTACAGTAGATCAAGTTGTGTTTTAAGCTTAAATTTCTATTATTTGTATCTGTCCTGGTAGGATCTATTTCAACCAAAAAATGTTAATTTTCCATGATACTTCAACTCTTTTTTCGTCAATAACCCTGCTATTAACTCAAAAAGAAATTTCGTCTGACGAAAAAGTCATCTATTTTTATAATATGAAAGCATATACCAAGTATTTACATTTTTTTTAATTTGTTTGTTGAATGTTGGATATTCATTTATCTTTGTCTTGTTAATATATTCATTACTAAAGTGAATTTTGAATAAGCCCAAAGATTCATTTGGACTTATTAGAATGCTACTTAAGTATAAATCTTAAAATCAACTTAAAATGTTAAAAGAATTTAAAGAATTTGCGTTCAAAGGAAATCTGATTGAAATAGCTGTAGGTCTTGCCATGGCGGCAGCTTTTGCGAAGGTGACAGACGGATTCATAGATGGTATTTTCATGCCACTTTTAGGTAAAATTTTCCAGATTGGCGATTTGAGTTCATGGAAAATCGTTATTGAATCTGCAACAGCAACAGCACCTGAAATAGCTATCCACTATGGAAATCTGATAAGTGCCATAATCAATTTCACAGTTATTGCTTTTGTGATGTTTTGGATTATCAAAGCTGTAAATGCCACTAAAACTGTTGAAGAAGCAGCGCCAGCTGGACCAACTCAAGAAGAATTATTGACAGAAATCAGAGATTTACTTAAAAAATAGGAAAGTCTCACTAAGTGAATGAGATGCTTGTTAGACGATAGTGCTCTGTCAAGATAAAGAACTTTTTATCTGGAAAGAGCACTTTCTAACAAGCATTTTTTTTAGTAAATTACGACGCATAATATACGATTCGTTCTATTTTTATCGTTTGTATGTTTTGTTTTCTTAATTTTGCGGTATAAACCAATATTAGATTATGTTTGGCGATTTAATGAAAAATGTTGAGCAACAACAATCTCAGATAAAAGAAAGATTAGGTAGCACGCCTATTACTGTACAAAATCAGGGTATTACCATTACAGGCAATGCGCTTAGAGAAATTAAAAACATAGATATCGATCCAGCAAAACTCGATCTTGGAGATAAAGAAATGTTAGAAGATGTTTTGCTTGTCGTTTTCAACGATTTTATCAAGTCAGCATCTGCTATTGAAGCGAACGAAGCTAAAGATGCGATGTCATCTATTTTGCCATCAGGTTTTGGAGATTTATTCAAATAATTAAAATTTTAAGGGTTGAGAATATCGATTTTAGCTGTCATATTTACATGGGTTTCCTTATCTGTTTCAGGGCAAAGACTTCATTTTGCATTCAATTTTGATGATTGCAATTTTGAAGGTCCTACCACTGGATTTCCTGGTATCAGCACTGGAGGCAACCCTGCGTGTGTGTGTGGAATCGGCGAAAGTGCCATACAGTTAAATGGACTAAATGATTACTTAGAGTTTGACCCGCAAACCAATGCTTTATTTAGTAATAATTTTACGCTTGATTTTTATTTTTTGCTTGATGATGTATCTGGCATTATGGACATTATGTCGCTAAGGAGTGGTTGTGGTAAGTTAGATTCTATGATGCAACTCCGTTATTTCAGTAGTACCAATGAATTGAATTTTGAAATCGGCAGTCATGTCAATAATTATTATTCATACAAAACCAAACTTGACAAATCCAATTGTTGGCATAGATTTAGTCTTGTGAAATTTGGATTGGAATATCAAGTGTATTTGGATAATAAGCTCATGGGTAAGTTTGTAGCACGTGAAAATATCAATCTAACCAGGGCTGTAAATCTCAGTTTTGGCAATAATCCATGCAATATTTTCGACAACACACAAAGATTCAAAGGTAAAATCGACGAGATACGACTTTATTCGGCAGCATTATCCGATATCGAGCTGTTGAGCATTTTTGAATATCCAGACAGAATCATCACAAACAATACGACGATTTTCCAAGGAGAATCCGTACAA
The DNA here is from genome assembly GCA_964399855.1 of uncultured Aureispira sp. Taxonomy (GTDB): domain Bacteria; phylum Bacteroidota; class Bacteroidia; order Chitinophagales; family Saprospiraceae; genus OLB9. The sequence continues at coordinate 11,414 of CAYNSF010000050.1, read as the reverse complement.
CTTGAAACAGGTCATACTTGTGCTTCAAATATATCATGGACTCCCGTGTCAACGCTTTCTAATGCCAGCGCTCCCAACCCGATTGCAACACCAGATATCACCACAACCTATAAGGTTAGCTTCAATAATGTCACCTGTATCAGTACAGATACAGTGATTATATTCACCACTAATAAGGATGACCTTGACTGTGCTAATCTATTACTTCCCAAAGCTTTTACACCCAATAACGACGGGTTGAATGACACGTATGGGATTAGTAATACATTCATTATTGAGCATTTAGATTATTTTGAAATTTACAACCGTTCTGGCGAAAAGGTATGGGAGACCAAAGTCCTTGAAGAGCAGTGGAATGGTAGTAAAAACGAATCACTGCTCAATACAGGCACATACATGTACAAGATAAAATATCAGTGCAGTGAAAAGGAATACGTAAAATTTGACAGTTTCGTATTGTTGAGATAGGTTTTTTGACAATGGGCAATTGGCAATGTGCAATTGGCAATTAGCAAAGGGAAATGGGCAATGGGCAATTGGCAATTGGCAATGGACAGATGACAATGGATAATGGACAGTGGAAAGTTGAAAATTGAAAGTTGAAAGTTGAAAGTTGAAAATGTTGGTAGCTGTTAGCATTCACACCTTTACACCCTTAAACTTTTAAACCAATTTCATTCCGACAACCGACAACAAACAACCATCAACCAATTAAACATTTACACTAATTTTTCCTCCATTTTTCTACTGCTTTCGTAATTTTAAAATACCTTTGGGGCAAAAGCCATTGATTGTTGTATGTATCGAAAAGTAATTAAGCCAATATTCTTTCTATTTGCGCCTGAAGTTGCTCACCATTTGACGATGATGTTGTTGAAATTCGTATTGATCATACCAGGTATGAAAGGGCTGTTTAAGAGGTTTTTTGTTATACAGGATCGCCGTTTGGAAGTGGAAGTAGCAGGTCTAAAGTTTCCTAATAGGGTAGGATTGGCAGCGGGATTTGACAAGGACGGTAAGTATTTTCAGCAGTTGGATTATCTTGGATTTGGGTTTGTGGAAATTGGTACAGTTACGCCTTTACAACAATCTGGTAATGATCGCCCACGACTATTCAGACTGCCAAATGATGAGGCATTGATAAACCGTATGGGTTTTAATAATGACGGCGTCGAAGCTATGGTAGCTCGCTTGAAACAACGAAAACACACCAATTTAGTTATCGGAGGCAATATTGGCAAAAACAAGGTTACATCCAATGAAAATGCTGCATCAGACTATGTTAAATGCTTTGAGGTGTTGTACCCTTATGTGGATTATTTTGTAGTCAATGTAAGTTCGCCCAATACGCCGGGACTTAGGGAATTACAAGAGAAAAAGCCTTTACAAAAGTTGCTACATGATTTGATGAAATTGAATAGTGAAAAGACAAATCAGAAACCGATATTTTTGAAAATTGCACCTGATCTTACGGATGTGCAGTTGGATGATATAATCGAAATTGTTCAAAGTACCGGGACTCATGGCGTGATTGCTACCAATACAACATTGGACAGAAGTAAGCTGACCATGTCAACAGAACAAATAGGTGCAGGTGGCTTGAGTGGAAGACCTTTAACCGATAGAGCTACAGAAGTTATCCGTTATTTATATCAAAAATCGGGCGGAACATTAGATATTATCGGTGTTGGAGGTATTGCCTCAGCACAAGATGCTATAGATAAACTCAATGCTGGTGCGAAGCTCATTCAGGTATATACAGGCATGATTTACGAAGGTCCAGGTTTGATAAAAAGGATTAATCAAGGTATTTTAGAACAGGGCATTAACTGATAAGTGTATTTTAATTTTCGTAACGACTCAGGCATAATCAATTTCAATCAAAAAATGATATTTTTCCTTGATACATCAGCTCTTTTTACGTCAATAGCACTGCAATTAACTCAAAAAGTAGCTTCGTCTGAAGAAAAATGCTCTTATTTTTATGATTTGAAAGCATATACCTGGGTAGCTACTAATTTTCGTATGTATTAGCAGGGTTTGGAATGAACAATTTATCTACGCACAAGGTTAAAACTTAAATTTATTTGTCATTTGAAAAAGTATATTTATATCATTAGACATGCCAAGTCATCATGGACAGATCCTTTGATAGCAGATCATGACAGACCTTTGGACAGCCGAGGGTTGAGAGATGCACCAGTTATGGCTGATGTTTTGAAGCAATCCGGGTATGTTATTGATAAAATCGTTTCTTCCACGGCCAATAGGGCACGAACTACAGCAGGATATTTTGCCGAAACGTATGGTCTTGAAATAGAATTAGAAAATCAATTGTATCATGGAACTCCTGATCATTATATGGATGTGATGCAGGTACAACCCGAGACAGTGATGGCTTTGGCTATGTTTGGACATAATCCGGGCATCACATGGCTTGCCAATTTGCTCAAAAACAATGTTATTGACAATGTCCCTACATGCGGTATCATCATTTGCTCAGTAAATTCTGATATCCTTTGGCAAAATATCGAATGGAATGATATAACATTGGTTTCCATTTTAACGCCTAAAAATCCTGTACCATGATGAAACGGAGGTTGTTTTTCCTTTTAGTATTGTTAATTGCTATCAGTTGCGGAAAACCTAAAAAGAAGTATCCAAAACTCGAAATGTCTCGTGAGCAGGTGATCAATGTATTGGTGCAGATTTATTCAGTAAATGCAGCCAATGAACTCAATGACAGCGCTGTACGTGACAGTATGGCCAATGTTTATATGGATCAGGTCAGTGAAATCACAGGTATCCCTGTATCGGTCATACGTTCGGATCTCGACAAGCTCAAGAAGATGCCGGATTCTCTTTTTGTACTTCAAAGTGCTGCAATGGATACTTTGCGTGCTGTGTATGAAAAGCATTATTATAAAACGAAGAATGAATCAGAATAAGCGACTAAGTTTTATTTTCTTAGAATTATATTAGAAAACGTACCGAATTCGTTAGAAAGTCAGTTGATTTTACTATCTTTGTACAGCTTTAAAGCCACTTTATGCACATTCTTATTATAGAAGATCAGGTAGGACTACAGGAAATGGTCAGAATGGGACTTGAAGAAAACGGGTTTCAGGTAAGCGCTACCAACAATGGTATTGACGGGTTGAATATGCTGTTAAACAATGAATACAGTGCTGCTATAATAGATTTGTTATTGCCGGGAATGCATGGGTTAGACATTTGCCGTAAGGTACGTGCCACAGGTTCGCTTGTGCCTATTATTATTGTAAGCGCTTTAGATGCAGTTGATGACAGGATCGCCGGGCTTGAGGTTGGTGCCGATGATTATTTACCGAAGCCATTTAGCTTCAATGAATTAATGGCCAGGCTCAAAGCTTTAGATAGGCGCAAAGCTGCTTCCTATAATGTAACTGTCCGAGAAGTAGGTGATCTGATCGTAGATTTTACCAATTTGACGGCTGTACGTGGTGGTAAAAATCTGGATCTGACCAAAAAGGAATTTAGGCTGCTGGAATATTTGTTGAAAAATGAAAACAAGGTTGTCACCAAGGCAGAAATAGCTAGAATGGTTTGGGATATAGACTTTGATACCGGTACCAATATCGTAGAGGTCTATGTGAATTATCTTCGCAATAAGTTGGATAAAGGATTTGATCATAAGCTGATCCATACCAAATTTGGTGTTGGTTATGTCTTTAATCCGGAGAGACATGCAGATAAAAACTAAGCTGACTTTAACATATTTTATCGTTACGGCTTTATTATTACTGCTGGCGCTGATGCTGATATATTTCAGCTTTAAAAGGCAAATGGAGCAACAGTTTTACGTGTCGTTGCGTACTAATGCACTGATGACGCTGAGTATGATTGAGAAGAGCGATTACGGATTCAACCAAGAGAGTCTTTATGGTGCTGATGAAAAGCCTCTGCTCAATGTCAAGGATAATATACTAATATATAATGATCTCGACCAACTTGTATTTTCTTTTATGGAAGAACCCTCAATTAATAGGGAAACTATAGATAAAATACAACGTGACGGAGAATATTTATTTCCAATCGGAGCCTATAAAGCTATAGGTTTCAATTATAAAACACCAGGCGGAAAGGAATTTGTGCTTATCGGAAAAGGACAGTTTATTTCAGAAGAGTTGAGCAGTTTGCAGCGCATTTTGATCTGGACGTTCTTAGTAGTTTTGATGATAACGGCTGTAGCAGGCTATTTCAATGCACGCCGGGCATTGATGCCGATAAAGCGAATCATCCATGACATGGATAGCATCCTGCCTGACCAGTTATCCGCAAGGATTCATGTAGGAGACAATAAGGATGAAATGGCACAATTGGCCAATGCTTTTAATGATTTACTGGCACGTATCGAAGAAGCGTTCAATATACAGAAAGGTTTTTTGTCATTTATTTCACATGAAGTTCGGAATCCGCTGGCTTCGATTATTTCGAGAATAGAAGTGCATACCATGAAAGAGCGGACGATAGAAGAGTATAAAAGTTGCCTGATGCCGATACTTAAAGATGCCAGAGATTTGGAACAAATGGCTACACAACTCATGCAATTGACACGGATTACAGCCGGAGCAGAACCGATCGCTTTTACAGATGTGCGATTAGATGAATTGGTTTGGGACATCATCAGTTCCGTAAAAACGATACATCCTAACTATCAGATACAAGTGGATGTCCATGGATTGCCTCAAGATGCTGAAAACTTAGTCATCAACGGAAATGAGATCTTGCTGAAAACGGCAATTTCAAACCTAATAGAAAACGCATGTAAATATTCTTCTGATCAATCAGCGCGTGTACGCATATTTACAGACGAATATGGTAAGCTTGGTATCGATATTGTTGATCATGCGGCGATCATTCCCGAAGAGGAAAAGGCATTGCTTTTTAAGCCTTTTTATAGGAGTAATACCCATAAAAAAATCAAAGGTTCTGGCATTGGGCTGGCTTTGGTGGCATTGATCATGCAAGTGCATCATTTTCCGCTCGTCATCTCAAATGACGGTACAACGGGTAATGTTTTTACTCTGAAGTTTAATGCTGAAAGCTAAAACTATACTGATGACGAGAATATCTTTAAAACAATATGTAATAAAATTCAGGATTTTTAAGGTCTTGGTTGTAGTTTTAATGTTGGTATCATTGATGTTGACCACATACCAATGTAAGGAAAAAAGTACAGAACCTACCTTTGATGATCGGGCTAACGAAATCCTATTGGATTGGTACAATCTTTACATACAGCTGGAAAGGGTAGATAAAAATGCTATACCGCCGTATGCAGCCAGAAATATGGCGCAGGTAAGTTTAGGTGTGTATGAAGTCGTACAGGAACATAAGCATCTTTTTAAGTCGCAAAGCCCACAAGCACTTCGTTTATTGAATCATGCGTTTTATCTTTCGATAAATACCATTTATGACCGAAAAGCAATCGGATCTGCTGCTTCCTGGATCAATGGATTGTACCAAGCGACTAACCGGAAACTTCATACTAAAGCCTATCATAATGATCAGTATGTCATGCATATCCTTGGAGAACAAGCAGTTTTATTCAGGCAGGATACAATAGATACGAATTCGATGTCATTACTTCCGGTGTATAAGCCTGAAGCCAAGTTTACATTTTCGGATCACAAAGGGATGCTTCCTGACTTTGGTAATAATAAGACGATAGCCATAGACAAAAGATCGATTCGAGTAGATCCGCCGTATATCCGAGCCGCCAATTTCGAAAAGGCACTCTATGATGATGCACTTTCTGTATATATTCAGTCCAAAAAGCTGACGTACGAAGATATTCGGATAAGTGACTTTTGGAGTGACGAAACATTAGGTTTGACTTTTTCTCCGGTGGGTCGCTGGGTTTCTATTGCCAATCAAACGTTAGCAACAGAACATATTCCCTTTATGCAGGCGCTGAAAATGTACAGAGACTTGGGTGTGGCGATGTACGATGCGTCTGTTTTTAGCTGGCATTATAAGTACCAGTACAATCTGATGCGACCTTATCAGTTTATCCGTAAGCATATAGACACGACATGGCAGTCCAGGTTTAAGCCGGATTATCCGTCGTATCCGTCAGCGCATTCGGTGATATCCGGAACGGCAGGAACAGTACTTGAGCATTATTTCAAACAAAACAACCGGCGTATTGATGACAGTCATTTCAAGAGCATCGCGTTCTATAGTGAGAAGAGAGATTATGACAGTTTTGAAGCGATGTATAAGGAATGTGCCTATTCGAGGTTTTTAGCGGGTGTTCATTATCTGAATGATTGCGAAGCAGGACTGAATCTGGGTATTGCAGTGGCAAAAGCGGTAATACGGAGTGATAATTGATAATGGAGAATGGACAATGGAGAATGGAGAATGGACAATGGAGAATGGACAATTGACAATGGACAATGGAAGTTGAAAATAATGGAATTTAAAAGCACTGCATATTCATTTGCAATAAAGCCACTCGATCAACCAATCACACGATCAAACCAGTGACCAATTATAACAAATCCAAGGACTCCACAAATATGCAAACAAAAAACCTCAACTTCTAAACTTTTTTGCTCACACCATTCCTATATGATATTTTTTTTTAGCTCCAAACGTGTGTTGAGCATGCAGAGAACTTCCTTCAATGTATCCACAGGAAATGGGATTCAAACTTTTGCGATTTTTAGTATGGCACTTCCCAATATGGATTTCGTTTACCTTCAACGCATTGTTTGATGTATTTCTTCTTTTTTTCGTTATAATCTTGGTAAGTAGTCGATTTTCCTTTCATTTTTTTAGGAATAGGCAGTCCGATAGGCGTTTCTGAAAGTTCTATCTTTGTTGCTACAATATTTACATCATCTATATTCATATCAAGTGCCAGTATAATGCCAGGTAGCCCTGCATAGCCTTCTGGTCCTCCACGAAAGGGTATTTTATCAGTGAACCATGCTTCTACTACCACATTGTTGACAGTGTCTCTACTTTCTGCTTTCATACACACATAACCAGCTACATCCTTGAGTTCATTTAGAATTTTCCATTTGTATTTTGGCATATCGTCTTCTATTAAGTATTTCTTTCCCAATAGATATCTGATGTCTTTAGTTTTTTTCGCACTATGATTTCGCAATATGATATCAGAGTCTTCACTCCAATTGTAACCATAGTTTTCATCGCTTTCTTTTTCGAGATAAATACTCAAACTATCCGAATAGGTGAGTATATAATCCTGGCCTTTGTTGGTATCTTTTCCCCAAACAAGTATGTTTCTGTCTTTTTCTTCTTGTGATAGATATGGCAATTTTTGGATAATATTCCGCAAATTAACCTTTCTATTAAAAGTGATTGTACCCGATTGACTGTATAAATCATTTGAGACAATAAACACTGCAATAATTAGCCAAATTTTATTCATGATTTTTCTAATTTATCAATACCAATAATTATTTCTTTCAACACTTGATTTCATGCCTTTTATATTGTATGAAAAAGAGAGCATCCCATATCTTGCTAATGATGGAGTACGTGAATCAAACACCCTTGATGGAGATGTACTTTGTGTGATAAGGACATTTTTGTCAAAAGCATCGTACAATGAAAGTCTCAATTCGCCTCTATTTTCTTTGAGGAATTGCTTGTAAATAGACATATTTAGAATTGGAATTTCCTGATCTATACCGAATCTCTCATTTGTAAATAGAGCGTAAGCCAAGCTAGAGTTCCAAAACCAACCTTTACCCAATTTGGTATTAAACTCCACTTTGTAATTGTTTCTAACGATGTCCTGATCCTGGGTTTTATCGATGTCGTATGCCGTATTACTGGCAGAAAGATTTGCAGAAAGATAGATAGCCACACCGTCAACTGGCGTGATGTCAAGATATATGTTTCCACGTCTGCCTTTAGTGTCGGTAGTATTAAGCACATCATTTACCAAGGCAAAACTTTTACTTCCCGAGTAAGAAGCACTTATTCTTGCTTTTAGTTTATTTCTAACGATAGGGAAACTCAAGCTTGCATTAGACCAAAACTGATTTCCACCTGTATAGTTGATAGGCTTAGAAAAAGTGACTAAATTGTCATCAACAAACTGTTCGTAAATGACTTGGTCTTCAAAGTATGAATAACTTGCATTGGCATAAACCATAGTACCTCTTGATGGCCAGGAATGACTGATATATGTTCCAATATCATGAGAGCGGGAAGGCAAAAGATCCGGATTTCCCTCTATGATATACAATGGATTGGTGTAATCCACAACTGGTAATAAGTTCTCTATCGTTGGCTCTGAGACATTTAATGAATATTCGGCACTCATCCAAGTGTTCCTACTTATATTGGCATCGATTTCAAAATAAGGCAGAAATACTTTAAAAGAATTGTCAACTTTGCCATTAAATAAGTCAGCTTGTGGTGATCTGTATGTACCATTCAAGTCAAAAACTTGCTGCGCTGCACCGACTGTGACATTGATTATTTTAGGTGAAAAAGTTAACGACGTACCTAAACGATGGTTTAGAATTTGGTTTTCATATAATCTGCTTAGGAAATTATTGGTCACTCGATTTTGATTTTCTTCATCACTCACTAAACGCTGTCCATTTTCATTTCTTGAACTAAAATTATAGAATACTTTCAAAAAAAACTTTTTGCTCAAAGGCTCGCTTATTAATGCATTTGCTTTCAGAACGTATTTATCTAAGTCATCGATATTATATTGTCGCAACTCCACCAAACTATCCAATTCGCTTGACGATGACAAGAACATATTGGTCGAAAAACGAGTTTGATTGTCTGTCACATCAGTACTCAGATATGAAAAATTAGTACCTACAGCTCTACCTGCTTTCTTGAATTTTTTGCGTAGTAATATCGAAGCATTGATTAATTGACCATCGAGTTCTGAACCATTACTAAATTCAGATGTACTGCTCAATTGACTTGCATCTCTTTTAACGGATAATAATCCATTCTGGGTATTTGTATTGTTGACAAATGCGAGGTCAGATGTGGCAATTACCGTGAATAAACTATCTATATCATGCTCTATGGCGAACTCTGCACGGTGATTCGTATTCGTTCTATCTTGGAACTCATATCTACCATTGTCTAGGAAGAACGTTGGCAAAAATGTTCTGGAATTGGAAAATATTTCTTTTTCGTTTCCAATATTTTGGTAAAAGTATCTTGACGCAATTCTATTCTTTTTGTGATCATAATTATAATTGACACCACCCAATAGATTGCTTGGGAAACCACCGTTATTGCCTGAGAAAAACGATTGGCTCACTTTATTTTCAAGTCCTGATCCACCTCCAAAGCCGCCTATATATCTGTTACCTCCTCCGAATCCATAATCGTAGTCATCAAAACCTCCCCATGTATTTGCGCCCATAAAATCTTGGTAATCGTCCCATGACAGACCATTTCTTCCAGTATTATTTGCTACGCCAACTATTGAAAATTGGTTTTTTGAGTCAAACTTATTATAATTTCCTTTTAGTTCACCACGCGACTCGACACCGCCTCCAACCGTAACTTTTCCGAAACCACCCTTTTTGAATTCTTCTTTTAGTTCTATATTCATGGATTTTTCATTTGTGGCCGTCGATTTACCTGTTAGGAGAGCTTCTTCATTTTTTTTGTCAAAGACTTGGACTTTTGATACACCTTCTGCAGGAAGATTTTTGATGGCAAATTTTGGATCTTCACTAAAAAAAGTCTTTCCATCAACTGTGAGTTTGCTAACACCTTTGCCGTCAGCTTCGATACTGCCATCATGACTGACTTCTATACCTGGTAATCGACGTAGTAAATCTTCTAATGTCGAACCTTGAGGCACTATAAACTGACTTGCGTCGTATTCAACAGTATCACCACGCAGACGAAGTGGTGCTTTGGCTTCTTTTATGACTATTTCCATAAGTTCATTGCTTATTTCTTCCATACGTAAAACACCCAAATCTATATTGCCCGACGTGAATTTTATAGGAATGGTCTGAGGAAAAAATCCCAGGTAGCTGGTTTTAACAATGCAATGTTGGTCTCTCACACCTTTAAATTCAAATATACCTTTAGCGTTTGTTTGAGTAAATTCTAACAATATTGAATCCATATCCAAAAGCATTACAGTTGCAGCAATAAGAGGCTCATCATGTTTGTCTTGAATGATACCTGTTATGTTGTATTTCTGCGCAAATAATGATAAATTTGCCATCATGATTAGTAAAATAAGGATTCTTTTCATTGTGCGACTTTCGATTTAGATATATTAAAAAATACAAAAATGCCAAAATCAGATTATGGTTAAATTCAATTCATTTGTAAGTGAATTGGCGATTGAAATCACATTGGCTCGTTTTTTTATAAGATTTTATGAATTTGAATTATTTATAAGTGTAAAATTTAATATAAAAGTAACCCATAAAAGTGAATATTTTTTTTAGACAACTACTCGGGAGCAGATATAATGAATAGTTTTAGTACAAAACAAATTTTGGTTTAACAAACAACAATTCCAAACTAAAACAATTCAAACCTGATAAATCCGCCGGTATTATGCAATAGGGATTTTTCAGGTCCAAAGTAATCAAAATCCTTGGCTAAACCTACCGTAAAGTCGCCGAATGTTAATCCGGCACGGAGCATAAGATAGCTTCGAGTGTGTATTTCATGACCGAAATTGTATCCATATTGACCTTGCACACGTGTGTATAACCTAAGCTTTTGGGAAAGTTCAGGTATATATTCAATCAGAACTAAAATATCGGCATTCGGATTTTTAGCCATATCCATACGTGGATTGGTAATGACTAATAAGTTGGAATTGGCATAAGAATAGATGAAGCCTGCGCTTGGTCGTATCCCAGTAAATGGCTCCCATATAAACCCTGCACTGATATCAAGTCCTGAGGCTATTCCAACCGTCACGTTGCCTTGATGAACATAATCATCGATCGTGGGTGTATCCCATGTTGCCTGAAAATTGGAAATGCCCAAAAAGCCTAAACGCGGTACACTTTGCATTTTTTTTATGGCAATCATTTGATACGTAAGCGCTCTATGACCGAAAAAGGATTCAACAGTTATTGGTGAATTGGGTATGGGTGCTTCTTGTGCTTTCAATGCCAAACCAGTAAAGCAGAGCATGATAATGACCGAAATTTTCATGAAGTTGTTCATCTTTTAACGTTTGTGTATTCAAAGATGCAAAAGTAGTGAAGTTTAGGTAATGTTAGAGGATAATTGATGATTTTGGTAATTTTCTAAAATGATTATGCAATTCAAAAATTAATAATAACCAACAAATTGACAAGTTAGTAAATTTACTAAAGTTTCGGAGCAAAATTAAGCATAATTTTTCGAATGATTGTGGTCTATCT
>CAYNSF010000049.1:0-21859 GCA_964399855.1 uncultured Aureispira sp. | reverse complement strand
AATCTTGATGGTAGCATAAAAGAAGGGCACACGCAGATTTGCGTGTGCCTTTTTTCGTTAGTAATGAGAGCAATCCAGATGAATGCTTCAAATATAATGTGGAAGTATCACTCCTATATGTGAACAGACATTTGGTGAAAAAACTAAGAAAAACAAAGCATAGAGGTCTTAGTAATGTGAAAGATTGACCGCTAAAAACTTTAGAATGGAACTAACCAACAATATGTATGGCTCAAACCATGGCGAAATTTAATAAGTGAATGCCTAAGATCGCTTTGAGTATAAAAAGGAGACTATAATAAAGTGATTTTCCAAATTAGCCAATCAAAGCAGGAAGATTGAACTGATTTTTTGCTTAGAGAGGTTACAAAGCTAATTGAGAAACCTAATCTCAAACGCTATTCATAAAAATCATAGGATGGTTTCAAAAATCACTTGTAATTTCTGTACATTACAGAGTTTGTCAATATATACAAATATATTTTATTTTAATCTATAAATAATAATTTTACAATAAATAATAAATTATATTTTGTTGTTATGTATAATACATATATTTTTGTGTAATATTTAAAATTGATAGATTGAATTAGGAAAATGCTTTTACTATGGTAATTCCCGTTTTGACTATTTATGTAATCAAATTGTATTGAATGTATAATGAATTTGATTATACTGAAAAACAAATATCAAAAAATAATATATATTATTTAAAAAAAAATACATATTTTTGGAAAAAAGTGGGAAAAAGTGGGAAAGTCTATATATCTTTGTCCTGTTAACAACCTGAAAGTGTGAAAACGTATCAATTTCTCGGTGAGTATGACTGTAAGCTTGATGCTAAAGGTCGGCTTAAGATGCCCAGTGCATTGCTTAAGCAGATTGGCGGCGACGGAAATCTCAAGTTTGTCATTAATCGTGGATATGAAAAACACTTGATACTGTATCCCATAGACGTATGGGAAATGAAGACGAAAGAAATCAACCAATTGAACATTAACCTTGATTTGCAAAGGCGAACAATTAGGTATTTTTACCGAGGAGCGACAGAATTAGAGGTGGATTCATCAGAAAGAATCAATCTTCCAGGGACACTGATGGAATATGCAAGCATAGATAAAGACGTAGTATTATTTGCATATCAAAATCAGATAGAAGTCTGGTCGAAAGATAAATATGATGAAATGATTGCTAATGAACCGGAAAATTTTGCAGAGCTCGCTGAATTGAATTTCAATGTAAATAAACCTGATTAATTCATGTCTTAGTACTTGTAGTATGAGCGATTATCATGTGTCTGTTCTTTTGGAAGAATGTATAAACAATCTCAAAATCCGACCGAAAGGTATTTATGTTGACGTGACATTTGGTGCCGGAGGGCACACTCGTCTGATCTTAGATAAACTTGATGCCAAAGGGCGCTTGTTTGCTTTTGATCAGGATACTGATGCTTTGAATAATGCGCCAGCTGATGACCGTTTTACGCTAATAAACGCTAATTTTAGATACATGCGAAAATATCTAAGATTGGAAGGCGTGCAGCAAGTAGATGGTATATTGGCTGATTTGGGTGTGTCATCACATCAATTGGATGTTCCTGATAGAGGGTTTTCCTATAGATTTGATGCGCCATTGGATATGCGTATGAATGGAGATTCGGAGTTTTCAGCTTTTGACATTTTGAATACTTATGAAGAGGGTCAATTAGTGAATGTATTGAGTAAGTATGGTGAGGTTCGCAATGCTAAGACTTTAGCTAAAGCTATTGTGGATCAAAGAAAACGCTCGGCTATCAGGACAACAGGAGATTTTAATAATATCCTTGATCGTAATCTGATGGGACCGCGAATGAAGTACTTATCTCAAGTATATCAGGCAATTAGGATTGAAGTCAATGACGAAATCGGAGCGTTGCAGGATATGTTGGAAGACGGCCTGAAGCTTTTGGGTAAAGGTGGTCGATTTGCAGTCATAACTTTTCATAGTATAGAAGACCGAATGGTTAAAAACTTTTTTAAAACAGGTAATGTAGATGGCGAAGTCGTCAAGGATGATTTTGGTAATATTTACAGACCGTTTACATTAGTAGATAAAAAAGTGATTGTCGCTGGTCATGAAGAGCAAAAGCAGAACTCCCGGTCAAGAAGTGCAAAGTTGAGAGTAGCTGAGAAATTGTAAGGTTTATCGTTTTTAAGCCTTAAAAATGTGACATAAACATTAGGTGTTTTTTAAATTGGATGTAATTAAATAAAGAATAAATTCATTACCATGACTGATTATCAGGATAAGAAAGCTACACTTTTTAGACTGAAGTGGGTGGAGTGGATTTTTGTGAATTTGCCTTTTGTATGCTATCTTGTTTTACTGGGTGTGATCTATATTTCCAATGCACATGCTTCGGAAAAAGCGGTCAGAAAAACAGAAGTGTTGAAGCAGGAAGTAAAAGATATTCGCTGGAGGGCGTTGAATCTAAAACAGGAAGTGATGCAAGGTAGCATACAGTCGCAAATCGAAGCAAAGGTAAAGGAAAGTGGATTGAAGCCGTCCAATACACCACCATATAAAATTGTAGCAGATAAAAAAGATTAGAAAAATCCGGTAGCGAATTATAAATCTCATGGACAGAAAAAAGGAATTACTTTGGAGGGCATATTTTGTGATGTTTTGCTTTGGGCTTGCTTCCGTTGTAATTCTATTTAAAGTATTCAAAGTCGGAATAATAGAAAGAGATAAGTGGCGTCAGAAAGGAGAAGTAAATGTAAAGTGGAGAACGGTTGACGCAGACAGAGGTAATATATATGGTGAAGAGGATAATCTTTTATCGACTTCACTTCAGTTCTTTGAGGTTAGGATGGATATGAGCGTAGTAAGCCAAGAATTGTTCAATAGTGAAGTTGATTCTTTAGCAATTTTCTTGTCTTCTTTTGATCCAATGTTTATTAAGACGAAATCCCGTGAACAATGGTTGAAAGATTTGAAAGCGGCAAAAAAGAAAGGAAATCGTTACTTTTTTATTGCAAAGGGTTTGGATATTGATGCTTATAATAAACTTAAAGCAGCACCTATACTCAAGTATGGTTCTTATAAAGGTGGTTTGATCAAAAGTAGATATGGAAAACGTGTAAAACCTTATGGTGAGCTCGCATCCAGAACAATAGGTGTCGATAGGGAAAATGCTGATAAGGTAGGTCTTGAAGGTTACTTTGACAGAATATTGAAAGGTGAAAGTGATCAAAGATTGATGAAGCGACTACCTAATAATTTTGGTGAAAGAGATGTGTGGGTTCCGGTGTATGATCCGTCAGAAAATGAAATCAAAACGGGTGATGATATCTATACAACACTCAATGTCGATATGCAGGATATCGTACACCATGAGTTGCTAAAATCTCTAAAAGCAAATAAAGCTGAAGGTGGTGTTGCTATATTAATGGAGGTAGGAACAGGAGCGATAAAAGCCATTTCAAATCTTACCAGAGCACAAGATAGTTCGTATTATGAAATGTACAATCTGGGTGTAACGAGACTTAGTGAACCTGGCTCAACGATGAAATTGGCCACGATGCTTGCTGTCATGGAAGATGGCATCACGAATTTGGATACACTCATTGATTTGAGTTATGGTGCAAAACGATTTGCAGACAGAGTGATGCATGATTCTGAAAAACATGGAAGAACATTGACAACATTAGCTGAAGCTTTTGAAATATCATCCAATGTTGGTATAGCATCTGTAGCAAATGACTTGTACAATTCTCGTGATGGCAGAGTGCAATGGATAAAGCGAATGAAGCAATTTGGTCTTAATGAGGCTACGGGGATAGATATATTAGGAGAACCAGTACCCATAATAAAAGATCCTGTCAAAGATAAAACTAAATGGTATAGTACAACTGTGCCGTGGATGGCACATGGATATGAGCTAATGATGACACCATTGCAGATGTTAAATCTTTATAATTCAGTCGCTAATGCTGGTAAGATGATGAAACCTTTTTTGGTAGAAGAAATCAGAAAAGGAAATGAAGTCAAGAAAAAATTTAGCCCAGTTGTTTTGTCAAATCAGATCGCTAAGCCCGATAATATTAAAAAGGCAAAACAGTTGTTAGAAAATGTTGTCCTGAAAGGGACTGGTAAAAATATATTTTCAGAATATGTAACCATTGCTGGAAAGACGGGAACATCAAGAGTTAATTACGCAAATAAAGCCGATTACGCAAGGTATAATGCGAGTTTTTGTGGGTACTTTCCAGCAGAAAATCCGATGTATTCTATGATCGTTGTGGTTTATGACCCACGTGGTGGTGTTTTTTATGGTAGTTATGTGGCTGGTCCGGTGTTTAAACGTATCGCCGAAAGAGTTTACACCATGAAGACTAAGCAAGTAAGATCATTGAATGAATCAGTATATGCTGCCATAGGTGTACCTGGAAAGGCGGTTGGTTATCACAAAGATTTTAATACGATACTCGACTATTTGAATATAAAGTATAAAGATACTTCAGACGAACCTTTTTCGGTACTCGATCCGTCCGCCAATGCAATGATATTGGAAGATAAAAAAATAAAAAATACGCTTGTTCCTGATGTACGTGGAATGGGATTGAGAGATGCGGTATATCTGATGGAATATGCAGGATTGAATGTAAATGTAAAAGGTGTCGGGAAAGTTAGACGCCAATCAGTAAGTCCGGGTACGGTAGCACGTGGAAACCGGGTGGTTCTCGAATTAGACTGATGAAAAAACAGTTTGAAGATGAGTATAAAGTTATTTGACATATTGCCGGCTGGGTTTGATGCCCAGATTTATGGATCTACAGATATAGAGATAATGGATATTTGTATTGATTCAAGGTTTGCTAAAGATGGTGCTTTGTATGCTGCGTTTAGAGGTAGTGTAGTTGATGGGCATGATTTTATAGATGATGCGGTTCGCAATGGAGCTATTTGTATCGTTTGTGAATCTGTATCAGATAAGTGCGAGGGTATTACGTATATAGTATGCGAGGATATTCGTGGTTTCATCGGAATACTTACTCATGCTTTCTATGGCAATGCAACTGATGATGTTTGCTTGGTTGGTGTCACAGGTACGAATGGTAAAACGACGATTGCAACCTTGTTGTACCAATTATTGAGTGGGCTTGGATATACATGCGGATTGATTTCAACAGTTGAAAATATCATCGGAAATGAAGTCGTTCCTGCTACGCATACGACTCCTGATGTCATAAGTTTGCATAAGTTGATAGTAAGAATGAAAGATGCAGGATGTAAATATATATTCATGGAGGTGAGTTCTCATGCAGCACATCAAAAGCGAATAGCAGGCTTGAAGTTCAAAGGAGGAGTATTTACCAATTTGACATTGGATCATTTGGACTATCATGGAACGATGCTACATTACATCAATGCTAAAAAAGCCTTTTTTGATTTATTGCCAAAAGATGCTTTTGTTCTTGTCAATGCAGATGACAAAAACGGGTTGGTCATGTTGCAAAACACAAAAGCTAAAAAGTTGACGTATGCTGTGAAGTCTATGGCAGATTATAAGATCAGGATTATCGAAAATTCGGTTCATGGTCTGCACATCAGGATCAATGAGATCGAGGCACATTTTAGGATGATCGGAGCATTTAACGCTTTTAATATAGCGGCTGTATATGGTGTGACATGTGAACTTGGTATTGAATCAGATGAGGTGTTGGCTTTGATGAGTGGATTGAAAGGTGCCAATGGAAGATTTGATCAAGTCATAGCATCTGATGGCTCGAAGATAGCCATTGTGGATTATGCACATACACCAGATGCTTTGGAAAATGTGCTTGATACTGTAAATGAAATTAAAAACGATGATGCACGGATAGTTGTGGTAGTAGGTTGTGGTGGAGATAGGGATAAATCCAAGCGTCCGTTGATGGGAAATGTTGCATGTAGTTATGGAGAAGTCGTGATTTTTACGAGTGACAATCCAAGGTCCGAAGATCCAGAATCCATTCTCGATGATATGGAAGCAGGGTTGAGTGACGAACAAAGAAAAAAAATGATCCGTATTTCAGACAGAAAAGCAGCAATAAAAACAGCAGTGATGATGGCCAATAGTGGTGATATCATCGTAGTAGCCGGCAAAGGTCATGAAAATTACCAAGAAATAAAAGGAGAAAAGTTTCCTTTTGATGATAAATTGATATTGCAAGAATTTTTGGGTTGATGTACTCAATTTAAGTGTTTAAAAAACACTGATTTCTGTACATTCTGTCCAAGAACTTACAATATGATAAAGATATAGGTTCTAATTATTCTCAGGTTGATTTAACAGTTGCAGTGAGCACTGTCTGGAAAAAGTTTCAGTCATCTCACTGCGCTGTTAAAATTTTTAATTCGGATATTTTGCCGAATTGTTAGACTTTAGTGACTATCAAAACAGACCATTCTGGATTTTTGACCTGTTTTAATCATCGCTTTAGTACAAATACATAATAATTAATAATCAAATTTAAAACAATCAAATAAACATATAAATATATAATACAAATGTTGTACCACTTTTTCGAATATATTGATAATTATTACAATCTGCCTGGCGGACGGTTGTTTCAATATATTACATTTAGGGCTGCATTTGCTATTATTTTGTCATTGGTCATATCTTTAATTTTTGGCGGTCGTATCATCAATTGGTTGAAAAACATGCAAATAGGTGAAACGGTCAGAGAACTCGGATTGGAAGGACAAAAGGCTAAAGAAGGTACTCCAACTATGGGTGGTATTATCATTATCATGGCGATACTGATTCCTTGCCTATTATTAGCCAATCTGACCAATGTTTATATCTGGCTTATGGTGTTTACGACTGTATGGCTTGGATTAATAGGTGGTGCTGATGATTATATAAAGGTTTTTAAGAAAAATAAAGAAGGGCTCAGTGGTAAGGCTAAAATATTTGGACAAGTCGTTCTCGGACTGATTGTGAGTATTACGATGTTGGTTTCGAATGATGTTGTAATCAGAATGACAACGGATGAAGCCAAAGCTGGCAATTATGAGATAGTCAAGGAATATGAGATTCCATTGCCAAGGGTTAATGATATAACGAGGATGACAGATATGGCGTATGTCAAAACCACATTGACGAATGTTCCATTCTTCAAAAATAATAATTTCGACTACAAATACCTTGTTGGCTTCATGGGAGACAATGTTGACTTGTGGTTGTCAATCATTTTTACGCTGATAGTTATTTTTATAGTAACAGCAGTATCTAATGCTGCTAATCTCACTGACGGAATTGATGGATTAGCTGCTGGAACTTCTGCGGTCATTGCTGCTACTTTGGGCATATTTGCGTATGTTTCTGGTAATACGATTACAGCGGATTACTTGAATATTTTCTACATACCGAATTCGGCTGAATTAGTGGTATTTTCGGCGTGTTTCTTAGGTGCTTGTATCGGATTTTTGTGGCATAATTCCTATCCAGCGAAGGTGTTCATGGGTGATACAGGAAGTTTGGCTATAGGTGGTATCATCGCCGTATTAGCTATCGTACTGCGTAAAGAGCTATTGATTCCTGTATTGTGTGGGATTTTTGTAGTCGAAAATCTATCTGTTGTCATGCAGGTCAGCTATTTTAAATATACCAAAAGTAAATATGGTGAAGGAAGAAGGATTTTCAAAATGTCACCTTTACATCATCATTTTCAGAAGTCAGGCATGCATGAAGCCAAAATTGCGACGCGTTTTTGGATCATAGGAATACTTCTGGCCATTGTTTCAGTAATCACATTAAAAATTCGCTAATGAAGAAGATCGTAATATTGGGTGCGGGCGAAAGTGGTATTGGAGCGGCACTATTAGCTAAAAAACAAGGATTAGCGGTGTTTGTATCTGATTTTGGTACTATTGCCGATAACTATAAAAAGGAATTGAGTGATCATGGTATCGCTTTCGAGGAAGGAAAGCATACTATAGAGCACTTATTGACGTATGATACGGTAATTAAAAGTCCTGGGATTCCTGAAAAGACACCTGTGATACAGCAATTGAAAGCTGCGGGTAAAAAGATCGTTTCCGAAATTGAATTTGGAGCCATTTATTATAAAGGCAAGATCATAGCAATAACTGGTTCTAACGGTAAAACGACGACATCTGGGCTTATGTATCACGTCCTTAAAAACGCTGGAGTGGATGTTGATTTAGGTGGGAATTATGGCAAAAGTTTTGCAAGAATTGTTGCAGAAAATCATCCTGCATACATGGTCATTGAAGTATCCAGTTTCCAATTGGATGATGTGGATACTTTCCGTCCAGATATAGCTGTTTTACTAAATATAACACCGGATCACTTAGATAGATATGAGTATGCTTTAGCAAAATATGCTGAAGCTAAATTTCGTATCGCTCGCAATCAGCAGCCTGAAGATATCTTCATATTCAATGAGGATGACCAAGAGATTAGTAACATGTTGAAAGGTTGTGAACTGAATGCTACTCGTATTGGCATTCGTAAGGATCAATATATCAACGGGATTGCATCGTTGGATAATCAAGGCAATTTCGAAGTAAGTATCAAAGGTAAGCACAATCTGTTCAATGCGATGTGTGTTGTAGCGGCGTGCAGACAATTGGGCTTGACTGAAAGAGATATCGCTTCCGGCTTGCAATCTTTTGTAAATGTACCGCATAGATTGGAAAGTTGTGGTGTGATAGCCGGCGTAGAATTTATCAATGATAGTAAAGCAACCAATGTGGATGCCGTATTTTATGGATTAGAAGCCATGGATAAGCCGGTTGTATGGATAGCAGGAGGAACAGACAAGGGCAATGAATACGATGTTTTAGTACCATTGGTTCAGGAAAAGGTTAATGCTTTAATTTGCCTTGGTGTGGACAATGAAAAATTAAAAACATTTTTCAAACCTTATATTAATACAATCGCAGAGACTACGAATGTGTCGGAAGCGGTGGAAATAGGATTAAGTTTTTCAGAGCAGGGAGATGCAGTTTTACTTTCTCCAGCGTGTGCAAGCTTTGATTTATTTAGAAATTATATGGATAGAGGCGAACAGTTCAAAGCAGCTGTAGCCGATTTGAAAGCAAGCATTGATAACAAAAATTAAAAGGACAAAGTGAGTTTAGTAAAGTCATATTACAATCTGAAAGGCGACCGTGCGATATGGTTGATTGTGATGCTGTTGTCACTGTTTTCATTGCTGATAGTATATAGCACATCAGGTAGTCAAGTCTATAAATATAATACCAGTCACGGTACGGAATACTTCTTAGTAAGACAGTTGCTGTTTATCAGTGCAGGTATGTTACTGACCTATACAGCATATCGATTGCATTATATGGTTTATGCCAAAATAGCTCCAATATTAATGATTATTGCGGTTCCATTGTTGGTATATACGGCATTTTTTGGAGCAGAATTGAATGATGCTTCACGATGGATTAAAATACCGTTTTTGGATTTGTCATTCCAGACATCTGACTTTGCAAGGATAGCACTAATATTGTTTGTAGCTCGGTCATTAGCGATGAAGCAGGAATATATCAAAAGTTTTAAAGATGCTTTTATACCATTGATATTACCTGTTGTAGGTATATGTGCCTTGATAGCACCGTCCAATTTTTCAACGGCGATATTATTGTTTGTTACTTCCTTTACCATGATATTTATAGGTAGGATATCACTCAAGTCCGTGTTGATACTTTTGTTGTTGGGTGTGGGATTTTTCGTATTGATATACTATGGAGGTCGATATTTTCCTGAGCAATTCCGCGCGGGTGTATGGGAAACTCGTATCCATGATTTCTTGTATTCTGATGGACAATACCAGATAGTACAATCCAAAATAGCCATTGCCGAAGGTGGTATGTTTGGTCTCGGACCGGGTAATAGTATTCAGAGGAACTTATTGCCTTATGCTTATGCGGATTTTATTTATGCTATTATTTGTGAAGAATATGGCTTTTTGGGTGGTGCATTTATATTGGGATTATACTTGTGGTTGCTGATAAGGACTGTTGGTTTGGTTACGAGATGTACTAAAACTTTTGGAGCGATGCTGGCTATTGGTTTGACATTAAATATTGTTGTTACGGCATTTGCCAATATAGCTGTATCCGTGCAATTGGTTCCGGCTACAGGATTGACATTACCGATGATAAGTATGGGTGGAACGTCATTTTTGTTTACATGTCTTTCGCTCGGAATAGTCTTGAGTGTCAGCAGGTATGTAGAGCAGGCTTTTGAGGAGAAGAAACAATTAGAACAATTGGAAGCAGATGCAGAGAGTAATCATTAGCGGAGGAGGAACAGGCGGTCATGTGTTTCCAGCGATTGCGATTGCAGATGCGATCAAAATACAAGCACCAGATACAGAAATACTCTTTGTCGGTGCAAATGGAAAGATAGAAATGGAACAAGTCCCGAAAGCGGGATATAAGATAGAAGGATTGAATATTGTCGGGTTTCAGCGCTCATTTTCATGGAAAAATTTCACATTTCCATTCAAATTGGCAGCAAGCATGATTAAGGCTTGGAAGATAGCGTATCGCTTCAAACCAGATGTAGCGGTTGGTGTAGGAGGCTATGCCAGTGGACCATTACTTAGGGTAGCCAATACGCTCAATGTACCGACAGTATTGCAGGAGCAAAACTCTTTTGCGGGTATTACCAACAGGATTTTAGCAGGTAAAGCATCTAAAATCTGTGTGGCGTATGACGGTATGGAGCGTTTTTTTCCGAAAGGCAAAATATTATTTACAGGAAATCCGGTGCGTAAAGACATACTGGACAATAAAATAAATCGTGAAGCGGCTCTTAAGACTTTGGGATTAAATCAAAATAAGAAAACACTTTTAATCTTCGGAGGTAGCCTTGGGGCCAGAACAATCAATATGGCTGTTCTGGCCTATGCTAACGATTTGGCAAAAAGGACGGATATCAATATTATTTGGCAGGTAGGTAAGATGTACTACGATTCGATCAAAGATTGTGCTTTGGCATCGTGTGATCATATCAAGATATGGCCATTTATTGATAATATGGATATTGCTTATAGTGCTGCCGATATAGTGGTGTGTAGAGCAGGTGCCTTGACTATATCAGAGTTGGCGGTGCTTGGAAAAGCTGCTATTCTCATACCGTCTCCCAATGTGGCAGAAGACCACCAGACATTCAATGCGAAGTCACTTGCAGACAAAAACGCAGCGATAATGATCAGGGATTTGGATGCTGAAAGTGCACTTTTTCAGGAAGTGGATAACTTGCTGAAAGATGAGCAGAAAATTAAAGAGCTGGAGCAAAATATTTTATATTTTGCAAGACCAGATGCAGCAATAAAGATTGCTGATGAAATATTGACAATTTGTACAAAAAAAAGGTCATGAATCTGAGTCAATACCGACATATCTATTTTGTAGGAATAGGCGGTATCGGTATGAGTGCCATCGCAAGATATTTTTTGAATATCGGCAAATTGGTTTCAGGATACGATAGGACAAGCACCCAATTGACACAAATATTGGAAAGCGAAGGCATGAATATTCATTATGAAGATAATGTCAATTTGATTCCAGAAGGTGTTGATTTGGTGGTTTACACACCTGCTATTCCTATAGATCATCAAGAACTCAATTGGCTGAAAAATCAAACTATTCCGTTGATGAAACGGGCGCAAGCTTTGGGTATCATATCCGAAGCTAAGGATGCTGTCTGTATCGCAGGAACGCACGGAAAGACAACGACGAGTTCTATGGTAACACATGTCTTGAAAAGTGGCGGTGTTGATATATCGGCTTTTCTTGGCGGTGTGACGGTGGACTATGATAGCAATTTCTTAGTAGGGAATAGTGATGTCGTAGTGCTTGAAGCGGATGAATACGATCGGTCATTTCTTTGGTTGAATCCTTATGTAGCGGTGATCACATCTATGGATCCGGATCATTTGGATATCTATGGCAATCATGAAGTGATGATTTCAGGTTTCAAAGCATTCGCAGCTAAAACACGCAATCATGGATATTTGATCATACGTCATGGACTTAAACATCATTTTACAGAGCAAGAGTTTCAAGATATTCAGACAAGAGGTGTTAAGGTGTTTGAGTATGGAGAGGAAGACTGTGGTGATATCAGGATGCACAATTTGAGGATTGAGCATGGCGTGTATGTTTTTGATTATGAAGGGTTGGGACAGAAGATTGAATCGGTGAAGATGAGTATGCCAGGAAGACATAATGCCGAAAACGCTTGTATTGCAATCACGATAGGGTTGTTGCAAGGTGTAACTTATGACGATATCAAAGGAGCGTTAGCAGGATTCAGAGGGATACATCGCAGGTTTGAGAAAATCATTGATACGCAACGATTGGTCTATATTGATGATTATGCGCATCATCCGAGTGAGTTAAAAGTAGCGATTGATGCAGCGAGAAATTTATATAGCGGTCGCAAGTTGACAGGTATATTTCAACCGCATCTATATTCAAGAACAAAAGACTTTGCCCAAGGATTTGCAGCGGAGTTAGATAAATTGGATGAGGTTATACTTATGGATATCTACCCGGCGAGAGAGTTACCAATTGAGGGTGTTCGTTCAGAGATGATATTTGAAATGATGCAAAACCCAAATAAAAAATTAGCAACTAAGGCAACGCTCATGGATGTACTTACAGCAGGCGAAGTGGATGTGCTGATGACATTGGGCGCTGGAGATATTGACACTTTTGTACAAAAAATAAAAAAGCATTACGAAGAAAAGAGGTAATTATATATAAAAGAATAAAATGAGTGGACACAAAATAGATAAAAAGAAAGTCAGGGATACCATTATATGGGTATTACTGTTGGCAGCTATCATGGCTGGGCTTTTCTTTAGTGTCCAGCGAAAGCAAAATGCTAAAGTACAGGCCATAAAAATTGAAATCGTAGGGTTGAAAGACGGTGAGCAGTTGATTAATGAAAAGGAAGTGAAGCAAATACTTCAACTTGCAGCTGGTAAAACGCTCAATCAAGCCAGTATCAAATCATTGGATGTGAGGAAGCTCGAAGCTAAGCTCAATTTAGACAAAAGGATCGTACAAGCTGATTTGTACTTTGATGCGCATGACTGTTTGCATGTGAAAATATCTCAAAGAAAACCAATCATGCGTGTCATGGAAGTATCGGGCAACGAATACTTTATTGATGCTGATGGCGAGCGTATTCCTTATATGCGAGGAAGTATCGTAAGAGTGCCTATCGTGACCGGTGTACGAGATACATTTTTCGATAAAATGCTCATTTCTGACCAGTCGTCGAAGCTCAAAGATGTATTTAAAATCATGCAATTTGTTTCGGATGATGCTTTTTTATCAGCATTAATCGAACAAGTAAATATTGAAGCAGGAGGTCAAGGAAATATCGTTCTTGTTCCAAAAGTGGGTAGAGAAAAAATTATTTTCGGCGATGCTTCAGATATCAGATCCAAGTTTGACAATCTTAAAATATTTTATAGAGACGGAATGCCCAAGTTAGGGTGGAATAGGTACAAATCGCTTAATCTTTCTTATACGAAACAAGTGCGTGGTATATTAGCAGACCCAGCCAATGCGCCTAAGATTAAGCCTATGGTACAGGATACCCTAACAGCAGAATTAAATATCATAAACAATCATAATATTCATAATTAAATTCATTGCGATATGAACGACCAGAGTAAAAATAGAAACATTGCAGTTGCACTGGACATCGGAACGACCAAAGTATGCGCTATAGCCGGCCACTTGAATGAGTATGGCAAGCTTGAGATCGTAGGACTTGGTGTTGTAAGGTCTGAAGGCGTATCTCGAGGTGTAGTTTCAAATATAGACAAAACCGTGAAGGCTATACGTGAAGCTATAGAGATCGCTGAAAGAAATGCAAAGTGTACATTTAAAGTTGTCCATGTAGGGATTGCAGGCCAACACATCAAGAGTTTGCACCACCATGGATTGCTTGTCCGTCACGATTCCAATTCAGAAATCAGTCAAGCGGATATCGACAAACTTATCAGAGATATGCACCAATTGGTGTTGCCTCCTGGTGACAAGATTTTGCACGTAGTACCACAAGAATATACGGTGGATGACGAACAAGATATCTTTGATCCGATAGGTATGTCAGGTGTCAGATTGGAAGCCAATTTTCATATCATCACTGGGCAGATATCAGCAAGTAGAAATATATTGAGATGTGTCGAAAAAGCAGGGCTCGATGTGGCTGGTGTCACACTGGAACCGATTGCTTCGTCAGCATCTGTATTGAGTGAAGATGAAAAAGAAGCAGGTATCGCATTGGTAGATAT
The DNA here is from genome assembly GCA_964399855.1 of uncultured Aureispira sp. Taxonomy (GTDB): domain Bacteria; phylum Bacteroidota; class Bacteroidia; order Chitinophagales; family Saprospiraceae; genus OLB9. Next base: position 7,526 of record CAYNSF010000049.1, on the reverse strand, counting down.
AGGTGGTGGTACGACGGATATTTCAATCTTCAAAGATGGCATCATACGCCATACTTGTGTCATCCCTTTTGGTGGCAATGTTATCACGAAAGATATACGTGAAGGTTGCACGGTCATGAATGAACAAGCAGAGAAGTTGAAAATAAAATTTGGTTCGGCTTTAGCAGATGAAATCGTTGATAATAGAATCATTACGATACCAGGATTTAAAGGTAGAGACCATAAAGAGATTTCAGAAAAGAATCTGTCTCGCATCATTCAAGCCAGAGTCGAAGAGATATTTGATTACGTACTTTGGGAGATACGCAGGTCTGGATACGAAGGTAAACTCCTTGCGGGAATGGTATTGACAGGTGGTGGTAGCTTAGTGAAAAATATAGATCTTTTGGCAGAGTATCACACTGGACTACCTACGCGTGTTGGGCAACCTATCGAGCATTTAGCACATGGATATTCAAGCCAATTGGCAAGTCCGATTTATGCTACTGCGATAGGATTGTTGAAGCATACTATTGACAATATTGGCGACAAAACAAGATATGTTGAGTCTATTAAAAAAGTAGTTGCTCCAGTCAAAGCCGTAGAGGTCGAAGAAACAAAATCAACGCCCGAATTTGAAACCAATAGATTAGAAGTCGAAGATGTAGAGCAAGACAGTGGCCAAGATAAAAACCCTAAAAAAGGTGGCATCTTTGGTAAGCTTTATTCTATGACTAAGGATTTCTTTGAAACCGTTCCTGATTCTGAATTCTAAAATCTTTTTTTAACAATCGAAATTGAAAAGTAATGAAATTTGATATACCTACAAATGATAAATCAATAATTAAAGTGATAGGCGTCGGCGGTGGCGGCGGTAATGCAGTTGGTCACATGTACAAGCAAGGTATCACAGGTGTGGACTTCGCTATATGTAACACGGATGCACAAGCAATGGAAAGCAATCCTGTACCGATGAAAATCTCATTAGGACCCAATCTTACTGAAGGTCGTGGTGCAGGGTCAATGCCTGAAGTTGGTAAACAATCGTGTATAGAGTCCATAGAGGAAATAAGAAGCTGGTTGGATGACGGTACCAAAATGTTGTTCATCACAGCGGGTATGGGTGGAGGAACTGGGACAGGTGCAGCTCCAATCATAGCCAAAATAGCTAAAGAAATGGAAATCCTAACGGTAGCTATAGTAACTCTTCCATTCAAATTTGAAGGTTTGCGTCGCCAAAGACAAGCACATGAAGGTCTTGAGCAACTCAAGAAAAACGTGGACTCTATCTTAGTTATTTCCAACGATAAACTCAAGAAATTACATGCTAATCTGGCGCTAAGTGCAGCATTTGGCGAAGCCGATAATGTCCTCACTACCGCATCGAAAGGTATTGCAGAGATTATCACAGTACCAGGTTATATAAACGTAGATTTTGAAGATGTCAATACAGTCATGCGCAATAGTGGTGTAGCAATCATGGGAAGTGCATTTGCAGAGGGTGACGACAGAGCTACAAAAGCAGTCAACTTAGCTCTCAATTCTCCACTATTGGAAGATAACGATATCCGTGGTGCAAAACATATCCTCTTGAATATCACTTCGGGAACAAAAGAAGTAACCATGGAGGAAATAGGCGAAATCACTGAGCATATCCAAGAAGAAGCAGGTTACGGCACCGACATGATATGGGGTAATTGTCATGACGCATCATTGGGCGATAAACTTATGGTTACGTTGATAGCCACTGGATTTAATGAAGGAAATACCAAAAGAAAAGCGGTAGAGCCAGAAGTAAAGAAAGTAGATTTAGAGGATAATAAAATTAATACCATTGATGATTCAGACTTTACTTTTATAGAAGAAGATGAAATACACGATGACAATGTTTTTGTTTTTGATACAGATGACGTGATGAATACAAAACGAAAACTTGGTGTTGATGATGAGTCATTTTCTTCGAGACGAAATGGTCAATTGAATGAAGACAATAAGAAGAAAAGTGAAGCTGACACGGCGCGAAGAGAATATCTACGCAAAATGAGCAGTAAGCCTTTGGACAACCCTAAGATCATCGCAGATATGGAAAATGTACCTGCTTATGCCAGAAGAAACGTAGTACTTGAGAATGATGAAAAGCAAAAAGGAAGACAAAATGCATCTTTTATGATCAATATGGATGAGGATAATAACTTTATGATATCCAATAATTCATTCTTGTATGACAACGTGGATTGATTTTAATTGAAAGTTGAAAGTTGAAAATTGAAAGTTACGTTATGATTTTTGGCGTTGCAAATTCATTATTAGCACCATAAGTTAGTTGTTGTGATTTTTGATTGAAAGATTTTGTTTATTTATGATATTATGTGCTCACGAAAGTTGACAGGTAGAGACATTGTTTTGATTTAACCTGTGAAATAGTAGAATTCAGTGGAAAACATGGTACTGAGAGTATTAGTACATTATTCTTTTGGATTTTCGTCTTTATTTATAAACTTAGTGAGATTTGTTTATTTATTACAGACCCATGGCTCCCAGCCTGGGTCTTGTTTTTTTATATGTGTCAGGTTAAAAAAACAATGATAAGCTTAACGTCTGCACTAAGCTTTCAATTAGCGTTTGTCGTCTCGAGAACACAAACCATATATATGCCATTTTAAAGTATCGGGTTAAATCCCAATATTTTTGATATTTTTTTTCATAACGTTTGTCGTGATGTTTGTGTCGTGATGTCGGTCATGATATTTGTGTCGTGGCGTATGAGTGTCGGGTTGAAACCCAACACTATTGATTATTCATTTTTGACTTTCGTCGTGATGTATGTGTCGGGTTAAAACCCAACACTACAAAATGTATCGTGCCTACGGCACTGATTTACATTTGCATCAGCGGTAATTTTGATTGTGCTATCAAGACCCGTAGGGTCGAACCATGTTGTAACAATGGGTTTCAACCCATTGTACATGATCAAGCCTGCGTATTGAGTTCCGTAGGAACGGTACATTTTATCTTGTGTGGAAAACCATAAAATGGGTCTGCGACTAAACAAATTCATTCGCATCACTTCCTCGCTAAACTTTTATTAAGTTTCAGGGCGATTATACTATTAATACAGGTAGAAATTCAGAAATTCATAGATTCCGGTACAAACTCCACACATTCCACCCAATGTACCGCTTTGGTTTTGCTGAAATCAGCGATTTGATGCCGACAGCTGAATCCATTGGTAACGACAAGTGTATTGTCTGATTTTTTGTCTAATTCTGGTATTAAAACGAGTTTGGCAATTTTCTCAGAGACTTCGTAATGGTCTTTTTGATAGCCGAATGAGCCAGCCATACCACAACAGCCAGAATCGGGTTCATACCATTTTAAATCCTGAATGGAATTGAATATCGTGTGTATGCCTCCATTGCCGTAACTTGACTTTTGATGACAATGACCATGCAGCAGTATTTCCTTAGATTTGGCTTTGAACTTACCTTTGAGTTCACCTTTTTTAAAGGCATCTGCCAGGAAAACATCTATGCCCATTACATGTTTTTTCAGCGCTATGCCCAAATTTGCATCTTCCAATAAATCCGGCAAATCTTCTATAAAAGCAGAGGTACATGACGGCTCACAAACGACGATTGTAAGACCTCGTGTTATGTACGATTGGAGATTTTGAGCCACAGTTGTACCAGCTGTTTTGGCTTCTTTCAGGAAGCCATTCGATATCCTTGGTCTTTGACAACAACCCACATCAGCGAGTTCGACTTCATATCCGCAATCTTGGAACAATCGGATAGCAGCTTTTCCAGTATTAGGTTCGTGATAGTTGATATAGGTATCCGCAAATAGGGCAACTTTCCGGTCAGAACCATTGGGTTTGTAGTGGTTTTTATACCAAGATGTGAGCGATTCGTTGGCATATTGTGGCAAGATACGTCTTCTGTCCACGTGGAGCATTTTCTCGGCAATATATCGGAATGGCTTTGAAGCAAGTACAAAATTTACTATGGGTGCTTTCCAGCCGGAGAGATGCTTTCCCATATCGACATTGGAGCTGATAGCTCGTTCGAATAGAGTGATATCTCCATTGTCATGCTTCATCTGCAAAACTTCGCTTTTAAGTTTGGACATATCGACATTGGAGGGACACTCGGATTTACAGGCTTTGCAGGAAAGACATAGGTCGAGCGTATCGAGTACCTTAGGGTCAGTCAGTCCGTCAAATCCCATTTGTCCAGATATAGCCAATCGCAATGCATTGGCTCTGCCTCTTGTCGAAGATTTTTCATCAGAAGTGGCTTTATAACTCGGACACATTGTACCTGAATAGTGGTTTCTGCACACGCCGATACCGGTACAATTGTGCACAATCGCTTCAAAGGAGTGGTCATGTCTATATTTATATACGAAATCATACTTCTTTTCGGCGTAAGTTGTTCCGTATCGCATATTTTCGTCCATGGGTGGCACGTCGATGATGATGTTCGGATTGAGTAGATACTTTGGGTCAAATAGTGTTTTAACATCTTTCAAACATTGATACACCGTTTCTCCAAAGTATTCTCGTAGCTTATGACCACGATTCCGACCGTCTCCATGTTCTCCCGACCAGGAACCTTTATATTTTTTGACTAATAAAAACACTTCGTCAGAGATTGTTTTCATCAAGTCGATATCATCCTGCTTTCTCACATCCAATTCTGGTCTTACATGGAGTACTCCTACACTGGCGTGTGCGTAGAGAATAGTATCAACGTGATATTTTTCGCAAATACTCAGGAGCGATTTGATATATTCATATAGATTTTCTGGTGGAATGGCTGCATCTTCGATAAATGGAATGGGTTTTCGTCCCGAAGGATCGCCCATGATAAGCCCGAGACCAAGTTTGCGAAGCATGGAATTCGCTTGCAGTGATTCCGTGTCAAAAATAGTAGGGTAGGCGTAGGCTGTACTTTTCGTTTTCAGCCACTGCGTGAAGTTATTTATGTTCTCTTTCAGCTCATTTTCCGTAAGGCAAAAAAACTCTACTGTCAGTGTCGCTTTAGGGTTGCCTTGTATCAGTTGATGATAATATGTTCGGGTTACATTATTCTTTAGACTCAATTCAAGTACATTATAGTCCAGCATTTCGATGGCTGCGGGCTTAAAAGTGAGCATTTCTTTTACCTCGTGTATAGCTTTCATCCTGTCGTCATAATGGACAGTAACAGCACCTTTGAATGTTGGAACTGGTTCTAAGTTGAGTTTGGCTTCTAATATGATGCCGAGCGTTCCCTCAGAACCACAAAATATTTTGGCAAGATTCCAATCTTCTGTATGGATAAATGCATCCAATGGATATCCCTGAACTCTCCGCTTTACTTTTGGATAGGCTGCCGAAATAGCCGTAGTATGGTCGATGATGATTTTTTGAAAAGTACGGTAAATCTCGCCTATTCGATCATTTTGTTGGCATGTTTTGTCAAATGATTCAGCATTTTGTGTTTCGAGTTGTAGGATAGTACCGTCCATAAGGAGCACTTTAAGTCCGATGATATGATCAATCGTCATTCCATAGAGTACGCTTTTTGTTCCCGACGAATTATTGGCAATCATACCGCCGATAGTCGCTCTGCTTGATGTAGCAGGATCTGGCGCAAAGTGTAGATTTGTAGGTTTTAATGTACGGTTGAGGGTATCTAATACTACACCCGGTTGAACAATGGCAAATCGCTCCGTCGGATTTATTTCAAGTATATTGTTGAAGTATTTAGTGAAGTCGATTACAAGCGCATGATTTACGGTTTGTCCCGCAAGACTTGTTGCAGTTCCACGTGGTAAGACTGGTAGATTGTGTTCATTGGCAATGCGGATGATCTCCACAACATCGTGCTCCGTCTTGGGAATGGTGACAGCCAATGGCAGCATCTGGTATAAAGACGCATCCGTAGCATAAAGTCCCAAATGCAAGTCATCATGCAATACTTCAGCCGTCGTATTGGCTTGTATCTGTTGAAGTACATGTTGATGAATGCTTTTGTTTTCCATGAATCTGTGTATTTTTGAATATGAAGCAAAGATACGAATGATATGAGACTATGGGCTAATAAAAAAAGCCTCTTCAAATTGAAAAGGCTTTTTTTATGTATCATCTACTATTGCTGAAATTATTCATTAACTTTGATCAACTCCACTTCAAAAATCAAATCGCTTTTTGGTGGGATTGCTCCTGGATATCCACGCTCGCCATAAGCTAATTGATATGGGATGTAAAACTTGTATTTACCACCTTCCTTCATCAACTGTACGCCTTCTGTCCATCCTGGAATTACCTGGTTTAGATTGAAATCAATCGGTTGACCACGTTGTACGCTTGAGTCAAAAATATTTCCGTCAAGGAAAGTACCTGTATAGTGAACCGTTACGTTGGTTGCTGCGGAAGAAGGCTTTTTACCAGTACCTTCACTCAATACCATATATCTCAGTCCTGATGCTGTACTGTTGGTAAAGTCTTTTTTGACAGCTTCTGCAGCTGCGAGCATTCTTGCTTCTTTTTCTGCGGCTTTTTTGGAAGCATTAGCTTTTGCTTCTTCAAATACCACAGCACCGTCAAATGCTTGTGCTTCAGCTCCTTTTCTAAGGATTTTTACAGATTTTAATGTGTCATTTTGTAATATGGCATCGACCACATTTTGACCTTGAAGTACATGTCCAAAAACGGTGTGCTTCCCGTCCAACCATGGTGTAGCTACGTGCGTTATGAAAAATTGAGAACCATTGGTTCCAGGACCTGCATTTGCCATACTAAGGATACCTGGACCTGTATGTTTCAGGCTTGCGTCTATTTCGTCTTCAAATTTGTAACCAGGATCGCCTGTACCTGTTCCTAATGGGCAGCCACCTTGTATCATGAAATTGGGTATAACCCTATGAAATTTCAAATTGTCATAGTAAGGTGTACCTTCCTCTTTGGCTGTATTTTTGATTTTACCTTCTGCCAATCCTACAAAGTTTGCCACGGTCAATGGTGTCTTTTTAAATTCCAGTGTCGTGTAAATATCGCCTTTACTGGTTTCAAATTTAGCATACAAGCCGTCTGGCTGTGCGTTTAAAAACTCTTTATCCATACTGTTGTTTTGTTTGTTTTGCTGCGCATAAACTGCCGAATATAGTGTTACAGCAGCCATAATAAATAATAATCTGAATTTCATAATGGTGTTTAAAATGTGAAAAAATCAATTATTGAGACGCAAAAGTAAGGAAAAGTTGTTACGATAATGACTTTTATAACGTAATTTTAACCTTTTGTTTAATTGGTTGTTGGTTGATAGTTGTCGGTTGATGGAAGCCGTTGATGGAAGCTGTTGGCTATTAGCTATTAGCAATTAGCTGTAATTCAAACTTTCCACTTTCCACTTTCCAATGTCAATTGTCCACTGTCCACTTTCAATTGTCCTCTGTCCACTATCCACTATCCACTGTCCACTGTCCTCTGTCCACTGTCCACTGTCCACTGTCCTCTGTCCTCTGTCCTCTGTCCTCTGTCCTCTGTCCTCTGTCCTCTGTCC
>CAYNSF010000048.1:0-22339 GCA_964399855.1 uncultured Aureispira sp. | reverse complement strand
GCCCGATTTTGTCCCTATGATAGGCTAATCGGACTTTTTAAGGGACGACTAATTATTAAAAGTATGAAAAGAGTACATCTATGACGATTGAAAAAAGAACTCGTCACAAAATTTCATGGCAAATTTATGGATTACACATTGAATACAAAGCAATTTTATATTAAAAAAAATATAAAATATTGTTACGGTTTTTTACTTGCGTATGTTTTTAGGAGGTTATATATTTCAATAAAGTTTAATATGAATATTTGAGATTGGTAGTTTCTTTTAGTAAGTAATGCTTGAAAATAAATCTCCACGTCTGAATGCAGCTGAAAGTCTCTCCATATTTAAGTTAGTATAATCTTCATTGTAGAGTCTGTTTAATGCAGCTATTAATATTTGATTTGCTTCTGTAAATAGAGATTCCTTATGTTGTTCAAAATATTCTTTGGTGGATTCAAAATTTTTATGTGTCAATTGATTTAATGTAATGCCTAATTTTTGTAATAATAAGCGTCCAATAATCATTGACATAAAGTAGTTACTATAAGGAATATGTGGATGTTGTTCTATAAGTGATATTTTTCGTCTTTGATTGTCACAGTATCTATAAATTATTACAGCAATAACAACTTGTGCAGCATTTAAATCAGTCGTATAAACTCGTTCATAAAGACTTCCAAAAAGCTCTTTTCTTTTAAATTTAGCCAAATGAGGTTGTTCTTTCCATATTGCGTAAATGGCTTGTGCTGCTACAGATAAAGGAATAACGGAGTCATTAGAGCTCGCAACGTCTTTTTTTCGTCTATAGTTATATCCGAGTTCTTCAATATCCGTTTCTAAAGTTCTTTGGATTTTATCATTAGACCTCAAATCACTTAAATCAACAGGATTTTGACTGTTCGTAGCTAAAGTAATCTCATTGACTAAATATTCATTATCTTCATCAGATACTGATAATTCATAAAGTCTTACCAAAACAAATACTTGAGAAAAGTCTTCGTCCGGATACATCTCTAAAGTGTGTTGAATTGTTTTGCAAGTTTGCCCACCATTTATGATTTGAAGGTTTTCAGCAGAAATATCCCAATTTTTCTCTTGCAACGCATTGTAGCTAAATTTCCTGCAAATCATGGTAATTCCATTATTCTTGAAATAGAAATTATCCTTCTTTTCACTCAGTAAAGTTCCTTGAATAGCTTCGTTTACTCGATTTCTGTTTAATCCTAAATATCTTCTAATGTTTTTTTCTAATAGCCCATCTCCGTGGGCATCAAAAAGTTTTGCCACTTCCAGTACATTGAGCTTGCCAATTAAAACACGTTTAAAATTAAAATTTTCAACAATACTTGCACCGTGCATTCTTAGAGATGCTTTAATTCCTTTAGATGATTGAATGAAATCTACAATTGATTCGTGATTTATATGCTCAAATTCAACTTGGTCTTTAGGAAAATTGGCATTAATTAAATGTTGTTCTCCTTCTTTGTTCCATTTAAGTCCATTGTTGAACAGAACAACTTTAACAACAGGAATATATCCATCACCTATTAGAGAGCGAATTTCTTCTATTTCAGCTTTTAGATTTGGGTTTAAAGTGGTGATGTCTTTATCGACATCAAAAATTGTCCAAATTGTATTGACTACTTTTTGAACTTCATTTGCAGGAAAGTTGGCATGAGTTTCAAGGTTCATTTTGTATTTCCCTTGAAAAATTGTTACTGGCAATTCTAAATCTGTTGTGTCTCCTACATAAATAGAGTCTATACCAGCATCGCCACCTCCGTCAGTCAACATTGAGTGAGCTTCTGTTAATTCAATGTTTAAATAGGTTGAAACAGCTAATAAAACAAATGCACGAGAAATTTTTCTATTTTCATCATTTACATCTGCAAACCATTCAGATTTTTCCTGAATAATTTTTTTAATTCTTTGGTCAATTATATGTTTGTTTATGTCCATTTATTCTTGAAAATTCTAAAAAAAAGACTATCGATGTTATTCTTCTCTACTATATATTCATTCGACTGTTTGCCTACAACACACAAATATACAAACTCCTTCCAAATCTCAACTTTTTTATCCGTCTATTTTTTTTCGATTATTATTCGGCAGCCTGACAGACACCAATCCAAAGGTGCAAAGTCATAGCTATTTGCATCAACTGTTACAATACCATATTACGTTTCATTTTCTTGTCTTTTTTTTGAAACTACGTTGCTATTTTATTTTGTTGTTTATTGGATCTCCAAAATACGGATATTTAGTTCTTTTCAGTGTAAGAGTTGGGATAATAGTACCTATAACTTGATTTTTAGCATCGGTTGGTTGTGATTATGAATGTTAATTTACGCACACTTTCTATGTTCTAATCTCATGTTCAGGACAATCTATGCGCAGGTCATTGACGTGGAGTCGCTGATTGAGCAGCTTACAGAAATGTTCTTGACCTTGACCTGATGATTGATAATAAGCACAAGACATACACATCCTTTGTATGGTAATGACTTCCGAGCTGTTCAAATGTCGTATGATGTTGAGTAAGCTCAAAAGCAGATTTTCTTTATCATCTTGGTTTAGTTTATCTATCGGCGTTCGGATTTCTTTGGTAAAATACGACGTTTTTATGGCTGTATCTTTGCCGCTTTCTGTAAGATGAATGATGTAGCTTCTCGTGTCGTGTGGTTCATATACTTTTGTAATCAGTTTCTTCTGTTCCAATGTTTTGATCGTATCGCTTATGGTGGCTTTGGTCATATTAAACTCATCAGCTAAGTAGCTTACTTTTCTTTTTTCTTCGCTATGATGAAGCAGGAAAATCAAAACCTGCACTTGGATAGGACTAAGTGCAAAGGTCTTGCTTTCCTGCCATAGCAATACACGGAAAGATTGCGAAATTCTTTCCAAAGAAGCAACAATTTTGCTTTCGATACTTTGGTTTTGTTGGCTTAGGTCAAAGTCAGATTTCATGTTGAAAATTATGAATTATGAGTTATGAGTTATGAATTATGAATTATGAATTATGAGTTATGATTGACGAATTACGATCCAATTGTTAATTGCCAATTGCCAATTGCCAATTGCCCATTGCCCATTGCCAATTGTCCTCTGTCCTCTGTCCTCTGTCCTCTGTCAATTGTCCTCTGTCAATTGTCCTCTGTCTAAATAAGTAACACTAAATTCCTAAAAATTAATCACAATTCTCCATTTCTATAATGAAATACCCCTTTTGACTGATTTCAGCTTCCCAAGCTGGCCTTAATGTTTCTATGTGGCAAAATCTGCATTCTTTTGAAGTCAACGGTTGCCCTTCTTGGTTTTTGGTTTTCAAATAAGCTTTTCCGTAGTTGAATATTACGGTTGTGTCTCTTATTTCTGTAGGCGCAATAATGTCAAAGTGCATAATTTTACCGTCTTTTTTTGTTACATAGGTGTCCCAAACTGCTACTTTCATTTTATTAGATTTAATATTTTGTGCAAATGTCGGCATCGCTGACAACATCGCTATCATGATAAATAAAGATTTCATTTTAAATGTTTATAGGTTTATTTTAATTGTTGATTTGCCGATTTGTAATATTAGTTGTCGGTTGATAGTTGTCGGTTTCTAAATTGGTTTAAATGTTTATGGGTGTAAGGGTTTAATTTTAATTGTTGATTTTTAAGTCATTAGCACTTTGGCGTTTTAGGTAGTTAGGAATTATAAACCTAACACGCTAATTCGCCAACAACCAATAATCGTCAATCAATAATCGTCAATCAAAAAATCATTGTCCATTGTCATCTGTCCATTGTCATCTGTCCATTGTCATCTGTCCATTGAAGTCAACTGTCCACTGTCAACTGTCAACTGTCCATTACATAAAAAATCGCTTCACAAAGTTAGCAATCCTAACAATGCGAAGCAATTTTTTTTACCCTTTTACATCAGCCATAGATGCGCCGAAGTTTAAATGGAGCACATTTCCGTTTGGTGTAACCAATGCTGGAACAGATTGTACACCTGCTTTTTCCGCTTCTTCTATTCTGTTGCGGACTTCGCCAATGTGAACTACTTCTACATGGTCAGCACCGATAAGGTTTATGATGTCATGCTCTGCACTTAAGCAAACGGGACATCCTGCGTGATAAAAAATTGATTTTGCCATTTGATATTAAATTTATTTATACTTTAGCAATATTGCCGCCGCAAATATAGTTAGGAAACCTAATTAAATACAATTTTTCATGTATTTTTTTAAAATTATCTTCAAAATGATGTTAAAAATCGTGTTTCAATGATGTTGGGCTAAGTAACAAATTGATTATATGCAGTATTTTGTGTATTATTAAAGTACGAAATAGAAAGTAAATATTTTATATTTGAAACACGTTCAAAAAACAGCGATAGTGAACGGAGAATCGGAATTGCGTCTATCGACTGGTAGGCTTCAATTCAGATAAGAGTGAACTATTGTCGATAGAAAAAGCATATGACTGAGCGAACCTTTAGGTATCGTACAACAGTACGATAAGCGAAGGAACACGAAAGTGGTGGGCGAGCCAGAGAGAGAACGGTGCTTTAGCAATCGCCTTTTTTTGAACTAGACTTTTTGGGTTACTTTTTTTGGCGATGAAAAAAAGTAACTGCCGTCCGCATAGGACAAAACGATGACATGAAAAGCAAGGATATAAACTATAATACACTTCAAACTTCAAAATTCTTAACTAAATGAAAATAAATGGAACTTATATATTATTTCTATTCATCATTTCATCGCTCACCACTAATAATTTTATATTTTTGCAACCTTAATGCTTCAAAGTATATTAATAATATCATGGATTATAAAAACAATATTTTAGAAACGATAGGCAATACACCTATGGTCAAGCTCAATAAAGTGGTGGAAGATTTACCTTGTCTTGTACTCGGAAAGATTGAAACATTCAATCCGGGACACTCTACCAAAGATAGAATGGCACTGAACATGGTGGAAGATGCCGAAAAATCTGGAAAGCTAAAACCAGGAGGAACGATCATCGAATGTACCTCTGGAAATACAGGTATGGGCATAGCTTTGGCAGCTACGGTAAAAGGGTATAAGTGTATATTTACTACAAGTGACAAGCAATCCAAAGAAAAAGTAGATATGCTCAAAGCATTGGGAGCGGAGGTGATCGTTTGTCCGACCAATGTAACACCTGACGACCCACAATCCTATTATTCAATAGCAGAAAAACTCAGTAAGGAAATTCCTAATTCCGTTTGGCTCAATCAGTATGACAATCTTTCTAATCGTCAAGCACATTACGAATCGACTGGTCCTGAGATATGGAGACAGACCGATGGGAAAATAACGCATTTTGTAGTAGGAGTTGGTACTGGCGGTACTGTTTCCGGTGTAGCAAAGTATCTCAAGGAGCAAAATCCAGACATTAAAGTATGGGGAATAGACACGTATGGATCTGTCTTTAAGAAATATCATGAAACAGGTATATTTGACGAAAATGAGATATATTCGTATATTACAGAGGGAATAGGAGAGGACATACTACCCAAAAATGTGGATTTCGGCTTGATAGATCATTTTGAAAAAGTATCGGATAAAGATGGCGCAATAGCTGCGAGAAGTTTAGCTCAACAAGAAGGTTTATTGCTGGGATATAGCGCCGGGTCAGCATTGGCAGGATTATTACAGATGAAAGATCAGTTGAAACCTGAAGATGTAGTCGTTATATTATTTCACGATCATGGTAGCCGATATATTGGCAAGCTATACAATGATGACTGGATGCGTCAGCAAGGATTTTTGTAGGTTTTTTTACAGGTCGATTAGATTTTTGGACTAAAAATTATTCGTTTTACTATTAGGTAAAAGCGATGTCTCCTTGTAAATCATTAGATTCGTATATTCAAGATGATATTTTAAAAAATAAAAAAAAGGATTCGTTGGGCAACAACGAATCCTTTTTTTATATATCTGATAAGCTTAGCTTCCGAGCTAAAATTGATATTAGATGTTTGTCGTCCTCGACAACAAGCACAAATAAATGAAATTTATTCATGACAAGTTGCTTCAAAGCAAATCCTCATTCGAAAATAATTGCTTTTCATCAACAAGTGCTATACCTTATTTACTTCACTTTGATCTTCTTCGTTCCTATGATATGGAGTAAACCGTCCTTGATTTCTTTGAGTTCAATGACATATTTACCAGGCTTATCATATATATAGAAAAGTTCCTTTTGTGTCACAATAAGCCGTACACCATTGCCCATTTCTAATACATAGCGAGATGCTTTTTCATCCTGTAGAAAGTTGATATTAATCTTATTTCCTACGGCTGCTTTACTATCCATTTCGATATAATCATTAAATGCGTTAGCTGGAGCATCATCTTCATTGTTCAGAATAGAAGAAATTGATGATACCAATGGACTGCCGTTACTTTCAGGTACGGAAGCTGTGCTATTGGAAATAATGATTTTTTGACCAAATAAATATACAGATCCAATGATACCTGTCAAAACTAATAAGCTTAACAAAAATGGCTCAATGTGAACTCTAAAGAAGTGTGACACCTGAAAATGTTTCTTAGTCAGGCGAACAGGCGTGTAATGTTCAAAATTCATATAATCGGGTTTGGGTTTGTTAAAAAATAATCGGTTAATCAATCAAACAATCTTTATTGCCATAATTGAGCGTGTAAAGGTATAACAAATTAATGAAATAAAAAATATAAATTAAGATTTATATGTCATTTTTATTATACATAAGTTACTAATAATGAAGTATTAATAAATTTATTTATATTATTATTTGGAAGTAAGTGGCTTATATAATGTAATTTAACATATCAAAATAAAAAAAATGTGAGATAGGTCGCCTTAAATTTTTCGACTTTGTATAGATTGGTATCATAAAAGATAGATTGGAATACATTTACAATTATTATAGTTACATGGGTTCAGAAATTTAATTAGTCTCCCTTTTTAGTAACATGAACTTTTCCATTACCTTTGTACTTGATAATATTGTTTCATGTCAGTAGATTTCATCAAATATACACTAAAATTCATACATTCGGGAGGGACATCACGTGGTGTGCTTCGGACAAAGGATACCTATATCGTTCGCTGGCAAGATCGTCAGAAAGTGGCTTATGGAGAATGCAATATGTTTCAAGGATTGTCTTACGATGATCGAACGGACTATGAGGGAAAGCTGCGTGATGTTTGTTCAAGGGTTGTGACTGAGCAAGAGGATATTTTGGATACTTTGCATGAATGGCCGTCTATACAGTTTGGTATTGAAACGCTGTTGAAAGACAGATATAATGGTGGGCAACACATCATATTCCCGGAAGCATTTGGTGCTGCTGGATTTACAGTACCAGCGAATGGGTTAATCTGGATGAGCGATAAAAATACGATGCTGGAACAAATAAACATCAAGTTGAAAGCCGGTTTTACATCCATAAAACTGAAAATTGGTGCTTTGGATTTTGGTTCTGAATTGGACTTGATCAAATATATCCGTTCCCAGTTTACAGAGGATGAAGTAGAGATCCGAGTCGATGCCAATGGTGCTTATGACTTTGAAGATGCACGTGAGAAAATCAAGCAATTGTCCGATTTTGGTATTAGTTATATAGAGCAACCCATCCGTGCTGGTCAATGGCAGGAAATGGCTGCATTAGCTGAAAATAGTCCAGTTAAAATCGCATTAGATGAAGAACTGATAGGTATCGTTTATGAACAAGAACAACGAAATTTGATTGATACGATTCGACCACAATTGTTGATCATAAAACCGGCATTAATTGGTGGATTTACAGAAGGTGATGCTTGGAAGCGTATGATAGAAGCCACAGGAGGTAGTTGGGTTATCACTTCTGCATTGGAGAGCAATATCGGATTGAATGCCATAGCACAATATACGGCACAGGAATGTTCTGACTATGCACAAGGTCTTGGAACAGGACAGCTATTCTCCAATAATTTTCCGTCTCCATATACAGTTGATGCGTCAGGATTGCATTATCATCCATTTCAACCATGGGATTTTAATCTATTGTCATGAATTACAGGGATTTTCAAAGCATCATAATCAATGACCAATTGCTTCATGGCGAAGAAATACTTCGGTATTGTACTGAAAGTGATGTTGAAAATATTCGGTTAGCAGGACATTTTTTGAGTGAATGGCAGAGTGATAATCCCGAAATCACAGTACAAACAAGTGGATCAACAGGGAAACCAAAGTCGATCAACGTTAGAAAAGATCAAATGTTAGCCAGTGCTGCAATGACGGCAGCGTACTTTGGTTTTAAGCAAGGGATGACAGCTTTATTAGCGTTGCCTGTCAATTATATAGCAGGGAAGATGATGCTGATACGAGCGATGTTCAGTCAATTAAATCTACATTGCATCGAACCCAACAATAACCCGATAGCGAATATTCCAGAAGATAAAGTCATAGATTTTGCACCTTTCGTTCCGATGCAACTCAATGGTGTGACACACACAAAGTCGATTCGAAATATACTACTCGGCGGCGCACCAATTGATACAGAACTTCAACATCAATTAACGGGACTAAATGCCGATATTTTTCATGGATATGGTATGACAGAAACCCTTAGCCATATTGCAATCCGCAAGGTGAATGGTAAAGAATCTTCTGATGTATATTCAGCGATTAAAGGAGTAAGATTTGAACAAGACAAAGATAGTTGCCTCGTGATACACGTACCATTTTTAGAAATACCTATAATAACCCGTGATGTGGTATCATTATTAGACGAACATAGATTTATATGGCAGAGCAGAGCGGATTATGTTGTCAATAGTGGTGGTGTGAAATTATTTCCAGAAAGCATAGAGCAAAAACTCTCAGGTGTGATTAAAGATAAATATTTCGTTGGAGGTATTCCCGATTCGAAATATGGAGAAAAGTTATGCCTTTTTATCGAATCTACGCCATACAATCCAGAAAACTACGAAGAGCTTAAATCTAAAATGGAAGAACTCCTCGATAAATACGAAAAGCCGCAAGAGATCTTTTTTATCCCAAAATTTAAGTGGACCGCATCAGGTAAAATCCAACGGAAAGCGACGATTTTTAGTTGAAAGTTGAGAATTGATAGTTGAAAATATTGGTATTATAATGGTATTGCAAATTCATTTGCAATATAACCACAAACTCTTACCGTTCACTAATCATTTACCACTATTCAACAGCCCAACCATCAACCATCAACCGACAACTATCAACCAATTCAAGCTACGGCCTGCTTACTTTCCAACATACTTTCAATCAACGCTTTTCCACCGAAAAGAACGCCTGAGAAAATCAAATTGCCCAATAATGATACTTTGACGAATGGTAGTCCTGCGATGTAAGAAGCAATTAGTCCACTCGCATTGGCTGGATACAGCGATTTAGGATCTGCCCATGCTGCAAAATTCGTTAGTAAAAAGAAGATAACAGTGCTTGCAAGTACCGTTAAAACTACATTTTTTACATTAATGGTTTTAAGCATGGTTTTACTCAAAAGTACGATGGCTACGATTGCAATAGCAGTATATATCATATAGCTACTGAAAAGTACCAATCCTTGTGTATCAGGGAAAAATGACCTGGCTATTGTGTTATTTATTATGAAATCAGCTATGAATATTAAGCCCAAAGGCAATAAAAAGCTCATATATCGATACCCAAGAAATGCCGATCCAAAAATAGCGATGCTTTCAGTAGGTGTGAAATTGGGAATGTGTGGTATCAATCGGGCAAAAACACCAAATATCATCAGACCTAATACGACAATAAAGCTTTTATTTGATTTCATCTTCTATGTTTTTTAATTCAGATTCTTAATTGTACCGCAAAAATAACTATTATTTTAATAATGGCTATCAAGAATCCCGCTTTTTGTTATACGAAATTTTAGGTTTAAAAGTTTCAGTTAATCAAATGTCATATTCAAAATTCTCGAAAATAACTGAAAATGCGTAAACCTTATTCATGTGCCTTCAAATCGTCAATCGTAAATCAAAAATCAAAATTCGCCAATCAAAAATCACTAAAGTCTCCTTTAAATTAATATTTTTGTCCATTCAAATTTCAAATTACATGTTTTTAGATCAAGTACACAAAGGGCTCAATGATTGGTGGAGATACATTTTAGGGATTGCCATCGTCATCTCGGGATATACTTTAGGGCAGATTCCATTGACGTTATTGATGTATTATAAACTTGCTTCCAATCCCGAACTTGGTACTGAAGATCTTGAGGGTTTTACTAAAACTATGGATTTTGCGACCATGGGCATCAGTAAAAATGTTGGTTTTTTTGTGCTTATTCTCATATTTCTATTTGCTTTAGTGGCTTTGTGGCTTGTTGTGAAGCATTTGCACCTGAAAAATATAAAAGACCTCATCACACCTAATTCTCAAATCAATTACCAAAAAATCTTTTTTGGATTTGGGCTTTGGATGATGATGGGTATCCTGACGGAACTTATCAATTATTGGATGAATCCGGGCGATTATACGTTCAGGTGGTCTGGAAGCAGCTTTTTCATACTTATATTGATAGCACTTATCTTTTTACCTATACAGACGAGCTTTGAAGAACTGTTTTTTAGAGGATATATCATGCAAGGTATTGCTTTTTTTACAAAACATAAATGGATACCAATCTTGATTTCCAGCGTTTTATTTGGGCTAATACACGGCATGAATCCCGAGATCGAACGATATGGATTTATACCCATGCAGACATACTATATCGTAGCAGGTTTATTTCTTGCCGTTATTACAGTTTTGGATGATGGACTTGAGTTGGCGCTTGGTGTTCATGCGGCTACCAATTTCTTTGGAGCAACTTTCTTAACGTATCAAGGCAGTGTATTGCAAACGGATACATTATTTATTACCAACGAGATGAATCCATGGATTACGTTGTTGGGTTTTGTGGTAGGTGCTTCTATATTTATATATATATGTATGAAAAAATATAATTGGCCAAGCCTAAATTCATTGTTTATTGAAGATGACGCAACAAATTATGTTAGATATTAGTTGTAAGACTGTAAATATTTAAACGTTTAGCATGTTAAGAATTTTTCAAATTTCACTCCTGATAATTTATATATGTACGAATTCGCTTCAAGCGCAACCTGAAAGGTGGCAACAAGCAGTGAACTATAAAATGGAAGTGGATTTCAATATTAAAAAGCACGAACTTCAAGGAAAACAGCAGCTTACTTACTATAATAATAGCCCGGATACGTTGGATAGGGTGTTTTATCATTTATATCTAAATGCTTTTCAACCTGGTAGTGTTATGGATACTCGTTCACGGACGATAATAGATCCAGACCCGAGGGTTCAGGGTCGAATAGCCAGACTCAAACAAGATGAGCAAGGTTCAACTAAGGTATTATCTTTGAAGATGAATGGAGAAGTATTGGATTACAAAGTTGTAGGTACGATCTTGGAAGTAAAGCTTAGAAAACCGATTTTGCCACGTAAAAAAGTCGTGTTCGATATGGAATTTGTGTCTCGGATACCACTTCAGGTCAGACGAACGGGCCGTTTTAGTAAAGAGGGCATAGAATATAGCGTTTCGCAATGGTATCCCAAAATGTGTAATTATGATTATCAAGGGTGGCATGCAACACCGTATGTAGGACGTGAATTTTACGGTATTTGGGGGCACTATGATGTGAAAATTACATTGCCCTCTGAGTATGTAGTGGCTGGAACAGGCTACTTGCAAAATAAAGACGAGGTTGGTTACGGATATAGCACTAAAGAGCCTAAAAGTAGGAAACAAAGGATGACTTGGCATTTTAAAGCGGACAATGTACATGATTTTGTATGGGCCGCTGATCCCGATTACACACAAATCGCCCACAAAATGTCTGACGGTACGATTTTGCGACTATTCTATCAACCGGGAGAAAAGACAACAGATAACTGGACTATTTTAGCACCGATTATTGAGGAAGCCTTACACTATATCAACAAGAAATACGGTCAGTATCCATATAAAGAATACGCAATCATTCAAGGTGGAGACGGAGGTATGGAGTATCCTATGGCTACGTTGATCACTGGTGAAAGAGGTTTAGTGAGCTTGGTTGGTGTGACGATTCACGAGCTGATGCATTCGTGGTATCAAATGCTGTTGGGATCAAATGAGTCTTTGTATCCTTGGGTAGATGAAGGTTTTACTTCGTATGCTTCAAATGATGTAATGAATTATCTAAGATCAAAAAAGCTGATTCCGGGAAAATATGAAGAGAATCCTCATATTTCAACCGTTAATGAATACATTAAATTTACAAAAACTGGTTATGAAGAGGCGATGAGTACACATGCGGATCATTATCAGACCAATGCTGCCTATAGTATGGCTTCCTATGTGAAAGGAGCTGTATTCTTAGAGCAAATCAAATATATCATCGGTGAAGATGCATTCAACAAAGGTATGCTCCGCTATTATAATACATGGAAATTTAAACATCCGAATCCAAATGATTTCATTAGAATCATGGAAAAAGTTAGTGGTATGGAGTTGGATTGGTTCAAAGAATATTTCGTCAATACCACACATACGATAGATTATGAGATTGATCAGCTTCGTGGTCGCGAGTTGGTTATAAAACGTATTGGACTCATGCCGATGCCTTTGGATATTACAGTGAAGCTCAAGGATGGATCTGTAAAAACGTATTATGTACCTATTGACCTGATGCGTGAAAATAAGTCTGGCGATGCTACTTTCAATAATTTCAAAGTAAAACCAACATGGCCTTGGGTCAATCCAGTGTTCAGCTTCTATATTGATAACGAATTAGATGATATAGAAACGATAGAATTGGACGCTTCTCAAAGAATGGCAGATGTTGACAGAGAAAATAATGTCTGGCCAAGATTGATTTCGGCATTGCCGCTTGAACTTGAAAGTATAAAGTAGAAGTGCTGATTTGTGGAAAATTGTTAGTTAATTCTATCAAAATTTTTCTAAGGTTTAACACTATCTTTTAAAGTTAAATTCACTAATAATTTACAATTTACCATTAACAATTCTGAATTATTTCAGCTTTGATAAAAATTGATTTTCACCTTAAAATTGAATTTCTCTAACTTTTACCACAGCCATTAAGATTTTATTTAGAAAAAATAGTCAATTATAACAGATTGTATATTAATTGATTGTGATTTTTTTAAAAAAAAATCAATATATGTTTTCAACAAAAATCGCTATGTTGATGAAAAAGCCTATATTTGCGCTGTTTTTTGAAAAAATTTCATAGTTAAATACCATGCAAGGAAAAGGTTTAATAAAAGTATTATTGGTGTTATTTGTCGCAATTTCTTTATTGCAATTTGCGTATTTCATACCAACGAATAAACAGGAAAGATTGGCGGATCAGTATGCAGCCAATTTAACAGGATTAACGGGAGAAGATGGCGATCCAGTGTATAAATTGCACAGAGCCCATTATTTGGATTCTATCAGTGATATTCCGATATTTAACATATTGTATATCAAAAACTATACGTATGCTGAGTTGAAGCAACAACAATTGGGACTTGGTTTGGATCTAAAAGGAGGTATGAGTGCCTTTCTACAAGTCGATTTATCTGACTTCTTGAAAGGATTAGCAGGCAGAAATGCAAACAACACGGACTTTCTAAAAGCAATGGACAATGCCAATGAAGCGATGAAATCTTCTCAGGAGGATTATATTTCATTGTTCGTGAGTGAATATAAAAAATTGGCAGGAGACAATAAATTGTCTAAATTATTCCAAAAAAATGAAACATTAGGAGATATAACTTCGGAAACGGATGATGCAACTATTACAAGATTAATACGTCAAAAAGCTACAGAAACGGTAAAATTGACGTATGACAGATTGAAACAGCGTATCGACAAACTTGGTGTTGCTCAACCCAACGTTTCTCTTGACCCAAGTAGAGATATCATCGCTGTTGAAATGCCGGGAATCGACGATTCGGATCGTGCTGAGGAGTTTTTGACGAAGAGTGCAAAACTTGAATTTTGGGATATTTATAGATTTCAGGATGCCGGTATCATGCAGGCTTTCCAAGAGGCAGACAGGTTATCAGGTAGTGTTGCATCTGGCGACGGAGGTAATGTCATTCCTGTGATGAGAGATTCAATCGTATTCAATGAATTAGGAGAGATCGTGGATACGATCCAAGTAACAGACCTTGTTGGCGGAGCGAGTACATCAAGTGGAGGAAATTCCCTATTTAATGTACTTAGCCTTAATGGCGGTAATCTTCCACCTGCGGTAATGGGTGTTGCGGATAAAAGCAAGAGAAAATTAGTAAACGAAATACTTGAAAGGGAAAACGTTAAAGCGATGTTCCCTAAAAAGGCTAAGTTTATGTGGTCGTACAAGCCGGTGCAAGATGCAGATGGCAAATTGACAAACACATATTACTTATATCTAATCAAAGGTTTGGTAAATACAGATAGCGCTCCTTTGGATGGAGATGTAATTACCAGTGCTACACAGGCTTTAAATCCAGTAAGTGGTCAGGTTGAAGTAAGTTTGAGAATGAGCGCCAACGGTGCTAAGAAATGGGCTGAAATGACGACTAAAGCTGCGGGTGATGGTAATAGAGAGATTGCGATCGTTTTGGATGATGAAGTAGTATCGGCACCATCTGTGAATACGCCTATTACTGGTGGTTCGTCATCTATTACAGGTAACTTTACAGTTGATGAAGCAACTGACTTCGCGGGTATCCTTGAAGTGGGTAAATTACCAGCAAGAACAAAAATCGTTCAGAAAAATAATGTTGGACCATCTTTAGGTAAAGAGAACATCAGTAAAAGTTTAAATTCTTTGGCTTTAGGTTCATTATTATTAGTGCTTACTGTGTTAGCATATTACTCTGGAGCAGGATTGATAGCGATCCTTGCCTTGATATTGAACGTATTCTTTATACTTGGTACATTGTCAAGTTTTGGAACGGTATTGACACTATCCGGAATTGCCGGTATCGTATTGACAATAGGTATGGCAGTGGATGCCAACGTTATCATATATGAAAGGATAAAAGAAGAGCTCGCCATTGGAAAGACATTAAAACAGTCCATTGTCGATGGATTCCATCATTCCTATTCTGCAATCATAGATAGTAACTTGACGACATTATTGACAGCGGTTATTCTTGCTTATTTCGGTCTTGGACCAGTAAAAGGATTCGCAGTAGTATTGATCATCGGTATCTTGAGTTCCATGTTCACAGCGATATTTGTTTCAAGATTGCTTATGGACTGGTGGGTAGGTAAAGGTAATGACCTTCCATTCTGGACAAATTTCTCAAAAGGTGCATTCAAAAATGTAAATTTTGACTGGATCGGAATGCGTAAGAAAGCATATATTCTTTCAGGATCATTAGCATTAGTAGGGTTAATTTCTATCTTTACAAAAGGTTTTGATTTGGGTGTTGACTACAATGGTGGTTTTTCATACAATATTCAATTTGCCGAAAATGCCAATGTGGACGCTGAAAAAATCAGGTCTGGTTTGACTACTGTATTTGAAGCATCTCCAATCGTAAAACAAGTTGATGGCAAAAATACGTATAACGTTATTACCTCGTATATGATTACAGAAGCAACGGTACAAGGTACTTCCGATAAAGTATTAGCAAAGCTTCATGAAGGCGTTAAAACACTTACTGGTGTTGATGTGTCTTTGGAAGATTTTAAAAATACGGATTTAAAATCAGGAAACTCACACATTGTGAGTTCTGCTCAAGTAGGAGCAACGATCGCAGATGACTTGAAAAGGACATCGTTTATAGCGGGCATTCTGGCGATTTTGGGTATCTTCCTATATATTTTAGTTCGTTTTGATAAGTGGCAGTATTCTGTAGGTGCTATCGTATCATTGGTACATGATGCATTGATGATGTTAGGTTTATTCTCGTTGTTGAAAGGTATCGTTCCTTTCTCACTTGAAATCGACCAAAACTTCATCGCTGCGTTACTTACAGTGATTGGATATTCTATCAATGACACCGTGATTATCTTCGACAGGATCAGGGAATATTTGAATTTGAACATCGCTAAACCGTCGAATGTAATCATCAATGATGCTATTAACTCTACATTATCAAGAACGGTAATGACTGCTTTCACGACGATTATCGTGGTATTGATGTTATTCCTTTTTGGTGGAGCAAGTATCAAAGGTTTCGCATTTGCGTTGTTGATTGGTATTCTTGTGGGTACGTATTCTTCTGTATTTATATCTGCTCCAATCATGGCAGACTTATCATCGGATTTAAAAATGTCAGGTAAAAAAGCAAAATAGATTTTTGATTTTTCATAAATAAATTAGAGTAAGGGAAATGATACTTAGTGTCATTTCCCTTTTTTAATACGTTATTCATCGAGATTTGTAGAGAATTATTCAAATTTTAGGTAGTTTGATACTTATTTCCTATTTTTGTTTCTTTAAAATTTAGATTATGTTCTTCAGGTTATTGCTTCCAGTGTTTTTTTTATTTACCACCTTGTTACTTAATGGTCAGCAGGTATTATGGATTAATGAATTGGATAGTGATACACCAGGCTTGGATACAGAAGAATTTATCGAATTGAAATCCATAGCGCCTTTTAGTGCATTAGATGATTACATCGTCGTGTTTTTTAATGGTGCAGACAGAGCAGACAATGCGAGCTATTGGGTCGTGAGTTTGGAAGGATATACAACGGATATCAATGGTCTTTTCGTCATAGGCAATGCAGGAGTACAGCCATTCCCAAGTATCATTATTCCTGATAATACCATTCAAAACGGCGCTGATGGTGTAGCTATTTACAAGATGAAATCGGATGATTTTCCTGTTGGCACTCCGGCATTCGTCGATCATACGTTGATTGATGTTATGATTTACGGAACAAATGATCCAGATGCGGCGACTTTATTGGATGTATTCAAAGCATTTAATCCGAATATTAAACAACTCAATGAAGGAAATGCCAACAATACAAATTCTATTCAAAGAGATAATAATGGAGGTTTCTTTGTAGCAAAACCAACACCAAGAAAAAACAATGATGGTTCTGGTATTGATTTGAATGGCTTGAGGATATTGTATAAAAATGCGACGTACAGAGAAGGCGATACGATATTACTAACATTCGAAACAGAAACACCAGTGGATGATAATTTAGTTATAAGCTATTCATTAGACAATGGTCAGTTCAATGGTAGTGATTATATAGCTACGAATAGATTGAGTATCCTTAAAGGAACAAGATCCATAACCTCGTCCGTGATTATTGTTGAGGATATGAACGAAGAAGGAGATGAAGATATGCTGATATATGTAGATCCATTGCCCACAACATATTTACTTGTAAATAATAACATCAAATTGCGTATTTTAGATAACGATTTTGTTGTTTCAAATTTTGGCACACCTGTAAATCCTACGTATGGAAAAGTGACAAGTACTCAACAGCCGGGTTATTATGATCGATTGGATGGATTGAGTGGAAGTGCATTAAAGCAAGCTTTACAGGATATCATTTCTGACGAAACGGTTGTTCGTGCTCAAACTTATAATGATGTCGTGGATATACTTAAAGAAGCTGACCAAAATCCAGAAAACTCTAATCAAGTTTGGCTATTATATACAGAGCAAGGTAGATCAAAAATTGACTTTCAGCTAACTTCTGAGAATATTGGCGCATGGAATAGAGAACATGTATGGCCACGATCACGTGGTGGTTTCAATAGTATCGAAGGTGATGGAGAATTTGACGGTGTAGATATATGGTGGAATACTAATGCAGATTCATTGAGACATGGAAATTCTGACGCACATCATTTAAGAGCTGTAGATGGTCCTGAAAATTCAAGGCGTGGAAATCAGTTTTATGGACAATATGTAGGTCCTGCTGGTACAGCCGGTAGCTTTAGGGGCGATGTGGCTCGAAGTATTTTTTATATGGCAGTCAGATATAACGGACTTGAAGTCGTAGATGGCTACCCAGAAAACCAACCTGGAAAATTTGGAGACCAAACAACACTACTCGAATGGCATAGAACGGATCGTCCTGATGATTTCGAAGTTAATAGGAATAATGTTGTGCAGTCGTGGCAATTCAATCGAAACCCTTTTATAGATATGCCCGAATTGGTAGAATATATCTACGGCAATAAGAAAGGTGAAGTGTGGTTTAATACGGTTAGTACAACGGACTTACAAGATAAAAGTATTGTTTTTTATCCCAATCCAGCTTCGAAAAGTATTGATATATCAGGGTTGACATCTACATTTAGTTTGGATGTTGTTAATAGTCAGGGTCAAAAAGTTCAATCTCTATGGACCGATGGTAATAATATCGATATAAGTAATTTACAACCTGGTATATATCTTTTTTCTATAACCATGAAAGACAAAAAGACGATCAGTAAACAGATTATCATTCAATAGTAGTAATTACAATCTTAATATTTCAATTAGTCCGATAATGAAAAGTTTTATAAGCATACCTGCAAATAGTGATTTTACGATTTATAATATTCCTTTTGGTGTTTTTAGGCATGGAGATAGGGTCGTAGCGTGTACGAGGATAGGCGACAAGATTGTTGACCTCGATTTGTGTCAACGCAATCATGTTTTTGATGGTATAAGCTTACCCGATGGTATATTTAATAAAGCAACGATTAATGATTTCATCCGATTAGGTAAAAAGATTACAACTCCTATTAGACTAAGGATGCAAGAAGCTTTGTCAGAAGGTGGTGTATTGGACAATGAAGATTTGCGAGATTCAGGCATATTCATTGATGTCAACGAAGTGGAGATGCAACTTCCGATCGATATTGGGGACTATACCGATTTCTATAGCAGTAGAGAACACGCTACCAATGTTGGAATGATGTTTAGAGATCCAGCAAATGCACTATTACCCAATTGGCTACATCTTCCTGTTGGCTATCACGGTCGTGCCTCTTCGATTGTCGTTTCTGGTACGGATATCAAGCGTCCATCTGGTCAAACAAAACCAGCCAATCAAGATAATCCAGTTTTCGGGTTGACTAACGAATTGGATTTTGAGTTGGAAATGGCCTTTGTCATCGGTAAAGATACACAAATGGGCGAGTGCGTGAGTGTGGATGATGCAGAGGACTATATTTTTGGCTTGATGCTCTTTAATGACTGGTCAGCTCGAGATATTCAACGCTGGGAATATGTCCCTTTAGGTCCATTTTTAGCAAAAAATTTTGGTTCTACCGTTTCTCCATGGATAGTTACTTTGGAGGCACTTGAACTATTCAGAACAGAAGGTCCGGTGCAGGAAATGGAAGTACTGCCATATTTGAAGTATTCAGGAGCTAAAAGCTATGATATTCATTTGAGTGTTACATTGGACGACAACAAAGGAAATGCCATGAAAATCTCTGAATCAAACTTCAAATACATGTATTGGAATATGTGTCAGCAATTAGCACACCATACCGTCAATGGATGCAATGTCCGTGTCGGTGATATGTTAGCCTCCGGTACGATTAGTGGTCCGCAACCAGATTCTTTTGGCTCCATGTTGGAACTTACTTGGAAAGGCACAAAGCCGATTCTTATGCCAGACCAATCAGAACGCAAATTCATCATGGATGGTGACACCGTAGCTATGCGAGGCTGGTGTGAACGTGGAGATATCAGGATCGGGTTTGGTAGTTGTGATGGGAAGGTGGTTTGATGAGATATATCGTTATAGGCGAGGTTGGATTTATTTTAGGACTTAGCCTTGTCAAGACCAAACTTAAACACCATCATTAAAATACCGCTCCTCCACAATCTGACATATTATATGTCCAATCATGATATGTGCTTCTTGGATACGTGGCGTATCAGCGGATGGGACATTGATGAGTACGTGGCATAATTCCTTCATTTTACCTCCTGATGCACCTGTAAAACCTATGACTATCATGCCTTTATCTTTGGCTGATGCTATGGCGTTTAGGATATTTGGACTGTTGCCACTTGTAGAAAGGGCGATTAATATGTCTCCAGGTTTGCCTATACCTGTTATCATTCTCGAATAGACGTGGTCAAATCCATAATCATTGGCTACGGCGGTCATATAGGATGAGTTGACATGCAATGCTTCAGCTGGTAAAGCATTTCTGTTGATATAGAATCTGCCTGTAAATTCGGCTGCAAGATGTTGTGCATCTGCGGCACTGCCACCATTACCACAAAATAACAGCTTTTTATCATTATTGAATGCCTCTAAGATGTGCGAACAACATTGCTCTATTTTTTCGACAAACAGGTTGTCAGCCAGTATTTTGTTTTTAGTATCAATGGATGCTTGTATGATTGATTGTATCTGGTTTTGCATAGGTAAGTACTTCTGTATGGACGTATGGAATATAAACGAAAAAGGTTATTGTACAGTTTATGATGTAATGGTATTAACCAATGTTTCCCAACTTAATTTTTGCTTTTCGATTTTTATTTTTTCTTTAAATAGGTCGTTATCAAAATGTTGCATTTCGGTTATCGCATTGGCAATGTCTTGCACTTCTGGATTGCATACGATGCCTATTCCGGGTGGCACTTGCTCTTTGAGCCCTCCGACATCCGTAACAATCATCGGTACTTCAAAGTGGTATGCCAATGGTGTCACTCCGCTTTGTGTTGCATTTCTGTATGGTTGAATGACGACATCAGCAGCGCTAAAATACCATTTGACATCTTCATTATTGATGAAATGGGTATGCTCGATGATCTGATTTTTAACAGATGATTTATTGATGATTGACTTGATTTCTTGCTCGCCTGAGTAATATTCTCCTGCTATCAATAGCCATTTATTTGTCATTTCTGCAAACTCTAATGCTTGTAAAAGCAAGTCAAGACCTTTGTAATTACGGATGAAGCCAAAGAATAGCAATATATCTCCTTGTTCTGGCAAATCAAGATGTTTTCGGGCTTTCAATTTATCTTCTTTTTCACCAAAATTATCATATAAAGGGTGGGCGACAAGCTGTATTTTTTTTCTGGTAAATGTCTTTAAATCACTAACAACCTTATCACTCATGGCTATAAAAGACTGCATAGGTTTAACAAAATATCGTGTTAGTATTTTGTCTCCAAATCTTTTTTCATGTGGTAGTGCATTGTCTATAAAAGCCATGATATTGATACTTTTATCCTGCGCCACAATGCGGGCTATCGTACCAAGACAAGGTGCCATAAATGGTATCCAATATCGAAATATGACGATATTGGGTCTTTCGTTTTTTATTTTTTGACCTGTTTTTATCCAATTCAAAGGATTGATAGAGTTGATACAGGTATGGATTTTTAGATCATTGGGAGCAGGGCTGTCGGAATATTGCGTTGCTCCAGGAAAGAGTATCCCTGGATATTGTAATGAAAATGAATAAATGATCGCCTCATGACCTTGAGCGTTACATTGCTTTGCCATTCTTTCGTTGAATGTAGCGATGCCGCCTCTTAGTGGATGTGCTGGACCAACAATGACGATTTTACTCAATTTTCAAACATTTTATGTGAGATACGTTACCAAAGTGAGATTCAAAAATTACTTTAGTATAACGCAACAAAAGTAAAGATAATTATTAAAAATTAATTAGAAAATGGCAATTTGAGTGGCTATTTTGTAACAATAAGGCTCTTTTATCGGTTAGTTTAATGTTTGTTAATTAAAATATAGTATAAAAATGAGATTTTTAGTTGTTTTAATGATGGTTTTTATGGGCATAAACCTTCAAGCTCAGATTGGTCCTGCACCCCAAAAAAATGCGCCTAAAGACGTGAAATTAGAAGAGCAAAAGAAACATACTCCAAAGCAAAAAGCCCACAATGTAGCAGATGCCATGAAAGATGCGTACAAGCTAAATGATACTCAACACAAGGATTTAAGAGCATCGTTGTTGGATTATGAAATAAGAATGGAAAAATTAACAAAACAAAAAGGATTAAGCCTTAAAGAGTTAGCTACCAAAAAACGAGAGCTAAATATGGAAAGACAAGCGCACTTAAAAAGAATTTTCACAGCAGAACAATACAAAAGATACCAACATTCAGCTCCAGGAGGATAGTATTTTCTTTAATGGACAATGGGCAATGGGCAATGGGCAATGGGCAATGGGCAATGTGCAATGGACAGATGAGAATGTACAGATGACAGATGACAGAGGACAATGGGCAGATGAAAGTTGAGAATGGAGAATGGAAAGTTGACAATGGACAGTGGACAATGCTAAATCAATGTCGTTTAGTTAAGCCATAAGGCATTGATATAGAAATATTTATTTG
>CAYNSF010000047.1:0-22519 GCA_964399855.1 uncultured Aureispira sp. | reverse complement strand
CAATAATTTATACACATTCCGTTTCCTTTTTTATCATACTCACCCTGAATTGCTGGAGATTATATACAAATTGTCCAAAAAATATGAATGCAAGCATAAATTTTTATACTTTTGCGTTTTGATAACAGCTAAAACAGTTTGTATTAAGTATAAACTGTCAGAGACAATAGAATGATTGAAAAAAGTGTAGTATGAAAGTTTCGCTCAATTGGCTTAAAAAATATCTAAATATTGCGTCTTATACACCGGAAAATATTGCTGAGATACTGACCACAATCGGTCTTGAAGTAGAAGGAATAGAGTGTGTTGAGTCTATAAAAGGCGGACTGAAAGGTGTCGTCATCGGAGAAGTCGTCCACTGCGAAAAACATCCTGATGCGGATCGATTATCCGTAACAAAGGTGAATATCGGGTCTGTAGAACCGTTGCAAATCGTATGTGGTGCACCCAATGTAGCACAAGGACAAAAAGTACTCGTGGCTACTATCGGCACTGTTTTGTACAATGAAGACGGCACTTCATTTACCATTAAAAAAGGTAAAATCCGTGGTGTAGAGTCACAAGGTATGATTTGTGCGCAAGATGAATTGGGATTAGGCCATGACCATTCCGGGATCATCGTCCTACCTGATGAAGCAGTCATTGGTACATCTGCCTCGTCGTATTACAATATTGAAGATGATTATGTTTTTGAAGTTGGACTAACGCCCAACCGTTCTGATGCTACCTCACATTTGGGAGTTGCAAGGGATATTTTAGCTTATTTGCGTGTACACGAAAGTTATACAGACGATATACGTGATGCAGATATCTCTGATTTTGTCACAGAAAAAGTTGCGCTGAATATCGACGTGGACGTAAAGGATACTAAAGCTTGTCCACGTTATACCGGTATCACCATCACTGGCATTGAAGTGAAAGAATCACCTGACGAACTCAAAAAATTATTGTCAGCTATTGGTGTAAAACCGGTTAATAATATAGTCGATATCACAAATTTTGTGTTACATGAATTGGGTCAGCCATTACATGCTTTTGATGCTGACAAAATAACTGATAAGAAAATCGTAGTTACACATTTGCCGGAAGGCACACCATTTACGACTTTAGATGATGTGGAACGCAAACTCTTAGCGGAAGACCTCATGATTTGTGATGCCAACCTCAATCCTTTGACGATTGCCGGCGTTTATGGTGGACTTAACAGTGGGATCACAAAAACCACCCAAAATGTATTTTTAGAGAGTGCTTATTTTGCGCCGACTATGATCCGCAAGACCAGCAACAAACATAATCTAAAGACCGACGCTGCCAAGACGTATGAAAAAGGATCAGATCCTAATATCACTGAATTGGCTATAAAAAGAGCAGCGGCTTTAATCAAAGAATTTGCAGGTGGTGCTATCAGCAATAGTATTGTGGACGTATATCCAAAACCGATACCCAATCCAGAGATCAGACTCAAATTTAAGCATGTGAATGCGGTACTTGGTATCGAAGTCAGCCAAGATGACGTATTAGCGATACTGACATCCATGGATATGGAAATCAAACCTTATGATCATGATTCTTTATTGGTTAAAGTACCGACTAATAAAGTTGATGTCACAAGAGAAATTGACCTCATTGAAGAAATCATCCGTATATATGGATTGAACAATATACCGACAACAGGACAGATAAAAAGTACGATTTCTTATACTCAGAAACCAGATAAACGAAAAATCAAAGAATTGATAGCTGATTATCTATCTTCGAATGGGTATAACGAAATAATGGGTTTATCACTCATCGAATCCCGGTTTTACAATGATCTTGATATAGTTGATGCTAATGAATTTGTATATATCAACAATACTTCCAATGTGCATTTAGACATCATGCGACCGGATATGTTGGTAAGCGGGTTGCAATCGGTCGTTTACAATCTCAACCGACAACAGACCAATTTATCATTGTACGAATTGGGCAAATACTACCGAAAGGCTTCCAATGGTTATATCGAAAACGAAGTGTTGACCATCTTCCAGACAGGCAAACTCCATGAAGAATCTTGGTTGAGAGATTACAAAACTGACAAATCTTTTTATGACATCAAACATGCCGTACTTTCCGTGCTATCAAGGGTAAATGTTACAGATGTTCAATATACAGCCATACATCAAAATGAAAGGTATCAATATGGTATGGTCATCAGCAAAGGACCATTAACCATAGCTGAATTTGGGCTTGTCAAAAAAAATATTTGTACCAAATCTGGAATTAAATCATCCGTCTATTATGGCGAGATCTTGATTGAAAATCTGCTAAAAATCATCGGTAAAAATCAAGTGTTGGTACGTGAAATCAGTAAGTTTCCAAATGTACGTAGAGACTTGGCATTGGTCGTTGACAAACAAGTCAAATTTTCTGATATCGAGCAGATCGCAAGGCAAGCCAATAAAAAATTATTAAAACACATTGGGCTTTTTGATGTTTATGAAAATAAAGATCAGCTTGGAGCAGATAAAAAATCCATTGCTATCTCTTTGTTGTTCGAAAATATGGACAAAACGTTGAGTGATATTGAAATAGATCATATCATGAAGCAGATTATCGAGCAATTTGAAAATAAATTAAACGCTTTTATTAGAAAATAAATATCTTTGGTGGAAAATTGGACTGAAAATTTAGAAAAGTTATCTGAAAAGGTCAAAAACCTTTTAGGGTCTTTTCATATTCTACAGTCTGAAAATCAATCACAAAAAGAAGAGATCAATCGTCTAAAAGTAGAGATTGAACAGATCAAAAAACAAAATAACAATATAAATGCTGAGCATACGAATCAAGTAAAAACTGTAATCAAGCATTCGGAAGAATTGCCTGACAATACAACCACACAATCCGTTGGTCAAGAAATTGATAATAAAAATAACGGTAGGTTGAAAACACAACTTGACGAGATTATCGAAGATTTAGATCGTTGTATTCAAATCATTCAAACCACAACAAATGGAAACAAATGAATTGAACACTATAAACATAACCATTGCGGGCCGCACTTTTCCTGTGAAAGTAACAGAAGAAGAAAAAGTCGTTGTGCTCAATATAGAGTCTGAGATTAATGAAAAAATAAGCCAATTTCAAAAGCTTTATTCCGGTAGAGACAAGCTCGACCATGTAATCATGACACTATTGACGTACATATATGATCTAAAAAACAACCAAAATAAGCAGGTTTCGGAAGAATCTGCTCAAAAGGTAAAAACGATACTCGATTTATTGTCGGACTTTTAGTCCGGATTTCATTTTTTTACAGTATTATTACTGATACGATGCTTGGTAAATATCATGCCCATTAAGGGTTTTTTATCATTTTTTTTAATCAGTATCAATATATGAGTGCAATAATAGGAATTATTTTAGGTGTTGTTTTGGGTGGAGGAGCCGGTTATTTTTTAATACAAACTGCCTTCAAGTCCAGAATCAACAAAGCCAATGACAAAGCTGACATCACGCTTAAAGAAGCAGAATTGACAGCAAGCAGAAAGATCCAGGAAGCCGAAGCTAAGGCCGACAAATTGGTTTCCAAAGCAGAACAACAAAATGAATCTGTAAAACAGAAAAAAATTCAGGAAGCAAGAGACAATTTTGCGAGGCTCAAATCCGAATTTGAAACATGGAAGTCAGAGCAAAAAGTAGAAATCAAAGAACGAGAGTTAAATGCGATATCTCTCGAAAAAGAATTAAAAATCAAGCAAGATGCCATATTGACGGAGCTTGAATCCATCGAATCCAAAGAGCAAGAACTGACTACTATCCGTGAAAACTTGGAGCTTCAGATCAAAATCGTCTCTAAAAAGAAAGAAGAACTCGACTCTGCCAATGATCGTTTTATCAAAGAGTTAGAGACCATTTCAAGGCTTTCGCAGCAGGAAGCAAAAGATCAGTTGCTCGAAGCGGTAAAAGGAAAAGTGCAAAATGAAGCATTAGCCATCGAAAAGGAAGCTATTTCAACTGCACATTCCAATGCCAATAAAGAAGCCAAAAAGATAGTATTACAGACGATACAGCGTATGAGTGCTGAATTTACGATTGAAAATACAGTTTCTGTTTTCAACCTTGAGTCTGATGAGATCAAAGGTCAAATTATCGGTCGTGAAGGTAGAAATATACGTGCATTGGAAGCAGCGACAGGCGCTGAAATCGTGGTTGACGATACACCAGAAGCAATCGTCATTTCCAGTTTTGACCCTATCCGTAGGGAGATCTGTAGATTGACATTAAAAAAATTGGTAGCTGACGGAAGAATACACCCTGCGAAAATCGAAGAAACGGTAGCCAAAGTTAAGAAGCAGCTTGACGAGCAGATCGTTGAAATCGGAGAGAGAACCATCATAGACTTAGACATTCATGGACTTGCACCATACCTTGTGAAAATGGTTGGTAGAATGCGTTTCCGTTCATCTTACGGTCAAAACCTTCTCAAGCACTCCATAGAAACAGCCAATTTATGTGCTACTATGGCCGCAGAATTAGGGCTTAACCCTAAACAAATCAAAATGGCCAAAAGAGCAGGCTTGCTCCACGATATAGGTAAAGTGGCAGAAGATGAATCAGAATTATCACACGCATTGCTCGGAATGGAGATCTGTGAAAAACACAAAGAACATCCGGTTATCTTGAATGCAGTCGGTGCGCACCACGACGAGATAGAGATGAACAATATCATCTCTCCAATCGTACAAGCTTGTGATGCCATCTCCGGAGCGAGACCAGGTGCACGAAGAGAGATCTTAGAAAGTTACTTGAAACGTATCGGAGAACTTGAGGAATTAGCTTTGGCTTATGAGGGCGTTCAGAAAGCATACGCGCTACAAGCAGGTAGAGAACTGAGAGTCATCGTCGAATCTGAAAAAGTTACTGACCAATATGCTGACGATTTAGCATTTATCATCTCTAAGAAAATCCAGGATGAAATGCAATATCCAGGTCAAGTAAAAGTAACGGTTATCAGGGAAAAACGTGCGACAGCTTTTGCTAGATAAGAATAGTTAATTGATATTTGGGACACACAGAAAAGATGTTTTTAAACATATCAAATGTGTAGATATTTTATTTATAAATGAAATACGATAGAAAAGGAAGCTCTTAGGCTTTCTTTTCTATTATTTTATAAAATCGTTTATAGTTATTATCTTTGATGTTTTTTAAAAGTATAATTTGCAAATAACAATGGCTCAATACATTCCATCGCCAGAGCAAAAAAATATTCTGGACAGCCATAATACTTTAATCAATGTAAACTACAATGATACAAGGAGTGCATTGGATTGTATCAGTATGCAAATCAGAAATAAGATTCTCACTGGTGGGAAAATGCTTGTAGTAGTTCCTGATGCAAATTCCAGACAAATACTTGAACAAAGACTTAGTGACTTAAATCTAAAACCGGTTACTTTATCGGTTGCTCTGTCTGAAATACCCGGAAAACTTGAACCATATACCACGAATAGCGACGAAACCCATTTTACTCTAACTGAGGAATTTGAAACGCTATTTAAAAAAAAAATAGACACTTTAAGTTCAATACTCCATAAGAAGTATAAGTCCGAACAAAATCTTGAAAGCTGGCGAAACAATGTGGATGCTTTCTGCGCTCTAAATGTACAAGACGAAGTACTCCTGATCAGTCGTTGGCTCGACACTACCGATATCGCTAAAGATGAAGCAACATTGAACGAGTTATTAGAAGTAGTATCCGAAGCTTGTGCATATTATCATCCTGAGTTTGAAGTAAAAGATTACTCTTTGCTAAACAGGGAGTTGAATAAGAATATAACAGAACACAATCTGCTTAAAGAAACCATTCAACAAATATCCGAATTAGTAAATACAGGAGAGGAACTCCAAAAAAAATATTTGAATTACGGCAAGGAATTAGAGCATAATTATTCTCGACACCATGTTTCGTCCATTCAAAAACTTAAAGACCAAGCGGAAACCAGCAAAAGAAAGGTAAGCGAATGGATATCTGTTCAGAATGAATTGAACAAATCCATATTACCCGGATTTTTGTCTGATAAACAGAAAAAACACACCCAAATAGGTAAAGAGCTCTTAAGAGATATACGGAGTATGTTTGAAGCAGTCAAAGAGCTATCAAACATACAGATAGACATCCCTAATAAAATAATTATAACACTTATTCAGTCATGTAGCGAGGTCGCTCCTGCCATGGATAGTTGTCTATCTTCCTTAGATATTCGTACCATAGAATACCTAAAATCGGTAAACCTGCACAATCACATAGATCCTGTACTCAAAAACTTAGATACATCACTAAAGTCTCTGGCTGCTTCGATCAATGAAGCAGGATTTCTTCATAAAAAAATAGAAGTCAATACGCTGAGTTTTGACAAGCAGACAGATATCATTATCGCATTAGTCAAGAAATTAAAATTGCTATTGGCTGAAGCCGAACATAGTATGTACTACTTGGAGTGGAAACACTTCTATCAACAAAAAAGTGATCAGGAGCAAAAAATATTTCAAGCATTAAGACATATACCTGCCGAGAAGTGGACGGATACGATTCGTGGGTTGTACCTACATCAGCAAATCGCACGGGATTATCTCCATTTATTTAGCATCAATCGGGATGATACTGCCGAACTTCATGATGTATATACGCAACATGAAGAGCAAAAGACAGCTGAATATCTCAACTATCTATCGAAGCAAAATGAAAACAATCTAAAGGTAATCAAAAAGTCTAATAAAGATTTATATAGGTTATTGACCAATGAGTCCAATGCGTTAACCAATGAAACTTGGCAAATCATATTAACGAAGCATATTGAGCAAATAGAAACAATTTACCCGATAATCATCACAGACCATGACCAACTTTCCAAGATAAATCATTCTGACAATAGAAACCTAATCGTACTCGACCACAAAGATTCCAACTTAGATATCATGCAATTATTTAAATGCATTACTTACTATTGGAGCGAAAAAAATCATGTTGACAATCCCGACTTTACATTGCAATTAACTTCGACCGTTCAGGATTTCAGACAAATAAAAATAACAGATCGATTACCATTATTCAGAACTGTAGTACAGCAGCTACTTACATTGCCAAACGTACCGGAAACGTATCTTATCCATAACGCCTGTATTATTTCTTATGCTTCGCCCTATGTCAATGTAAAAATAACGA
Source organism: uncultured Aureispira sp. (assembly GCA_964399855.1). GTDB lineage: Bacteria > Bacteroidota > Bacteroidia > Chitinophagales > Saprospiraceae > OLB9. Next base: position 15,312 of record CAYNSF010000047.1, on the reverse strand, counting down.
ATACACTTTATCGACATGGCATCAAAAAAATCAACTATGAGCCAACAGTTGAGCGAGCTATATCAGGAGCATTGTTAGAAGCCGAGCATACAATATACTGTATCATCGAAGACGGATTTTTCAATCCAGAAGCTACCGATAACTTACTCTGGCAAAATGAAATACTCAACACTATAAAAAGTACGGGATTTCGGGTTATCGATATAGACACCTCTTTGCTCTTTAGCTATGAACATGAAATTGACAAGATGATAGAAACCATTGCTATCGACCAACAAACATATAAGCAATCAACTAAAAATCAAATTACCATTGAGTTTAATCAATCATAATATTGATGTAAACCTTTTACTTTATTCGGATCGACTTAAAATCAAAAATCAAGGCGATAATGCTTACATTTTCGATATTATCCGGAAAAAATATATCGTATTGCAACCTGAAGAAATGGTCAGGCAGCTTTGCATACAATGGTTGATTGAAAATGAGGGTTTTAACCGCAATGCTATTCAGGTCGAAAAGGCCATTTCCATACAGGGCTTGAAGCGAAGATTTGATATTGTAGTTTATGATACCACTATCCGGCCGCTTATCTTAGTCGAATGTAAATCTCCACAGACAAAAATCGATCAAGCTGTTTTTGACCAATTGGCTTCTTATCAATACGTTTTACAAGCGCCTTATTTGCTTGTTACCAATGGCTCACAAATGTATATAGCACAAATGGATTATGAAGCAAAGCGTTATGTTTTTTTTGAAGAAGTACCGGATTGGAAAAGTTGATTGGATGTGATTTCGATAATAGTAATTTACATTTCTTAGTGTCTTCCTAAGAGGAAAAACATTTTTTTCAACTAACTAAACTCACTAAAATTTGGCTTAGTGATTCTTAGTGTTTTTCTAAGTGTTCTTAGTGGTAAAGTATTTTTCAACTAACTCAACTCACATTTATTCACTAAGGCTTTGAATCTTTGGTTTGAGAACCTTACAAAACAAAAAAAGGTGCAAAACCTGTTCAAGTCGCACCTTCCTAAATATTCTTTACAGAAGTTATACTTACTTCTTCTTAGCTTTCTGTTCTACTTTTGCTGCTGCTGCTGCTGCTGCTTTCAATGCTCTTGGTATTTCGATAAGTGCAACTGGTGTTGCAGGATTACCTAATATTTCTATACCTTCAGGTAAGATTACATCTTTCATTCTCAAAGACTGTCCAAGGTCAAGCTTAGAGATGTCCGCTTTGAGCTCGTCAACAAGTTTTTCAGGTAATGTTTTAACCTTAATTTTTCGTACTTGTTGCAACAACTTACCACCTACTTTCACACCCGGAGATGAACCTTTAAATCTCAAAGGCAATTCCACTTTTATCGGTGTTCCGTCAATGATTCTTAAAAAGTCAATATGCGTAATCTCATCTGTTACTGGATTTTGCTGGAATGATTTTAAAATCGCTCTCTGCTTTTGACCGTCTATATCTAAATTGGCAATTTTAAAATCTGCTGTATAGATCAATTTCTTGATTCCTGCAGGTGTTACTGTGAAGTGAACCACATCTTTACCACCGTATAATACTGCTGGTATATTTCCAGCTTTTCTATCTAATTTAGAACCTTTTTTTCCTAATTCGGTTCTCTTATTTCCTTGAATTTCTATTGATGTCATGACTAAATTATCTTAGCGTTATTTCTAAAAGAGCCGCAAAGATATACTTTTTATAGATATTAAAAATAAATTTCAATAAAAAAATCTATTCCCGCCTCGATTTATTTCAAATTCTATCAAAATCAGCCACAATAAACCCATTTTTCAGTAAAAAATAACACATTCTGTACATAAAAAAGATGAAAATTGCCGAGCAAAACCATTATCATTTACAAGAAAAATAGACAAAACAGTAAGCACTATGTCATATATTGCTTTAACTTTGCTTTGACAATATAATTTAGTCGCCTTATGTTCCAGTACTTCAATACGAATGTTAGTGGATTTACCTTTATCCGTTTGATCATATTAGGCACGCTATTATTGCAATTCACGGTATTGCATGCTCAAATACCAACAAATCTTCCTCCTCATCAAAAAGGCTTTAATAAAATACCCTTTGAATATATCAATGGTTTTATCGTCGTTGATGCGCATTTCCAAGGTATATTGCCCATGAAATTTATATTTGATACCGGTGCGGAAAATTCGGTATTATTTGACAAAAATATCGCTCAGATATTTCAATTACCTTGTGATAAAAAAGTTAGATTGATCGGTGCCAACCTAAATCAGGAAGTAATCGCAAATATATGTACAGAAGTATATCTCCGTATTGCCAATTTACCTATTCAAGCCAATTCTATGATCGTGCTTAATGACAACTTTTATTACATTGACGAATTTTTAGGCATTCCTATAGGTGGCATTATTGGCACTAATTACTTTCACGAGAAGATCGTCAACATTGATTACAACAAAATGGTCATTACACTTATAGATCCAAGCGTATTCAGACCTTCAAAATACAGTAAATACCAGCAATTCGATATAGAGGTCATTGATAGAAAACCATATCTCGAATGCGAAGTCTCCTTTACTCCAGGTACTACCTCAATCGCTAAAATGCTACTTGACAGCGGTGCAGGTGTTGCGGCTATATTTCACTACAATTCCGATACTACTATTTTTCAAAACGACAACTGGAAGCGAGGCGTTTTGGGCAAGGGATTGAGTGGAGAAATAACTGGATATGTTGGCAAAGTACATGGGTTTCAATTCGGGAATTTCAATTTTGATCAAATGGTCAGCAGCTTTCAATGGTTAAATGCTTCTGCTCTAAAAAACGAGAAAATCGTGAGATATGGTCTTATTGGCAATCTGATTTTAGAAAGATTTGATGTTGTGATAGATTATCCACATAAAAAACTTTACCTAAAACCTAATAGTCAATATCATCGCCCTTTCAAGTATGATAAGAGCGGTCTTACCATTTATGCTTATGGCAATGCGCTCAACCAATATTACATCAAAGATGTACTTCCTAACTCTCCAGCGAGTGAAGCAGATATCCGAGAAAATGACATCATTCTAAAAATCAACGGATATTCCTACAAATGGTATGCACTCAAAAAGATCAACACACTTTTAAGCAACAAATCAGGAAAAAAAGTAAAATTTACCATTCAAAGAGGTCAAGAAATATTGAAAAAAGAAGTTTTGCTTCGGGATTTGTATTGAAAAATAGTCTGAATATGAAGTAAAACCTATTTTTTTGCTCCATCCTTTGTTCTATAACAATGAAGTTATATCTTTGTACAAAGTTTTATATCTATGCGCAACATTATCAAATCCTTTTTCTTTTTAGTATGCCTTAGCTTTGCTGCTAATGTACATGCCCAATTCTCAGGTGGACTTTATACAGACGCCAGTCATCTGAAATTCGCTTTGGGATACAATATCAATGATAAATTTTGGGCAGATGCTAAATTTTATCCGGGATTCGAATTATATGAATTCACACCTGAGATTACGATGCATTATAATTTTATCCGTAAACCAAAACACGAGGTTTATACTGGGATAGGCTTTTTTGTCAATGAAATATATGCAGTCGTTGTCCCTATCGGAATTGCCATTCGACCTTTCGAAAGTTTGAAAAATTTTTCATTCGATTTGGAAGTAAAACCATTGTATGATGAAAATGGATACTTTTACTTAATCGGTGCAGTAGGTTGTCGATACATTATTCGATAATCGACCATAACTGTATTACCCAAATTATATCCACAACAATATAAAATTAGTCGATATCCGATGTACCTTTAAACCATAAAACCACGTTATTGGTTTATTGTCCATACATATTCTTAGTGATGAAATTCATATTCAAACGTTTTCTGGCGTTATCTGCTCTGTATTGTCTTTGTATATCCATGGTTTTGGGTCAAGAAAAAGACAATCGAAAGACGGAGCGTGAGATAAAAATCGAAGATCAGTTCGTTAAGGCTAAACTCCTTGAGATATCTGGAAAGACGGACAATGCCATTCAATTATTAGACACCATACGCCGTGCCAATCCGGAAAACGGAACGGTATATTTTGAATTGGCTAAGCTTTATTTTGACAAAAATGATTGGAATAATACCGAATCGAGTATAAGAAACGCTATCAAACTCCAGCCCGACAATACCACTTTTAGCATGTTTGAGGTAGGATATTTGCTTTCGCAGAATAGAAGCTCCGAAGCTATTTCATCACTGAATCAACTCATCAGCCGACACCCTAATAATGTGCATTTTTACCGGCAATTATTGGATATTCAAAAGAAGAACAACCAATATAAAGATGCTCTAACAACCATACAGCTTATGGAAGCAAATATGGGTAAAGCCACGGATATTACGATGCAAAAGGTGGAAATATTGATTTTGGACAATAACCCAGATGAAGCTATTCTAACCCTTAAAAGTCTATCCGAAAAATCGCCAGGAAATACTTCATACCTTAAACGTATAGTGGAAATACTTCGTTCAGAGCAACGCATAGGGGAAGCAGAACCCTATTTCAAAAAAATACTTGATATCGATCCAAATGATGCTGATGCAAAATTGGGCTTGATTTTGATATCCAATCAGACCATATCCGAAAGCGACAAAGTTGTAACATTACTCCCATTAGTAAAAAACCCTGACATACCTATCGATGCAAAAATCTCGGCTGCTCTACCCTTTTTAGAGCAACAAGCAATGACGCAAGATAGCATCCTTAACAAACAACTGATAGATGTAGGAGATCAACTAACTCTGATACATCCCAACGAAGCTAAAGCACACGCATTTTACGCCGATGTACTGAAAAATAGCGGTAATATCATCGCTGCCTCTCGACAGTATGAACGCACGCTCGACCTCAACAAAAATATATATGCCGTATGGGAACAATTGATGTTTTGCTTAAATCATACGGCAGATTTCGATAAATTGGATAAAGTAGCCAATGATGCCATAGATTATTATCCAAATCAGCCATTATCGTATTGTTTTGCGGCGAAAGCAGCACAGGAAAAAGGCAATTACAAGAAAGCAGCCTCACTTTTAGAGGACGCTTTACTGATATCTGCGGGCAATCCAGACATAGAAAGCCGTGTTTGGCTCATCCGTGCCGAAGCCGAATTCAAGCAAAAAAATCTAAATAAAGCCGCAGAACACATCCAAAAAGCATTGACCGTCAGCCAACAGCAAAATGGCGATGCCTGGGAATTGAACGGAGATATTGCATTAGCTAATAATCAACCCAAGGACGCTGCTGCACACTGGCAAAAAGCACTGCAAACAGGCGGCAACGATGCCCGTATTCAGGCAAAATTAAAAACTTTGAAAAACCCGTAAATGAAGCATATACTATTTCTTTGTACATTCATTTTCGTAGTTGCAGGTTGTAAATCTAAGAAAATAATTGAATCGACAGCCGAACGAAGTAAAGCGGAAATCATCCAATCACTGCTCGAAAGAAATATCGATTTTCGATGGTATGATGCAAAAATGAGTGCCTACATTGACTCACCCGATGATAAGATATCAGGTAGTATCCACGCAAAAATGATTAAAGATAGTTCGGTGCTGATTTCTTTGAAAAAATTTGGTATCGAAGCAGCTCGCATCTATGCTGATAGGGAGGATTACACGATGCTCTACCGTTTTGACGCTGCTTATGAAACAGGTCATATTGATGATATCAAAAAAATACTGGCTTTCAGCTTCAATCTCGAAGACCTACAACAGCTATTGACTGGTAATATCATCTTACCCGATACCAATGCCACTAACATCACTAAGGAGGGCAACAACTACATCGTGAGCAGTCATGTTGATGACTTGGTCATAAAGTATGATGTATCGAACAAATTAGAGTTAAGTAAAATGACCATTACTGACAAAGCCAATCGCACAGCCGTCATACTATATGATGACTACAAGTATGTACCTGGCGTTGGAAATACGGCTTATTTTCGGCGTTTTACAGTACCTTACAACAGCAATGGCGATGCCACTTTAGAGTTGAAAATATCAAATATTGAAATCAATAAGCCGTTTGACATTAATTTTAAGATACCCAATAACTATGAACGCATTCACTAAACATTGGATACATATCATCTTGATCTTGCTAATGTTGCCGGTAATGCTGACAGCACAAACCAAGGAGCAATTGGAAAAACAGCGCCTACAAATCATCAAGGATATAGAAAAAACATCCAAACAATTGGAGAGTACCGAGAAATCTAAAAAAGAAAGTATCGGACAACTCAGAGCGTTGGAAGAACAAGTCAGTAGTCGTAAAAAACTTATACAAAATCTTCAGGACGAAGTCAAGTTGAATGAGGAACATATCCAAAACAACCAAAACCGTCTCGTGGTGTTAGAACAAAAACATCACATCCTAACCAAACAGTACAAACAGCTGCTTCAGGCTAGTTATTTGAAAAAAATGGCCAATTCCAAATGGTCGTACCTTTTATCTTCGGATAATCTAAATAATCTCATAATCCGCTGGCAATATATCAGGCAATTTGACCGATATACAGAAAATAAACTCAATGAGATACACAAAACATCAGCAGAAATCGAAGAGAAAAATATAGAAATAGCCAAAGTTAAGGAGCAAACACAAGTCACTCTCAACGAATCATCAACTAACGTAGCTCTAATCGAAAAAGAACAAAAGGAAAAAGATGCACTTGTAAAAAAACTATCTCAGGACGAACAAAATTTGAAAGCCAGCCTTGCCAAACGAGAAAAGGAACGTGAACGGCTCAATACTGCGATAGAAAAAATCATCATTGCCGAACTTGCAAAAGCTAAAGAAAAGGAAAGGGCATCAGGCGCTGCCGGTACCAAAAAGAAAGAAATAGACAACTCCGGCTTTGCTAAAAACAAAGGCGCTCTTAGTTGGCCGGTAACAAAAGGAAAAATTACTGGGCGATTTGGAACACATCCTCATCCAACGATTAAAAATGTTGAAGTTTCCAACAATGGCGTGGATTTTTCAGTGCCGGCAAGCACCGGAGTTCAATGCGTTTATGACGGCGAAATCGTTGGCGTAACCTATATCCCAGGATTTAAAAACATGGTCATCATCAAACATGGTAATTACTATACCGTATATTCAAAATTGGATGAAGTTAGCATTGAAAAGGGAGCAATAATCAAACGTGGTCAAAGTATAGGTCTCATCAGACCCGATGAAAGTGGACAGGCGGAACTCCACTTTGAATTGTGGCAGGATAAGACCAAGCTCAATCCTGAATTGTGGTTTAGTAGATAAGACTACTTGGGTTTAAATGTTTACCCTGTTGGATGTTTACTATCACACAGGGTGAATGCGTGTAAAGGCGTAATTCTTAGTGCTTCTTAGTGAAAAACTTAGTGTATCTTAGTGGCTCAAAAAAGGCTTTACCACTTAGAACACATAGATTCACACTAAGTCCACAAAGCAAATCATGGTCAACAAGTGTAATTCTTAGCGTTTCTTAGCGAAAAACTTAGTGTATCTTAATGGTTTAAAAAACCAACTTTCAAAATAAAAAAGCCCGGAACTTATTCCCGGGCTTGCTTTTCATATCAGGTTTGTTGTGTAAACTTGCATGTAATTGACTATCATTATAACCAGCATGACGGCCAGCAACATAAAAGCATATACAAAACGCTGATCCTTGAAAAGACTCTCGTCTTTTTTGTAAAACATGATATATGAGTTTGGTTTTGGTTTTTAAAATATACTAAATTGACATTTAAACCACTTTAGTATAACGTTATCATTTTTTGTTCGTCTATTATCTATATGCCAAAAACGATACCATAACATTTTTTGATAATATGAAAATTAGCCTAAAAATCACACCTGATTATACGGTCAATTTCATGTCATCAAATTATCCAACATATTGTCATCAAGCTATCAACATTTTTCGTATTATGCTTTTTCATAAATTAAGATTCTTTCTAAAGTCAATCTTCGAAAAATTACCCTAAATTGGTAACAAAAAAATTTATTGCCGCTATTCAGCACATATAAAAAAACCGTCATGACCAAGGTTTTGGTACAAAGGCATCAGTATATATCCACTCATAGGAGCAAAAATCTCTACATCTTTATATGTAGCCAACAATTGACCTTGAAAGATCGTATCAAAATTCTTAAATCCCGGTTCCATGATCCACTGTGTTGCATCCTCCACATGATGACGATATTTCACTTTGACCATGACAGGCATTTCCTTGTTGTAAAAATTGAGAATGTAGTCGTAAGTACCCAACAAATCCTTCTCTCCTATGATCGTTGTAGCCCGGAGAAACTGTATGACAGCTGCCATACATCTATTGACCGAAAGCGTATCATCATGATGTCCACCTTCGAATGCCATGGTAACGGACGGTATGCCCAAATATTCATTATCAAAATAATGCAATGTCGTTCCCGACAATCCTTCCAACAATCCAGTAACTAACGGAGCTTGAATTTTCAATCCTATATCTCTACTTTCATCAGTACCACCTTCTATACAAAAGATTCCATCCGACGAGGTCGTATGTAGATCCAGCAGATACAACTTTGATGCATTGGAAGTTTCTAAATGTCGATTTATCGTTTCAAGTATTTCGTATATTTCTTTTGCTTCATCTACAAGCTGTAAAGGATCATGCTGTAGTATATCCTCGATATTGGATACTTCCCACATCCTATTGATATCTTCTGCGATATATCGCTTCCCGGCATGGTAAGCCTGCATATTGCCAATCAAACCCAATATATTCCCTTTTAGCACAAAATCTGGGTTCTGTTCATGCTCCATTTCCAACATTTTAAAAAGCATATCCAAAGCACGTACACCTGCACCTTCATTACCGTGCATTGCAGCTGTAACGATAACCGTTGGCCCTACTTCTCGACCCTTATAGTGACCTATTATTCTTGAATGTACCATAGCAATATTAATCATTATTATTATGAATCATCTTTATTTGAGTAATCATGAACATCTTATACACTCGACTTTTCATGCATTCTCCAATCAATGATAAAAGTAATGTTTATCTTGCAGATTCAAATAGTGTTTCGTCATGATTTTATAATTTTTTCAAATTTCACCATATTTACGGCTACTTATTGGTGTAAATGATCGTTTATATTCAAAATTATATCAAAAAATCAAATCGTCATTCCATTGGAAAACCTATCTAATATACCATTCAAATACAAACACGCCATCTCAGTTTGTTTGTTAATCCTGCTATGCTTATTCATAAATTTACGAGCGATAGGTCAAACTACTCATGGCAATACATTGCAACAAGACGTTATAAAAAATGCCCTTGAATTGCTTGGAGTTCCTTACGAAGCTGGGACACTTGATAAGCAAATCCATGAAAAGCTAACTTGGCATCAAGACCGATTTGATTGTGTGACTTACGTCGAATATGTGCTTGCAAAATCAATTGTTGACATCCAACAGGAAAATGAAAAGCCATTAACTTTCGATGATTGTTTGATAAAACTCAGATATCGAAATGGTACCATCATCGGCTACGGATCCAGATTGCACTACTTTACTGAATGGATAAAACAGTTTGTTCAGATTGGCAATGGCATTAACATTACGAAATCCATAGGTGGTATTCCATACAATAAAAAGATAAACTACATGACCAAAAACCATGACAAATACCCAAATATGTCCGACACCACAGCTTACAACATGATCGTCGGTGCGGAAAAATCACTACAAAACACACCAATGTACTACATACCCAAAAACAAAGTTCAAACTACGGCGTCAAAAATCCAAAATGGCGACATCATTGCTATCACGACATATATCAGCGGTTTGGACATCGTTCACACCGGATTTGCGATATGGCAACAAAATCAACTGCACCTATTACATGCGTCATCGGAGCATGGTTTTGTCATGATATCCCAAGAGCCTTTGGCAAGCTACTTAGCTAAACACAAATCTCAATCGGGTATCATGGTGATAAGACCTGAAATGCGTTTTGTCAAGGAGAAGTAGTTATAATTGTATTTATCTATACAAAAAGACACGATAAATACAATTATAGAAAACCATATTTGTACTTATCTCATCAAATCGCTTATGGTTAAATCCACATCTATCACATCAAGATAATGTTCATTCTTAATCGATCCGTAATTGGTAATCAATGTATTGAATACAGTTTTCTTAGTTTTTGTGCTATCTATAAAAGCTTGTTTTCTATTTCTAAGTTTTGTGGCATAATCTTTTGTAATCGTGAATTCGGAGTTGTAAAATTTACATTCACACAAATTGATACAGTTGTCTTTTCTGTCGATGATTAAATCAATTTGAAAACCACTTTTGGAAGCTTCCTCTACTTTGTTGCTAAATGAATAAGACGCCGTATAAATTCCAGAAATGCCCAAAGCCATTTTTATTTCCATAACGTGTCGCCGGCACAAATTTTCAAAAGCATATCCTGTCCATATCTTATACTGTTGGGATTGGTGCAAAGTGGACCAAATTTCTGCTCCTTTTTTCTTGTTCCTGATGATGAATTTGTGATAAAAAATCGAATATTCGTCCAATAATCTGTACAAAGAACCTCTTTTAGATTTACCGTAAGGTGCTACTTCCTCTACAAATCCGGAAATCAGCAAATCGTCCATTGATCTGGCATAAGGACCACCTGCCTGCACTTTAGATTTGGCTATGATTTGTTTTCTTGTAAGTCCACTTTGAGATGTTGCCAATGCCGCTACAATCGCTTCGTGGTTTTGTGCATTTTCAAACAAAGCTTTATACAGATTATCATATTCGTTGAGTAAAATACCGTTTTCATCAAAGCAAAGCCGGGCAATGGTTTGATTGACGGATTCGCCTCTCTTCACTTGATCTAAGTAATAGGGAATGCCGCCCGTAACCATATACAATTCGGCAATAGCTTGGTCGGTCAGTTGGATTTTTTTACTTTCTAAAAATGCTTTGGTTTCCTTTAATGTAAAGGGATTCAACTTAATGGTCTGGTCTAATCGGTTGTGAAAACCACCTTTATCATTCACGATTTTTCGGGCTATCCAGGATGTTGCCGAACCACAAACTACCAGAATAAAGTGTTTTTCTTTTGATAAATAGTCGTTCCATAAATGTGCCAACAATTGCACAAATCCTGAACGCTTTGTAGATATCCATGGCAATTCGTCAATAAAAATGACCTGCTTCTTATTTTTAGGCAAGGTCTTTAGATATGTTTTTAACAGCATAAAAACTTCTTGCCAATTTTTTGGCATTGTCACAATGGGTAAACCCGAATATTCTGCAACTTTTTGAGTAAAATTATTGATTTGAGTTTGTGTATTTGCGTCTTGTATCCCTGTTACTCTCAGACATAAGTGATTTCCATATACTGCATCTATCATGTAGGTTTTCCCAACTCTTCGTCTGCCTGTTACAGCGAAAAAAACGGATTTTTCATAGGTAAGAAACCCTTTCATTAAACCCTCCTGTGTTTTTCTGCCAATCATTTGTATATTTGTATTTATCGGCACAAAGATACACGATAAATACAAATATACAAATTTATAATTGTATTTATCTATACATAAAGACATGATAAATACAATTATAACAGATCAAAGTGATAGATAAGTTGAAATAAAAAAACGCTTTATCCTAACATTTTATCCATAAACTGCAAAGTCGAAATGAATTCCTCTACAAAAGAAGGGTTCGACGATTATAACTCCATCAATGTTTTATACGCCCTCAAATATTTATTCAATCGTTTAACATCCTTATCTGTAATCTGCTCTAAGCGTGTGATGTCCAAATTGTCACGTAAATCATTGAGTTTGACTTTTACGGCAAGTGGATTTTGTGCGATACGTGCTATAAAATCATCGTAAACTTCATCTTCGCTTGTTTTGTAATCATGGCACAAATTTACAATTTTGGAATTGGATTCCATAATTGTAAAAAAAAATCTATTTACGTTAAAAAATAGTATTTACTGAAATGCAATTTTACTACTTATAAAAATTCGATTATTCATCTTGTTTATTACTGATTTTGCTATATTTTATACCAATAAAAGTAAAAAGCAAAACCCATCTATTTATCTTTCAAATTCGCCAACACCGCATACCAATCGGGAAATTTTTCTGTCAAAAAATGGATATGTTCGCCTTCAAATTCGCTTGCTCCGTTTTGGGTACGGTCATCTATAAGGTAATTGCCTTTATTGAGATTTTTGTGGTGGGACATAATCAATCGCTTGAACAAAGGACTATCTTTTTCTTTCCCAAAATATTTTTGTATCCATTCCAACTTGTGTATCCATGCTGATGGATTGAGCCACGGAGCGGTGGACAAAAACATATACGTCAAATTTTTCAGCCAATAATTTGACGGCTTCTATGGCTCCAGGCATGGGTTCCATCAAAGCGAAAATACCGGGTACTTCGTCCAAGTCTCCTTCGTAATTTTTTGGGTTTCTTCGGATAATTTTGCAATTCCCGATGGGAAATCGACAATGACATTGTCCATGTCGATGTAGAGTGTTTTTTTAATTTGTTCCATTCTATTTATTATTTATTGTTTTGTTATTCCATTTCTTCATCAAAATAGTAAGATATTTATTTTTAATGGCTCTCCCGACTTTTCGGCAATCATCCATTGTTTTAAGCTATGTTTTGCTAAAGCTTGCTATAATTGGATTAACTTACTATTGTTCTTTTAATAAAAACGCCCATAAATGTAAGTGTTTTATACCTTTATAGCTGTTTATGGAAGTGATTGTATCCATAGATATTACGAACTTGGGATAGTTATCTTTTATTTTTAACAGATTCCCAAATTCTCGTTTTTGGGTTTTTTCATCATTCAAGAGATAACATACTTGTACATATATTTTTTCATTGTCTCTATCTGCTATAAAATCTATTTCTCTGTCATCGTCTTTTCCAACATAAACATTGTAGTTCAACCTTTTAAGGTGCATGAAAACTACATTTTCCATCAATTTAGAAATATCAATTGATAGATTAAAACCCACAATAGAATTGCGTAAACAATATTTCTTCCACATACATGAATTACAACCGCAAAAATACAAAACGTTCAATTATGATTGAATATTTTGTGTATTTTAAAAAGTGAAAATTCTAACAGCCATTAGCTAACAGCTACCAACATTTTCAATTTTTAACTCTCAATTCTCAACTCCCAATTAAACCATAATAACATACCTATCGCCCAACTGCGCTTTGAGCAGGGATATAAGTTTTGTACCCAATGACCCTGTTGATGATGCAGCCGATGTGACAGTAGTCGAAATACCTGGTCCATTATCCTTGTAGTCCAGCACCAATTTGCCTTCGTCATTGACATAAGTCTGTATCGTGATGCTCGGGTTTTCCACTTCATCAAAAGCGTGCTTGATACTATTGGTTACAAGTTCATTGACGATGAGGCCTAATCTCATGGCATCTTCAGCATTGATATTGAAGTCTGTAAGTTGCGTGTTCACATCTAAGTTCTTGCCTGGTATGGCAAATATGGATTCAAGATGAGACACCAGCTCTGTGAGATAGCTGCTCAGGTTGATGTGTGTATCCTTCTCGTTTTTGAAAAGATTGGCATGGACAAGTGCGAGAGTTTTGAGCCGGGTTTCGCTTTCGCGGAGAAGTTGCCGAGTTTCGGTATTGTCAGTGCGTCTGCCTTGCATCTCAAGCAGCGATGTCATAAACGCAAGATTGTTCTTCACACGATGGTTGAGTTCACGGTTTAGTAGCTGGATTTGGGATTTTTGTAAATTCAGACTTTTTGATAACTTGTTAACCTTCCTAAATTGGGTATATATGAAATACAACATACCTAAAGTGAGGATTAAAAAAAACAGAGAAATCGCTAATTGTTTTTTCTTTAGCTTTATTTCAGTTTTATGATTGTCGTTTGCGGTTTGAAGCAGCTCTAATTGAGCTTTTTCTTTAAATTCTCTGATTTCATTATTTTTTTGTATCACTGATTTGGCTATCTCAACCTGACTCTCATGATTAATGGTATCTAATATACTACTGAATTGAAGATAGGATTGTAAACCGATTTTACTCAGGATTTCATAGCGCAAATTCATTTCCTGGACTTCCACATCTAAAACTTCGTTCTGTTCTAAAAATTGCTGAATATATATTTTGCTCTTGCCTATATTGCCTAATGCTAATTGGTTTAAAGCCGCAAGTTTGTAAGTAGAATATTTATCCGTAAATTCATCAGATTCAATTTTTTCTAATAATTTTTTAGTTTTCTGAAATGAGCTTGTGTAATCACCTAATTTATTATCTAATTTAGCAGATATCAATGTAAAGTAATCGGAAAATCCACCATTATCTTTATTTTCGTAAAAAGATATAATTTCCTTAGTCTGCTCAAGTGAATCCATTTCTACGTAAACTATACTAAGCGCATAATCCACAAGAATAACTCTTTCCTTAGCAACATCACTAAATATTTTTTTTGATTTCTTGAAATTTTTTACAGCTTCCAGATATAATCGATCTTCATAAAGAATATTGCCTATGTTGTATAAAATCGCTCCTTTTTGAATCAATTTGCTATTGGGTAAATATTGAATGGCAATCTCATGATTTTCAATACTACTGATAGCATTACCTTTTCGATTTTCAAAATTTGCTAACGATGTATAATATACAACAAAAAGCGAACTATCCTTTATCTTTGGTAAAATTTCAGCAGCTTTCTTTAAGCTTGCTTCTGCCTTTTCCATATCTCCATATCCCTGCCAGTTCAAATTTGATTCACTTATGAGGATTAAGAATTCCAATTTTTTACTTATCTTTAATTTTGAAGTTCTGAATAGCCCATTCAAACCTTTGATTTTATCATACTTCAAATGCAGATTGTAAAAATTCATCAAAGTAGAATAATATTCATACAAATCATCTTCTGATAGTTCTGTAATTTTACAACCTGAGTTATCTATTTTTGCTTCACCTTCTTCATAAGAAATATTATTATAGTTACTTTCGAGATATTTGATTTCTGAAATACAATGGTTTGCGATGCCCTTATTCGTGATAAGTAAAGACGTAAATATAATTATACAAATTTTAAAAAAAATATCAAAAACACTCATAACTTCACCATTTTATCTAAACTCAATCCTTTGTAACTTAAACTCATGGGTACAAATAGCATTTCATACCCAACAGTTATATATAATTTTTCACTACTAAACGGGTAAACGTTCAAAAAGAGCAAAACTAAGCACTAACCTA
>CAYNSF010000046.1:0-23202 GCA_964399855.1 uncultured Aureispira sp. | reverse complement strand
GCCCGATTTTGTCCCTATGATAGGCTAATCGGACTTTTTAAGGGACGACTAATTAGGACAAAGAGTTTTTCGATGAATTTTGGCAGTTTTATTTCTCAGTTAATCTTAAAAAATACTCGATATTTGCCTCATAACTAAAGGATGAAGGTGCATTTTCTTTGCTTTACCCATTCAGGCAGGAGTAAAAGTCTAAAAATAACGTGGTTTAGAAAAACATGACCATAACGTGGTCGCACACTAATTACTCAACTAAACGACATTGACTCTAAATTAATTACCATTTTTCGGTATGAGATAACTTAACAAAAAGCTAAAATTGACCTCAAAACGATAAACAACTCGGTTATGTTAATCTTTCAAATTATCCCAACTTTCATCATAAAAATGAATAATACTTTACCTAACTAAGGTACAATGACCTTTCTCTGATTTTTTTTCACCAATGCCATTGATATATTCGAGCTTAAAAGCATATACGCCTGGTGGTGCAAAATCGCCGTTGTTTTTTCGCTGACCATTCCAACCTATGTTAGGATCATCGCTTTCAAAAAGAAGCTCACCCCATCTATTCCAAACCGTCAGATTGTAATAACTGATACCTTGAAAAAATCCAACGGGTTTAAATTCGTCATTGAGACCGTCATTGTTGGGTGTAAAAGCATTGGGCATCAGATAATTCACATAAGGAAGAATCTGAATGTAAGATCTTGCTGTATCCGTACATCCAGTTCTATGCAAAACGATTTGCTCTACCAGATAAGTGCCCGTATCTCTAAATGTAAATGTTGGATGTTGAAATAAGGAAACGCCTACGGTATCAAAATGCCACTGCCAAGCGATACCACCAAAAGATTCGTCCCTAAAATCTACCTTGTTATATAAAAGATTAGGCTCCTCTGGTGTGTATGTAAATCCTGCTTGTGGACTTTCGACAATTTTGATGAGGTTTCGCCATTCTTTTTCGGTTGTACAACCGAGTGGCGATATTATTTTCAAACGAACAGTATAAACGCCTGTTTCTGTATATAGATGATCCGGGCTAAAATCGGTACCGGTCAACCCATCTCCAAAATCCCACAGCAATTGATACGAATCGTCTATCGGGTAGCTCAGATTTTTAAATGAAATCGTCGCTGGTTGGCAGCCAGTAAATGTATTTGGCTCAATGACTATCAATGCTGGCACAGGATAATAATTGATCGTCTTTGATATGGTATCTCGACACAAATTACTGTCTTCGGCTATCAGTATCACGTTTTTATCTCCTGGCAACTCATACTCAAATCTCGGATGCTCAACTGTTGACCTTCCTTCTCCAAAGTTCCAGTTCCATCTTTCTATCGGTCCAGCGCCACTTTTAGACAAATCATTGAAAGCGATCGGACCTGCTACACATGTATCGTAACTAAATGAAAAATCTGCTTCAATAGAAGGGAAAATGTTAATAGTTAGACTTGCTGTATCTATACAATCTTCCGCTCCAGGAAGGTCCTTATTGAGTATCATCGTCGCTACATAGCTGCCTGTATCCGGGAATGTAAAACTTACATCTCTAGTAGAGAAAGTTTCCAAACTTCCGTGTATATCAAATTCCCAACTATATGACTTGATATACCTTGTATCGGTACTCAGGTTTTTGAAGTTTATCGTATGGTCTCCACAACTATTGATCGTAAAGTTTTTACCAACTTTGTTAGAGGCTATTATATCGGCGTGAACGGCCTGCTCGCAGGTTGTAACATTAAACTGAAAATCTCTTCTCAATGAAGAAATCAACTGACCGTCTCTGTATTCTTTCACACAAACACCCACAACATACTGACCCAAAATATTGGGTGCGCCACCAATAACACCTGTGACAGGATCAATATACACGAGAGGATCACCTCCCATAGGCTTGTCATAAGTATATCCTGGAGCTCGAAAAACCACATCTTTATACGGTGGTAAACATCTGCTCGGATTGGGTGTAACACCATTACATGATTGTGGATCTCCACCTGCACTACCTTCCATACCACCCGCTGTCAACGGTGCACAAAACTCATACACTAAGCTATCTCCGTCGATATCATAGGCAGAATGATTAAAATTGATAGGCCTGTTAACACAAATGACTACAGGAGGGAAATTTTCAAATAAAGGGCTATTATTGCAAAGTTTTTGAGCTTCCGGCGTGATCTCCGTAGTAAAAGCAGCTCCCGTACCTCCTGGATCCACTAAATTAAGGATCGTATTATTCCGACAACAACGTTGAAATGAAATCATATACGATTCGTCACTGATAGGTAATGTAATCTCAAACTTATATGTACCACTTTGTACACCTACATTGGCAGGTACAAGCACACACGGATTGTCATTATTTATATCAACTTCCCTTACATTTTGCACTCGAATATTTGTGATTGTTCTGTAAAAGCTCCAACTATTGGCACTACCTCTATATACGCCAAAATTGGCAGGAGAATCAAATTGCGCCCCCATGCTTTTAGAATCTCTATACATGGTAAATGTCACTTCAAAACGAACTTCATTTCTAGTAGCATTGATACCAAGACATCGATATACCACATCTCCACCGATGATATGAAGACTATATCCAGTACCTGGAAACAGTATTATAAAAAAAAGCCAAACTAATACATTCTTACTAAATCCTTTTTTTTTCATGCGCTCATTTGCTTTATGCAACAATTTACAGTGTCCTATGGTTTTGCTTTTAATTAATTTCTTATTACTATTTTACACAATTATTGAACACTTCCGTTTGTTAACCTAAGTATTTGAAAATATTAATCTAACATAACTTGATTTTGAATAAAAACATTATGTATATTTGTAACAATATTTTTTAATAATTGATAATTGTACTAATGAAAATTAAAATGATAAATTGTTAATTCATTAGCGTTTTGCAACAAGTTAATATGAAATTATTTTTTGATGTTATTATAACTTCAGGGCAAGTATAGTATTTTTTATTGGATAAACAAGTACATTAATGGATTTTTCTAACACAATTAAACAGCCAATGTACAATTTGTCTTAAAACTGACTATTTTGTGATTGAAATAGTTCGATTTTAGCTGTATTTTAAAACAGATATGCACACAATGTCGCAGAAGAAAATAGATTTCAGGAAAATCATCAACAGACTCATTGTCTTCATCAGTATTGGTATTGGTGCACATATTCTTTTTGTACTTTTAACAACAGAAAAGAGTATGTTGGTTTATCTACAACGATTGAGTTTTTTGCATATCATAGCTATTATGTTATTACTTTTTATGCCATGGGTATTGTATGCATTGCGTATCTATGTATGGTCTAAATTTCTGAAAGAAAAAATCAATTACCCAACATTACTCCGGATTGTCATCACTTCTGAACTTGCATCTGCATTGAGTCCGACCGCCGTTGGTGGTGCACCAGTAAAGGCTGCACTACTACTTAACTATGGATTTTCTGTCGGTAATGCTGGATTTTTACTGACTTACGGCGTTATCGAAGATATTATATTTTATAGTACCGGCATACTGCTTGCCTCCTTGTTATCCATAGGTGTTATGGGAAATATAAGCCATACTATTTATGGTTTGATCGGCAATCATATTGTACCAATTACTATCATTATCGCTTTATTTATTATTTACTTTTATCTACTTAGAACCCAAAGGATTTCAAAAAAATATACGCTTTGGCAATATCTTCCAACAGGACTTAAAAACAGCATCGCCAAACTTCGCATCAAAATAAAAGACAGTTGGTCTGATATGAAATCTAACTTTAAACGAGCTGCCAAATCCGGTAAAAAAGTAATGGCATTCAGTCTTTTGATGCTTTTTCTGCAATGGATAGCCAAATTTACGGTGCTGTTAGTTGTATTGCATGCTTTTGGTGTCAGTTTTGAGCCTATTCAAGTATATTTACGCCAATGGGTGGTCTATGTCACCATGTTGCTCGTTCCTACACCTGGTGCCACTGGAGGTGCGGAAGCTTCTTTCCTACTCATCTTCGGTAAAAGTATTCCAGAAGAGTTATCCTATCTCATTGTTTCAGTATGGCGATTGTTTACTTATTATTTTGTCTTGTTGTCAGCGGTCATTTTTTACAATGTTTTATCAGTACTACAACGTAAAGAGGAGGAAGTTTTTATTGACAATTGAAAGTGGAGTGTTGAAAGTTGAAAGCCTATAGCTGTTAGCTATTGGCTATTGGCTAATGAATATACGTTCAAAATCAAGTAAAAACGACAGCCTTATTATTTTGAAAAAGCTGTCGTTTTTATTTATGATAATTTTGATATAAGATACTACACCAAATCAAAAAGATCATTCACGCCTACACATCGATCTACCGTAAATCCCTCTGCATATTCAACGCCTATATCACGCCCATAGACTCGATCTTTACTTCTTAGGGCTTCTATAAAGTCTGGACCAGAAATGGGTGTTATTGGCTCTTTTGAATCTGGGTCGAAAAATTGTGATTTATAGGCTAAAATGACCTCCTTTTTCTGATTCATATAAGCAGAGATATCCACAGCAAAGTCAACCTTTTGATGTCTATCCTGTGTGTAGTGATAGACGGCTTTGGGTCTCCAAGCGGTTTGCACACCTTGATCATCGGTGGTTTCGATCTTTATCAGACCGGCAAGGAAACAGGCATCGCTGACGAGTTTGGCAGCACGACCATGATCGGGATGACGATCTGATTTGGCATTGCAAAGTACGATATCGGGTCTAAATGTCCGTAAAACGCGAATAATCGGCATCAAATTTTCCCTATTGTGTACGAAAAACCCGTCTTCAAGCCCTGCATTGACCCGAGGGATATTACCAAATATTTTTCTCGCTGCCTCAGCTTCTTCCATTCTTATCGCAGCACTTCCTCGTGTTCCCAATTCACCTTGTGTGAGGTCGCACAAGGCAACGCTATATCCAAGGTCTAAATGCCTAAATATGGTGCCGGAAGCACTCAACTCTATATCATCAGGATGAACACCTATCGCTAATATGTCAACTTTCATTTTTATACTTATTTTATCGAGCATGATTCAAAATGCACTTTTTACTAATCATTTTTTCTTCATTTTTGTTCATAGATACAACAAAATTTGTATTGGAGAATGTTGAGTTATGCTCTTTTTTTACCGATGTGCCAAAATATGATTTTATAGAATATAACTTCAATGACATTTTTTTACTAACTTGCAGGCTTTATATAACGTATGGAAATCATCAATTGGGATATACATTGGTTTGAAGCGATAAATACGGGTCTGTCGTCAGCATTTTTAGACGCTTTCCTGCCTTGGACTCGTGAACCCTTGTTTTGGATACCGTTTTACTTGTTTATCATAGCATTTGTCATTTTCAATTTTGGCAAAAAAGGATACTGGTTTTTATTATTTTTAACGCTAACAGTGAGTAGTTCTGATATCGTAAGTTCACGATTGATCAAGAAAAATGTAGAGCGATTGCGACCCTGCAATGACGAAAATGTAGAAGTCATCAAGCGGGTCAGATGTGGTAGTGGCTATAGTTTTACTTCATCTCATGCCACCAATCACTTTGCTATAGCTTCATTTTTGTTTTCTACATTAGGGATATATTTCAAAAAACACAGAGGTTGGTTATGGCTTTGGGCTGCCGTGGTCTCGTTCGCACAAGTGTATGTAGGCGTTCATTTCCCTTTGGATATCTTTTTTGGAGGTTTGATTGGCGCTATCATTGGTCAATGCTGGGCTTGGGTTTTTAACAGATATTATGGTCATACCCTATTACTAAATGTTCAATCATGATAACTAAAGCGGACATATATTCGATATTGGCTCAAGTGCCTGACCCTGAAATCCCAGTTATTTCCATAGAAGAGCTGGGTATCCTGAGAGATGTTGAGATAGACGGCACCACACAATCTGTAAAGGTGTATATCACACCAACGTACAATGGCTGCCCGGCTATGGATATGATTGCCGTCAATGTTCGAGCTGCACTATCAGATGCAGGCATTCAGGATGTTGAAGTGATTTCTTTGATCGAACCGATATGGACTACCGATTGGATCTCTGAGTCTGGACGACAAAAAATGTTAGCGTATGGAATCGCTCCACCAGTAGAAAGCACGACAGATACATCATTTTTGACAGGTAAAACACCGCAAATAGCTTGTCCACAATGCCGATCGCTTGAAACAACGTTGATCAGTAGGTTTGGTTCCACACCATGTAAGGCACTGTACAAATGCTTAGATTGTCAAGAACCCTTTGACTATTTCAAATGCCATTAATTTGGTAATGAGCAATTCAATATTATTAAATAATACCGTTAATTTGTCTGATATTACTACTTTTGCACTACTATTGTTCGATAAAAGCACTTTTTAAAAAAATATCGACGAGATCTCTCACTATGTTCGAGATGACAATCAGTTAGTTAAGTGTTGTCATTCAGAGCAGAGCGATGAATCTTTAAATTTTTATCGGAAAACAATACTTTTGCACTTTAAATAATCTATTGACTAATACACTAAAAAAAAATCATGACCTATATTGATACTTCCATTTCTGACCATGTTGCAACGATAACCTTTAAAAGGGCTGATAAACTCAATAGTTTTATAAGGGAAATGGCCTTTGAATTGCAAGATGTACTGGATCATGTGGCAGCTAATGATGCAGCTAAATGTATCATACTAACCGGTGAAGGTCGTGCATTTTGTGCAGGACAGGATTTGCAAGAAGCGACGGATCCTAATGGACCGTCCTTGTCTAAGATCGTCAGTGAACATTATAATCCAGTGATCTTGCGTATCAGGAACATTCCAAAACCTATCATAGCTGCCGTCAATGGTGTAGCAGCCGGAGCAGGTGCCAATATTGCTCTTGCATGTGATATCGTTCTTGCGACAGAATCCGCTACCTTTATCCAAGCATTTAGCAAGATCGGGCTGATTCCAGATAGTGGCGGTACTTATACTTTGCCACGACTTATCGGCTTGCAACGAGCATCGGCTTTGATGATGTTGGGCGATAAAGTGTCTGCAACCAAAGCCAAAGAGTTAGGTATGATTTATGAGGTTTTTAAAGACCAAGATTTTACTGAAGAAACGAGAAAAATAGCGCTTCAATTGGCTAAAATGCCTACTTATGGGCTCGCATTGACCAAGCAGGCACTCAATCAGACCTTTACCAATAATATGGAACAGCAGTTGGCACTCGAAGATGAATTGCAGACATTAGCAGGCAATAGTGAAGACTATAAGGAAGGAACGTCTGCCTTTTTGGAAAAACGAATCCCTGTATTCAAAGGAAGATAAGGTTAAGTACCAACCTAATTTAACATCCTTAAAACATGACGATAGTTTTTAATATATAAAATAGTACTTTTGTCGATATTTACATGATTTTTATGCAATATTTAGCTTATATACTTCGTGCTTTAATTACGTTTTTGATGCCCAAAGGCATTTTATACTTTCCTGGAAAGTTGTTATTTCACTTTGGAAAGCGGATGTGGGAATGGACGTATAAGCCAAATGTCGAAGCAGAGCATGTTTTAAGAGGTACATATTGTAATTTTTATACAAAGTATAAATCACAAGAATATTTTGTTGAAAATAATATGGAGATAGTCAATCACTATTCAAGAGGAAATCTTACGCATGGATTAGTAAATTCGATAAATGCTTTAATATAAGAATAAATATGAAGAAAGTAAGCGTAATTCTTACCACATATAATGGAGAGAAGGTTATTAATCAAACTATTAAATCTATTATCAATCAAGAAGGGATTAATGATAAATTTGGGTTGGAATTAATAGTTGTTGACGACTGCTCAAAAGATAAAACGTTAGAATTACTTAAAAACTATCCTTGTAAAGTTCTCTCTACAAGAATCAACTCAGGAGGACCTAATAAAGGTAGAAACATGGGATTATTTGTTGCTACAGGAGATTATTTGTGCATTGCCGACCAAGATGATGTATGGGCAAATGATAAAATTTTGAGTGTTTTACCCTTTTTGAAAACTGTACCTATAGTTTCATCCGGATATACATTGATAGATTCTTCTAAAGGAAAAAAGATAGAGCGTGTAAAGAATGTAGAGAGAAAATTTTTATATTATCCAAAAAATAAAACTTTTATAACGCGCTTAACTAAGTCCTTGTCAGGTCAAAACACCTATTTAGGTTCTTTGATATATAGTAATACACTACAAGATATACGATTTGAAGAAAAATTCGGTGTAGTAGATTTCGATTGGATAGTTCGTTTGTTTCATCAACAAGATTCAATTGAGGTTTGTAAATCACTATATACAAGGTACGTAGATGGTAGTAATCTATCTTTAGATGAAACTTATCGTAACAATGACTTTATCTATTCTTTGGAATTTATCGAAACCTATAGATCGGTTTATCCCAAAGAAGTTACCAAAAGTTACAAACGCCTTCATGGTAGTTTTGCTCGTTATTACTATCTATTAGGAGAAATGAATAAAGCTCGATATTATTTTCGTAAAGCAGAATGTAATATCAAGACTATATTGTATTATGTTACTTCTTTTGTGGGAAGTAGTTGGGTCAAAAGAAAATTTAATGTGTTTGGTTAAATCAATATGTTATGCTAAAAAAAATCAAAACTATCATAAACTACCATCGATTGAACTTTGTATCTTTTATCCGAAAGATTGGTTTGTTTTTTGAGTTAGATAAAGAAAAAACGCAACACCTGAAAGTTATTATCAAATGTAGAAAGAGGTGGTATGGTAACAGTTATGGAGGGTTTTACGTTAATCCTGATTTAATTAATCAAAATTCAATTGTGTATTCTTTTGGTATTGGAAAAGATATCAGTTTTGATAAAACAATAATTTCAAAACACGGATGTAAGGTTTATGGTTTCGACCCTACTCCAAAATCAATTGAGTTTATTCATTCTCTAAAGCCCAATCCATTGTTTGCCTTTTATCCATTTGGAATTTCAATAAAAACTGGTCCTGAAGAGTTTAATTTGCCTAAAAACAAAAAAGGAGTATCTGGAAGTATGGCTGAACATGCGTTTGTTGATCTTTATGATAAAATTACTGTCGAAATGAAAACCCTTTCTGATATAATGCAAGATTTGGGGCACGAACATATTGATGTATTAAAAATTGATATTGAAGGATCTGAATATGATGTGGTAGAATCCATAATGCAATTGGAAGTTCCTATTAAACAGATTCTTATTGAATTTCATGATAGATTTTTCGACACAGAAGAATACAAATCTAAAAAACTTGTAGAATCATTGAGTGCAAAAGGATATAAAGTTTTTGCCAGCTCACTAAGTGCGGAAGAAATTTCCTTTATTGCCGAATAATCTCTAAATAATACGTTAGCATTTCAGTAAAGAACAATGATTTTTTGAATGTGATTATACCTGTTTTCCCATTACCTTTTGTCTTTTTGCCACTGTTTTACGCTTTGTTTAAGCGCAAAATTGCTTTATATGACACTTTGGACAAATTGTTTTCGTCTGATAATCATCAACCCAACAAGTAAAGATGCAACAAGCCAACAAGCATATCGTCATCATTGACAATTTTGATTCGTTTACCTACAATCTGGTTCATCTCATCCACGAAGCCGGTTATCAAGATGTGGTCGTCTTGAAGAATAATGCTTTTGAGATAGAGGATTTACAGCAATATGATTATATCGTGCTTTCACCAGGACCAGGGCTACCCGATGAAGCCGGCTTACTGAAAGAAGTGATACGAGCCTATGGAAGTAGTAAAAAGATATTAGGCGTATGTTTGGGATTGCAAGCGATTGGCGAAGTTTATGGTGGTCATCTTATAAATCTTGAAACGGTCTTTCATGGTATTCGCACGCAGATTCATATAATAGACGAAAATGATCCAATATTGAAAGGCATTGGAACGCAATTTGAGGCTGGTAGATATCACTCATGGGTGATCAGTCAAGAGGATTTCCCACAAGCACTTATCGTCACAGCGCGTGATAGTGACGGACAAATCATGGCAGCAAGACATCGTGATTTTCAGGTATATGGTGTACAGTTTCATCCAGAATCCTATATGACACCACAGGGTATTGTAATGATGAGAAATTTTTTGGAGCTTTGATGTTTATTGGATATACAATGCTTAGTATTTACAGAAAAATATGACATTTCTCTGACATCTTTTTGATATTTTATTTGTTGTGATATATGTAATAATTCAGTTAAAAAACTTAGACATATACCAGACAATGAGCAAGAAAGTCGTCGTTATCGGAGGAGGATTTGCAGGTTATAATTTCATCAAGCATCTTGATAGTTCAGGTTACAAAATTACGCTTGTAGATAGGAATAATTACATCTTTTTTCCACCGTTACTATATCAAGTAGCGACTGGATTTCTTGAGCCTTCCAATATCAGTTACCCATTCAGGAAGATGATACGAAAACTCAAAAACATGAGCTTCAAAATGGGTGAATTGATTCGTGTCATGCCCGATGAAAAACGGGTTGAACTCACTACAGGTACATTAGAATACGATGAACTCGTCATAGCCACGGGTACAGAAACCAACTACTTTGGGATGCAAAATGTGAAAAACAACGCTATCCCGATGAAAACCATTAATGACGCTATAGAAATGCGTAATTACCTACTGAGGCAGATGGAAAAGGCAACCACGATGTTGCATGATCAGGAGGCATTACGTCGCATCTTGAATATCGTCGTCGTTGGAGGTGGACCCACGGGTGTTGAGATATCTGGTATGCTTGCGGAGATGGTCTCTTCTGTATTTTATAAAGATTACCCTGAAATCAGAGATGCTGGTGTTCCTATTCAGATTTATTTAGTAGATGGTGCTGATCAATTGCTGAAGCCGATGAGTACTCATGCACAGCAAAACACTTTTAAAAATCTTGAGCAATTGGGTGTTAAAATCCTGTTGGGTAGTTATGTAAATGATTATATAGACCATAAAGTAGTATTGGCCAATGATACAGTGATAGCCACAGAAAATCTTATTTGGGCTGCCGGGATTACCGCATCTGTTCATGAGGGATTACCAACAGAAGTGTATGGTGTAGGTAAAAGAATCATATCGGATGCATATAATCAAGTTGCCGGTGTACCCAATATATATGCTATCGGCGACACGTGTGTGCTCACATCTGATACCGCTTTCCCTAATGGTCATCCACAAGTTGCTCAAGTGGCTCTCCAACAGGGAAAAAATTTGGCTAATAATCTCAAGAGAAAGCTTTCTGGTAAAGCACTTATTCCTTTTAAATATCATGACAAAGGTTCTATGGCAGTCATAGGTCGCAATATGGCCGTAGCTGATTTACCACCAAACCTCCACTTCAAAGGTTTTATAGCATACTTTATCTGGGGATTTATCCACTTAATGTCGTTGGTACACTATAGAAATAGATTTACGACTTTTTACAATTGGGTTGTGGCATATTTCACAAAAGATCAAGCATTGAGGATGATCATCAGACCAGGCACTAAGGATCAAAAACAATCGTAAAAAGGGCAGAGGTTTCGGTTTAGTTAAAGAATTATAAGGTACCCAATATCATAATCGGACAATCTACAACCCACTAAAACTCCTAAAATCTTGAATTCGTATCTCAAGGTAAAATTTGGAGTTGATGATAGCTTCGATTTGCCCAGGTTTTAGCTCAAAGTTCTCTACGAGGGCGCTACCGATCCCAATTTTCATGTCGATGCCATTTTTATCTTTTACTGTTTTCAGTTGTTGATTGATATTGGATTGTACATCTTTTATGATGTTGTTGATAGAAAATCTTAGTTGCTTTTCCAATTCTTTGCGGATTTTTCCTTCAGCGATCCAAGCAGCTGCTTTATGTATGACATTTTTGGTTTTTAGCGAAATGTCAATATTGGTCATATAAAATTCATTGGTTTTAGCATCGTATTTGGGTTTGCCTTTGAATATGAGCGTTCCGTTTACAGTACCTGCTACATCTGATACGACACGTAGGCTTTCATAATCGCAATTGGTGACGATATTGGATAAAGTAATGGATTTACCACTATCCATAAAAGTTTTACCTTCAAGATTTTTTTTAAGTAATTGGTTGATATCCATAGTTTTGATATCGGCTACAATACGAAATATCGAACTATCCGGAATCTGATCGCTCCAGAATACCTTTGGAAGCGCTTTTGAGGACTTTTTGACTTCGGGTTTGTAAGTCGAAAATGTAGTAACACCTTTTATCTGAATCTTACCAAGTGCCGAAAATCTATTATTGACGACCTTGCTGATATTAAATTCGGACGGTTGTATATAAATCCAAGCATTCACAGGGTCATCGAGTTTCATTGGTTGCTCAAACATTTTCATATTTTCTTTCATTTTGTCCTTGAGCGTAAAACTTTCCTTTATCGACTGGTCAATAGCCAATTCTATGTTTTTTTTGCTTTTGTTGAGTATCGTCGTGGCAATCGTTTCGATAGGAAAGTTCATGCCCAAAACAGATAATTTGGGTTTATCGAGCCAATTGTGGTAAGCTAATTTGGTTGAAGTAGAGAGATTCCATAAGCTGTCAATATCTATGCTGGACACAAAGCTCATTTCTAAGTTTCCATTAGCTGAAAGCTTGGATATAAAAGTTTTTTTCTCGACATGGATTTGTACGGGAATGACGACTAAAACTTGATCACCCTCGATTTCGACAGAAGCACTTTTGGGCTTTGAAAGTGTCAGTTTAACATCATAATCGGGAATATCAAAATTTTGTTTGAATATATCGTCTATAGTACGGTTGAAAGTGTCAATGATACCACTTTTGTCAAGCCGATAATTGACTGTCAAGTCTGTTTGGAAGTTTTTGACTAAGGTAGAAATATCGGGTAAGATCGTTTCTTTTTTGGATTTACATTGTATCAACGTAAAGAGCAAAAGCAAAATGGCAATACCATAAAAAGCGCTGAAGTTGCATTTGTTTAACATGAATAATACGTTATTTCTTGGCACAAATATACATAACATTTTTACACATAATATTATTGTTCAGGTTTATACATTACATTTTTTTAATTTTGTTAGCACCTGACAAATAATTTTTTTTATATTTTTATTGTTAATATATAAAGTTTTTATAGCTTTGCCACGAATTTAATAATTTCAATTTAGACATTACATGAAAAACTTATTGACAATCGTCTTTTTACTTAGCTTGACATCAGGTGTTTTTGGTCAGAAAAAAGTGGTAAGGTCTTGTACCTCAATGCTTGAGACCGGTCCTGTAACCGAAATGGTGGAAGTGACACATTATATATTTATAGGAATGGATACGACTGGGCTTAACGTCAAAGTCGAAAAAATCAATGTTACAGAAGCAAGAACTGAAATCGTAAAAAAGAAGAACAAAAACTGTACATCTCCCAACCCTGAAGATTGTATCGTAGAAACTATCGTTGAAGTTCCGGCAGTTGCGATGAATTTATATACGCTTGCTGGTCCGGATATCACACCTGATTATGAAATCAGAACTGAAAAAGTAGAAAAAATCGTAAGAGAAGGTGGACTCGTAGAGACAAGTATCGTTTGCCCAAAAAATAGAACAAAGGGCATGATAACTAAAATCCAAGAAGCCTTAATCCTCGAAGGATATCCACTGACAGCCAATGGAGAATTGGATCAGGCAACCATGCTTTCTGTCAAAGACTACCAAATAACACATAAAATGCCATCTGGTGACCTGACGCTCGAATTGTTGGGTGCACTAAAAATAAAATAATATTTTTTCCAAATCACAGTAAAAATGGAAGACAGATATTTACAAGGATATCTGTCTTTTTCTTTTAAGGGTGTATTCAGTTAGAAAATTAGACTATATAATGATATGATTATACCCTATATGATTTATTTAGGGCTGTTCATTTTCACCCTGTGAAATCGTAAACATACAACAAGGTCATCCTTTTAAGAAATGCCTACCAAATGTTTACATCCAAATCAAAAATTGTTAATCGCTTAACTAAACGACATTAAATCGTAATTCGTCAATCGTAATTCGTAATTTTCAATTCTCAACTTTCATTTCCTATTAGAGTCCTAAAAAATCATTAATTTTGTGGCTTGGAATGACACCTTATGACTGAAATCTTATTTACTATTTCTGGATTTGATATCACTGTTGCAGATTTGCTCCTATGTTTGATATTTGTACTGGTAACTATTTGGGCATTTATCAAATTTAGCAATTACAAATTCTTAGACAACGATACTTCTGCCTTTGACGCTTCTCAACACACGGGATACAAATTAAGATTGGCTGCGAGTTTGTCATTTCTAAGTATCTGGTTCATATTGCAAGTACTCAGATTTGATTTTGTAATACTCGAATTCAACGATTTTACTATCTTTTTTAGTCATCTTATAGAGATATTGAGCTTATTCTTTATCGCATTGCTAATTGATTGGATTATCAGCCACCATTTCATCAAAAGAAGGTACAAAAACCGTGAAATACTAAAATCCACAACCAACGAAAACAAGGGTTACAACGAGCAAAAAGCGACTAGACTTGTTAGTTACATCGTATATCTCTATCTCGTCCAAGTATTGATAAGACGGATAGATTTGGACTTTATCATCTTTCAGCGAGAGATCAAAGAAGAACTTTTCACCGTACATATATCCGATCTGATCATAGCAGTCATGATTATGATGTCTGCAAGAGTTTTTATTTGGTTCTTTACCCAAGTGACATTGTACAGGATGTACAAAACAAAAAACATGGACGAAGGGACACAAATCGCTATAAATCAGCTTGTCACATACTTGATTTATATCATTGCCGCCTTATTTGCCCTTGACAGAATCATGTCCGATATGCGCATCATATATGGTGCTTCGGCTGCATTGCTGGTCGGTATGGGTATGGGACTCAAACAAACATTTAATGATTTCTTTTCCGGGCTGATCATCCTATTTGAGCGCTCCATAAAAGTGGGAGATATTCTCGAATTATCCGGTGGTCAAATGGGTAAGATCTTAAAAATAGGATTTCGGGCATCTCGGGTAGAAACCGAAAAAAGCGTAACCGTATTGATTCCAAACAGCTTATTGGTAAATCAAACCGTCACCAACTGGTCGCATTTTGATGAACTGGTACGATTTAATGTCACTGTCAGCGTACATCCCGAAAGCGATACAGAATTGGTCAAAAACTTGTTAATCCAGGCTACTATCGGTATTCCGAATATTCAAAGTCACCCTACTCCATGGGTTGAGTTTCAAAGTTTTGACCTAAAAGGCCTAAATTTTACCGTTTATTTTTATTCCGAAAAAGTATTGAATGCCAGTGATATGCAAAGCGATATCCGATATAGAATTATTCAATTATTTAGAGAAAATAATATACAGCTTTCAAGTCAGACATAATAGACGAATTGATTGAGGAATATGCTGAGAGGAATGACTTCAACGCATCATTAACTATTTCAATACACCATACGCCATTAACCTATTTTCTAAATACATACAATGTCAAGTCCGCTTAACATACGATTTTCAACTAATAACATAGAATTTTGACTAAGATTGTACTTATGGTAACGTTAATCGTTTTTATACTCACATCTGTCATTTACAGGATCAGATTGATGTTTGGAAAAGTACAACCAAGAGACCTCTCAAAATATAAACACCTTTTAAATGTAGCCATACCATTAATGATTGTGTCTGCTCTATATTTCCTTTTCGAATCCGTGAAAAACCCAGACAGAGACACCTTCCAAAAGGCATTTTTGTTTGTTGCACTCACCTTTTTGCTAATGGATTTACGCAGGCGGATATAATGAATTTGTGGCAGAGGTGAAATTTTTAAAACATCATAAAAACCAATGAAACTATAAATAACTATACAAAAAAAACAAGAAGCTTCCAAAAAATTAGTTTCAACAAGTGTATTGCAAATGAGTGAAATAAGTGTTAATATCAGTAAACTAACTCATCACTCTTCCTAAAAAAATGATTTAATACCTTTGAACATTTCCGCATCAATTGGATTTTAGTCATAGAAGTCAGTCATTTGAAAACACACAAAACATTAATGTCAGTTTTGAGTGTGCCCAAAATATGTGATCAATATTCTTTTAGGATAAAACGAAGCAATTATGAAAAAGAAATTATTAATTTTTATTCCAAGTCTGTTTATTTTAGTGATTATTGCACGACTTGTTTTTATAGGGATTGAACAGAAAAAAGAGTTCGATTACCATAAGAATATCCCAAAGAGCATCCATTTTTGGTCTAATGATTTTGAACACAACGAGTTTATTCCAACAGAATTCACGGGTTTGGGTCAAGATGTATCCCCATCGTTATATTGGGATAGTCTTCCAACGGGAACTAAATCTATCGCTATTATAGCAGTAGATTATGACGCACCTTCGCCAATTATAAAATTTATGACGATCGACCATTGGGTTGTTTTTAATATAAACCCTAATATAAAACACTTTGATAAAGCAATTTCATATCAAGATCTAGTAAAAGCCGGTATGAATTTGGGAACAAATATCACTGGCGGAGTGGATTATGTTGGCCCTAATCCTCCAATTGGAACACATAAATATTATTTTAGAATCTATGCATTATCAATTCCTTCCATTGCATTGACCCAACCGACAAAGAAGGATTTGATGGAAATGATGGAAAATAATATCCTTGCTTATGGAGAGTTGATAGGAAAATTTAGAAAATAAAACCTGTCTATATCGACTAAATTTTCAGCAATTTCAACAACTTAACAGATCAACGAGACCAACTAATGTTTCAATTCTTCCATGATTGAGGCGAATTGTCCATTTAGTTTCTCGTAATTCACATTTGTCATCGGCGACAATGGAAGCCTTACTTCCCTTGTACAAAGTCCCAATATTTCCATAGCAGCCTTGATGCCAACAGGATTGCCCTCAACATAAAGCCAATGGTGCAAATCATACGTCTTCATATTGAGCTGATTAGCGGCATAAACGTCTCTATCTAAAGCGAAATTCATCATCTGACTAAAAGCCTTTGGTAACGCATTGGCTATTACTGAAATCACGCCGTCACAACCTACTAATGCCATAGGTAAAGCCACATAATCATCGCCCGACGTTACTATAAAGTGCTCCGGTTTATTTTTGATGATATTGGTCGTTTGTATTAAATCTCCTGAAGCTTCTTTGATGCCTACAAAAGTACTACTATACGCCGCCAATCTCACCGTTGTTTCCCATGTCATATTGGAATGTGTCCTTCCTGGCACGTTGTAGAGTATAATAGGTACAGGGCTAACATCTACCATAGCCTTGTAATGTTGAAAAATCCCTTCTTGAGTAGGTTTCACATAAGCAGGACTTGCTGACAATACGGCGGAAATACCTTCAAAATTATAGGTTTTAAGCTTTTCCACTAAGGCTCGGGTATTATTACCACCAAAGTTACCTGCTACCAAGGGTACTCTGTTATTGATGTATCGAATACAAAAATCAAGTACTTCCCGCTCTTCATCAGTACTTAGCGTCGCAGCTTCTCCTGTCGATCCAAGCGCAACGATATAATTGACACCGCCATGAATAACATGATCTATAATATTTCCAAATGCATGGTAATCTATCTCTTGATTCTTAAATGGAGTAATGATAGCTACTCCTGTGCCTATAAATCTCTGGTCTTTCATGTTTAGATATATTTTTTATTTGACAGACACCAAACTGACTGCTTTCATGATATTATTTATTAATGCGCCTGTATCTTTGGATTCGGGCATGTCAACGATCAAATCAAAATAATGCTCAGCCCTTTTGATAGCTGCTCCTACTTTAAATTGTGCTTCGCTATGTGCTATGATATATTCATATTGTGGCAGCATTTTTTTACACAATACAATCATCAAATCATAATTATATTGGATGAATGTCTGTACCTTTTCTCCAGACGGAACACCGTACCAATTGATGTCTTTAAGATTATAAGCTGCATAATCTACATTCTCTAAATGCAAACGATTATTTATAAAAGCAAGGGATTTTACCTCTGTTTGTCCGTCTCTATTGATTGCTTTTTTGAACTGATGTACTTGCTTTCTTTGTGCTTCATCTGTCCCATCAAAAAGAATGCAAACCGACTTCATAGGGTTTACTTGACCATGTCGTCGTACCTTCTTCTTGTCTTGCAAGTTAAAAGCTCTATAAAAAAACCATTTTCTGATACGATGCAGCATCTTTTACTCTACGATTTGAAATTTACCCATTTTATCGTATTTCTCTATACGCATACGTACTCTTTCATCAGGATCGAGTGGTATCAATTCCGCCAATTCCGCTTTGATATGTGCTTTTAGCGTTTTAGCTATCTTTTCAGGATCGACATGCGCTCCGCCAAGTGGCTCTTTGACGATGTCGTCTATCAACCCAAAACTCAACATGTACTCTGGTGTGAGTTTCAATGCTTCCGCCGCTTCTTCTTTGTGATCCCAGCTGCGCCAAAGGATAGAAGAACAAGATTCCGGAGAAATAACGGTGTACCAAGTGTTTTCCAACATAAAAACCTTATCTCCAACTCCAATGCCCAACGCACCACCAGAAGCACCCTCTCCTATCACGTAGCAAAGTATCGGAACACGCAATTGTGCCATTTCAAATAGATTCTTAGCTATGGCTTCCGCTTGTCCACGCTCCTCAGCTTCCAATCCTGGAAATGCTCCAGGCGTATCTATTAAGCTCACCACCGGGATATTGAAGCGCTCGGCCATTTTCATGAGGCGGAGTGCTTTTCTGTATCCATCCGGATTGGCCATTCCAAAATTCCTATATTGTCTGCTCTTTGTGTTGACACCTTTCTGATGTCCTATGATCATCACAGAATAGTTGTCTATCTTGGCTAATCCTCCCACGATCGCCTTATCATCAGCAAAGTATCGGTCGCCATGAAGCTCTGTAAATTTCTTACACATCTGACTTATATAATACAATGTATAGGGGCGCTCGGGATGTCGGGACAGTTGTACCCGTTGCCAACCAGTAAGGTTAGAGTATATTTCTTTTTTGGTAAGTTGAATCTTTTTTTCGAGTTCTTTGATACTTTCGGATACATCAATAGTGCCTTCAAGCTCTATTTCGCGCAATTTATCCATTTGCTCATAAAGGTTTTCCAAAGGTTTTTCAAAGTCTAAATATACCATATTTTATATGATTTTAGTTAAAATGAATTTTTAATGCAATAACTAACAATATATTATCCATAACAACTTTTACAAATATTTATCATCAGTCAATTATAATGTTTGTTTATATTCAATATGTAAATTAACAGCTGACATGAAGTCAGATAAAATTCATTTACATATCTCTACGGAATATTCTACAAAAATAATAATTCTTGCAATGAAACAGGCAAAAATCAAAAAAATAAAAAAAAAGTCTATTTTTTTATCAAAAGAATTTTGAAACTAAAAAAGAACTTATATCTTTGCGTCGCTTTTGAAGAAAGGCATAAATGGTTTGGTAGTTCAGTTGGTTAGAATACATGCCTGTCACGCATGGGGTCGCGGGTTCGAGTCCCGTCCAGACCGCCAAAATTTAAGAAACGCTAATAGTCGGTAGATACGATTGTTAGCGTTTTTTTTTGTTAAAACAGATTTTTGGGATTCATGCTCAAAAATTCATCAAACGGAATACCTCCGTTACCAACTAACAGTACTTTTTCTGGAAAATATTTTTCTGCAAAAACACCCATACCCTTATTTTCTACTCTCATCCCACTTTTTACTTCAATCCCGATTACTTTATTTCCTTTTTCCAAAACAAAGTCCACCTCGTAATTGCCTTCTCTCCAATACATAAGATTGTACCTTTCGGAGATAGCGTGATTGATCAGGTGTGTTCCGACTGCTGATTCGAAAAGTCGTCCCATTTGCTTTGGATTAAGCATTACATGCCCGTAAGCTTCTATGCTATGTGATGTAATCAGGGCATTATTGAAGACTTGAAACTTGGGGCTTGAACTTCGTTTGCGAATAATATCTCCGGCATATTTATCTAATCCTCCCAATAGACCACAATCAGATAAAAGCTTTAAATAATTGGCTAATGTGACGGTATTTCCTGCATCTTGCAGTTGACCAAGAATCTTAGTATAGGATAGAATCTGACCGGAATATAAAGCACCTATCTCAAACAATCGCTTCAACAAAGCCGGTTTATCCACTCTTGTCAACATCAAAATATCTTTGGAAATACTGGTCTCAATAAGTGAATCCTTGATGTAGTTCTTCCAGCGCTCTTCGTCATGGATTAAAGATGCGGAACCCGGATAACCACCAAAATATACATACTGATTGACGCTCCATCCAAAAGCTTCCTGCATCTCAGGATATGCCCAATGTCCTAAATACAAAGTTTCAAATCGACCTGCTAATGATTCTGTCAGACCTTTCTGGATCAAAAGCCGGGAAGAACCGAGTAAGATAACTTTGATATTGATGTTTTCTCGTGTGTCTCTATCCCATTGTTGTTTGACAACTTCACTCCAGTTATCAATCTTTTGTATTTCGTCGATCACTAATAAAAATTCTTTAGACTCACTTGATTTTAATCGTAATCTTGCTGATTCCCAAACCTGTGCCAACCAGGTAGTATTCGTTATTGAAACAGCATCTGCGGATTCAAACAAACTTGGAATGGATAATTGTGGTAAGAGCTGGGTAATCATTGTGGTTTTTCCTACCTGGCGTGGCCCTACAATAACTTGAATGAACTTTCTCTGCTCTTCTACTCTCGATTTTACTTGCTTGATATACGGACGTTGAAACATAATAAAATATTTTACTCAGTTTAATAAGCAAATTTACTCAATATATTTATATCCTGTATCAATTTCGACTTTTTATTGATTTACAGTTTGCTTTACATTAGTTAAATCGCTGTTTTTCTAATAGTTAGCATTATAAAATTTCTATTTACAATTCAAAGGAACAAACATAGATTTATAACTGAATCCGAAATTAAACGACAAATCCTACAATAAATCAAATAAAATGTCTATTACTTTACAACTATTATGTTATCATTGTCGTCATAAAGAAATAACAAACATTTTTCTTAACACATTAAATCAACAGCATACCATGAAAAAGATGAAAAACCTTTTGGGAATCCACATCGTCATTTTTATATTAATCATCACAACGCCGGGTTGTAAAAACGATAGTGACTATGTGCAATCTTCCAATGAAGCAATGGTCGAATCCGAATCAGGCAAAGAATACTCCCGTATTCCAGCACCACCGGCATCTAATGCTCCTGGTTATATATCCAAATACAATGCTATGGAAAAAGAAGACTATGACATGGATGAAGAAGCCGGTACAACCGACATCTCAGACCTGAATGATAATCCGCAGTCTGTACAAACCGATAAAAAGAAAATCATCCGTGACGGATCCATGACCATAAAATCACGCAACATTGAAGCAAGCAAGACTAAGATTGACAGTTTAGTTAGGTCGCTTCAGGGATATTACGAACAGGACGTTTTGGAGAATGTATCCAGCAATATTGCGTATGATATAAAGATTCGGATTCCGTCTGCGAATTTTGACCGGTTAATATCATTCATTCAAAATGGAAGTGATGAAATAGAATATAAAAACATCACAGCAAGAGATGTAACTGAGGAATATGTTGATCTTCAGAGTAGAATCACAAGTAAGGAAGCCTATCTCAAACGTTACAGAGAAATATTGAATAAAGCCACCAATATCAAAGATATCTTGGAAATAGAGCGAAATATCCGCATTATCCAGGAAGAGATAGAAAGTGCAAATGGCCGTCTGAAATATCTCGGCGATCAGGTAACATTCAGCACATTGTCTGTCAAATTATATCAACCGAAAGAATTCGTTTACAATCCTCCGCATAAAGATAATTTCATACAGCGCATATTCAAAGCTTTAGACAATGGCTGGACTATCATCCTTGATGTTATCGTCGGTATATTTTCACTGTGGCCGATAATACTTTTAGCAGGAGCAGGATATTTCTTTTACAAGAGAAGAAAGAATAAGGGTTAAGTAAAAATGGCTAATACTCCCAAAGTGCGCTATAATAAGCGAGGAGTTTCAATTCTAATGGTACACTATATATATATTCTAATAGCCTTTTGTGTATGAGTACACGGTGGCTTTGTATATGGATTGAACTTCTTGTATTGGTTTTGATGGCTTGCGTAGATGGATGGTTTTCTTGTCCGTAGGGATCTCTATCGTCTGTATCGTTTGGGTGGACATGATCCGCATGATGTTTTTCCAATCGTACGTGATGCCCTCTTGTTTGAGCATGTATCTTATCGTGTTGACCAATTGGTATGCCAATATCGTCAGGTACAAATGTGCTTCTATTCTATCATCCTTTTGGTGGTACACAGGGCGCATTTGTAGGTCACTTTTCAAACACCTGCACGTCGATTCTACCTCTCGGATTGTATTGTATATCTCCCATAGCAATTGCTCCGATATGCATCCGTAAGATGTACGGATAAAATATACGCCTGCCTCTTTGTCTTCATTTACAGAATTGGGTTTGATGGTAAAGGACATTGATATGGCATGATGACCTTTGTCTTCCTCCACTTGGAACTCGTATCGACCTGATACACCTTTATGTTTCTCTTTTACCCTACCAATCGGTTCCCATACTTTCTCTATCTTCTTTGTACCGCCTTTCTTAGTAAATGCCCATTCTATATTTTTTAATTCTAAGATCGAATGTCTGAGTAAGTTTATGACTCATTGATTGCTCTTTTTTCCTTTTCATTTCACTTTGTACGTACATCCATGTATCCGTCTCGCCTTCGGGTTTGAATACCGAAAGCAATACTTCCTGCTTGTCTCGATCTGTCTTTTGTTTCACTGGATTTAATATTTCTGGATAGTGCTTCAATCGCTTTCGTGATACACACACATACTCGTATCCGTTTGATTTTAAAAATGTTAAATTCGCATCTGTGACAGTAAATGAATAGTGAATTGTGAATATTTCTTAATGTTAATAGCTTCTGGCAGATAGAAATTAAAATTACACCATTACACCATTACACCAATAAAACAATTCAACAAATCAACAATTAGAATTAAACCTTTACACCCTTAAACGTA
>CAYNSF010000045.1:0-24705 GCA_964399855.1 uncultured Aureispira sp. | reverse complement strand
TCGCAGTCCATTACAGACCTCTTTACCATGAAAGACCAAAAGGAATACATCAATACCAATTCGGAAATCGAGACCCAAAAAATTGAAGTAGAGTTGTACAAACTAAGAGAACGCATTAACAACCTCTTTTTTGGAATACTCTTGATGGATGCACAAGTTCAGCAAACCGAATTGCTTAAAAAAGATATTCAAAGCGGTATCGAGAAAACCAATGTAGCCATTGCCAACGGAGTAGCTTTAAAAAGTACAGCCGATAATCTGAAAGCAGAATTGCTGAAAGCCAATCAACGCACGATTGAAATAAAAGCCACACGCAAAGGCTATGCAGATATGTTGGCTTTGTTTATCGGCAAGTCAATTGACGAAAATACCACTTTTGAAAAACCGAAAAGTCAACTATTTTCCAACACCATCAATCGTCCAGAATTAAAACTTTTCGACTTACAGAGAAAATCTTTTGACGTACAAAACAAACTAATTACTGGTAAAAATATGCCACGTGTCAGCTTGTTTTTTCAAGGTGGTTTGGGCAGACCTGCATTGAATATGCTGAACCCTGATTTTGAGAGTTACTATATAGGTGGCTTGCGTTTGAATTGGAATATTACGGGTTTTTACACCTACAAGAATGAAAAGAAAACCCTTGCCAACAATCAAAGTATGATCGACATACAAAGAGAAATATTTTTATTTAATACCAATCTCACACTAAAACAGCAAAATGCTGATATAACCAAAATGCAGGAATTAATTGCAACCGATAACGACATTATTTCACTTCGGGAAAGCGTAAAAAATACCACAAAAACACAGTTGGAAAATGGCACTGCAACAACAAATGATTACTTAATTTCAGTCAATGCAGAAGACCAAGCAAGACAAAGTTTGATTTTACACGAAATACAGCTTTTAATGACCGAGTACAGTAAAAAATTGACAATGGATAATTGACAATGGAAAGTTGATAATGGAAAATGATTTTTAAAATTAAAAAAAGTAACAACAATGAATAAGAATAGAAAAATAATGAATGGAAGGGATAATTTTCAATTATCAATTTTCAACTTTCCATTGATAATAATTGCGATAGCAATAATTATGTCGGCTTGCAACAACAACAAAGTTTCTTATGATGCTTCGGGAAGTTTTGAAGCGGAAGAAAGAATCATAAGTGCTGAAGCAACAGGTGTTATAAGGCAATTAAACATTGTCGAAGGACAACACATAAAAACAGGCGATACGCTTGGGTATATTGATATTAGCAACCTTGAATTGGAACTTGAAAAAGTACAAGCTACGATTAATGCGGCAGATTTGAGAACTACCGAAGTTACACCTCAAATTACAACGCTCAATGCCCAAATGAAAGTACAAGAAAGTAACATTGCTACGCTCAATCAAAAAATAAATATTCTTTCAAAGGAGATTATTAGATTTACCAATTTGGTAAAAGGCGACGCAGCTACTCAGAAGCAATTAGATGATTTAATTGCTCAACAAGAAGTGTATAATAAAGAACTTCTAACCGCTTATTCACAAAAACAACTCATTTCCGCTCAAATTACTGCTGCAAAAGAAGATGTTGCTTTAAGAAACAGAGCTACAAAAAGTGATGTAGGCATCAATGAAAAGCAATTAGAAATCATCAAGAAGAAAATGAATGATGGTTTGATTGTTAGCTTTCACGCTGGTACAATCCTTACCCAGTATGCTTACGATGGCGAATACACGGCAACAGGAAAACCACTTTACAAAATTGCTGATTTGTCAAACATTATCCTGCGGGCTTACATCACAGGCGATCAATTACCGCAAATAAAACTGAACCAAAAAGTAAAAGTGCTGACCGATGACGGAAAAGGCGAGTACAAAGAAACAGAGGGCACAATAATTTGGATAAACGACAAAGCAGAGTTTACACCCAAAACCATTCAGACCAAAGACGAAAGAGCCAACCTTGTGTATGCCATTAAAGTGAGCGTAAAAAATGAAGGTTATCTGAAAATCGGGATGTATGGGGAAATAAAATTTTAATTGACAATGGATAATTGACAGTTGACAATTATTTTTCATTGTCAACTCTCAATTGTCAACTCTCAATTTTCAAAAATGAAAGACGTAATTTTAAACAACATTGTAAAAACCTACAACAACGGCGAAGTAAAAGCCGTGAACGATGTTTCTTTTTCCGTAAACAAAGGCGAATTATTTGGCTTGATTGGAGCAGATGGAGCAGGAAAAACAAGCATTTTCCGCATACTCACTACATTGTTAGTACCCGATAGCGGTACAGCTTCCGTAAATGGTTGTGACGTAGTGAAAGACTATAAAACCATTCGTAAAAATGTGGGCTATATGCCCGGTAAATTCTCACTCTACCAAGATTTAACCATAGAAGAAAATCTCAACTTTTTTGCAACGGTATTCAATACCACCGTAGCAGAGAATTACGATTTGGTAAAGGATATTTATGTACAGTTAGAACCATTTAAAGACCGAAGAGCAGGAAAATTATCAGGCGGTATGAAACAAAAATTAGCCTTGTGTTGTGCTTTAATTCATCGTCCTACGGTTTTGTTTTTAGACGAACCGACCACAGGCGTGGACGTAGTTTCAAGAAAAGAATTTTGGGAAATGCTGAAAGGCTTAAAACAACAGGGCATTACGATTTTGGTTTCCACGCCTTATATGGACGAAGCCACACTT
Source organism: uncultured Aureispira sp. (assembly GCA_964399855.1). GTDB lineage: Bacteria > Bacteroidota > Bacteroidia > Chitinophagales > Saprospiraceae > OLB9. The sequence continues at coordinate 21,999 of CAYNSF010000045.1, read as the reverse complement.
TGCGAACGTATCGCCTTGATACAGAACGGCAGTATTATGACGATTGACACACCCGATAATATCATCAAACAATTTCCAGACAAACTATTTGCCGTAAAAGCAGACAATATGAGCAAATTGCAGAATGCTTTGCGAAGTAACCCACAAATAAAAAGCTGTTTTTCTTTTGGCGACTTTCACCACGTAACAATGGAGAGTGGACAGCTGGCAGTTGACAATGGACAATGGATAATGGACAATTTAGAAAAGCAGCTGATTGAAAGTGGGTTTAAAAATATAGATGTAAAAGAAATTACACCAAGTATTGAAGATTGCTTTATTCATTTAATGGATAATTCTTTAATGGACAATGGACAGTTGATTGTTGACAATGGAAAATTGTCAATGGAAAATTAAAAAAGGGAACTAAAAAATGGAAGAAAATAAAGACTATAATAAATCATTGTCAACTGTCAATTCTCAATTTTCAACTGTTATTAAAACAGACAAGCTAACCAAGCGTTTTGGCGACTTCATCGCTACAAATGAAGTTACGTTTGAAGTATATGCAGGAGAAATATTTGGCTTTTTAGGTGCGAACGGTGCAGGTAAAACAACCGCAATGAAAATGCTTTGCGGACTTTCCACACCTTCATCGGGCAATGCTACCATTGCGGGATTTGACATTTATAAACAGACCGAACAGATAAAAAAACACATCGGTTATATGAGCCAAAAATTTTCACTCTATGAAGATTTAACGGTCATCGAAAACATACAATTCTTTGGTGGAATTTATGGCTTATCCGATAAGCAGATAAAAGAAAAAAGCGATGAATTGATTGAAACATTGGGATTGAAAAGCGAAGCGAAAAAATTAGTAGCTTCATTGCCATTGGGTTGGAAACAAAAATTAGCTTTTTCGGTAGCGGTATTACACGAACCCAAGATTGTTTTTTTAGACGAACCTACAGGAGGAGTTGACCCTGTTATAAGACGACAATTTTGGGATTTGATTTACCAGGCTGCGGACAAGGGCATTACTATTTTTGTAACAACCCACTACATGGACGAAGCCGAATACTGCAACCGTATTTCAATAATGGTGGACGGAGTAATAGAAGCATTGGACACACCTGCCAACTTAAAACTACAATTTTCAGCTACCTCAATGGACGAAGTATTTTATGAGTTGGCAAGAGGAGCAAAGAGGAGTGAATAATGGACAATGGACAGTTGACAATTGAAAATATTAAAGAAAGAAAAAATGAAAATAGAAGTTCATAAAATAAACAACACAGAATTTGCCGAAGTGATTTCGGAAGATATAATCATCAAAAGTGCTGACGATGCTTTAGATTTAATGGGTAACATTTATTATCAAGGTTTTGACAAAATGATAATTCACGAAAAAAATCTTACAGCTGATTTCTTTGATTTGAAAAATAAAATGGCCGGGGAAATTCTTCAGAAGTTTTCCAACTATCGTATAAGACTTGCTATTGTTGGAGAGTTTTCAAATCTGGCAAGCACAAGTTTAAACGATTTTATCTATGAAAGCAACAAGGGAAAGCAAGTCAATTTCGTTTCTTCTACAGAAGAAGCATTAATTCTATTAAGCAGATGATTAACAGCTTTCAAAAAAGCATTGTCAATTGTCAACTTTCAATTATCAATTAAAGAAATGAAACAGTTTTTATCATTTGTAAGAAAAGAATTTTATCATGCTTTTCGTGATAATAAAACCCTGTTGATGTTATTCGGTTTGCCGATAGTGTTGATTGTGCTTTTTGGTTTTGCCGTAACCAACGAAATCAAAAACGCCAAAATAATAGTTTGCGATTATGCCAAAGATGAAGCCTCGCAACAAATCATCAATAAGTTTGAAGCAAGCAATACCTTTAATCTTGAAAAAACATTGCTTAACCATTCGCAGATTGAGGAAGCATTTAAACAAGAGAACATCAAATTAGCAATCGTTTTTCCTGCCAATCTCAATAAAGATTTATTACATTTAAACAAAGGACAGGTACAGATTATTGCAGACGCTTCTGACCCAAACACAGCAACTACGCTTATCAGTAATGCAACGGCTGTAATCATGGATTATCAAAAGGAACTAATGCAAAATAGCGATATACCTTTTAGTATAGCACCCGAAATAAGAATGTTGTATAATCCCGAACTAAAAGGGGCGACCAATTTTGTGCCGGGCATTATGGCGTTGGTCTTGCTTTTGGTTTGTGTGCTGATGACTGCCGTTTCTATCGTAAAAGAAAAAGAAACAGGCACAATGGAAATTCTGTTAGTTTCGCCTTTCAATCCATTTTTGGTTATCATTTCAAAAGCACTTCCTTTTTTGCTTTTATCGCTTGTCAATCTTGCAGTAATTCTTACACTTAGTGTAACCTTGCTGGATATGCCCATCAATGGTAGTGTATGGCTACTTGTTGCAGAAAGCACCTTGCTAATTATTTGTGCTTTGTCTTTGGGTTTGCTTATTTCAAACAACACGCAATCGCAACAAACAGCTATGCTTTTGGCAATGATGGGAATGATGTTGCCCACCATGTTGTTTACTGGTTTTATGTTTCCATTAGAGAATATGCCAGTTCCATTACAAGTGTTAGCAAATATTTTTCCGTCAAAATGGTATTACATCATTGTAAAATCCATCATGATAAAAGGTTTGGGATTTTCCGCTATTTGGAAAGAAACACTCATTCTTTTCGGCACGACAGTCCTGTTGTTGGCTTTGAGCTTTAAAACATTTAAAAAGAGACTTGAATAGTTAATTAATTGACAATTGACAATGGAGAATTGACAATGAATAAACTAAATTATATAACATTAAAAATTAAAACAAAATGGGAAATATAGTTGCTGCTAAATCGTATGACTTTGCAATTAGAATTGTGAAATTGTACAAACATCTCTCACAAGAGAAAAAAGAATTTGTTCTTTCAAAACAAATGTTGAGAAGCGGAACCGCTATCGGAGCATTAATTAAAGAGGCTGAACACGCACAATCAAAAGCAGATTTTTTGAATAAAATGAACGTGGCGCTGAAAGAAGCCAATGAAACAGAATATTGGCTAATGCTGATGAAAGATACGGAATACCTGAATGAAACAGAATTTCAATTAATCAAAAACGATTGTTCAGAAATACTGAAACTTCTAATCAGCATTGTTAAAAGTACCAAAATAGCACTAAATAAATAATTGTCCATTGTCAACTGTCCATTATCCATTAAATAAATGCGAACATTAAAATTTTTATTACAAAAAGAGTTTAAGCAGATATTCCGTAACAAAGCATTGTTGCCAATGATTTTGATAGCACCCATTATGCAGTTACTTATCATGCCACTGGCAGCTGATTACGAAGTAAAGAACATCAGTATTTCTATTGTTGATCACGATCATTCTACTTATTCGCAACAACTGATTTCAAAAATTACCGCTTCGGGATATTTTCAGTTGGTGGATTATGGCAATTCCTTTCAAAGCGCATTTAATCAAATTGAAAAAGATAAATCCGATTTGATTTTAGAAATTCCACACGATTTTGAAAAGAATTTGGTGCGTGAAAACAAAGAAAAATTGTTTATTGCCGTTAATGCAATCAATGGCGTAAAAGCAGGTTTGGGAGGTGCTTATCTCAACCAAATTATTGCATCGTATAATAATGATGTTCGTTTAAAGTGGGTACAAGCACCCAAAAGCAATGCTGTTCCCACAATAGAAGTAACCTCTTCCTATTGGTTCAATCCATTTTTAAATTTCCGTTTCTTTATCGTGCCGGGCATATTGGTTGCGTTGGTAACGATGATTGGTTCGTATATGTGTGCCTTGAATATTGTAAAAGAAAAAGAAGTAGGAACGATAGAGCAAATCAACGTAACACCCATTAAAAAGTATCATTTCATTTTAGGCAAGCTCATTCCGTTTTGGGTAATAGGAATGGTGATGTTTAGTGTTGGATTGCTCGTTGTGGCTCGTTTGGTTTACGGTATTGTTCCTGTCGGTAGTTTGTGGGTGCTGTATGCTTTTTTAGGAATATTTTTGATTGCCATATTGGGTTTGGGATTGCTCATTTCTACCTTTGCAGAAACACAACAACAAGCAATGTCTGTTGCATTTTTCTTCATTATGATTTTTATGCTGATGAGCGGACTGTTCACTTCCCTTGACGGAATGCCTCAATGGGCTTACTACATTGCTAAACTCAATCCTGTTACTTATTTTATTGAAGTAGTGCGAATGGTTATTTTAAAAGGAAGTGGTTTTGCTGACATCAAAAATCATTTTCTGATTATGATAGGATTTGCAGGTGTATTAAATGGTTTAGCAATTTGGAATTATAGGAAAACGAGTTAAAATCAGCATATAAAACAGCAGAATGAGCATCAAAGAACTTTGGAAATCCTTTGGAAAAAATCCGAGCAAAGAAAGAAGAGCGAAATATCTATCGTTGTCGAATTATAAAAACGGAAAATTTCAAAACATAGAAAACACGGCTTTCTTTACAGGAAAAGGAAGTATTTTGTCTGCTATTTGGGAACGGATGAAAATGCCGCCTGATGCTTCACCAAAAAATGAAATACCACATCAATTTACAGATATTAAAGCACTTGACAGTACTGAAAATGTGTTGATATGGTTGGGACACAGTTCTTATTTCATGCAAATTGACGGGAAAAGAATATTGATTGACCCTGTGCTGTGTGGAAATGCTTCGCCGTTCACGTGGATGTCGAAGAATTTTGCTGGTTCTGACGTGTACAAAGTGAGCGATATGCCCGCAATAGACTTTCTATTTATCTCGCACGACCATTGGGATCATTTGGATTATCAAACAGTTGAAGTTCTTAAAAACCGCACTAAAAAAGTGATTTGTGGTTTGGGCGTAGGTCAGCATTTTGAATATTGGGGATGGAGTAACAAGCAAATCGAGGAACATAATTGGGGCGACACCGTGGATTTAGGCAATGGTTTTCAGGTGGATTTCACCACAGCAAGGCATTTTGGTGGTCGTACTTACAAAAGAAATGCAACATTGTGGACGTCTTTTGTTTTGACAACACCGTCTTTCCGCATTTTCTTAGGTGGCGACAGTGGATATGGAACGCATTTTAAAGAAATAGGCGAAAAATTTGGCTCTTTTGACCTTGCTATTTTGGAATGTGGACAATACAACGAAAAATGGGAAATGGTACATTCTTTTCCAGAAGAAACCGTTAAAGCAGCAATCGACTTGAATACAAAATGCTTCTTACCCGTACATCACTCCAAATTTCTGTTAGCTCAGCACGCTTGGTTTGAACCTCTTGAAAGAGTTGTAGCAGCAGCAGAAACTAATAAAACACCTATCCTAACACCAATGATAGGCGAAAAAGTGAAATTGGAAAATCTCTTACAACAATCGTTTTGTCAGTGGTGGAGAGAGAAGTTATAAAAAAGAGCAGCCAAAAATGACTGCTCTCCATAAATTTTAAAAATGAAAAATTCACTTTATATCCTAAAGCAATATTATAGGATAAATCTTAACTTAACGATTCTATTTTCAATATATATCCTCTCGTTGCGTCTGTATATCCTTATCCTCAATATACTCATCAAAAGGCTTCAGCTTGTCTAAAAATCCATTTGGTCCTATCTCTATCACCCTATTGGCAACTGTTTGTGTAAATGTGTGGTCTCTTGATGTAAATAATATATTTCCTGGAAAATTCATCAAAGAATTATTGAGTGTAGTAATCGTTTCGAGGTCAAGGTGGTTGGTTGGTTCGTCGAGCATCAAAAGGTTGGCATCTTTGAGCATCATCCTTGACAACATACATCTTACTTTCTCTCCTCCAGATAGGACATTGGACATTTTGAATGTTTCTTCGCCAGAGAAAAGCATTTTACCCAGGAAGCCACGGATGTAGGATTCGTCCTTTTCGGTACTGTACTGTCTGAGCCAATCTATCAAATTGAGCGGTTCATCGGAGAAAAAGGATTCATTATGATTGGGTAAATACGAAAAAGTAATGGTTTGTCCCCACTCTATCACACCGCTATCAGGCACTATATCTCCGGACAATATCTGATACAAAGCCGTAGTCGCAAGGCTATTTTTTGAAATAAACGTAATTTTATCGTCCCTATTCACTGCAAAGGATAGATCCTTGATTAAGACTTCACCGTTGAATGTATAATTTAGACCTTTCACGTTGAGTATTTCTTTTCCGGCATCTCGTTCAGGTTTGAATATAATGCCCGGGTACTTACGTGATGATGGTTTTATGTCTTCAACATTGATTTTTTCCAACATTTTTTTACGTGAAGTAGCTTGCTTTGACTTAGAAGCGTTTGCACTAAATCGTTGTATAAAGGCTTGAAGTTCTTTGATTTTTTCTTCTGCTTTTTTATTCGCATTCAACTTCTGACGTAGTGCCAACTGACTGGATTCGTACCAGAAAGTGTAGTTACCAGAATATATATTGATCTTTCCAAAATCTATATCCACGATATTTGTACAAACGGTATCCAAAAAGTGACGGTCGTGGGATACGATCAAAACCGTATTTTTAAAATCTAAAAGAAAATCCTCCAACCATGTGATCGTATGTAAATCCAGGTCGTTGGTAGGCTCATCCAATATCAAAACATCCGGATTTCCAAATAATGCTTGTGCTAATAGAACCCTGACCTTCTGATTACCGTCGAGTTCTTTAAGTAATCTATAGTGATCACTTTCTGTAATTCCGATACCACTCAGCAAGTTGGCTGCGGATGATTCGGCATTCCAGCCGTCCATTTCGGCAAATTCTGCTTCAAGTTCTGATGCTTTAATGCCGTCTTCCTCAGAGAAATCTTCCTTCATATAGATCGCATCTTTTTCCTGCATGATGCTCCACATTTTCTGGTGTCCCATGAGTACAGTATTCAAAACCGTAACTTCATCAAACCCGAAGTGATTTTGCTGTAGGACAGCCATTCGCTTGCCGGATTCGAGATGAACACTACCTCTATTGGGCTCGATCTCGCCTGATAGTATCTTCAGAAAAGTTGACTTTCCGGCACCATTAGCGCCAATAATACCATAACAATTGCCTTCGGAAAATTTTAAAGAAACCTCGTCAAACAGCACCCGTTTTCCGTACTGTAAGGAAATATTCTGAGTAGATAACATTCGTAAAATTTAAATTGGCCGCAAAGATAGTAAAATAATAAGATTTATAGACTTCGCTGAATATTTACCTATTCAATATCAAATTGCAATTGTTTAATCTATCCGTACAACCTTCAACTTCATTACCCTAAAATCATCCTGCAACACTAATATATACATACCGGCAACAAGATCATTCATAGCAATAGTGAAACGACCATCCACGATTTTTGGCTTCGCATTTTGCAAGACTATACCATTCATATCCAGCAATGTATAGCTATTGATCCGGAGCGTGGTTTGAATGGTTAGTAAATCCAAAACAGGATTGGGATACATGATCAGGTCAGGATACTGCTCAGAAATGACGGATGTCAATGCTTCTACCACAAAAGACGCTACTTGAATACATCCAATATCATCCGTCACTGTCACAGTATAAGTACCTGCATTCAGATTTTCAATGCAGGATTTTCCGGATTGACCATTGCTCCACTGATATTTATATGGCGGAATACCATTATTAATATCTAAACAAATCTTCCCATCAGATGCACTGTTTATTTCATGCGATATATCAGAGGCTATACTGATATTTGAGAAAGATTGTATCTTCAATGTATCTATCGCCAATTGACAACCAACACTATCTTTAATATAACCATAATAGCTACCATTCGGGAGATGATCTATCAAATCGCCGGAATATTGACCATTGTTCCAGGCAATTTCGTGAGGTTGAGCGCCACCTTTTACTTGTATGTGGATGATGCCTGTGGAGTCCTCCTGGCAGGAGTTATTGACAACAGAAGCTATGGCATAGCTGAACTCTGGTAGCTCAGGGATAAGAACCGTATTGGAAATTCCTGTACATCCGTTGACATCCGTAATGGTTAGTTTATAATTCCCTGCACCTAATTTGGAAATCGTATCCACAGCAAGTGGATAAAAATATTGTCTTCCATGACTCCAATTGTAATCATATTCAGGCGTTCCATTTTCAATAGTTACTTCAAGAATACCTTCTTTTCCTCCGTAACATACATTGCCTTCGATTAAATTCAAGCGAACATTTACCAGTGTATTAATATATGGAACTTCAATAACAGGGATACCGGATTTACATCCAAGCTGATCATAAACTGTCACATTATAATGCCCGCGTGGAATGCTATCCAAAATATTGCTTACGTTACTTTGCTCATTCCAAACAAAAAAATACGTTCCATTTCCACCAGATGTATTCAAACGTATCTGTCCATTATTACCTGAAATACAAGAAGCAGGTACAATACTGTCTATCGCTACTTGTAATGGTTCGGGTTGATGAATGGTAATCATCGGCGATTGCGCCTTACATCCATTTGCGTCGGTAACAGTAAGTATATATTGACCCGCTGGAATATTGAAAATATCATCTACCGTATATCTAAAATCATTCCACAGGTACGTGTAGCCAGGTTTTCCGCCGGTGACATGTGTTTTTATAGAACCATTAGCTTCTCCAAAACATCGTACATTTTCAGTACTGACCACCTGAATTTTTAATGCTTCCTGGCTGGCAAGTTCCGCATTTAAAATGTATTGACAGGCGTTACTATCCGTGATTGTACAAGTATATGTACCTGATGTCAGATTATTGATGAGGTTGGTAGTCTGTCCTCCTGACCATAGATAGGTATAAGGAGCCACACCGTTTAATGCAAAAGCTTCAAGATGTCCATCTTCACTTTCCGAACAGGAAGGATCCTTTTGGGATCTGATACCAGCTATCACGGACGATCGGTAATTTACTTTTATATCGCTCAATACTGCAAAACAATGATTAGCGTCTGTTACGGTTACGACATAAATCCCTTCTCCAATATGTTCAAGATTTTGATTGGTTGTGCCATCCGACCAAAGATAACGGTAAGGTGCAGCATCCGAAGAATGTGAAATCTCAATACTACCATCACTTTTTCCAAGACAGGATGCAGGTTGAATATCCCTGATGACAATATTCAGATTATTGTCAGATTGTAACGTGTAAAATGGCGTATGATATACACAACCTCCTATGTCGGTAATGGTCGCAAAATAGATTCCTATACCCAAATCAGTTATGACTTCGTCTGACATTCCGTTATTCCAGGATACATTATACGGAGGATTTCCTCCTGAAATGTTGAGCTGAATACTTCCATCCGATGAACCATTGCATGATGCATCCTGAATACTTCGACTCACTGAAATTGGGTTCGTCTCAGGTTGATCATCCTCATTACCGTTACAATTTTCGTCTATTCCGTTGCATTGTATTTCTGTGGCTCCAGGATGTATTGAAGGGTTGTTATCCTCACAATCTCCGGCTTTGATCACATATCCGTTGGGCGGCTCATACGCACAGGACAAGACAAAATCCGTGTCAGAACCATAGCCATCTCCGTCCTGATCTCTGTAAAAAACGATTGGATTATCTGCCGGTATAGACTTATAAAATTCGATTTGATCAATAGCAATATCCGCCAATGGTCCCGCGCCAGATATACCCGTAAATCTAAAAATCCCTAATTGATGTTCGTACTCCTGTAAAGACAGCGTATGTTTGATCCATTGATTACCCTGATTACCTTCTGCCGAAAATAACTCTATCCACCTGAAGCCACCATCAATCGATAATTCCAATTTAAGTAATTCAATATCATCACCGTACATGTGATAATAAAATGACATATCACATCCAGAAGGATTGCTTAATATTTGCATACAAGTCGATTGCAGGATGGCTTTATTATTGTTTCCGCACAATTGTGGATTGTTTTCGATATACATGTATCTTCCCGACCCATTGACATCGCTATCTGGTCCGGTAAACGATGTTTCTGTCCTGCCTTCGGCTAAAATCCAGTCCTGAGCATCAGCATCCGTGATATTAAACCAAAGTGTACCTGTATTATTACAAAAAGTGATACAACTTTCTTCACAAAGCTCATAGTTGTCAAAACTCTCTAATATTGATACAGGTTCGCATGAAGTGGACGCATAAATCAGACATCCATCAGAGGACGAAATAGTATGTGTACACAATGAAGATATAGAAAAGCCATATTCGGTATTCGGCTTTAGATTCTTTATCGTAAAATGTCCTTCCCGGCAAGGCACAAAAAACGAATCGACAGCAATTCCTGCTTCATAAACCCTGATATTGACCGTATTACAAGGCTCTTTATGACTCCAACCTAATGAAACTTCATTTATATCTGCATTGATAACCGAAAAATCATCAGGAACGATACAGACTTCATCGCTGAATGTTATATTGAGATAATGCAATATTCCTGCATCTTTCACAGCACGGTCAAAAGTGATTAGCTTCCATGTTCCTTTACTCAATGTATCTGGTTTCCAGCCTGATATAGCTCCGTCAGGACGAAATACACCAACAAAAGGTGGCTTGTAATCTTTGAGATCCCGGCAACCATCCATAGAAAAAGTTGTAGCCTGAAAACATGAAGTATCCCTATGAATGCCAAAGTTTTGTGTCACTGTACCATTATGATTGGAGAGCACCAATTGCTGACCTTGTGGGCTTTGAAGGATGATATTCAAATCAGCAGGCCAACCATGTTCAAGTATCAGGTCAACTTTGCTCAAAAAAACATTTACGCCCAATATTGGATTTTGTAACGTTTTAAGATAAGGGATATCCAATTCAAGGATTTCTGTTCCGTTGTCTTTCAATGGTATATTTATCTGACAAGCTGACGGAACTTCGATGATCGTCGTAAAAGGAATAGCAACATTCCAGTTACTTTTGTTGTTGGCGCAAACCGTCCTGATATACAAATCATAAGACGTTGATGGTGTTAATTGCTCTAATGAAACACTTTTACCCGTTTGAAGCGGAACTGACGGGATACCCGTTTGTGCATCTCCACGCTGAACGATTTCTATTTCCCAACCTTCGGGCTGTACATTGATATCTGACCAGGTGACTGTGATAGAAGTTGTCGTCTTGTTTTCGAATCTAATATTAAAAGGAATATTACAAGGCTGCGCCAATGCCGTCACCAACGAAAGCAACAACAATCCACCAATCAAATGTATATATCGAACCAACATCAAAACCACTATTCATTTACAATTTCAAAATTACGGTTAATTCTTCAAACCAAACAAGTATTTGTAATTTTTTTTGATTGAATTGCTAAATTATTTTTAAAGTTGTTGGTTGATAGTTGATGGTTGTTGGCTTGAAATAGGGTTAAAGGTTTATGGGTGTAAGGGTTTAATTTTAATTGCTGATTTGCCGATTTGTTAGATTTGTGGAGTTGATTTAGGTCATTAGCACTTTGGCGTTTTGGGTAGTTAGGAACAATAGACCTAACAAGCTAATGCGCCAACAACCTAACTTCTATAATCAAAAATCGTCAATCAAAAAATCATTGCCCATTGCCCATTGCCCATTGCCCATTGTCCACTGTCATCTGTCCATTATCATCTGTCAATTGTCCATTCTCAACTGTCCATTAACTCCCATCCCACATCAGAAAAGCTTTGAGGAAACCATCTAACCCTCCATCTAAGACGGCATCCGTGTTTCTGGTTTCAAAACTTGTTCTGTGATCTTTCACTCGCCTATCGTCCAATACATAAGACCGAATTTGTGAGCCCCACTCGTTTTTCATCTTTTGAGCTTCGACTTTATCTCTTTCTTCCCTTTGTTTTTCTATTTCTATTTCGTACAAACGGGATTTAAGCATCTGCATTGCCTTTTCTCTGTTGGCATGTTGCGAACGTGCTTCTTGACATTGTATGGCGATACCTGTAGGAATGTGTCTTATCCTAACAGCTGTTTCTACTTTATTGACATTTTGTCCACCTGCTCCTTGCGCCCTGAAAGTATCCCATTCGATATCAGCCGGACTTATCTGTATGTCAATCGTATCATCAATCAACGGGTGAACAAATACAGAAGCAAAAGAAGTCATCCGTTTTCCTTGAGCATTAAATGGGCTCACACGTACTAAACGATGTACACCATTCTCTCCTTTCAACATGCCATAAGCGTACTCTCCTTCTATCTCAATGGATACAGACTTAATACCTGCTACATCACCAGCTACATAATCAATCTCTGCTGTGGTATATCCGCTTTTATCAGACCACATCTTAAACATTCTGTATAGTATTGATACCCAATCGCATGCTTCTGTACCACCTGCACCGGCATTGATCTCTAAGATACAGCTCAACCTATCCTCGGGCTTATCTAAGGTCGTTCTAAACTCGATTTCATCTAAAAGCGATAATATTTCATTATACTTTTCATTGACTTCTTCTTCGGTTGCTTCGCCTTCTCTGACGAACTCCATCAAGACTTCGACATCATCCGTTTTGGATTCAAGTTCTTTATAAATTCCCACCCATTTTTTATTGTCTTTCAAAGACTTTAAGGTGGCCTCAGCCTTTTCTGGATCGTTCCAAAAATCCGGATTCAGTGATTGCTGTTCTTGGTCTTCTATTTGTAAATTACGGTTATCGACGTCAAAGATACCTCCTTACCGATGTCAATCGCTCCCGTATATCAGCTAACTGTTCTATGGTCATTGCCCTGCATGTTTAAAAAGTGATAAAAAAAACACCGATAGTCAATTACAAAATCAAATATCGGTGCCTAATCTTTTAATTTATTAAATTCTTCTGCTTACTAACGATTTTTGATATCATTAAGTTCAACATAGAATAATAATTCTGAATTTCCAGGTATTACTGGTGGACTTCCCATTTCTCCATATCCAAGATGAGCAGGAACAAACAATATCGCTTTTGTACCTTTATTCAATAATGTAAATCCTTCATCCCAACCTTTTATAACCATGCCTTGACCAGTAGCAAATGAAAATTCCTGACCACGTGAAAATGAATCATCAAATCTTGTTCCATCCATTAATGTTCCATAATAATTGGCCATAACGACTTGACCATTTTCTGTGTTTGGTCCTTCTCCTTGCTCTACGATATGATATTTTAGACCAGAAGGTGTTGACTCAGTCTTGAGCTTTCCTGCTTTATACTCAGCCAATTTTGTCTTAATCAAGTCTTCGATTTCAGGAATTCTAGCCTTTTGAATCTCAGCTTTAGCTGCCATTTCAGCTTGCTTTTCTTGCTGTAAAGCATTATATTCTTCTTCATTCACTATCTTTTTGATTGTGAAGTAATAGACAAAATTCTGAACATCAGGATATTCTGCTTTAGCTCCAGGTAGAGAATCCAACGGCATAATAATTTTATATTCGCCACCAACTTTAACATTAGCCAATTTAAAAACATCGATAATTGGGTTAGATTGCTGCCCAGTAGGCAATTCTTCAGGAATTCTCAATACTGGAAGATCGTCCTCGTCATTCATTTCATTAACGATATCCTTATCGTCGCTCAGTACTTTAATCGTAAATAATACATAATCATCCGTTTTTACAGACGCTCCTGTTCCTTCTTTGATTACTTCATATTCGAAGCCGCCAGGTGTTTTATTACCGCTGTTTGATTTACATGAAACCATAAATAGTCCCACCATCAATAAAAATGCAAAATGCTTAAAATTCATTACGTAATGTTTGTTTTAAAAAAAATCAATAATAATCTATATACGAATAATCCTAATGTATTATTCTTTCTCTTGTTATAAAAATTTTATTCGACCCTTGGCAAAAAATCTGGAATCACCTTTTTTAATCGGTTTTTGATGTCATTTAGCGAGCCATATACGCCACCACCAGAGGCATTTTTATGTCCGCCACCATTAAAATGTTTTTGTGCTATCTCTTGTACCGAAACATCATCTTTGCTTCTGAGTGAAATTTTCACTATGGTCGGCTGCTCCAAAAAAAGCGCTGCCATTTTAACATTTTCAATCATCAACATATAATTTACGATACCTTCTGTATCGCCACGCTGGATATCAAAATCCTGATAATCCTTTTTATTTAGCCACATGATACCCACACCATACTCATGGATGATCTCCATCCTATTGGCCAGACAATGCCCCAACAACCTGAGATGCCGCTCTTTTTGCGCATTGAAAAGCTTATTGGAAAGCCAATAATCATCAACGCCGATACTTTTAAGCGCCGCTGCTGCCTGATAAGTTTCTGGGCGTGTATTATATTTAAAAGATCCGGTATCCGTGATAATTCCCATAAACAATGCTTCCCCTATTGCCAGGTCTATTTTGTGCCGATCGCCCAATTGATCTATCACGCTAAAAATCATTTCGCAAGTACTGCTGGCATCTATATCCGATATCAGTATATCTGGAAATGGCTCTGGATCGAGATGATGATCTATAACTACTTTTTTGGCTTTCGTGTGCAGTACATTTTCACCTAGTTTGTCTATCCTATCCAAACCACTAAAATCAAGGCAAAAAACTACATCTGCTTTATCAATAATCTGTCGTGCTTTATCCGGTTCGAGATCAAAAATCGTGGACAAGCCGATATCTTTGACAAACTTGAAAGTTGAAGAATATTCACTTGGAAATACCACCTTGACATTGTGATGTAATTTTCTAAGATAGCCTGCCAGTCCCAACGAAGAACCGATCGCATCTCCATCCGGATTCCGGTGTGAAATTATGGCTATTTCCTTAGGTAGAATCAGTAAATCTCTTAATTCCTTTATATCGTCCGTCATATAGGGCGCAAAATTGAGCGTTTTTAATAACATTTCAAAATATTTTTTGGTTTTTTACGCTCTTATGAAATTTGATTTTATAATTTTGCGGCGTTTTTGTAAATTCAAAATATTAAAAATAAATTCATGTCAGGAAACAGAACATTTACAATGATTAAGCCCGATGCAGTGGCGAGTGGTCATATTGGTGCTATATTGGCTCAAATCAATGAAGCAGGTTTTAAAATTGTAGCGATGAAGTACACTAAATTATCCGCTGAAAAAGCAGGAGAATTCTATGCGGTACATCAGGCAAGACCATTCTACGGAGAACTTGTTGACTTTATGTCTTCAGGTCCGATCGTAGCCGCCATCCTCGAAAAGGACAATGCTGTGGAAGATTTCAGAACACTTATCGGATCTACCAATCCGGCAGAAGCCGCTCCGGGAACGATCAGAGCAAGATTCGCTAAAAACATAGGAGAAAACGCCGTTCATGGATCTGACAGCAACGAAAACGCTGCTATCGAATCCGCGTTTCACTTCTCAGGCGTTGAGATATTCTAATATTTCAGGCAAAGTAAAAAAAAGAGCGGCTTTTGTATGAAAGCCGCTCTTTTTTTTATTCTATCAAATGAAGTAACTCATCCGGTCATTTCAACATTACTCCACCTTAACTATCTTATGAAGCTCTTTTCTTCCTTGCATATCTACTTCTAACATATAAAGCCCATTGACAACATCTTTCATATCAAGCGTTCCGGAGGCTTTGTCATAGTTTGCATTTACCAACCTGCCATGAATATCATATAGCTGCACATCAGGATTTTGTTGTTTACTTTCTATTTTCACGAAGCCGGATACAGGATTGGGATAGATACGAAGTGAAACGACCTCTGTATCATCAACATCTGTAATACAGTATTGAATGATTTCATCTTTTGTACATGCGCTTCCATTTCTTGTTATTGAAACACTGCCCGGATATCTATCCAAGGCTTTGCATAGGAATGGCGTGTTGCAGTCATTGAGCGCACTATTGGATCCGATACCTACATTACCAATGGTCAATGGTGGCTCGACTTCATCAAAAAAGCTAAGATCGGTTAAAGATGTGGAATACAGCGATAAAGATTTTTCTATGGATTCAAGTGACGGCAAAAAAGCACTTAGAAAATCAGCATGCACATTGGTTTGGTATGTCAACTTTTCAACATTTTTTATTTGTTTCAATCCTTCACCAACCACGGTGCCGGTCATATTTCTTAGTACTTCTACATCTCTAATGTAATTCAAAGATGATAATGCAGAAAAATCACTGTTCACGCATTGTTCTAAACGGAGAAATTTCAGAGAATCTAATGGCATAAAATAACTTAAATTAAAATCTTCTACTTGTTGTATATAAAAATACTTTAAGTTTTCAGGTTTAATCCTCCGGGATAATACCTGCATAGTTGTACTGTCATTACAACTAAAAAAACCTAATGTAAAATCAGAACCTGTTTTAAAATTGGGTGTGTATTCTTCAGTAAAAGGCCTTTGAACCCACAAAAAATCTTTAATATAATTTAAATTAGGAACGGCTCTAAAAAAACAATCCATGTTATGACAAGTATCTGTATTAAAAATTCCCAAGTCTCCGACTTCCTCTAATCCTGATAATTGACCAGAAAAATTTATACCATTTATATAAAATCTATATGCTGACTTTAAATTTTTCATTCCATCCAAATTTATAGTAGTAATAGACGTGGTATCACTTGAAATACTTAAAAACTCTGTTATATTTTCTATCATATATAAACTATCAAGATTTGATATTTCACTATCTATCCTATTAGAGATCATTAAAGATTTAACATTATTGCATTGACCATAAGTCTTAATAAAATCATCCACCTGAGATTGATTTCTTAACTCTATTACTAATGAATCACATTGTGCTTTGCAATATGATGAAAATAAACCAAATACTAAAACGATTAAAAGTGAGTTAACATTTTTCATAAGCAAACAAAATTATATGGTTAAAAATCAATAATTACAAAATCAGAAAACAGATCAGATACACTCAGTATTTTAAAAAGTTATACTTTCGCATAAACTAAAATTTTATATTTCCACTTGCAAAGTTAAATAAATATCATCACAATTATTGTTAATAATATGTTAACACAAATGATACTTAAAGCTATCCTATTCAAAAGCTACTAATAACTCAATATATTTGTCTATGAGTGTAGCAAGGTTTAAATATCATTGTTGAAACCTACGGACACTTAACCTCAACCGTCCTTATCTGCCCATTTTCATTGACAAAAACACGCCAGCATGTTCCGTTGGCACTTTTCAATATTGCTGAACCGGCAGGATGCTCTATCGCTATATTACCTGTCTGCTGCTTTACAAAAGTGGATGGTAAGGTCGATATACTGTTGACATTCAGCTGTCCGGTATTGGATACCGTCAAACGATAATTGCTTCCGCCGGGTGACTTGAGTATGATACCTTTACCTATGTCTGTGACAAAAATACCATTTGCCGTAGCGAGAGTCTTATACTCTGTTGGCGAAGTACTTGTTGCCTGAAGTTGTCCACTGTTGTTGACATGGATTTTGTACGTTTCGTTTGAATTATTTTTAAGCACTAATCCCGTATTTACTGCTTCAAACAGTAGATCCGTATTGGCTACAAGCACATCACTAAAAGCATGATAATCCGTCAATGTAAGCCATGAAAATCCCGAAAATACGCCTTTATACACGTAAGCATTATCCTGACCCAAAGCATTGAATATCGTATCCGGTCTGACGATTTCGACATCAGACAATGTCGCACCTGATAGTGGTACATTGGATTTGAGGACATTCAGTCTTCCTGCTTCAGCACTCCATGTCGTCATCTGTGCTGCACTAAAGTAAAGCGACACCTCATACAAAGCATCTTCATCACCTGAAATCTGAATGGTCTTATCCGCATAATTTCCACCACCAAATGGCAGCGCTTTTTTTCCTGTGCCGGTTGTTGCCACTTTGGCTTCCATGCAACCGATATCCGTAGTGCCTAAGTTTTTTATGGATGCGATGATCTTTTGGTCATTGGAGTAGAGATGCGCTGTTTCTCCGGCTACTATGCTTGTTTTAGCTGTTTTATTAAGGGTGTTTTCCACGCTTACGCCTTTGAGTGGATAGAACCTGAATTGTGGCTGTATGCTATTATTGCTATAATTTAAAGTAATATCGCCACTTCCAAGTTCGCAACCATTTTTACCATCATTCACATAAGCGTTTACATAACGTCCTGTGCCTCCGCCTACCGGATTACTTGCTCTAATATAGTCATATCCAGAATAGCTTGAATTATCGAAGCAAAATTCAAAGTAAATGGATGATGTTCCGTCCCAATAAAAGGGTTGCTCAAAGTCAATTTTCAGCCATGCGCCTGCGACTGTTGATATCGTACCCAAATAAACCTGTTCTGTATCGTACCACGTTACACCGTCAAGGGTAGTGTCATTTACATTTTTCATCCCTACTCTGAAATTATTAAAAGGTTGTGATGAATTTTTTGATTGTATATACATAGACAGTCCGGAAAGATATCCTGCTGTAAGTCCGGAATTAGTCAATTGAGCAGGCAGATACAGGAATCTTGAACGCCCGTCTTCATAGAATGACAAAAAGATATAAGGTGCACTATAGTTATAGTTACCATATGTTACAAAATTACCGGGACTACAACAATCATTGGAAACCTTATCCAACCCATCCGTGATGGTTACAGTACAGATGTTGTCACTTCCTACTTGTGCAGGACCTGATATCCATGTTAATTCCAATATAAACGTTTCATCACTTTCCTCGATAGCATCATTGATGATAACCACTTCGATATATTGCGTACTTGCAAATCCTGACGGAAATGTCAGGGTGGTCGTAACCAACTCAAAGTCTCTGCTCTGAACGGCATTTCCTCCGTTTGTGATGCTAACACCGATGGTTGTTGCAGACTGGATTGACCTATTGAGTGATACCGGAATCATGATGGTTTTATAGGGTACACCACAATATTGAGTATCTGTGATATCTCCGGATTCTGCTACCTGATATGCGGTTGAGACAAAATTCACTACAGGATTTATTGGTGTACAAGTTCCCAAACAAGTACGACCCTGATAGTAGATATTGATTGAATCCTGAGACTTTGCAGACCAAACATTCGTATTGGATACTGACTGCGACATAATATATCCTGATAATGTATCATGTCCTGCATTAAAATTATGACCGATTTCATGCGCTGCCAACACTCTTTTTAATTGTGCATTACTGCTAAAGTCTTCCAAAATATTGTATCTATATGCTGTACAAACTGTACCTACCCAGGCAAGCCCGATCGTGGATCCGTCCAGATCTCTGTGTGTCCATAACGTTCCCAAATCATGAGTTGCCGTAAATCCTGTCGGAGCCCATGCAGTAAAGCTATCTAATAAATTACCTGCATTAGTAGAACCTGTCCAAGGATCACCACCTGATGTAGAGACAATATATTGCTCTACGATAGCAAACCTGATTTCATCGTTAAATTCATCATCGTAGTTGGTCTGCATATTATTGACCACTGCTATATTATGTGCTTCTACATCTGCCACAGAACCGTAGTGGACATACATAAGCCAGTCCGTAGCAATAGCGTATTCCACTTCAATACAGTCATTGTTGGTGACACCTCTGTTTTCTATAAATCTATTGTTATCGATACGATGTTTTGATTCCTCAACACCGCATTTATGCTCCTTACCAGGTATGATATCTCTGTCATTGTACAAAACAAATAAACCAGACCGATCACCTTTTACAAAATGCCGAACTGGTTCTATATAATAGGTATCATCGCCATCTTTTATAAAACCCTGAACAAAATCATGACCAAAGGTTAGGCTCACTCTCCCACCCTGTTCTGTATATCCGTTCATAGGCACGATCTTTCCGTCCTTGACATGATTAAATCGTACATTTTTCTCATTGACGCAAAAGTAATCATCTGCTATAATGCCTGATTTGGTTAGCATCAATGACCAATTCTGGATGCGAATAGGATACTTTTCAGCTGTTGAAGCCTGGATAGTTGCTAAGATTTGTGGAGTTTCTATCTGAATGACTTCATACTTCTTAAAGTAAGTGTCGAGTGCTGGAAAATCGGTTTGAGCATTTCCTATAAGTGTACAAAATAATACACTCAAAATCCCGGTGATTTTTACAAAAAAATTGTTCATACTGTTATTGATTAATAGGGTTATTAATACTAAATACAAATCGGGAACAGTACAGTTAGGATAAAACTACGCTACAAATGTATATGAATTTTTCTATATAAGTCTTACTTGAAATAGCTTTTTTAATAAAATAATTTTATAGCCTTATAAGCAAAATATGGTGTTTGTAGATGAGCGAAATAATCGTAATTAAAAACCAACAATACGATTTATTGCAGAATATATTTTTACACTAATAATTCAATATCGTTTTTGTCAAGGAATTTTTAAAAGTGGTTTATAGTTTATTTAGTACTATTATTCTGGACATGGTTTAAAAATGTACTGATTCTTATGTATTACTACTAAGATTAATAAGTTCACTAAGTACACTAAGATTTTTCCAAAACATTTTTTCGTGATCATATTATTCACCATACTTTGTTTACAATTTCATCAAAAGCAACAAGCAATCTATTTTCTTACCATATATCAATGCACAACGTAATCAGAAACACTAATTTTGCGACATCAATTTATTATTAAACAAATGGACAGAAAAAATTTCATCAGAAAAGGCATTTTAGGTTCTATCATTTTTACATCCGTAGGAGCGATGGCAAATGTTGTAAAAAACAACATCGACGAGCTACAGGAACTCGAAACTTTAGGATTTAATCATATCCCAAACACAAATTCAAAAATTATGGCAAATACAGTTTTACACAAAGCAGAGACAAGAGGACACGCCAACCACGGGTGGTTAGACTCTCGTCACACATTTAGTTTTGCAAACTATCACAACCCCGAACGAATGCACTTTGGTGTACTGCGGGTTTTGAATGATGACAGAGTTGACCCAGGAATGGGATTTGGTATGCACCCTCACGACAATATGGAAATCATCAGTATTCCGTTGGAAGGCGATTTGGAACATAAAGACAGCATGGGCAATGTAGCCGTGATAAAAAACGGTGACATTCAGGTAATGAGCGCAGGTACCGGCATCCGCCACAGCGAATATAACCGCAATAAAGACAAACTCACAAAATTTCTCCAGATTTGGGTCTTCCCAAACAATAGCAATGTAACGCCACGTTATGATCAAATCACCTTGAATGAGCAAGACAGACAGAATAAATTACAACAGATACTTTCACCAAACCCTGATGATGAAGGTGTATGGATACATCAAAACGCATGGTTTCACTTGGGTAAATTTGACAAAGATATATCAACCGATTATACAATCAAAGCAAAAGGAAACGGCATATATGCTTTTATCATCAATGGAAATGCGACGATTGAAGGGCAGGAGCTTCACCATAGAGATGGCTTAGGGATTTGGGATATTGAGAAAATAAAAATCACTTCCGATGCTCCCAATACAGAAATCCTCTTGATGGAAGTACCAATAACAATCTAAATAAAATCACTATTGTCCGATAAAAAGAACATTTAAATCAAACTATGAGATCGCTCACTGTGTTCGCGATGACAGTCAGTAAGTAAAGTGGTTTGGTTGGTGTCAAGCCACCAACCAAACCACACCAAACCAAACCTAATATAACACGTTGTCATTCTGAGCACAGCGATGAATCTTTAATTTTTTATCGGACAACAATAAAATATAAATTAAACAAAAAATATTAAAAAAATGGATATACAACAATTTAGCGACGAAACCAAAGGGCATTTTAAAGCAATAGAAGACGGAAATGAAGCGGGAACAATGACCTATTCGAGAATAGGGGAAGAAAAAATCATTATTGACCATACAGAAGTAAATCCAGAATTTAAAAAAAGAATTGAGCGAAAAAACTGCACGCTATCTACTTTTTTTCCTTATGTAACCTAAGTAGCTGTACAGGAAAAAAGAACCTCCGAAATTTGCAGTATCAAACAAGTTAATCATTAAAATTTAAAATAAAATATAGTTA
>CAYNSF010000044.1:0-26107 GCA_964399855.1 uncultured Aureispira sp. | reverse complement strand
TATATACAGTAATGCCCTACCATAAGCTGCGTAAGGGTCAGACATAGCGGCTACATTTCGTAGCATATTGAGTTGAGTAATCGTGATAACTGGCGTTGCTATATCAGTTCGGATGTATGCGATATTGAGCAGCATCGCATCTACTACGGAAGCGTCCATACTATACGTGTCCCCAATATCTTCCAATAAGGTAATCGCATCGTTGTACTGCCCCATACTTACTTTGACTTCTGCCGCTTTGATGTCATATTCCTTCTCTTCCTGATCCCTGTACCAGGTATATAGTTGAACATATTTTCCTTGTTGTCTTAAACACCTCGCCCATTGATTGACAAGGTATCTTATATGGCGTGTAAGCCACGCAACCTTTGCTTTTTCTGTTTGGGTGAGCGGTGTAGGTTTCAATTGTAATGCTTTAAGCTGTATCCTATAGGTCAATAGCTGATTGTGTATCTGTACACTATCACAGCCCATAGCTTTGATATAATCATATTCTCCGACAGGCGGACTACTAAGCGATGTGCCACAATGACCAACATCCATACTATTAGAAGTATTTACAACCGTATAAGTTCCGGGTGTCAAAGGATCTAAACATGGCGGATAGGTAACACTAGGCTTTGGCACGTAATACAAAACATCATTGGTATTGAGTACAAGATCCTGTACATAATACGCATGTGTAAAACAATTGGAAGCCGCTATGTTTTCGCTACCCTGTGCACTACTGATCGTTCCGAATGCCTCCACATCTGTCCCTGCGCTAAAGAAGCAATTGGACAGGAAAGTGTAACTGTCATTTTCGAAATATGCCCGAATGCCATATACTGAACCACTATGGTCATTGTGCTCGGAGATATTAGTTTGGCTACCTGCTCCAAAAAGACCTTCCGCATTATAGCCACCAGTAAAGCTGTTGAACTCTGATTCATACCCATTTAAGCCCGACATCCACGTGGCATTATTACAATAGCTAAAAATATTATTCTGTATTTTTTGCTCGTTGGCATTGGCATATATACCTATATCACAATTGGAAAATACATTGGATATAGGTGATGAAGCGTTTCCTCCAATTAATGACTCAGTATGAGCGCCAAATAAATTTCTCATGGCGATCGCCTCATGGCAACCTACGAACTGATTTCCATTTCGTACATTGATTTGTGTATTGAAAGTGAGTATGCCTTCATTGGTCTGGTACAAAAACTGATTTCCTTCAAATAGCACACCATTGGAGGTAGTACCTCCTGTGGCATTATTTAGATGAACACCTCTTTCGCCTCCTAAAATTTCTGTATTTATTACACTGATCTCTGTTGAGCCATACACGAAGATACTTACTACCTCGTTATCAAAGAATTTTGCACCATCCGTATGTATCTTTCCAAATGCATCCGAAAGTGCTCTGATTCCCGTTTTTGATTTACTGAGCATACCCTGAGTATATACATCTCCTGTTCCTTTAACCACTACACCAAACCACTGTGTTTCACAGGCAGTGATATGACCTGATGTGGTTATGTCCAATTTACCACCCTGCTGCACTTCTATCTTGGTGTTGTTTTTCATGTACAATGTTGCTGATACCGTAAGATGTCCGCCAGACACGATGATGATATCCGTTGCCATATACGCATCATCTGAAAATACTTCTGTTCCTGACACGATATAAGAGCCATTGACAAGATTGACTGTTTGTATCTGACGGCTGTCATCGGGAATATACTCTATAACATCCGCATTATATCCACCCGAGTCATCATAGATGACCTTGAAAGTATATGTGCCATCAGGTAGCCCATCCAAATTGATATAGGTTGTTTTCCCTGTGTTATGCACATTTCTCACGACCACATTCTGGTCATCAGTTACTCTTATCCAATACGAAAAGTTATTATAGTTCACATTGGGACAAGCTGTACTCAATTCCGCTTTATATACACGGCTATAAGCACATGAAGTCAACTCGTGTGGTTGTAATAGTGTCACATCTAAGAAAAAAGCGATATTTTTCTGATCGCAATCTATCTCTAAATTGTCTATCAATGCAGCCATAGGATATTCTAATAAAAGTTCCTGGTTTTCTTCATCTTCTTCACCAAAGCCATTACCCTGTTCACAATCCCCTGCTAAATCCGCAGTTACAAACATGGCAATCTGGTGGATAGATGTAGGTTCCGGAATACCCGGTACAGCAAATTTAATAATTTCATCAGGCTGATAGACACCTGCTGCTCTACCTTTGGTTGTAAATTTATCTAAAAGTTGTGTGTTTGTTCTTATAGAAATATTATGATAATGATCATTCTCAATAAATCCATACATATCTTCAGAACTATCATATTTATACTTATAATACATGTTAATCGTAGGCGTACCTACTGCCGGAATAAGTCCATAAGGTGGAGTTGGTATTATTTCCTCACAATTGTAATCAAAAATTTGGTGCATATCATACTTAATCTGATAAAAAAAGTTGTCTTTCAACTCACTATCCGGTATATCCAATAAGATACCCAATTGACCTTGTAATGAAGTGGTAGGAGAAGTTTGATTGTATGGCGCAACATCAGCACCTTTTTGAACAATTAACTTTCTATTCGAAACACCATCTATCTTTATACTCCCAATATTAGTTCCTGGATCATAAATCCAGGTATCACACTGATCATTAGTCAGGAAATTGTGAACACCAGTTTCATTAGATAATGACTTAACCGGTATCTCTGGATATTTTAAATATACTTGTCCGTTTTCCACCCAATCCGTGTAAGCATTGCAATTCGCTTCACTTCCAACATTAAAATCCAGCAGAAGTATCTGCCCATTTGCCTGGTGAGATACAACACTAAGCATGAAAAAAATTATTAAAATTAAATTCTGCCCCCCCAATTTCTAAATAATAAGATTTTGCTCTTCATCTTAATTAACATTTTAAATCAAAAATAATTGCATGATGTGTTTTGATTTTCAGCCATTATGCCATATATCATTTGCCAGTAGATTAATAGATAAAAGCATACACTAAAAATTTTAAACAGCAGTATTGTCAGCGGTAAAGGTAATAATACTTATTTATATTTCCAAATATTTTAAAGAATAATTTTCAAACAATTTGTTATATACATAAATTAACAAATGTTTTTTTATCCTATTTTAAAATATATTATTCCAAATAAAACAAATTATATCGAAATATTATTCCGAATTAATTACAAAGTCATTTGTCAGTAAAAATTAAATTTTGTTTATATCCGGATTTGTAAATCATAAAGATAATACTTAAATGTCTTACACCTGACCACATAACATACCAAAGCAGCAACAACCTTAACCTTTACACCAATTAAACACAACTCCGCAAATTCACCCTGTGGGATAAGATAATAAATATCCGACAGAGTAAACAACTCCAACAAATCAACAGTTAAAATTAAACCATTACACCCTTAAACATTTAAACCAATTTAGAAGCCGACAACCATTCTAAACAAATCAACAAATCCAACAATAAAAAAATCTACTGCACTATCAAAAACTTAGTCACAAGCGTATTGGCATCGAAGGAAGTGTTTTCATTGGCACTGAATACAAGATATACACCTGTTGCTGCTCTAACGCCATTATAATCGTAACCATCCCAAATAGCTTGACCACCGAGTGCTTTGGTTTCATAAATAAGCCTGCCATTGACATCCGTGATTTTTACATTAGCATCGCGTACCAGACCTTTGATAGCGATAGGACCGTGGTAGTCGGGTGTTACCGGATTGGGATAAGCGTACACATTCGATGCAAAGTTATTGCCACCGCCAAGCGTTGCTGTTTTTAGACTTTGAATGCCGCCTGGTGTTACGATAAACATTTCTCCTGTTTCTGGATTGTAAGAAAGTCTATCCACACGATTATTGAGTAGTGGCGATGTCTTTGTATCGTATTTGGCTATTTCGGTTACACCGTCGGGAGATTGGACGAAGATACCATTACGCGTACCGAACCATTTTCTATTGGCTCCGTCAATCGCTATACTGATGATGTCTTCATACCTGAGTAGTGGTGCTGGTATATCTTCTACAATGACTTTTCGGGTCGTACCTTTACAATTTTCACTAAAAGGATCACCACAATCAAATACGACTGGCCCTTGATCCGTACCTACCCAAACAGCACCATCAAGATCCACACTAACACAATTGACTTTATTGCCCTCGATCTCACTATTGCTTCTATTGATACGTCGGGCTTTGTCGTCACTTGTAATTGTAATATCATTTCCCTCGTTAAAGACTACGATTCCATTTCCGGGACCATATACAGGTATCCATTTATTGCCTCTTCTATCTATGGTTATTTCGTGGAGATTCGGGCTTCCTGGTATATTAAAATTAAACCATTTATTGTCATTCGTCAATACTACCAAAGGTTTTTCAGCACCATAATTGCTAATCCAAAGATTATCCTTACTGTCAAAAGCTAAGCCAGCTATACGTGTTCGAGATTCATCTCCAATTGTTCTTTGTAGGATACTATTTTCTTTGTCCCAACGTTCAGTAGTACCACTTTCTTCATCATGACGAACCAATCCGCTAAAAAAACTACCGAGATAAACTTCGTTTTTCCTTGGATGTGGCGCAACGACCACTAAATGGTTTAGTCCATATTCGTGCATAGCTGGAAATGTATTTGGGCTGTAATTCGTCCAAGTATTGCCTTGAAGCGTATAATACCCGTAAAATGTATAGGTATATTGAAAATCTTCAGTGATACCATTCGATGGAATATATGCCTTGTCTTTTTTGAATTTGATCCAAGATGCTTCATTGCTAAATGGAGAAGAAAACTCTAATGTTTTGCATTCGTCAGCGTTGATATTTTCTAAATACTTCACGGGTGATTGTATATCTGCAAACCAAACTCTACCCTTTTCGTCGATGACGGCATCTTGTATTTCTTTGGCACAGCCGTAATCAATATGTGTAAAAATCCCATTCTTATCCAATGTTATGATCTTACTTTCATTACTTTTGGATATACTGATGACTAAATCATTCCCTGACACAGATATCGCTTGGATATCTTCTTCTGCATTGGAGGGTTTGAATACGAGTTCAAATTGACCATTATCGTTAAGTTTATATAATTGATTAAGGCTTGTGATATAGAGATCATTATCTATTATTTTAAGTGCATTGATTTCTACATTTGCAGATAATCCCGATAAAGTGTTTATGTTGATCCACTGGCCAAAATCAGATATATTGAAGCCGTCATTTGGTATTCTATACAAACCTTTTTGGGTAGCGGCGTAGTGATATCCATTCCATGATCCTACAGCATTGACCCGAGTAGAGGTAAAAGTTGTAGAGGTAAATTCATAGGTTTCCGGATTAAAGCCCAATATACCAAAATCGGTTGCCCAAAGCGCAAAATCTTTTGCCGAAGCATAAAAATCATTGATCGTTTTGCTACCGAGAATAGATGTATTTGCCTGTATGAATGGAATGTTGAAAATATCCGTATTTTTTAAAAAATCAATGTTGTTGTCGTCATAAATAATTACAACTTGATTATTGAAAGCATCATAAAATAGCTTTAAGGCCTTTACGTCCGAAAGTCCGTTTTCGCGAGATAAAAAACGAACTGACAAATCTTTCTTATCAATGGAAAACAAACCACGCTGAGCAGCATAAAAAACCTTATCATCAGATTGTGTCACTTGGATACCACTTCGGTACGAAAGATGCGACTTCCACTGTCCAATAGCAAGGTCACTTTGAGCTGTAACCTGCCATGACAAAAGCAATGGTAATAATATGTGGAAAATGTTTTTGTACGTCATAAGTCGAATATCATTTTACCTATTTATAAAGCATACTATGTATGTTTTATTGTAGCAGGCATCAATTATTTTTTAGTATATGCATGTAATGATACTTCAAAGATAATATTATCTGGTATAACTTAGTGTATTTTATCCCTTACATTACATAAGAGACGATATAGAACTTGAGTAAAAAGTGTTGTTTGAAACGAGTTAACATGTCGTTTACATTCATTAACTTTCATTCAAAAACATTGAGTAAGTATTGCCGTTATTTATGTCACTTGCTTGTATATAGTAAGATTTATTTTTCATTTTTTCATTTTTAAAAAATTTTAAGTCCATGAAAGGTATTATTAATTTTGCCCTATTTTTGTTAATGACAACTGTTATTTTTTCTTGTAAAGAAAAGGCTGCAAGCGCTGCTGATGCTACACAAGATGCTGCTACTTCAGAAGGAATCGTTTATACTGTTGCTCCTGAAGATGCTAAAATCAACTGGGAAGGATCAAAACCAGGAACTACTCACTACGGAACTATTGATATTCAATCAGGTCAGGCAACTGTAAAAGATAATCAAGTTGTTGCAGGTAGCTTCGTTATTGATATGAATACAATCGTAAGTAATGATCTTGAAGGAGATTATAAAGGTTATTTGGAAAGCCACCTTAAAGGATTGGGTGATGATGATAAAGCAGATGACTTTTTCAATGTAAATAAATTTCCTACAGCGACATTTGATATCGTTAGCATCGCACCTTCAACAGAAGAAAATGTAAATGCTATGGTAACAGGAAACCTTACTATTAAAGGTATCTCTAAAGAGATTACTTTCCCTGCCAATATCACTGTAACAGAAGACAATGTAGCCGTTACAACAAATAAATTTTCTATCAATAGAACTGATTGGGGTATCGTTTATAATTCTAAAAATTTCATTAAAGATATAGGCGATAAGTTTGTTGAAGACAATATCGATCTTCAGCTTATGATCAATGCTAAAGCTAAAACAATGTAATAAATACAGAATTAATTTCTGCATTATTATTAAAAGCCATTTAATTGAAAAGTTAAATGGCTTTTTTCTTTTGTAACTACTCATGCATGATTCATTTCAATCAAAAAATGATAATTTTCCGTGATACTTCGCCTCTTTTTTCGTCAATAGCACGTGCTTTATACGAAAGTGACATTCAAATTAGCTTCGTCTGAAAAAAAATCACTTATTTTTTTTGATTTGGAAGCATATACTTGAGTCGTTACTTTGTTGTTTATATAGTGCGGGACGTTTAAGTGTGTTTTTAAATACCACTAAAAATTTCTATATACTCAATTTGATTATACTTTATACAAATGAAATAATTTTTTTATTACCTTTGCACCCTTATTACTACCCATGATCATGAAGCAATATAAACGATATCTGGTAACTGCTGCGCTCCCCTACGCCAACGGACCACTTCACATAGGACATTTGGCGGGTGCGTATCTTTCTTCTGACGTATATGTACGGTTTCAAAGATTGATGAATAAAGACATAGTGTTTATCTGCGGATCGGATGAACATGGTGCAGCAATTACAATGAAAGCGCTAAAAGACGGTATGCCGCCACAACAAATTGTAGATAAATATCACAATTTATTCAAGGAAACCTTTTCGCGTATGGGCGTATCGTTTGATATGTATCACAGGACTTCGGATCCACTCCACCATACTACTTCACAAGAATTCTTCTCCACTTTATACAACAAAGGCGAATTTGAAGAGAAGGAAAGCGAACAGTATTTTGACGAATCCGCACAACAGTTTTTGGCAGATCGTTATATTACAGGTACTTGCCCAAAATGTGGCCATCATGAGGCTTATGGAGATCAATGTGAGAGCTGCGGTAGTTCATTGAGTCCAACAGAACTGATCAACCCATTATCCAAATTATCTGGTCAAGCACCTGTACTTCGAAAAACCGTACATTGGTATCTTCCATTAGATAAATATGAATCTTGGCTTAAAACATGGATTGAGACCGGCTATCTCGATGGCGAACAACTTCACGAACCAGAAGCATGGAAAAATCACGTACTTGGTCAATGTAAATCTTGGCTCGAAGGTGGACTTCATCCCAGAGCTATGACACGCGATCTGGATTGGGGCGTTGATGTACCAAAACATATACCAGGACACGAGGGCAAAAAACTCTATGTATGGATGGACGCGCCTATCGGATATATCTCTGCTACAAAGCAATGGGCAGAAGACAACAAGAAAAACTGGAAAAAATATTGGCAGGATAAAGATACGGCTCTCATTCATTTTATTGGTAAGGATAATATCGTATTTCACTGCCTTATATTTCCGGCTATACTCAAGGCTCATGGAGACTATATCCTTCCGGTAAATGTTCCTGCAAATCAGTTTATGAATTTAGAGGGTAATAAAATATCTACTTCTCGACAATGGGCGGTTTGGGTACATGAATATTTGGATGAACTACCTGGTAAGCAAGATGAACTCCGATATGTCATGATAAAAAATATGCCAGAACTCAAGGACAGCGAGTTTACTTGGAAAGGATACCAAGAATCCGTCAATACCGAATTGGTCAATAATCTTGCAAATTTTGTCAACAGAGTACTTGTTCTGACACACAAATACTATGACGGTAAAGTACCTAATTTTGACGAAGACATGGATTTTATCGGACCAGATGGACCAATGGAAGAAACATTCCATGATTCAGAATTGGTTAGGCTTTTTGATGATATCGATGTCATGAATCAATATATCAGAGAATTTGATTTCAGAGGCGGTTTGAAAACGCTTATGGAGATTTCCACCAAAGGAAACCAAATACTTCAGTTTAACGAGCCTTGGAAAACGATCAAAGATGATCCAGAAAAGGTTAAAGTAGTCATGAATATCTGTCTCCAATATGTAGCAGCTATTGCCATAACCTGCAGACCTTTCATGCCGTTTATGTCTGACAAACTCCGTGCGATACTCAACCAGAAGCCTATACAGGAAAAAGGTGAACTCCTTAAAATGATGAACGATCTCTCCGAAGGCAAGCCACTACTTAAACCTAAACATATCATTGGAACTCCGGAACATTTATTTACAAGGATTGATGACCAGATTATAGAACAACAAATCGAAAAGCTCAAAGTAAAAGAAACACCATCCGCTGTTTCTTCTGAAAATAACGGCACTACAACGGCTCCAATAAAATCATTAATCACTTTTGATGATTTTGCAAAAATAGATATCCGCACTGCTACAATCATCCATGCTGAAAGAATAGAAAAAGCTGATAAATTACTAAAATTGACGCTTGATCTTGGCTTTGAACTAAGAACGGTGGTCTCTGGCATAGCTGAACAATACACGCCTGAGCATGTTATAGGTAAAAAGGTAAGCCTGATCGCTAATCTTGCTCCTCGCAAAATGCGTGGTGTTGAATCACAGGGTATGATACTCATGGCCGAAAACGAAGAAGGACATTTGTCTTTCATCAGCCCTGATAAGGATTGGCAGAATGGACAGATCGTTAAATAATGAATACCGAAGCACAGATATTAAGGAAACATAAACTTCGTATCACACCATTCCGGATAGAAGTACTCCGTATGTTTGACAAATCAAAACATGCACTTTCTGCTGCTGAGCTTGAATTAAAATTAAAAAACTCTGACAGAATTACCCTTTACCGAACTCTAAAAAGCTTTGAAGAAAAAGGTATCATCCATAAAGCCATTGACGGAACCAACCAGCCTAAATTTGCCGTATGTGAGGCGCAATGCCAAGAACATAGTCATCACGATAAACATGTTCATTTTCACTGTCTGACTTGCGAAAATACATTTTGCATAGATACCGTATTCATTCCAGAAGTGAAACTACCTCAGGGTTTTCAAGTCAAAAACACAGATATGATCGTAAGTGGTATTTGTGAGAAGTGTTGTTAGATTGGTTGATGGATGTCGGTTGATAGTCACTCACAATTAGAAATATTCCATTTTTAGATTTCTCCTTTTAGTCGGAAATATGGTGATGCAACATTATTCTTCTAAAAACCTATAAATCTAAGGTGTAAATTCATAAATCTCTTTGGGTTTAAAACATCGTTGTTTATCTTTGCACAAAATTGAGATAAAATGAAATATTTTTTGTACCTTATATTGGGAATGACTCTATTCTTTTCTTGTGATAGTGACAAGCTCAGTCCTGAAGAACAATTTGAGAAAGACGTTCAGTTAATCGAAGAATATTTAGCTAAAAATAACTTGACGGCTGAAAAGACAGTACACGGTGTATATTATGTAATAGACGAACCCGGTTCTGATAAAAAACCTATTATTACCAATACCATTGTCTTAAACTATAAAGGTTACTATGTTGATGATGTAGAATTTGATGCAGGAACAAGGGCTACATTTCCGCTAGTTCAATTGATACAAGGCTGGCAGATAGGCATACCTAAATTTGGAATCGGTGGCAAAGGAAAATTACTCATTCCATCAAAATATGGCTATGGATCAACTCCCCCAGGCAATATCAGGGCAAACGCCGTTTTGATATTTGATATCGAACTCTTAGACTTCAATTAAATAAAGCCCGGCTATATGTATTTCTTAAGAATACCAGGGTTGCTAATCACACTCATGCTGCTTGCGTGTGGTAAGGATACTACGCAATCAGATAGAGAAGAAATAGAACAGTTTCTTCACAATAATGCTATTAGCTATATTGAATCATCCGGAGTTTATATCCACTTCGCACAACAAGGATCAGAGGTATTCCCAACTGATCAATCAACAGTAGAAATATCTTATATCGGTACGTACTTGAATGGTGATATTTTTGACAAATCTCCAGCTGGTGAAACCGTCAAAATAAATCTACAAGATGCCATAAACGGATTGTCCATCGGGTTGAAATACATATCAAAAGGCGGAGAAGCCTCCATTTATATTCCGTCATCATTGGCTTATGGAGCAAATCCACCTTTCGGTATCGAGAAAAATGCTATCCTTGTGTATCACGTACATTTAGTGGATATAAT
This sequence comes from uncultured Aureispira sp., assembly GCA_964399855.1. Lineage (GTDB taxonomy): Bacteria > Bacteroidota > Bacteroidia > Chitinophagales > Saprospiraceae > OLB9. Next base: position 15,223 of record CAYNSF010000044.1, on the reverse strand, counting down.
TGAGTGACATGGTAAATTGACAAATAAACACAATATTCATACCCTTTCGGGTATAAACACAACGTAAATTCAATATTTTATACCCGATAAGGTATAATTTGAATAATAATCACTACTTTTGCACCCAAAAGGGTATAAAAATGAATCTTTCACTCTCAGATTTTATAAAAGGAAAACGAAAACAACTCAAACTGACACAGCCTGAATTGGCAGAACGAGCTGGTGTTGGGCTTCGCTTTGTGCGAGAATTAGAGCAGGGAAAGCAATCTGTTCGCTTGGATAAAGTGAATCAGGTGTTGGCTTTGTTTGGTAGTGAAATGGGCGTACAATCAATTACGAATTACGAATCGGGCAATTACGATTCAAAATCTCGTAATTCGTAATTTAAAATTCGTAATTGAATATATGAGAACAGGACAAGTTTTTTATAAAAATATTTTAGCAGGAATCATTACGGAAAGTGATGAGGGATATACTTTTCAGTATGATGATATTTATTTGAACAATGCAGTTTCAAAGCCTGTAAGTCTTACTTTGCCTTTGCAAAAGCAGCCTTATGAGAGCAAAATTTTATTTCCATTTTTTGACGGATTGATTCCCGAAGGTTGGTTGTTGAATATTGCTGTCAATAACTGGAAAGTCAATCCGAGAGACCGTTTCGGGCTGTTGCTTACTATGTGTAAAGACTGCATCGGTTGTGTATCTGTTTTACCTAAAGAAGATTGAAGATGAAAAAATGCTTATATTGTTATCAGCCGTTAGAAGAGTCTGAAAATGATTTTCATGCTTACTGTGCCAGAAAAATCTTTGGTACAGCGACACCTCCTGTTATTGATTTTGATTTAAAGCATTTAGAAGAATTAGCTCAACAAATCATTATTAGAAGTGTTGCGGTTACTGGTGTTCAGCCTAAACTATCATTGGATTTAGAAAAGAAAAAAGGCGAATTATCAAGATTGACTATTGTAGGTTTGAATGGCGATTATATCTTAAAGCCATCTTCAAAAGAGTATGCAGCATTACCCGAAAATGAAGACCTAACTATGCACTTGGCAGACTTGGTAAAGATTAAAACAGCTAAGCATTCCTTAATTCGTTTGTGTTCGGGAGAGCTTGCCTATTTAACCAAACGCTTTGATAGAAAAAAAGGTAAAAAAATTGCTGTTGAAGATTTCTGCCAGTTAAGCGAAAATCTGACCGAGCATAAGTACAGAGGTTCTGTTGAAATGATAGGAAGATTAGCTAATCAGTTCACAAGCAACAAAGGTTTTGAAGCACAGCGTTTATTTGAGTTGGTCTTGTTCTGCTATCTGACTGGCAATGCCGATATGCACCTAAAAAACTTCTCTTTAATAGAAAACTCAATAGGAGAATATGAGCTTTCACCTGCTTATGATTTGTTGAATACCTCTTTAGTAATTCCAGATGACAAAGAAGAATCAGCATTAACCATTAACGGTAAAAAGAACAGGTTAAAGCGGAGTGATTTTGATGCTTTAGCTACATCTTTAAAGATAAATGAGAAATCACTGCAATCTATTTACGAACGATTCAATGACGTATTACCTGAATGGACTGTTTTTATTCAACAAAGTTTTTTATCAAAAGAGATGCAAGAGGAATATATCGGATTGCTCAACATAAAGCATAAAACACTGTTTCAATAAATATACTTTTTTCTGTTACGACAAAAAACCAAACAACCATAAAAACAGAGAAGAAATAGAAAAATGCGATCTTGGTTTATCACATACATTTAGTGGATATAATTGAGTGACATGGATGCTATTTTAAATCATTCCTCTTTCCTAAAATGATTCCAACCTTGTGCTGTTATATCATGGATATTTCCACCTGAAGTATGCAATTTTACACCATCTTCCTTATCCGTTATTTCGCCGATGATAAAGACTTCTGGCATAAACCTTATTTTATCTAAATCCTTTTCATCAATAGTAAACAAAAGCTCAAAATCTTCGCCTCCATGCAAAGCACAGGTAATCGGGTCGAGTTTGAAATCTATCGCTGTTTTCTCCGCATCTGGATGAATAGGCACTTTGCTCTCTTCGATAAAAGCTCCCGTTCCGGATTGTGAACAGATGTGTAACAATTCACTGGCAAGACCGTCTGAGATATCAATCATAGTGGTTGGTTTAATCTTCGCCTTTTGAAAATACGATATTGCTCCTCGTTGTGCTTCTGGCTTAAGTTGACGCTCTATGAGATATTGGCTCTGCTCCAATTCTGGCTGTACACCTGGATGTTCTAAGTATATTTGCTTTTCACGTTCTAATATCTGTAATCCAAGATAGGCTGCTCCGAGATCTCCTGTCACGCAGATGATATCTCCTTTTTTTGCACCATTACGATATACCACATCATCTTTTCTCGCTTGACCGACAGCTGTCACACTGATAACCATACCTTTCGGAGAAGAAGTCGTATCGCCACCTACCAAATCCACGTTATAAAACTTACATGCCGTATAAATACCTTCGTACAATTCTTGTATAGCTTCAACCGAATACTTATTGGAAATGGCAATGGAAACGGTAATCTGTCTTGGTTCGGCATTCATAGCATATATATCCGAAAGATTGACAATAACCGATTTGTAACCCAGGTGCTTGAGTGGTGTGTACATCAGGTCAAAATGAATACCTTCTACCAACATATCTGTACTGATGACCGTACAGGGTAAATCATTTTCTATGATGGCTGCATCATCTCCAATGCTCTTTATCGTTGTAGGTTGAACGGTCGGATTATGTTCTGTAAGTTGATGTATCAATCCAAACTCGCCCAATGTACTGATATCTGTAAATGTAGGAAAAGTGTTATTACTCATGCAAATAAAAGTTATAAATCGTGTTTTATATTATGATGCTATTGCTTATCTCAAGTCTTTTTCTATATCAATCAAACTCCAAAGTACATCATTATCTGGTAATGGAGAAGTATATTGATGCAGTTTGCCTGTAAATGGATGCACAAACTCAAGCTGATAAGCCACAAGTCCTATACTTCGATCAAGATTAGGACGTTTAGACCCATATTTCAAGTCACCTTTTATGGGCATTTCGACAGTGGCAAGTTGCGCTCTGATCTGATGAAATCGCCCTGTTATAAGGTCTATTTTGAGTAGATGATAGTTATCAAAGGACTTTAACAACGTATATATCAAGCGGCATTCTTTATAAGCGTCGTCTATTTTTTCATCGGCAGTCATCGCCCTATTGTGGAGTTTTTTCAAGAAATGCACCAGTTCAGTAGGCTTTGATTCTGGTTTACCAGCTACAAGTGCGAGATATATTTTTTTAACTTCTCTGTTTTTGAGCATCTCCGTAAACTGAGCAGTAAATTCCTTACTTTTTCCGAAGATAACCAAGCCTGATACTGGTTGGTCTATCCTATTTAATACATAAACTTTTCCATTGTATTTTGCGCCCAATATCTTTTCAAGGTCATCCACTTCTTTATCAGTAATCTGGACAGCAACTCCATGGTTTTTATATACGACCACGAAGTCTTCTGTCTCATCCATGATAGCGTAATTGGATTCGAAAGACTGTTTTTTGTGTATTAAATTAGAAAGTGCTGATAAATCCACTGTGAAAATTTAGTTTACTTCTTCGTATTCAACATATTCATCATCAAGGTTGTTGTGTTCACTTTGATTTTTATTTTGTTGATTTTGATCATCATTTACATGATTGGTAACGCCTTTTATTGGCAATAGATAATTGGAGACTACATAGTACAACAACAATGTAATGATAAGATACTTAACCATAATCTGAAATGTTGAAATGTGTAAAACTAACAACAAACCAATGCCAAAATAGTTATCACAAAATAGGACAAAAACACACTATTTTTGGAATTTAACAATATTTATCGTTTTGTATCTGTTAATAATCATTTAAGAAATAGTCTAACTTCACTGATATATTCATAATTGTAATGTAAATTTATTACTTTTGCAAGTTCAATATATTTTTTGACACCTTAATACACAAAGAAACAGCAACTATATGCAGTCATTTAAACGTTTTTCTAACATAACCGGGTTGACGGTACTTATTGTTTCATTTATTGTTTTCCTTAATTCTGTGGAGCCAACAGGCAGTCTCTGGGATTGTGGAGAGTTTATACTTGGAGCCTATAAACTTCAAGTAGTGCACCCGCCAGGAGCAGGATTATTTTTGATTATCGGAAGGATTTTTGCATGGATTGCCACATTAGTTTCAGACAACCCAGCTGATATAGCGCTTGCCGTGAATATCATGTCAGCGCTTTCTACTTCAGTAGCAGCTATGTTGGTATCATGGATAACGATCATGTTTGGAAAACTTGCCCTTGTCGGAAGAGAAAACGTACCAACTACAAGCCAAAATACAGCTCTTGCTTTTGCGGGATTAGCATCGGGTTTGGCGACTGCATTCAGTACTTCAGTGTGGTTTTCGGCTGTAGAAGGAGAGGTATATGCTATGTCCACCATGTTTACCATGTTGACACTTTGGGCAGGTACGAAATATTACTTTATAGATGATGAAGATGTAGCAAAAAAGTGGTTAATATTAAGTATATTTGCCAGCGGTATGTCCGTCGGTGTCCACTTATTGAGTATCCTTACATTGCCAGCTATAGCACTATTGGTATATTACAAAAAATACAAGGAACACACACTAAAAGGAGCTTTTATCGCTATGCTTATGGGTGTACTGGGTATTGTCTTTATCATGAAATTTATCATCGTTGGCATACCATCTCTATGGAAGTCCATGGAATTATTTTGTGTCAATTCGTTGGGATTACCTATGCAATCCGGTATCGTTCCAACACTGATCATCCTTGTCGGATTGGCTTATTTTGCTTTAAAATTTGCGCATAAAAAACAAAATCAAATCTTACAGATTGCAGCTATTTCTACCATATTAGTAACGGTAGCATTCTCAATGGTTGGTGTAGTCGTCATCCGTGCCAATACCGATACGCCGATCAATATGAATGTGCCAAGTGATCCATTGCGCTTACTTCCGTATCTCAATAGAGAGCAATACGGAGAGCGACCACTATTATCAGGGCCTCACTACGATGCCGAACCAGTAAGTGTAAATAAATCCGAACGATATGGAAAAGTAGGTGACAAATACAAAGTCGTTGACGAAAAATACGAGTATGTATATGCGAGTAAAGATAAAATGATGTTCCCGAGAATCGGACATACTGACTCTGGAAGACCCGACCTACACAGGATGTGGCGAGAAACACTCAATGGGTCAAGCAAGGGAAAACCGACTATGGGCTATAATCTCCAGTTTTTACTACACTATCAGGTCAATTGGATGTACGTAAGATATTTTATGTGGAATTTTGTAGGCCGTCAATCGGCTGATCAGGGTTATTATCCATGGGATGTCAGTAAAGGCAATTGGATATCAGGTATTAAAGCCATTGACGAAAGTCGATTATATAGTATGGACAATCTGCCAGATACTATCAAAAATGATCCTTCAACCAACAAATATTACTTCCTTCCTTTAATCTTTGGGATATTAGGCTTAGTGTTTCACTATAGAAAACGTCGAAGCGATTTTTACACCTTATTGGTGCTATTTATCATTACAGGATTGGGTATCATCATTTATTCCAACCAACCACCAAATGAACCTCGAGAACGAGATTATGTACTTGTAGGCTCTTTTATGACATTCTGTATATGGATAGGATTTGGAGTATTGGCATTATACGAAATGTTGTCTAAAAAATTATCCGGTTTATCTCCTGCATTGATAGCTGGTTTGCTCGTATTGTCTGCACCAGTCATCATGGGATTCCAAAATTTTGATGATCATAGTAGGAAAGGCCATTATGCATCACGAGATTATGCTGCCAACTTCCTGAATAGCTTGCAAAAAGATGCTATTATATTTACTTATGGGGATAATGATACCTATCCGCTTTGGTATGCGCAAGAAGTAGAAAATATCCGGAGAGATGTCCGCGTAGTCAATCTTAGTTTGATAGCCGTAGATTGGTATATCAACAAACTCAGAAATAAAGTCAATGACTCACCACCTCTAAAACTGACGCTTTCTGAAGATCAATACAGAGGTAAAACCAATAATCAGGTGTTTTTTGTAAATCCTCGTGGAGAAGATATGACTTTACCATTGAATATCTTTGAGGCTTTCCGTAGAATAGGAGATCCAGCCAATGTCATCCAAGGTCAAAGTTTTATCCCATCAAGAAATTTCTACCTTCCTATTGATAAAACGAAGTATAGTGAACTCCCGTATTCAGGACAAATAGACAGTAGTGAATGGGTGGACTTAATTCCATTCCGATTTGCCGAATCATCAAATTATATCTTGAAAGATGAGTTGGCTATCATGGACGTTATTGCATCCAATTTTTATACAAGACCGATATACTTTGCAATAACTTGCCAACCTTCGAAATTACTCGGACTCAATGACTTTACAGAAATGGAGGGTTTAGCACTACGCATTACACCAACCAATGTAAAGGTCAGATCTGATCTACCAAGCATATACGGTTTTGGAGACATCAATACGGATACGGTATATAGTAATGTAATGAATAAGTGGACTTGGGGCAATTTCGATAAGATGAAAACCTTTGTTGATAAGAGCTATATGCCAGAAGTACAAGCAATGAAGCTCGTCATGTTAAGAGCATCCAGAGAACTACTTCGTCAGGGAGAAACAGCAAAGGCGAAAGAAATGGTTAATAAGTATTTTGAGGCTTTCCCTCATTTCAATTTCCCTTATGATGCAGGTATTATATCATTTATAGATGTTTTGATTGAGGCCAAAGATTTTGAAAATGCTAAAATACATCTCAACATACTTGCTACTGAAACCAAACAGTTTATAGACTTCTACGAATCACAGAAGAGCCAGAAAGTATTTGAAAGTTTCCGCAGTGATTTTGAATACAGATTGGTTGCAGCACAGAGAATCGTAGAAATGGCCGACAGAGTAGATGATGATGGATTCAGCAAGACAATACACGATATGATTGATCCACTCATCAAAATGGAAGACGACTTTAAATAGTAATATATACGATGAAAATAGTAATAGGTTCTGACCATGCGGGATTTGAATATAAGTCATACATAATCCGTAAGCTAAAAAAGCAAGGACATGAAGTGTTAGATCTTGGTCCATTTAATGAAAATTCGGTGGATTACCCTGACTACGCTCATCCTGTAGCTGATACAGTAGAACAAGGAAAAGCAACATTGGGTATCTTACTTTGTGGTAGCGGCAATGGCGTGTGCATAGCAGCCAACAAACATAAAAATATACGAGCTGCATTATGTTGGACACCAGAGTTAGCCGAACTTGCACGTAACCACAATGATGCTAATATAGTGTGTATCCCTGCACGATTTGTAAGTAAAATCATAGCTGGACGTATTGTGGATCGTTTTCTGATTAGTCCATTTGAAGGTGGCCGACATCAGACAAGAGTGGATAAAATATCGAAATGTTAAAAAATATTTATTATATCTTTAACCCTGAACAGTTCACACCTGCTTAGGGTTAAAGATGTTTTAAAATCAATAACTAATCAAGTATAATCCATTTCCAATCAAAAAATAATAATTTACGATTAGAAAGCATATTTCTGAATAGTATCTAAAACATTAAAAATCAATAACACTTAAATTTATTCCTACAGTCTCATAATTAAATTAATCATTTTTCATTATAATAATCATGAATATCAAAAAACTCATTTTATCGGTAGTGTTTCTTACTATGACCTACTTGGGAAAAAGCCAGTATATCAGTACCATTACTACACCGGATAAATCTAAGCCAAAAATAGAAAGTAAAGCCGACGATGCTTATAGAGTTGCATCAAGTATCAAACCGGAAAATCTTCAGAATTACATGAAAGTGTTGGCATCTGATTCGCTACAAGGGAGAGAAACGGGTACGAATGGCACTAAGCTTGCAACCGACTATATAACAAACTTTCTAAAAAATTCAGGGATTCAGGGTGTACAAAATCACAATACTTATATACAACCTGTTTCATTCACTTTCTCTAAGTGGGTTGACTGTGAGTTATACGTACAAGGAGAAAGATACCGTTTGATGAGAGAATTTGTCGCACTACCTGAATACAACGAAAACAAAGAAATCATTCGTGGCAGTGAAGTTATTTTCCTTGGATATGGCATAGATGACCCAAAATACAGTGATTATAAAAAAGTCAATGTAAAAGACAAAATCATCATGATCAATCGTGGAGAACCGTGGAACAACAAAAAAGGCATCTCCCATATTACCGGGACAGCCGATACATCCGAGTGGAGCAAAGATATCAATAAAAAACTCATCTTAGCCAAAGAAAAAGGTGCTAAATTGGTATTAATTATTGATGAGGACTTTAAAAAAACGGTTGAAGACAACCGTAGAAATCTGATCATGCCCAACCTACAACTTGGAGATAAGAAAAATGAGGCAATTCCTTATGCTAACAATGCCTATATCTCGACAAATGTAGCTAAGCACCTCATAGGAAGTAATGAAAAAAAGATCATCAAAGCCCGAGAAAAAATAGCCAAAGGTAAACCAGAACATGTAATTTTACCAACCGATTTTATAATCAATATGGCAAAATCTATGAATGTACTCAAAGACAATAACATATTAGGGCAAGTAATGGGTAAGTCAAAGTCTAATGAATATATCGTCATTTCTGCCCACTATGACCATCTTGGCACAAGAGGCGACGAGATATTCAATGGAGCAGATGATAATGCTTCCGGATCAAGTGTAGTCATGGAGCTAGCGAGAGCTTTCCAACAAGCTGCTTATGAAGGCAATAGACCGGAAAGAACTATTGTATTTGCATGGTTTACAGGAGAAGAAAAAGGATTGTTAGGGTCGCATTATTATACGTCCAATCCAATATTACCACTCGAAAATACCGTCGCTAATATCAACATAGATATGGTAGGTAGAATAGACAGTAAATACGAGGAAAATCCGAATTATATCTACATCATCGGTTCAGACCGCCTCAGTACTGAATTGCATCAAATCAACGAGGATGTAAACCAAAAATATACGCAGATGACTTTGGATTATGGATATAATGCCGAGGAAGATCCAAACAAATTTTATTACCGGTCAGACCATTACAACTTTGCAGAAAAAGGGGTACCTGCTATATTCTTCTTCAATGGTGTACACGAAGACTACCACAGACCGAGTGACACGATAGAGAAAATCAATTTTGAGCAAATGGCAGAACGAACGAAATTAGTGTTTTATCTGGCATGGAATCTTGCCAACCGACCTGATAAGATCAAGGTTGACGCAAAGTGAAAATAATCATTACAAAAATGGCTCCGACAGAAAAATCGGAGCCATTTTTTTGATGGTCGTTTTATACCAAATTGATTTACATTCTAATCTTGTAACAACTCAGGTACAATCAATTTCAGTCAAAAAATATGAAATGAGCGCACATACCTAAGCAGTTACCAACACTTCTAAATCAACCTGAGTCGCTAACAAATCTTCAAGGGTTTCCCTTCTTCTTATCAGACGATGATTGTTTCCATTGACCAAAACTTCGGCAGGACGAAATCTTGAATTATAATTGGAAGACATCATATATCCATAAGCTCCTGCATTGTGAAAACAAAGAATATCGCCTTCTCTTACTTCCGGCAATTGGCGATCCCACGCAAAAGTATCTGTCTCGCAAACATATCCCACTACTGAATAAATTTTAGATGTTCCATTGGAATTGGAAACATTGGTAATGTAGTGATATGCCTGATAAAGCATAGGGCGGATGAGATGATTAAATCCCGAATCGACACCAACAAAAACACTGGAAGTTGTTTGCTTTACTGTATTGACCTTAACTAAAAAATATCCGGATTCACTAACGATATATTTTCCCGGCTCAAAATGAATTTCGATAGCTCTGCCATACGTTTGACAGAATGCATCATACTGTATTTTCATTTGCCTGCCCAGTGTTTTAATATCCGTAACATTATCCTTTTTTTTGTAGGCAACCTTAAAACCACTACCAAAATCTATAAACTTTAAATCCGGAAATTCCAGCGCATATTCAAATAAAAGCTCTGTTCCCCTTAAAAACACGTCAACATCGAGAATGTCACTTCCGGTATGCATGTGCAAACCTTCGACCTGCAAATCGAAAATCTGTATCAGCTTTTTAACATGTCTGAGCTGATGAATTGAAATACCAAATTTGCTATCAATATGACCTGTAGAAATATTAAAATTACCTCCGGCAAGTATATGTGGATTTATTCGGATCGCAATCGGATAAGTATTACCATATTCATTACCAAACTGCTCAAGTAAAGGCAGATTATCAATATTTATTTTCACGCCGAGTTCTACAGCCATTTTTATTTCTTCCATTGATATACAATTGGGTGTAAACAAAATGTCTTGTGGATTATACCCTGCCATAAGTCCTAAACGCACTTCCTGGATAGAAACAGCATCCAATCCCATGCCCTCCTGCTGTATCAGCTTCAAAATATGGATATTGCTCAAAGCTTTGGCAGCATAGTGAAATTTTACCGGAAAATGACTAAACGCTTCTTTCAGCTTCTGAATCTGACTTTTGATTTTATTCTCATCATACACATACAGAGGTGCATCAAATTCGCTTACAAGCTGGAGCAAATGTTCATTGTCAATACTAAGTTTCATTATTACGATTATTTTAATTAATTACAAAAAAAAAGCCTACCAAACCGGTAAGCTCTATTAAATCTTTATTTTTTTTTAACATAATACACAGCTTACCCTATCATGAACAAGGTTTCTTATTGTATTTTTTGTTAATAAATGCTATCATCAAAATCTTATTATAAATTACTTTAAAACGTTCCAATATGCCTTCAAAAAATGTGTTCTCTTGTGCTACAAAATAACATTTCCATTTTTGCAGCCCGCAAAGGTAAACAAAAGTATAAAATGCTTCAAAAAAAAATAACTTTTCTTCATTAAGACTTTTTACTAAAGTCACATTCCCTACTCAACCACATTCAGCACGGCATTTCCTTCTAATACCAACTCAGCTGTATCTTCTATTTCGATAGATTTGCAGGAGCCTATCATACCTGGCAAAATCTTACACATAGGATAGCCTGTTGGAATCAATACTTCATCCTGAATGGTCGGGATGCTACAATCCCAATTGGCTGCATTGTGCCAGTCGTTGCTAATAGTTCCTTTCCAGATGAGTTTTCTTGGTCGGTTGTTGAACGGTACATTGCTGATAGTGGATTTAGCGCATAGCCATTTTTCCGGGTCAAAAGTAGCCGTCGTCGGGCTAAAGCTAAGTTCATGAATAAACTCGGTTTTTGTCGGGCTATCCTGATAAAAAACAATGGTATCTGTGTTTATTCCGTCACTAAAAGCGATCGGTACCGGCATTTCGAAGAATGTTCCCTGCCCTGCCGAATGGGACTGATTAATGGAAATATACACTTTATTGCATAACGGATCTTTCGTCCATTGTACATTATAATTTGGCCAACCTTCGCCATAGAGCCAATCATTGAAAAATTCGGTCATATCTTTCCCTGTTGTTGTTAGAATGACATCTTTAAGCTGTGGTGTAGTTGCAAATCCATAAGCAAGTTGCGGATCATCGAGATAATTGTTAACACTCTGGAAAAACATATCGTCGCCAAGTACCCAACGGAGCATGTGTACGATTAGTGAACCTTTGTTATATACCAACTGACCGTTAAAGATATTATTGATATTGGTTGTGTCATACACATAAGTTGAGCCGAAATTATTACTGGTTACGTTAGTGATTCTGCCCGATTTCCAGTTGAGCCACGTTAAATCTCCCAATCCTTGTTCACAAATCAATCCTTCCATATATCCTGCAAAGCCTTCGTTGAGCCAGATGTCGTGCCACGAACCACATGTTACTTTATTGCCAAACCATTGGTGACCAAGTTCATGTGCCATGAGCGATTTGCCAAAACTACCCATGAAACTCATCGTACTATGTTCCATGCCACCACCAAATCCACACTGCGCATGGCCGTATTTTTCATTTTTATAAGGATACTCGCCAAAGGCTGAAATAAAATACTGAAATATGGGTATCAGAAAAGGTGTCTGATTTTTAGCAGTTGTGTTGCACGGATAAATATAATTCAATACCGGTATTGTATCACCGGGCGACACCGGAACTTTATCAACATAGCTATCATAGTTGGCAACAGCAAAGCTGACAAGATAAGCAGGTATCGGATATCGGTGCTTCCAGCGATAAGTAGTCGTACTATTGACCGTATTGGTCGTAGAATCTATCAGCAAACCACTCGAAGCAACTCTATAAGGTATCGGACAGGTAACGATCATATCTAATGAATCTGCCTTATCCGTAAGTCCGTCCTTACATAGCCACCAGTTTTTCGAGCCAAATGGTTCAGATAATGTCCACATAACTTTATTGTCTGCACCTGAACAATTGGTAGTACTGGTTGTAAAAGTACCATATCCGTCCTGTGCCGGGCTGCCCTGATAATATACCGTAATAGAGTCCAATTGATACAATGGAATACTACCCGGAAGCGGGATATTCAAGGTGATTTCATTTATAAAACTATATCCGTGTATAAGATTATCGTGATACCTGACAGAGTCCACAGTCATATTATTTTTAAGATTGAACTGAATATAGTCAAATCCGGTTTGTTCCGCTGTAAAATAAGTAGTAACAGACCCTCGAATATAATGAATCGCCGGATCAGCATGAAGATCTAACCTGTAATATTTCACGTCATACAATGGCTCAACACCTACTAAAATATGCATATCCTTTTCTGTCAGACCGGCATTAGAAAAAGCAAATATGTGTTGCCAACAAAACAACAACAACATGGACAGAGATGCTAAATGAATTTCTTTTTGCTTCATAAGGTTGATATTTCCGTTGAGTTTTGAATTTTTGGACTTATTCAAAAATCAATCAAGTATTACTACGCAAAGATACATATATTTTGACAACAAAATTGGCATAAACAGAGGATAGTGGACAATGGACAATTGACAATGGACAGATGACAATGGACAGATGACAATGGACAGAGGACAATGGACAGAGGACAATGGACAATGGGCAATGGACAATTGATAGTGGATAGTGGACAATGCTAAATTGTTAATGGTTAGTTGTAAATTACGATTGACGATTTTTTCCGACAACCGACAACTATCAACCGACAACCAAATTCATCGAACTACCGTCACATCTCCCGAAAAAGTCTCCTCTTTGCCATCTCTATGCACGATTTGTGCCGTCCAGACATAAACGCCTTGTACTACATTTCTTCCATTCAATTTTCCGTTCCAGCCGGCTTCCGGTTCATTGGCGGGAAAATGCTCTTTGTGAAATACTCGATTGCCCCAGCGGTCGAATACGGATAACGTTTTGATATGGATGCCTTCTCCTGTGCTGTATCCCGTAAAAAAGCCGTTTCTGCCTTCTCCTGTGATGATATTCGGGAAGTAGATATCGGTGTTGTAGTTCACACGCAAGTGCAGGACGTGCAACGAATCGCACGAGGCTTCCGAACGGAATAACTCCGTGTAAACACCCGATTGGTCGTAGGTTTGTCCGTTGAGATCCCAGTAGTAGGACGATGTGGTGCTGACCGTATCGTGAAACTCAAACTCCGGATGTATCGTTAGGTCGAGCGTGAGGAGCGAATCACAACCTTGTACTGTTTTCAGCAGTTGGCTATATATGCCGGTTGCTGTGTAACGTTCCTTTGTAACCGACCAGGTAAAATTGCCGCAGGCTTCTTCCTGCTTTTGGATGTCGTATTCGGGTGTGATATTGAGTGAGAGCGTGATGATCGAGTCGCAACCGTATTGGTTGAGGTATCGTGCCGTGTAAACGCCGCTATTCGAGATGGTTGTGTCGCCTGCTGTCCAATGGTAGCTACCGCAGGCACTTGCTGATGTTTGTGACGCTTCGGCTGCGATGCGCAAGTCGAGCGTGATGAGCGAGTCACAGCCTTGTTGGTTGGTCAGGGTGTGGCGGTATATACCACTTTCTGTTATCGTGCTGCCAAAGAAATCGTATTGCGAACAAGCGGTTATCGCCTGGTTGCTTTCTGTGGACTTGTGTATCGTCAATCGCAGGATGTGTGTAGAGTCACAACCGGTACTCGTCAGATAGCTTTCTGGATAGTCGCCGCTGGTATCCAAGGTGATGCCGTTGATTATGATTTGATTACAGGCGGTTTTTTCTTCTGTTACGGTCAGTGATGTGGATACGACCAACTCCAATATGGCGGTGCTGTCACATCCGTATTTCGTCTGTCCATGGTAGGTGTATGTACCTCTTTGGTCGTATCTTTGACCGTTCCACTCGTAGCTGTCGCATACGGATATTTGTTGTGTGGTGGTTGCTTTGTGATGTATGGTCAGGTCGAGTGTGACGGTACTGTCACAGCCCTGACTTGTCTGTCCGTTGTAGGTAAATATACCACTTGTTGTATAGGTCTGTCCGTTCCACTCGTAGCGCTCGCAGGTAGTTTGTGCTTCTGTTTGTTGGATGGACGGATTGATAGACAAGCTTAGCGTGACGATGCTGTCACAACCCGATATACTTGTTGTGCGATACTCGTAGTCGCCACTGCGGTCGTAGGTCTGATCATTCCAGGTATAGGTGTCGCAAGCTATATCTGTGACTGTTTCATCTTTCTTATCGGTAACGGTCAGGTCGAGTATGGCGATGAGTGAGTCGCAGTCTGTTGCTGACATCAGCTTGTAGTGATATTGTCCTGCTGTACTCAACTGCTGTCCGTAAAAATCCACCGTATCACCCGCACAGATTTCCTGCTGCTGTCTTTGTATCTTTGGAAGTTCTGCTATAAATATATTGTCCGTGTAGTCGCACTCATCGATGTTGTAGTACGATGAGTCGCCCAGTATCATCGGGTATCTGTCCGTATTGACCACCATCCACAGTGATGTAACGCCTGATGCAGGAAAGCTGTAACTCAGCGTTCCAGTATTTTCTCCTGCCGTGATGCTTGCGGTAGTATGATATACGCCGATCAGCCTGCCGTCACGCTCCGGGTCGCCTGTGTAAAAGGCGATAGGAACATTGGTCTTTGCTGTGGCTGAGGCATCTGCACGGT
>CAYNSF010000043.1:0-27203 GCA_964399855.1 uncultured Aureispira sp. | reverse complement strand
TTTTTAATGAAAGCCTTAATGTAGTACATTGAGGCTTTCGCCGTTTTGGGAATATACACTTTTTGTTTTTATTTTTTAATTATTCCAAACTTGATTTTTTTTGACATTTTTTACATAATAAGATATAGATGAATGTGAAAACTGTTTTTTTTAATACCTAAATCAATGTCGTTTAGTTAAGCATACGTGTGCGACTGCATTGTGGTCATTTTTTTAGAACCCGTTTGGTTTTTCGGTTTTTTGCCCGGCACTAAAGGGAGAAGCCAATAAATGCTCGTTCGCCTTTAGGATAAGAGGCAAATAACGAGCATTTATTCATAGATTTAACGGAGAGATAAAACACCAATCTTCGCCGCAAAGCACTTTAAATCCTTGTCTAAACGACATTGAATTACACATATCACTAATATGCTGACTTCCTACGCCAGGGCCCATATTTCATATAGAGATACGCAGGGATGATCATAGATAACCAGTAAGCCCATTCGCTCATCCAGGCGATTTCAAGCGGATATGTCCATGTTTCTATCACCAACCAAACGAATATCAGATACATTGTGATACCTATGGTTTCGGTAAATAAAACGATTTTTGTTTGACCGGTTGCGATGATTGCATTGAGCCATATCACACCGATAGAGGTAAATATCATAGCAACACTAACGACTCGTAATATTCCGGTACCCGCTTCAACAAAATGTGCCGGTTGACCGAATAGTCCAAAAAACAATCCTGGAAAGAGATTCAGTAAAATTACTAAAGTGATCATTCCGGTCAAGCTGATTACCAATAATCTTCTGATTACAGGGAATACATCATCATATCGTTGCTGTCCCAATAAGTTGCTTATGATCGTATTGGTTGAAGACCCAAATGCCCATGAAAAAACACCACCCAGTCCGAATAAATTGCGCATAGCTTGTGATATCGCCTGATCTTCTACTACGTAATTACGGCTAACAAGTATAAAAAATATCCACCAAGACCACGTCGATATAGACAGTTGTAGCATTAACGGGAAACCCACTTTAAATACCAAAACTATCTTTTTAAAGACAATAGTAAAGTTGGGAATGATATTGAAATGGGTACGGATTTTCAATAAGTAAATAACCAACATGACGGTAATCATACCGATAAGTTCGGAAATCACAGAGGCATAAGCGGCTCCATTGAAACCCAACTCAGGCATACCCAATCGACCAAAGATCAACCCATAATCCAAAATGATATTTGCCGCAGCTTGAACCACGGCTATCACGATCAGGTATCGTGTCTTCTGTATGGTAATCAGGAAAGAATTTTGCATCTGTAGCGCATACAAGAAGAATAAACCAACGATACGGATACCTAAGTAATCTCCAGCTATATGCACGCCACTTGCTTCGACGCCAGCCCAAAACATGACTGGCTTTATGGCAGTCCATGTAAATATACTGAAGACCGTCGCAAGGATCAGGCCCAATATAATACCATGCCAAAGGATGACGACGATAGCATTTCGATTTTCGGCACCGGCTTTGCGTGACATCATCGACAGCAACGCATTATTCAAGCCATAACCGATGGAGGCAAAAATAAGATAATATACACCAGTGATACCGGCAAGTGCCAGCTCTTTACTACCAAGATGACCTAAAAATGCTGCATTAAAAAGGTAATTTAGCTCGGGTATCAGCTTCGCCATACTGATCGGCAAAGTCAGTAAAATGATATTCTTTACCGAAGTATCAATTTTTAGAGAAGCTAAAGATTTTGACATATTATCTCAATTGGCAAACAGGACTAATTCCAAGCATATAATTCGTAAGCATATCTATTTCTACGGCCGTTTCTGAGCCCAGAAATCCTGAAATCATCTCATTTTTGATATGCAATTTTGCTTGTTCTGTCAAAACTGAAGCAATCGGAACGTATGACCAATGCCATTTTTCCTCAAAATATCCTGTATTTCGATCGGTACCTATTGCAGTATAGGGTTGACAAAATCCGTATTCATGAGCATGAGCAAGCATCCATTGATACACTTTCAAGCCGTCTCCTTTGGCGAAATAATCATTATTCAGATTGTTAAGGTCGATATCGGTACCCCAATGATGCCGTGACGTGCCCGGCATGGAGCTGTATTGAAGTATCTTTCTGGCACGTGTTTGAGCATCTTCAATATCTCTGAAAGCATTGACACCGTCTGACAATAGCGTTCTCCCTGTCCATTTGTTTTCCCAGATGCGCTTCTGATTGTTAAAATTGCGTGTTGCGGATATAATGGTTAATTTTATCCCATCTTTCAGGGCGGCATCATACATACTGACGAAAGATTCCAACACATCTTTACGCAAATATCTCATTTCGTTGTCGCGATATTCGGTAGGTATCAATACAAAATCTGGATGTGTTGCAGGGTCATATTTACCCATGATATAGTCGATGTCCCATTCTATAACCGGCATCGAAACCAGAGTATCAGTGACCACTTCTGACGTTGGCATAATAGGTTGAATAGGAGTACCATTTTGTGCTTTACAAGCAATGATCGTCACGATCTGAAGCCATAAAGCGAAATATAGGATTTTTGGATATTTCAATGTTCTATTAATATTTAATTTGGAATAGGAGTCGGTTATTTTGGTTTTCGTACAAATTTGAATCGAAGAATCATAGCCAATGAAAATAGGGAAGTAAACAGCATAATAGCATACAAAATGCCTTCTAATTGGATCCCTTCACGTGTGGATTCCCAAAACATCTTTGCTACAAAAAGTGCAACTGCTATCGTGATGAAAGTCGCCACATTGATTTGTGCCTTGTTATTAAACATGATACCGTTATTCATGGAAAGCATCATAATACCCAAAGCCATTGGGAATAAATGATGAATACCCTGATTGACAGCGTCGTAATATATCCAGAAACTGAGGATAATCTGTACAACAGCATTGATTAAATTGGCCTTTTGCATAATTGTATATATAGTCTGTTACAAACTATAACATAGCGAAACAATACGATTGCACAAATGTTTTGCCGTCAAAAAAGAATTGACTACAGCTTCTCAAATATGAAATTAGTCATCTTGGTATATAAATGAATCGTTGCATTATCGCCATAGATACCATGATTCCTGTTTGGATAGAAATACGTGTCAAACTGCTTATTGGCTTTTATCAGCGCATTGGCCATTTCTACCGTATTCTGAAAGTGAACATTGTCATCCGCCATACCATGTACTAACAAGTAATTGCCTTTGAGCCTATCAACAAAATTTATCGGCGAATTATCCGCATAACCATTCGGATTTTCTGTTGCTGTACGCATATATCTTTCGGTATATACACTGTCATACCACTTCCAGTTGGTAACAGGCGCAACCGCTATTGCCGTTTTGAATACATCATTGCCTTTCAGGATACAAAGTGACGACATATATCCGCCATAGCTCCATCCCCAGATACCGATACGGGATTTATCGACATAAGGTAGTGAACCTAAATATTTGGCTGTTTCTATCTGATCCAACGTTTCATAATGTCCAAGCTGTAAATAGGTCATTTTCTTAAAGGATTCTCCTCTGCCACCTGTACCTCGTCCGTCAACACATACGACGATATAACCGTTTTGTGCCAGCATCTGATGCCACCAATAACCCGATCCACGCCAGCTATCCATTACAGACTGGCTGCCCGGTCCACTGTATTGTGTCATAAATACAGGATATTTTTTTCCTGGCTTATAATCCTTAGGTTTCAACATCCAGCCATTCAGACTTACGTTTTCTGAAGTAGTAAAGCTGAAAAACTCTATTGGATTCACACCATAGGTTTCCTGAAGTTTTGCATAATCTTTATTGTCTTCGATGACTCTGACTACTTTGCCATTCCTATCATAGACCGTATAGCTCGGAGCTGTATTGATCGTACTGTAATTGACGCTGTAATAATCGAAAGTACTGCTAAACTGCGCCGAACTGTTTCCTTCTTTTGCCGGTGTGAGATTGGTCAGTTTTTTACCGTCCAGATTGACTGAAAATACACTTTTGCGGAGCGGCGTTTCGTCAATAGCCTGAAAATACACTTTTTTATTTTTCTCATCAACGCCATAGAAATTCGTAACATCATAATTTCCAGCTGTCAATTTCGCCTTTTGTTTACCATCCATACCCATGAGGTATATTTGATTGAAGCCTTCCTTTTCAGACAGCCAGATGAAGTGCTTTTTATCTTTCAGAAAGGTCAGATCATCATCAATGGAGATGTAATAGTCATTTTTCTCTTCATACAGGATCGATGACTTATAATTCTTAGTGTCGAGTAGGAATAACTTTAAGTCATTCTGATGTCTGTTGAGCTTATAAATACATAATTTATTCGGATCTTCTGTCCATTTCAGGCGTGGTACATACATTTCGGTCAGATCTCCAATGTCAACCTTTACTGGCTTGCCACGTGCAAATTCATAAACCCAGACACTCACCTCTGCATTATTTTCACCTACTTTCGGGTATTTGAATGTCTCGTGTTCCGGATACATATCTCCACTGTATAGTTGCATGGTAAATTCGGGAACCTTACTTTCGTCAAATCGGATAAATGCCACTTTTTTACTGTCCGGCGACCAATAAAATGCACGTGTAAAACTAAATTCTTCTTCATAAACCCAGTCTGCCATACCGTTGATAATACTGTTTTTGACTCCGTCTTTTGTGATTTGTGTGACATTGCCATTCGAAAGCTGCTGTACGTACAGGTTGTTATTATGAACAAAAGCGACTTTGCTACCGTCAGGAGATAATTGTGGATTGACAACCTTGCCAAAACGATATATTTCCGTCAATGTTTTTGATTGCACATCATACACGTGGCATCTGACTTTGGAAGAATGGCGATAAACCGGTTCCTGTTCGGATTGAATAAGTATTTTGGCTTCATCATTGGAAAAAGCATAGCTTCCGATACGACCACCAAAATTGGCATTACCTTTAAAGTCATCACCTTTGAATATAACTTCAACTACATTGCCGGAAGTGATATCATGCTTGTTGATTCCGTTACTGCGCAAAGCTGTATAATGCTTTCCGTCATTCAAAAAGTTGAATCCAGGTACAGAATTAATCCTGAACGCCTGATTGACATAGATATCATCTAATGTGATCTGTTTTTGTGCAAAACTGGCATTCCAACCAAGTAAAAGGAATGAAGAAATAAAGGCTATGAGTCGCATATTTAACTGTATTATGATAATACCACAAATGTATAACAATTTTGAATAATGCAATAACAGGATTAGCAATCAAATACTAAATCTGTTTCAATGATGGTTTGATAAACCACATGTCATTGATTGACTATCCATCAAATAATCCAAAACCGCAACATATCACTATTACCAAATTGATCGGTGATTTGTAAGTGATAGTCACCTTTTTGGCTGTGGAAGATTATTTCGTGTTGACCATTGGTGGTTGCTCCAAGATATTGTTCATTGACAAACCAATATAGTGTGGCCTTCGGGTCTCTATGGTAAGCCTTCATGATGACGGGATTAGCCTTGTTTTCTCCTGATTTAGGTAGGAAAAGTTTAATGTTTTCCGACGGATATATGATTTTCAGCGGAAGATCATCTCTGTTACAATCTCTGCTGTATTCTGGCAATCCTTTATAATCAATATGACCTTGCTTGTAGTAGTATTCCATGTATGACGGTAGTACAAATACATTTTCTTTACGAACGGCTTCGTCCTTACAATTTTCCGAAAGAGCTAGGTTGTTTTTATTGAGCCAGACTTCCTGGTGAAAATCACAGGCATTGTATTTTTGAGAAGCATGTTCAATATTCATTTTTGTAGTGTAAGTACAGCCATTGCCTGCTATTTTTCCGGATTCCTTACACACAGTTATCATTTCCGTTTTACTATAGACAGGTTTTGTACTAAACCATGTATTATCGGGAAGATTATTAAAGATTTTGAACATGACCGGTGCTGCCTTACTGATACCCGTGAGATTGTATCTACCTTCACCACGTTCATTGCCTACCCATACGCCCACAGCATACTTCCCGTTGAATCCTATAGCCCATGCATCTTTATGGCCGTAGCTCGTTCCGGTTTTCCAAGCTATTTTATAATCATTTTCAAACAAATTCCATGACTTTTCTTCGCGCGGACGTGTGAGATTGGCCATTGCATTGACGGTGTGATCCATGGCAAAAGCAGAATATTTTACATCTATTGTTTTATCATCCTGAATTTTTTCTTTTAATATCTGAACCTGATTATATGGGTTGGGATATCCCATATAATTTTGTGCAAACCCTTTATACAATCGACATAAGTCCCATAGTGATGATTCGCCACCACCAAGGATGATACTCAATCCGTAATGAAATACACCACGGTTGAGATAGGCAAGATTGATCTGTCTGACTTGATCATAAAAGCTCTGCATCCCAACATAATTCAGCAATCGTACAGAAGGCACATTGAGCGAAAGAAGCAGCATATCACTGAGTGGTACTGCACCACGATATTTTCTGTCAAAATTTTTTGGTTGGAAATCTCCGATAGCTGTCGGAATGTCGGCTATCAACTCTTCCGGCAAAAACTCGCCTTTATCCAACGCATAAGCATATAGCAATGGTTTCAGCAGACTACCATAGCTTCTGGGTGACTGCACGATATCTACATAAGAAAATTGGTTCTGTCGGTTGCGGATATTTCCGTGATAAGCTACTAATTGATTGGTCTGAACATCCAAGACAACAACAGCAAGATTATTGATATCATCAATCTGTAGAAACGATCCCTCACGGTCGATCAATTCAAGTGTGCTTTCCTGGATATTTTTGTCAACGCTCGTTTGAAATATATTTTTTTCGGGATATTTTTTGGAAAGGTAAAGCAGCAGATGATAAGCTGACTGTGGTATGTCCTGCATCAACACAGGAAGGTCTTCATCTACATACAACGCCAAATCCATAGCATCGAAGTAGCCTTTATCGTGTAGTTTCTTCAAAAGGATATCTCTTTTTTGACGGAGTTTGTCTCGGTTTTTAGTGAGATTGGCAGTTGATGGACCATTGGGCATGACGGTCAGTAAGGTATATTCTGCCCAGGACAGTTTATCTAACGGTCTATTAAAATATCGTATTGCAGCGGCTTTCACGCCAATCGTATTGCCACCAAAAGGCGCTATTTCACACCAATCTTTCAGGATTTGGTCATCCGTGTGGAGTAAGCTGTATTTCAGTGAGGAAAGCGCCTCCCAAACCTTGTTTGGCCAGGATCGGATTGCGTTTTGGTTTTTCATACGCATGACTTGCATGGTAAGTGTGCTGGCACCACGTACCGTTTTGCCTGCTTTGTGGTTGGCGTGTAGAGATTTTATGATAGACACGAGATTGATGCCTGGATGATATGCCATATATTCATCTTCATAAAGGATGATACTCGCTTTCAGCTGTTCGGGCAACGCTTCATCCAACGGGAAACACCATTGTTGGTCTTTGGACACAATCGCAGAAATGAGCCTATTGTCATGGCTGTATAGCTGCTTACTGTAGGCGGGTTGAGCATCTGGAATAGGCAATAGTAGAAATACAAGCGCCAAGAGTCCAGTAAGACCTATAAGGAGTTTACCCTTTTTTGATTTAAGGTGTTGGCGCATACGCAGTCAAATGCTGTAATTAAAATGTAAAGCTATCAAATGTTGAGGATTTATAGGGAGTTTGGGTGGTAAAAAATAGCAAAAAACGGTTCATATTCTGAAATCCACCGTTGGTATGTTCAATCTCGCAGTTCATGAAATGTTGCTTTTTGGGTCTGATAATACGGCACATCTTTGCGGTATAATTATTCAAACATTTAAATCATATTAATTCAAAATTTTAAAAAATTTAATCATGAACAACATTTTAAAAAATTCAGAACAAACAATTAACACACAAGACATCTGTGGACAAGTAACAAGAAAATCACAGAACATTTTATTTAACATTAAAATCAAATCACGTATGAACAAATTAATTATTTTATTGATGCTGGCTTTTATGCCAGGTGTATTTTATGGGCAGGTAACATTAGATGCTAAAAAAATGCAAATGCTGGATCCGAAAATAAATCAAAAAGCAAAA
Source organism: uncultured Aureispira sp. (assembly GCA_964399855.1). Classification (GTDB taxonomy): domain Bacteria; phylum Bacteroidota; class Bacteroidia; order Chitinophagales; family Saprospiraceae; genus OLB9. The sequence continues at coordinate 19,076 of CAYNSF010000043.1, read as the reverse complement.
TTATCGCAGAAATTTGATATTTCAAAGACAAAGACAGTTATCAACAATGGTATTAAAACCAAGTGGACAATGCATAACAGCCATAACAAGGATATGAAAGTGAAAGAGAGTAACCACAAGAAAAGTCCCTCTAAAAACAATAATGAAGAATGTATGACAATTACCAGAACTATAGATGTTAATTCAGCTACTTTTATGAACTCATCTTCGGATTTGACGCTTAGTAAAATTTATGCAGGAGGAATTTATCCGGCAGATGACTTTCTCAAAGGGAATTACAATCGTGAGATCAAAAAGAACCGTACACCGATTATTTTGAAATCGAATGACAGCCGGTTTGGTAAATCAATTACCATTAATACTCCAAATGAAGTCAAAATCGAAGATGCTAGAAAAAGCTTATTAAACACAATTGCTAACAAGAATACCTCCAACAATCTGGAAATGAAATATAGAGTATTCTATTCCAGCAACGAGATCATGAAAGAATTAATGCTTTCAGCAGGTGCAGGAGGTTATGGTGCAAGAGTGGATGTGTCAATGAGTAACAAGCAGTCATCAAAAACAGTAACCTTGACTGTTGACGCATACAAGTCCATCTATGCTATTGATGCGGTTTCGGCAGGAGAAAATGAGTACTTTACCGAACTGCCTGCGGGAGTAAAAGCCAATAATCTGATTATTGTAAATTCTGTAGCTTATGGTTCGAGGATTCTTGCCAACCTGACCATAGAATGTAAAAGTACCGAAGATGCCGCTAAACTTGCGGCTTCGTATAGCGGCTTCGGGTTTAGTGCCAGCCTCAGTGTAAGCAATATGAGCAAACATACAGAAAAGAATATTACGCTCAATTACAAACAAGTGGGAGGTCCTAACCTGTCAGGAACAATGAGTTTCGATCCAAGCCAACTGCAAAAGAAAATCGATGAAATACTAAGTAAAACCACTTACGCCAATGCCGTTCCTATTTCGTATAATGTAAGGGACCTCGTGGGAAATAATATGGGCATACAAAGCACCGTAGATAAATATACCGAAACCCTTTGCTCCACCAACGCTTATGTAACAAGTGCATTTGTGAAGGTAAAAAGTGGAAAAGACGGTAAAAATGACGATAATTATGTACGTTATGACTTGTATAGCAATAAAGAAATCAAAGACAACACAAGAATGAAAATGTCTCAAATAGGAGCTCAAAAATTCCCTGTACACAGCCCAATAGCGGCTTATAAGCAAACGAGAAAAGAAGAATACAAAAAAGGCTCTACGGTAGGCCCATTTAAGCTGACTAAAAACAGCGGGGAAACCTATATGAAAAATTTGATGGCAGATGGCGGATATTTAGTAATATGGACTAACCACGAGGGAGGAAAAGATGATTGGTATATTGACCAGGTAATACTTACCATAGAATTTTCTGATGGCTCAACTAAAGATTTAAAATGGCCTGAACATCCAGGTCCGTCTATAAAAATCATTACAAAAGATAACAATAGTGCAAAATTTTATTTTGATCAAGTTTTTAAAGCTAAAAACTAAATTTCCATGTAGCAAGCGCACCTGCGCCTGCTACATTTCTAAAAATCAAAATCATTTATAAAATTTAAAAAATATAATATCATGAAAAATGTAATTTTAGTTTTATTCATTAGCCTATTTGCAGGCGTTACAAATCATCTTTTTTCACAAGATGTCAAGTACAATACAGATATGAGTATCCCAAATATTAAAATCCCTTTCGATTCACTCATTAAGAAACTTCCAAATATTTTGATTCCTTTTGATACTCTTACCTGGATCGGACCAGGTATGTCGAAACCTATTGGAAAACAAAATAAGCAAATTCTTAATGTTGGGGATATCGTAGAAGGTGAATTTTATATGTCTAAAAACAATTCAACACCAAAAAGTTATTTTGCAGAGGTTACAGTTGTTGACAACAATGGAGACTTCACGTGTAGAATGGTGCATACGAATTCAATTTACAAATTCAAATTTAAAAAAATTGAACGTGTTGATGGAAGTGATGTAGAAGATAGTGATCTTAAATACGCTGATTTTTACTATTATACAGTTGAATACACTAAAGGAGGTAGTTATCCTAAGGGTTCTTCTTATGCTTGGTCAATGATTTATAGAAAATCTCCAATTTTGGATTGTAGTGTACCATATTCGGGATACTCTAAAAGGTTTGTTACAGTAACCTTTAGTGATGGAAAAAGCTTTGTAGCTGAAATCGTTTCAGGCGAAATTGACAATAAAGAATTTACGGTTAAATTCTTGCATTCTGGCAATCAATATAGATTAGGACAAGGAAAAGTTTTAAGCAGCCAGGGTTCGTATAAAAAAGGGACAAAATATACGGCTGTTTGCGCTTATCCTAATCCACATTGGGTATTTAAAAAGTAACGAATCCAATAAAATAAGTATAGAAATCAACATCATTTAATATCATTCTAAAAACACAACAACATGAAATACATAATAATATTAATAAGCTGGATATTTTGTTGTACAACACAAAATGCCACTGAAAATGCTATCCCTGATTGCATCGCTCATAAAATCAGTAACCCGTCAGATAGTCTTCGTAAGATTGGCTCCATTGCTGAGGTAAAAATACAAGGCAGGACATTGTATAAATTTTCACAAAATAAGGACAGTCTGAAGCTACATCCTGTTTCAGTAACTGTATGGACGGACTCTATATGCAATAAAGTAGCGGAAGTAATGATCGGCGGTGCAGCAGGCGTGCAGATTTCTGGTCCATTTACTTTACAACAACTCAATGATATCGAATCTAATAAAATCATCTGGACAGCATCTGTTGACACGAACAAGGTTCAGGCAACTAAGATAGTGAATAAGGTCAGTGGAGATATAGGTAAAGCATATTTTACGCCTTTTACGCAAGTACAGAAGTTCAAAATAAATGAAGTAAATGAAGCATACAATTTTTTAAAAGTTCGGAAAGGGGACATCATTGAAGTTTCTATGCAACACGGTTTGTATGTAAAAGCTGGAAACAAGGTTAAAGAACGGTATAAAATCATGCCTGAGGAAAGCGTTTTCCAGCATCCATTAAATTGTACAAGAGCACCTTGTCCTACACGAAAAGTCACAATGCCTTACTTTTTATGGGATCAGACCGGTATCAGGATATACAAAAACCATAGAAGTAAATGGGTATTGGATATGCTCGATTTCTCTACGGAAAGAAAAGAAAGATACAGTCACGACTGGGATAATGCCTATATGCTCGAAATTATAAATTAGGATTTTAGTAGGGATAGCGCTCTTTTATCAGCAACTCAATTTGAAAAGTATCGTGGTTTTATATTGGCAGATATAAGAAAATCCATAGTTTGACCCTGTTGGATAGCAATTATCCAGCATGGTCAAACTAACCCACCAATTCCTTTATTACACCAAAAGCGCTTTGTATTCTTAAATCCGCAGTTGGTATGTTCAATCCCGCAGTTCATAAAATGGGGCTTTTTGCACCTGTAAATTAGGCTCATCTTTGTATCATAATTATTCAAACATTTAATCATTTATTCAAAATTTTAAAAATACAAATCATGAACAACATTAACAAACATTCAAACAGAATTTTATCATTACAGAACACAGACGTTCTAACCTTTAATCATTCATTATTCACTAAAATCAAAAGCAATATGAAAACTTTATTTTTTCAATTAAATCGATTCAGTTTAGTTCTTTTACTCATTGGTTGTTTAGCTTCCGATACAACATTTGCACAGACACCTGGCAGTTTAGATACAGGTTTTGTACCACCTCATATACCTGCATTTAACTCAGGAACAGGAGCGGATGTTTATATCCGAACTGTGGTTCTACAGGATGATGGCAAAATCTTGATTGGAGGTAATTTCACTAAGTACAATGGTACAAAAATCAATCGTATAGCCCGACTCAATCCCGACGGAAGTCTTGATCATACTTTTGACCCAGGAACAGGTCCTGATTATGATGTTTATGCAATAGCTGTGCAGCATGACGGTAAAATATTAGTTGGGGGTCATTTTAAATCCTATAATGGTACTATTCGTAATTATATCGTCCGTATTAATGATGACGGAAGTTTGGACACTTCTTTCAATCCGGGAACGGGAGCTGATTATACAGTTCGTTCAATAGTTGTCCAGCCGGACGGCAAGATACTAATAGGAGGTGGTTTTTCAAAGTACAATGGTACAACTCGAAAAGGTATTGCACGTTTAAATACTAATGGTAGTTTAGACACTTCATTTAATCCGGGTACAGGAGCCAATGGTTTTATTACTTCCATTTCATTACAGGAAGATGGCAAAATATTGATAGGCGGATCTTTCGCATTATATAATGGTGTGGCACGTAATAATATAGCTCGGCTAAATGCCAACGGTAGTACTGATTTGTCTTTTTATCCTGGATTAGGAACAGATGGAGCAATCAACACAATTGCAATACAACCTGATGGAAAAATACTTGTAGGTGGACAATTTAAAACATATAATGATGCTGATCGAAACAATATAGTCCGAATCAAAACTAATGGTGATTTGGATGGTGAGTTTAATCCAAGTAAGGGTACGAATCGAGCAATTTCCTCAATCAACGTACAGGTTGGTGGTAGAATACTGATATCCGGAGATTTTACATCATTCAATGGTACATCTCGTAATCGAATTGCACGTTTGAACGCAAATGGTAGTTTAAACACATCCTTTAGCCCAACTACGGGAGCAAATGAATATGTAGAAACGGTGTTAGCTCAGTCTGATGGAAAAATACTTATGGTTGGTGGATTTACAAAGTACGAGGGCGTAAGCTGTAATAGAATCGCTCGTATCAATGACAATGGTAGTCTCGATAAAGGTAGTGCTTTCAACGGTATAATTCGTGCAATGGAAGTTCAACCAGATGGTAAAGTATTGGTCGGCGGCGCGTTTTCTGGTGCACGAAATCGTGTTGCACGATTGTTTGATAATGGAAGTTTGGATAATGCATTTTGGGCTTCAGGTGCGGAAATCAATGGAGATGTTCATTCTATTTCTTTACTATCTGATAAAAGAATAGTGTTAGCTGGAAATGCAACAAATTGGGGTGGCTCAAAACGTAATGGTATAGCACGCTTTTATGAAAATGGTTCATTTGACGGATCTTTATTAAATCCTGCATCTGGGCCAAATGATGTCATAAGGAGTGTTACCGTTTTATCCAGTGGTAAAATGTTAGTAGGCGGTAGCTTTACAACGTATGACGGACGTAACCGCTCTGGGATCGTTAGGTTACTCAACAACGGAATGTTAGACAAAGATTTTAATCAGAGTACAGGAACAAATGGAGAAGTTTATACTGTGGTTGTCCAACCAGACGGAAGGATACTTATAGCAGGAGATTTTACATCGTACAACGGCATTCAACGCAACCGTATCGCAAGATTACATGAAGATGGAAGATTAGACACTGCTTTTGATCCTGGCATGGGTGCCAATAGCTATGTAGAAACCATGGCTATTCAGCCTGATGGCAAAATACTGATCGGTGGATGGTTTTCAAGATATGACGGCACATCCCGCAATCGCATTGCCCGCCTCAATCAGGATGGTAGTTTAGACACAACTTTCGACCCAGGTATAGCAGCAAACAATGATATATTTTCTATTGCCTTACAGGAGGATGGCAAAGTTATTATAGGTGGACAGTTTACACAATACAATGACGTAACTCGAAATCGCGTTGCCCGTCTTTATCCGGACGGAAGCTTAGATACGGAGTTCGATCCGGGTGTAGGAGCCAATGCAGCAGTTCATTCCATAACTATACTTCCTGATGGAAATATTTTAATAGCCGGAGATTTTACTCAATATGATGGTACAGAACGAGGTCGAATAGCGCGCATATTTGGCGGTAATACTACTACGACCAACACTGGAGATTATCTTGAAATGGATGGAATAACCTTGTATCCTAACCCTGCAAAGGATGTTATAAATATAAATGGTGTAGTTGAAAATGCTGAAATACATATATACGATATATCAGGAAAAGTAAGGTACTCAACTAAGTCATTAGGTGAACAAACTACGATTCCATTAAACGGATACTCAAATGGAATGTATCTTATCCGTATCCAAAATCAAGGCGAAAGTGTAACAAAAAAGTTTGTGATAAGCAATTGAGACTTTCAAAGTAGAATCAATTTTTAAAAATCATCTATTATTTCAATGTCGTTTAGGTTGGCATATTATATTCTAAACCTAAACGACATTTTTGAAAATGAGCATGATTAGAATGCCGCTTTTTTATTGCCTATTGGATTGTGAATATTCAATAATTTGCATGTGTATAAATATTGTAATTTCAATTTGATCCTTTTTAAATACAATAGATTTTTTTTATTTTCAAAAAAAATAAATACCTTGTGCAAAATTATATTTTGTCTTGAAAAAACACACCTAAATTAAATTGTTCTTTTTAATATATTTTATCCTGTATAAAAATCAAAAATAATAATAAGATGAAGATCGTAAAAAACCAAATATCAACAATTAGCAAATCTGTAATTTTTATCTTCTTCATGGTAATGCAATTTTTTTGCATTCATGCTCAGACGGTCATTCATATTGATTCCAAACCGGAAAGCAGAAAGGAAATAAGTCCACTGATTTACGGATTGAATCCTTATCACTACGATCCGGTCAAAAGAGGGATGAACCTGCATGACGAGGATATCAATGTGACTGCATTACGTTTTGGTGGAGATGCTGTTAGTACATACAATTGGGAGATCAACAGGAGCACACATAATAATAGTTGTGGAGATGTAGGACGTTTTGACTGGCTTCCCTCATGGCGGACATATTTCAATAATTTCAATGGTAATTTTGTAAATTGGGCTTCAAACACTCCTAAGGACTGGGAAGATTTGCCGGGTGGAGCAAAGTTGCAATTGGTACAAGATGCTAATGATATAGGTGCATATCCATTACTACAGATATCTGCACTCGATAATGTATCTTCCGAAAAAATGGGATGTCTTGCCAATATGGATAGCGAGAAATTCAAAAGCGTCATCTATGAAAAGTCGGTCGGCAATCTCTCGTTGAGTCCTGATTTGAGTGACGAATTTGTCTATGCAGATGAAGAAATCAATTATCTTATTGATTTGACAGGTGGTAGCCAGTCTCAAGGAGGTATCCGTGGTTATTGTCTTGAAAATGAACCGGCTCTATGGCGATATACGCATCCTTACGTAAAACCTGTTTCACCGACACTTGGAGAGATTCTCAATATGAATATTACGCTTGCCAAGCGTGTCAAAGTATTGGATCCGGGTGCTGAAACCTTTGGATTGGGTGCGTATGGATTTATGGAATTTGCTAATGGCGTTCAAGATATACCTGCTACTGACTACAATGAATATATGCATGTACCTGGGTACACAGATAAGGCGTATAAGAATATGCGTTGGATAGCTGCTTATCTCCACCAGATGAAAAAACAATCTGATCTTCTTGGAATAAGACTTTTAGATGTGTTGGATATTCATTTTTACAACGAAGGAGACGATACAGAGTTTAACCCAAGACAAGACTCGCGTAGTTTCTGGGATACCACTTATCAAGAAGAAAGTTGGATAACAAAGTATATCCTTTTTGAACCTTATGATGTAGCCAATACTTTTCATAAGTTGATCCGTGATTTTTATCCTGGAACAAAACTTGGGATTACAGAATGGGGACATTTGAATAATAATCATAACAATGCCATATATATGGCTGATATGCTTGGAGCATTCGGTATGAAAGACGTGTATTTGGCTACTTACTTTGGTCGCCTGACAGGCAATCTTTCGGGTGCATTTAGGATGTACACCAATTATGACGGCAACAATAATCGGTTTGGTGGAACTGGAGTTAGTTCATCTTCTTCAGACAATAGTCTCGTGACTGCTTACGCATCTTTAGATAATAATACCGAAAAAACTATGCACGTGATGCTTATCAATCGCTCGGAATCACAACAAGATATTTCGCTATTGATAGATGCTCCGATTGCAAAATATCAATCTGCTGAAATCTTTTGGCTTTCCCCTTCATCTGGTGGTAAGATTGAACGTTTACAATCATTAGTCAATATACAGAACAATACCATCTCATATTCGTTGGCTCCGGGTAGTATCTATCACTTAGTATTGGAAGATCCAAACTTAGTTAGTGTAAATGATGTTAAAGTTGAACGTGTTTTTTACCCAAACCCTGCCAATGATTTTTTCTATATCTCGGACATGAATACGGATATACATATTATAAAAATATTAGATATAAATGGCAAAACGGTCAAGGAGATAACAAATCCACCTGTATCCGAAGCCATATCAACTAAAGGTTTGGACAGCGGCATATACTTATTGATGATACAAGATCAAAGTAATATGACAATACAAAAAATGGTCATTCAAAAATAAACGAACTTATAAGGCGATCTTGTTTAAATCTTTCTAAATAGGTTAAGAAATTCTTGTTTTTTTGATCGACTCAAGATGATGTTGGTCTTATCCTGCATGATGATTTCGCCTCCCTCGCCTCTGATATACTGACTGATGTACTTCATGTTGATGAGGTGCGATTTGTGTGCTCTGAAAAACAAGGGATTATCCTGTAGTACATCTTCAAAATTTGACATTGACTTACTTACGAAATGTTTTTCTCCATTGGACATTTGAACATAGGTATATGAGCCACTTGCAGAGAGATACATGATATCTTCTACTTTGATAAAATGTAAACCTTGAGATGTAGAAAGCGCTAATGTATCCGATAGATGACCACCGTTAAATTTGTTGAGTTGTGAGATTTGTTCTTCGGAAGTGATGATTTCCTTGTTTTCAAATTTTTGAATTGCCAAAACTAATTCTTCTTCATCAATAGGCTTCAGCAGGTAATCAAGTGCATTCATTTTTAAGGCTTTGATAGCATACTGATCGTAAGCAGTGGTAAAAACTACTTTAAAATCTATTTGTTCGAACTGCGCCAATAGCTCAAATCCGTTTAATTTGGGCATTTCGATATCTAAAAAAACCAAATCGGGTTTTTCCCGTTCAATAATTTCCTTTGCTTGGGTGCTGTCCTGAATGCTTGAAATCACTTCGATGTTTTCGAATTGTTCAAGTAAAAATCCAAGTGTAACGAGTGCGTGTTTTTCATCATCTATTATAATGGCTCTAATCATCTTCGTTGATTTTTAAGGTTATCAATACTTTTGTTCCCATAGGATTAGACTGGTCGTCATACAAATCAATAAACTCTATTTTGTTCTCTGGATTAACCATTTTAAGTCTATCCTCAGTGATGTCTATTCCGTAGGATTTATGACTGGTACGGTTGGTTTTAAGTTCTGCACTTTTTTCTCTCCCGATTCCGTTATCTTCGATAGTAATTAAAAGCGTATCATCTTTAGTGGTAAGAATGTTGATTGAAATCAACCCATTCTCATGTTTATTACGTATCCCGTGCCAAATCGCATTTTCCACAAAGGGTTGCATCACAAGTGGTGGTATCAATATATGATTAGTAGGTACATCTTCAGCTATTGTCACTTTGTAATCGAAAAAGTGCTCTAACCGTGCTGATTCAAGTAAGACGTAAAGATTTAATGTCTGTACTTCTTTTTCGAGTGATATAAATTTGTGCTTTGAGTTTTCAAGAATATTGCGCATCAATTTGGAGAATGAAGTAAGATACTTACTGGCATCTTTGGTCTTATTCTGAATGATATAACTGTTGATAGAATTGAGCGTATTGAACATAAAATGTGGGTTCATCTGTGCACGTAGTGCTTCCATTTCGGCCTCTTTTATCCGTTTCAGAAATTCGTCTTCTTTTTGTTTCTTTTTCAGTAAATACCAATTTAAAAAGAGAACCAAACTTGTGATAAGCAAACCGATAAGCACGTAAAACAAAGCCGATTTAGTAAAAGGAGGATGAGCTGTATAGTTTAATTTTAGTTGTTGCTGTTGTGTGTTTCCAATATGGTCGTAGGTTTCGATAGTGATATTGTAGGATCCTGGATTGAGGTTATTAAAAGACAGCTCTGATTGATGTCCTAACTCTGTCCAAGCTTCTTCTGAGTTGATCTTGTACCTATGACCCACTTTGAAATTGTCTAAATATGACAATTCTGAAAAATAAATAGAAAGGTTGTTTTCTTTTTTATTTAGCTCAAAATGATTTTCCTCCAAAAATCGGGTTTGTCCATTTACTGTCAAATACGAAACCTCATTTCTTGCAGTCAGTTCAGACTCCAAAGCCATTGCAGGATTTACAAGAGTTAAGCCACTTGGTATGCCAAGAGCGATAAGTCCGTTCTGTAGAACAGTATAACCTTTAGTTAGATAATCCGTTGGAAGTCCGTCAGCTTTGGTCAGTCGCACCACTTTATCCAAATCTTTTCGGTAAATATGTAGTCCTTCTCCAGTTGCGAAAAATACATTTTGATTGTCATGTTCCGAAATACCGGTTAAGTAACTTTCTTTGATGTCGTGCGTATTTTTGTCAATTTTTTCAACAACTTTTCCTTCATTGTTTATTCTGTTCCAACCACCGAAAGCAGAAACCAACAATCCGTTATTCTTAGTTTCATATATTCTATTGTAATAATCTCCAACAAATACTTTTCTGTCAGGATTAATGGATGTATCTGAAATATCAATAAATACGTTTTTTATCGGGTCGTATCGATTGATTCCGAATCCACTCGGCATCCAACCTACAAGCCATACCGTGCCATGCTTATCAACGAGTGCGTCATTCCATAAGTTTTCATCCCAAAATAAGGCATTGTTAGCAAACTCATCAGATAGGAATTCAAAAGTGTCAAAGTTGTATTTGTGTATGCGTGCTTTGTCAAAGACGATCCATAATTCTTTGTTTGGTGTTAAAAGGATATTACGAACTATTTTCCCACTTGGAAATTGTGTCAAAGGAATCCGTTCGGGAGTATCGTTGATGATTTCAACAAGCCCATTGTCCATCCCGACAAATATCCTATTTTCGATTACACTTACTGTTTGAGCGTTAAGTGGAAAGCTATGCTCAATCTTTTTCCATTTTCTGTTTTGAAATTTCCAAATAGTTCCATGATCCGTTGTAGCGTATATTTCGTCTTTGCTTTCGGCAATGCTTGTCACAGTGCTATTCTCATCGTATAAAAATGTTTCGATGCCTTTCTTTGGAAAAACAAGTTTTGTTAGTCCTTTCGCAGTAGAAATCCATAAAAGGTTTGTCGTTACATCAAAAAATAGATGATGAATAATGTGTTCGGTAGTATAAAATATCTCCAGCTTCTTCGTGTTGAGGTTTAATTTGTAAACAGCATTTTGTGAAGCCATAAATATCTCTCCATTGATTTCAGTAATCGAACGAATGGGTTCTCTGGGATTTGCAATGATTGCATCAGGTGTATATTTGTCAACATTCCATAAGATGACTTCATTCGTGGTAGCAAGCAATAGTAACGAATCATTAATTTTGTACGAACTAATATAATATTTATCGGCAAGTATCTCGTTGTCGTGCTTTCTTATTTTATCATTATTCCATATCCAAAGACCGTTGGAACAAGCTATCCAAATCTCATTTTCAGTAACTTCAATAAAAGAAACTGGAAGAATATTTTTTTCGTTACTCTTGAATATTTCAAAAAAATTAAAAGGCTTTCCGTCTTTAGAATATTTTATATTGTCAAAATCCCTGCACCAAACCCTACGTTTACTGTCAACAAAAAGGTAATCGAAATGGTCATTATTGGGGTCACTGTCATCGGGTACTTTGGAAATAATCGTTTCAGGTGCATTACCCAACTGGTTCAATCCTATTTTTTTTAGCGCATCATTATCCTGATAGTACAAAGTATCATTGAATAAAAACTGACTGAAAATCTTTTGTTTGGATTGCCCAATATCTATAAATCGATATCCGTCAAAAGCCAATAAACCATTTTGCGTAGAGATAAAAAGAAACCCTTTTGACGAGGAACAAGTAAAATTTACATAATCAGATGACAGACCGTCGAAATAGGTATAATGCTTTTCTCTAAAGCCTTTTTGACTCGAAAGCGAAAAGAAAAAAAACAGTGATAATATGAATAATGATATTCTCAAAATAAAATTATATTCAGAATCTGCAAATGTAAAACATTTAAAGTGTTTTAAAAGTATTCGTGTAATGTAAACTTAAGATTTTAATGATATCAAAGTAAATAATTCGTAACTCAAAAGTACAGATAAACTACACAAAAACGACCATACCTGATCCAAAATCGTAATATAGGTCGTTCAATAACAAAATAATTACTTTTTTAAATTGATTTTCAATCAAATATAGGATGATATTCCAAAAACAATCGTACCTTTGCGGTCATTTTTGAAAATTCTTATTTTTTAACCACTGTCAGTCAAAAGTGCTGGCATACAAAAATTTTAAAACAATGACACAAGACAATGGTCTTAACGAAGAACAAAGAAATGACGATGCACTCGATATCGAAGATATTTCTGACGTTCAATTAGAGCAAGCTGTTGAAAAGGTTGAAACCGCACACGATGATTTCGACTGGACAACAGGAAAAAGAAACACTGTTAAATATTCCGGCAGTGACTATGACAAATACTTCAAGGAATATGACAATTCTCTAAATACAGTTGCTGAATTTGAAGTTGTAAAAGGACGTGTTGCTGCTATCCATAGTGGTGATGTGATTTTAGACATCGGATACAAGTCTGACGGATTGATTTCATTGTCAGAATTTAGGGATACACCAGACCTTAAAATAGGCGATTATGTAGATGTATATGTCGAAAACAAAGAGGATCTTAGAGGTCAACTTGTACTTTCACGTCGAAAAGCTAAATTGCTTCAGGCATGGGATATGCTTGTAGATTCATACAAAAATGGTACCATTATCAAAGGTCAGGTTGTAAGCAAAACTAAAGGAGGTCTTATCGTTGACTGCCTTGGTCTTGAAACATTCTTACCAGGATCACAAATTGATGTGAAGCCAATAACAGACTATGATATTTACGTAGGTAAAACTATGGAATTCAAAGTAGTGAAAATCAACGAGGCCATTAAAAATGCCGTTGTTTCACATAAAGCACTTATCGAAAGTGACCTTGCAGAACAAAGAGAAACGATCATTGCAGGACTTGAAAAAGGTCAGGTACTTGAGGGAACTGTTAAGGGTATCACTGATTTCGGTGCATTCTTGGATCTTGGAGGTGTTGATGGATTGTTGTACATCACGGATATTTCTTGGGGAAGAATCAATCACCCAAGCGAAGTGCTTGAACTCAACCAGAAAATCAATGTTGTCGTTCTTGATTTTGGAGAAGACAAAAAACGTATCTCTCTTGGTTTGAAGCAGTTGTTGCCACATCCGTGGGATGTACTTGACCCAACTGTTGGTGAAAATAGTGTGATAAGTGGTAAAATCGTAAACATCGAGGATTACGGTGCATTCTTAGAGATCATACCAGGTGTTGAAGGTTTGATCCACGTTTCTGAAGTAAACTGGAGCAACCAACCTGTACATGCGAGAGAATTTTTCGAATTAGGTCAAGATGTTGAAGCTAAAGTAGTAACAATAGACCGTGAAGAAAGAAAAATGTCACTTAGTATCAAGCAATTGACTGAAGATCCTTGGACAGCTGCTGCTGCTAAATACAATGTTGGCACCAGTCATGTTGGAGAAGTTAAGAATTTAACTCCTTATGGTGTTTTCGTTGAGCTTGAAAATGGTATTGGTGGTATGGTTCATATTTCTGATTTGTCTTGGACGAAGAGATATTCACATCCATCAGAGTTTACTAAAGTAGGTGACAAAATTGATGTAACTGTACTTGAAGTAGATGAAGAAAACAGAAAACTTTCTTTAGGACATAAGCAATTGGAAGAAAATCCTTGGGATACTTTCGAAAATGTATTCCCTGTAGGTTCTTACCACGAAGCAACGATCATCAAAAAAGATGACAGAGGCGCTGTTGTTCAATTACCTTATGGACTTGAGGCTTATGCACCAATCAAGCACATCAAAAAAGATGACAACTCTTCAGCAAGTAATGATGACGTTCTTACATTCAAAGTAATCGAATTCAATAGAGATGATAAGAGAATCATCGTTTCTCACACAAGATATCTTGAAGATATCCGTAAAGAAGCAGATGAAATCGTTGAAAGCGAAAAAACTAAAGAGCGCGAGGAAGTAAAGAAGACAATCAAAGCAACGCAAGCTAAGGTTGAGCATTCTACACTTGCAGATATCGAAGGATTTTCAGAATTACAGGAGCAAATGGCTACAACCACAACTCCTGCCGAGACTAAAAAGCCGGCTAAAAAGGCAGCTGACAAAGGAGATGATTTGAAAATTGTTGAAGGTATCGGACCAAAAATTGAGGAATTATTCCACAATGCAGGTATCAACAGTTTTGCAACATTAGCAAGTGCTGACGTAGATCGTCTCAAAGAAATCCTTTCTGAAGCAGGATCAAGATATCAAATGCACGATCCAGCATCATGGCCTATGCAAGCAGAAATGGCAGCCAATGGCGAGTGGGACAAGCTAAAAGAATGGCAAGACAACGCAAAAGGCGGTAAAATAGAAGAATAGTAGTATTCTTTAGATCGTTAAATTATGAAGCCAACTTGAAGTTATTCAGGTTGGCTTTTTTAGTGTTGATTGGTGGCATTGTCTAAAAGTAAAGACTATATATGTGTTACATTGGGATTCCTCATCCCAAAAGAAATAATACATCTTTCCAAAACAAAAACTTATTATTGTACCCAAAATCTTCAATTCAAAATCAATGTCGTTTAGTCAAGAAATGAGTGTGCGACTACGTTGTAGTCATATTTTTAGAACCTGTTGATTTTCGGCTTTTTGTCCCGTTCCTTATAGGGAGAAGCCGAAATAATTACCGTTCATCTTTCAGGATAAGAGGCAAATAACGGGCATTTTTGTCTTTGATTAACCGAGAGACAAAAGCGGTCACTCCAACGAATAACACTTTAAATCCCTTAACTAAACGACATCGGAATAAATTTACTACAAAGTTAAGGATAGATATAAAAAAAACTTGTATTCAGTAAGGATGCAAGCCTTTTTTATTACTGTGAATTTACTTCTCAAGCAAACGCCGAAGTCAATTATGATGTTTTTGAATATATTTGCAAATAGCTATTGGTTTGTAAAAGTTTTTGAATGGATTTGCAAAAAGTAATCATTATTGGTGAGTTTTGAATAAAATTGCAAAATATTTGCATAATTAAAATGTTTTTGAATATATTTGCAGAAACTTTTAAATCATGAAATCCATAATAAGAGAGGAATATACAGTTGTACTAAACGCACTTCGTGATAAAAATGTGATAAAGGTAATCACTGGTATCAGACGTTGCGGTAAATCTACTTTATTGGAAATGCAGCACGATACGCTTAAAATACAGGGAGCGAATACCATTTATTATAATTTTGAAGATGCAGATAATGTAGTTCTTAGCGATTGGCAAGCACTTTATAAAGCCATAACCGATCAATGTAAAACCGAAGAAATGAACTACATTTTTTTGGATGAAGTGCAAATGATATCCGGTTTTGAAAGGTTAGTGGATGCATTGTTTGTGAAAAAAAACACGGATGTCTTTATCACGGGTTCTAATGCCTTCTTGCTATCATCTGGTTTAGCAACTTTGCTGTCGGGACGGTATTTTGAAATCAATGTTTTGCCGTTTTCCTATAAAGAATATAAGCAATCCTTGCCGGATGCAACGTTTAATGACTATATGCAAATGGGAGGCATGCCCGGAGCAGTGGATATGCTTTCGATTGGTGAAAACTATGCCCTAAAATACCTGAATGATATTTACAATTCGGTGATATTGCAGGATGTCATCACACGTAGCAATATTACCAATCCACAAGAGCTTTTTGCCGTGACACGTTTTGCTTTTGACACGATTGGTAGCCCACTTTCGCCCAATAGCATTTCTAAGTATTTGAAAAATGATAACAATTATGTGGACAGTCGTTTGGTTTTTAAATTAATAGAGGCGCTGAAAGATGCATTTATTCTATACGAATCCAAACGGTATGATATAAAGGGTAAAGAACAACTTCGTACGATAAGTAAGTTTTACTTGGTGGACTTAGGTTTCAGACGGATGCTCCTTGGCAAGCCCAAAACGGCTGATGCCGGACACCTGCTCGAAAATATCGTATATTTTGAATTGCTACGGCGTGGATATAAGGTTTGGACAGGGAAGTATAATAGCAGCGAGATTGATTTTGTAGCTCAAAACGAAACAGGTGCTATGGAATATTTTCAAGTAGCCTATACAGCTAAAGAAGAAAGTACGTTACAAAGAGAATTAGCTGCTTTTAATGTCCTTAAAGACAATTATCGAAAAGTATTACTCACGACGGATGAATTGGAATTTAACAATGATGGCATAGAGATATTAAATGTCGAAAAGTGGTTGTTGACTGGAAAGGATAAACATTTTGTAATAACGTAATGGAATACATCTTTTATGAGTTGGACAAAACAGAAGTACAACTTCTGTTTTGTCTAATATCAATACAAGCTTATGATTTTCAGAATATTGAATGAATAAAATATACCACTACTAAAAGCTAAGACTTATACCAAAATGTCATTTACCAAACTATATAAATTGTAATTTTGGCTTGGAAATACCTAAATTAATACTTCATCTTCAAAAAGTAGAAAATCAGCAAAATCCAGGACATAATCATCAACAAGCCTCCGATAGGTGTGATTGGACCTAAAAATTTCAGATTTACATTCCAAACTTGTTGAAAACATAAGCAATATATACTCATGGAAAACAGGAATGTTCCGAAAATCATCAGATATGAAATCCAGTATTCGGTTTTGGTTTCAAATTTCAATATCCACCCGACGATTAAAAGGAAAAAAGCCGCATACATCTGATAACGAACGCCCGTTTCAAAACTTTCTAATTTTTCTAAGGATAAAATTTTCTTAAAAGCGTGAGCTCCAAATGCGCCCAAAATCACGGATAATACACCGTAAACTGCTCCTGCTATTAATGTGAATGTTTTCATATTACTATAATTGAATGCTTTTGAGTTCTATAAATTTTCACAAAGATAATCTATTTCTATCATTTCAGTACGATAATTTACAATACGCATTAAACGATTATTTATAGCTACATGAGCGGTTTTTATGTTTGGATTTGTTACAACATTTTTCGTTTTTATATTTGGAATTGTTACAATTACTTCTGTAATTATATTTGGTTTTGTTACATTAAAATGTATTTATACCTTTGGAATTATTACATCATTTATTAATATTATCTTTGGATCTATTACAATAAATTTTAATTTTATGTTTGGTTTTGTTACAAATGGTTGTATATTTGCAGCAAAATTAGTGTGTCATGTTTCATAGAAAAGTCATATTGCATTTACGGAAATGGGCAGAAAATCCTACACATAAACCATTGATTTTGAGAGGCGCAAGACAAGTTGGAAAAACTACGGTTGTCATGGATTTTGCCAAAGAATTTGATACTTTTCTGCACCTCAATCTGGAACGAAAATCCGATAGTGCTGTTTTTGAAGAAAATGACTCGGTAGAAGATGTACTTACTGCGATTTATCTTTTGAAAAATAAAAAAAAGACAAACGGGCGTTCTTTGCTGTTTATAGATGAAATTCAAGCGTCGCCAAAAGCAGCGGCGTTGTTGCGTTATTTTTACGAAGATATTCCCGATTTGTTCGTTATTGCCGCAGGTTCATTGCTCGAAACACTGATAGATATACACATTTCTTTCCCAGTGGGTCGGGTTGAATATTTGGCGGTTCGTCCTTGTTCGTTCAGCGAATTTCTGGGTGCTTTGGGCGAAACGCAATTACAGGAAATGTTATTAAAAGGCAAACTGCCCAAAGCGATACACAACCGAATGATGAAATTGTTTAACGATTATGTGATTGTAGGCGGAATGCCAGAGGCCGTGGCACACTATGCCGAAAATCGTGATTTGGTTGCCCTTCGGAAGATTTACGATGCTTTACTGAGCGGTTACAGAGACGACACTGAAAAATATGCCAAAAGCACTGCTGAAAAAAATGTATTGCGCCATATTTTAACCAACGGTTGGCGGAATGCAGGACAGCGTATTGCTTTTGAGCGTTTCGGAGATTCCAATTACAGATCGCGGGAAATGGGCGAAGCATTTCGGACATTGGAAAAAGCGATGGTTTTGGAGCTTTCTTATCCTACCGTAGAAACCAATCTCCCGATTGCACCGGATTTAAAAAAATCACCCAAATTGCTTTGGTTGGACACAGGACTTGTGAATCACGTAAGCGGAAACCAACAGGAATTGTTTGGGACAAAGGATATTAGCGAACATTTTAAAGGTAGAATAGCTGAACACATTGTAGGACAAGGAATATTGGCGGCTAACGAATCGGTATTGGCGCAACGTCATTTTTGGGTGCGCAATGCCCGCAATTCACAAGCAGAGGTCGATTATGTGATACAATATGAAAACCAACTTTTGCCTATCGAAGTAAAATCAGGAAGTAATGCAAAATTGAAATCACTACATTTATTTATGGCAGAGTCCAAAAGCGAAATAGCTATTCGTTTTTGGAACAATCCGTTGTCAAAAGATACGATTGAGCTTCCATCAGGGAAAAAATATACATTGATAAACGTATCGTACTATTATGTGGAGTGTTTGGAAATGGTCTTACTTGAAAGTAATTGAATAAGTTATACTTGAAAAATCGAATGAGTGTAGGTGTATTTTTATATATTGTAGATTCAATGTCGTTTAGTTAAGGATTTTAAAGTGGTTTATAGTTTACATAATACTGATATTTAGGGTGTTAATCCTTTTTTGTCATATTAGTTTCCTTATTTTGTACACTAATTCATCAAAAATTGCTAAAGTTTGCTTTTCAAATCAATGTTTTGTCCTATGCGGACGGCAGTTACTTTTTTTCATTGC
>CAYNSF010000042.1:3869-27688 GCA_964399855.1 uncultured Aureispira sp. | reverse complement strand
ATTGTGCCGGAAAGGTAGTATTTTTCCTGTTTAGTTCCGACTTGTTCGGCTTAGGTATTTAGTAATTTATAAAGCTAACATGCTAATACACCATCAACCTAACTACCTTATTCCAAAATCAAAAATCGTCAATCGTCAATCAAAAATCATTTTCAACTTTCAACTCTCCATTTTCAACTTTCCACTTTTTCACAAATTTTTATCTTGTATTTTTGGTTAGTGATAAATTATTTTTACTTTTATCGTTTATTTACAAATCATACACTATTAAGAATATGTTGAAAAATATTTTTACATGTTTTGCCCTAATGTTGGCGACCCTTAACGGATATTCTCAGGCTTTCTTTACTAAGGCAGATGAGAACAGGATTCAATTGAGAAATGCAGATGAAAGGACGATAATACCTGACAAATACGAAGTATATTCCTTGAATATGGAGGAAATAAAAAAGTATCTCCTTGATGTACCAATGGAATTTTCAGGTCAGCCTGGATTGAAAATACAAATCCCGATACCCGACAAAACATTGCAATGGTTTGAGGTTTATGATTCGCCAGTGTTGATGCCTGGGATTGCGGCCAGATATCCGTCGATTAAATCGTATAAGGCTTATGGTGTGAGCGATCGATCTTTGAGTATGCGATTTGCCATAAGTCCACTTGGGTTTTATGCTGCGATCCATACCATAGAAGGAGAAGTCTATATCGATCCGTATTCGGAAGAAAATATAAAAGATTATATCGTATATTACGTTGCTGACCACAAGTCGGAAACACACAAAAATGTACCTTTATGCGGTACCGACCATGATTTACGGCCTCATGATGCTGAACATTTTCCTATAAATAACAGAACTGATCAAGTAATCTTACGGGAATATAGGTTGGCAATGGCTTGTACTGGAGAGTGGGGCAATAACAACAGACGACGTACTGTAGAAAAATGTCTTGCTGATATCAATACTATGGTCACACGGCTCAATTCTATTTTTGAAAACGAGGTAGCTATTCGTTTCAGAATTATTGATGACAACGACAAACTCATCTTCTTAGATTCATCAACAGATCCTTATGGAAAAGCTAATAAAGGCTTTGATTTGGTGTATCGAAATACAGATATATTGAATAGCTTATTACCGAATGGTCACATGGACTATGATGTGGGACATGTACTGGCAGTATGTTATGATATCGGTGGTGTTGTAGCTGGAGGGACATGTAACACAAGCAACAAAGGCAATGGAGTAACTTGTCATACCAATAATGATCTATCCGGGATAGTTTCTGGTATTATGGCACACGAGATCGGGCATCAGTTTGATGCTTCACATACTTGGAATATCTGTAAAGGTATCGAAGATCAACGTGCTGCCAATTGGGCGTATGAACCAGGTAGCGGCTCTACGATTTTGTCCTATGCTGGATCTTGTGGCAGTGATAATGTAGGAAGTAGAGATGCTTATTTTCATGTTGGTTCAATGATTCAAATGTTTCGTAAGACCACTCCGGGTGGTGTAGCCTGGGATTGTGCCAATAAAATCGTCACAGACAATCATCAACCAGTGGCCATCGTACCAACAGAAAAATACGTCATTCCTATGGGAACACCGTTTGTATTGACTGGTAGTGGATATGATGAGGACGGAGATAACATAACGTATTGTTGGGAACAATATGACCTTGGTCCAATACAGGATTTGGGCGTTTCTGATAATCCTATCGGACCACTATTCCGCTCTATTAAGCCAGCTGAAAATGCAAATATCCGCTTTTTCCCTAAGCCAGAGAGTATTTTGACGGGACAAACAGCCGAAAAAACAGAGTCATTGCCAACTGTAGCGCGAACACTCAATTTTAAATTGACTGTACGGGATAATAACCCTATCGTCAGAGGTGTGTCGTGGGAAGATTACAGCCTTGAAGTAACGGATAAAGCAGGTCCATTCAAAATCACATATCCAGTCAATAAAGAATTTTTCACAGCAGGACAGATCATAACAGTAACATGGGATGTTGCCAATACCGACAAAGCTCCAGTAAACTGTAAAAAAGTAAATATCTATGCTTCGTATTCAAGTGCTATCCGTGATGATGATCCAAATTTGGTATTACTTGCGTCAGAAGTGGATAATAATGGTACTTATATCGTGACCATACCCGATAAAACGACCAATTTATTTAGGATAATCATTAAAGCAGCTGATCATATTATTTTAACTTCTTCTTCATTTCCTTCACCTGTCTTAGCTTCTACCAATCCTACCGTTTTCGTAGCTGCTAATAAAGTAGAATTAAACGTTTGTCAACCAGATGAAGCCTTGATTACTTATCAAACGGTTGGACTAAGCGGAGCAGATGAAGATATTCGCTTTGAAGTGATAGCAGATAGCTTACCACTTGGCACTAAAGCTTCTTTGCAACACGATCAGGTCAAGCCAGGAGAAAACAATTTTTTAGTGATTAGTTCGGATGATATCGTAGGTTCACAGGAAGGTGAAGTCATCGTATTGGCAATAATTGAAGGTAGAGATACAATCACTATGAGGACGAAAATATACATAGAAGGTGGCGATATCAATCATGTTCAGACATTATCTCCAGCCAATGGAGTGGAAGGATTGACCGGTAAGATTGAATTTGAATGGGAAAGTAAGCCAGATGCTATTTCATATTTGATAGAAATAGCTACCAATCCAGATTTTTCTGATGCGCATCTTGTAGAAAGGTATATAACTCAAGACACTTTATATAATATCACTTCAAAAGTCAACGAATCGACTATTTATTATTGGAGAGTGCGTGCGGACAATAATTGCAAAACTGGAATATGGTCAGATGTACAAGCATTTTTTACGGTTCCTGTAGTGTGTAGGACATACCAATCGG
This sequence comes from uncultured Aureispira sp., assembly GCA_964399855.1. GTDB lineage: Bacteria > Bacteroidota > Bacteroidia > Chitinophagales > Saprospiraceae > OLB9. The sequence continues at coordinate 24,802 of CAYNSF010000042.1, read as the reverse complement.
GATTGAAAGATGAAGTGATTGCGTCTTCCGCTAATTCGAGAGCCGAGATACCACTAACTGTCGATACAGAAGGAATCATCACTGATTTGAATATCAGCCTTATACGTGCTACACATGGGCGATTGGTCGATTTGACGGCTACGCTTGTTTCTCCAGAAGGAAAAGAAGCCCGATTATGGTCTGGAAAATGTGGTAATCAACAAAATGTCAACGTAAAATTAGATGATGATGCTATTGATTTCTTCCAATGTCCTATCAACAACGGCAAGACTTATAGAACAGATGTACCTGGTGGAGCAAATAAATTAGACATCTTCAATGGCGATCCTATACAAGGCGTTTGGACACTGAGATTGGATGATAGAGTTGCTGGTCAAGGTGGTAGATTTCACGAATTTAATATGGAGATTTGTTCGGATATTGATGTGCAAAAGCCGTACTTGGTCAATAACAACCGTTTAGAGATCCATCCTGGCGATACACGATACATTGCTAAGGAACTATTGGAATCTCTTGATGATGACAACAGTGCTTCGGAGCTTATTTATACCTTAGTTAGTAATCCGGCACATGGTAAAGTCATATTGAATGGCAGCTCATTAAATACAGGTGCGACCTTTACACAAGAAGATTTGAATAATAATAACGTACTTTATGAAGCTGATGAAGATTTTGAAGGAACGGTATATTTCTCATTTACGGTTTATGACGGTAATGGCGGCTGGATAAGTATTACCAATTTTGAAATCTTTATCGACCAAAGTATTCCAGTATCTACAGCCGATATTCTATTAGAGAAAGAAGTATTTGTCTATCCAAACCCAGTAAACAAACTTTTGAATATCGTTCTTTCGGAAAAAGTATCGACATTTAGCCATTTTGTGATGACAGATATAGCAGGAAGAACAGTAATGAACGGTCAATTGAATGGTGCATTAACCGAACTTGATATAAAAAATTTAGATGAAGGCATGTATATACTGCGATTATTGGACGGAAAGCGTATTATTTCGAGAAAGGTGGTTGTTATGAAGTGATTTAAAAGTTATAAATGATTCAATAGTTTGTATGTGTACAGCTCTGTCTATTCAAAAGACTTAAATTATAATGGAAGTTATTTTTTTTAAAGATCAAGGCAAAAAACGCAGGCATAGTGGTAACTATGGCGAGTATTTTTAACGATGAGATTAAAAAAAAGAACGACATTTCATTAAGATCTTTTTGTTGACAGAGCAGTACAGTATAACGAATATATGACAGCTATTTGTCAATAATTAATAAATGCAGTTTAGTTAAAGGATTTAATGTGCTTTTCGAGGAAGAATGACCGTATCATCTCTTTGTTAACCTAAGAAATAAAACCTTATTTTTTTTGCCCAACCCTTATAGAATAAACGAACATTTTTTCGGTTTCACTCTTTCAGGGTTGGGCAAAAAGCCGCAAAAACTACGGGTTCTAAATTATTCGACTAAAACGTGGTCGCACATACACTACTTAACTCAACGACATTAAATCCGCAATAGTAAATCAAAAATCACTCACTCTATAATTATTTCAAAATGCACCAAAAAACAGAAATAAAATAAATAAATTCCCAAAATATCGTCCTATTCAAAAAAAAGTTTATATATTTGCGGCGTAAAAGGTGAAGATGTACTAAGGGGACATAGAGTTCCCTTTTTTATTGTATTTATATTTCATGCAACTTATAGAGTTAGAAAATTTAATCGAAAAAGGTCTGAAAGAGCTAAACTTTGACGACACTTATCTGGTGAATATCAAAACCAACAACAATAAAATTGAGATTTTTCTGGATAGTGATACTGGTATTGACTTTTTGAAATGTCAGAAAGTAAGCAGATGGATCGAAGCGATATTAGATGAGAATAAGGCTTTTGGCGAAAAATATACACTTGAAGTTTCGTCATCAGGCGTAGGGAGCCCTTTAAAGCTACTCAGACAATATACTAAAAATATAGGTAGGACAATTGAAATTAAATACGGTGAAAACCAACGTATAAAAGGTACATTGAAAGAGGTTCGGGACGATATCATCTCGGTCGAACATGAAGTGACCCGAAAAGAAGGTAAGAAAAACATCAAAACATTAGAAACAGTGCAAATCAAATTTGAAGAAATAATTGAATCAAAAATTAAAATAAGTTTTAATTAATGAATTTACTAGAGTCCTTTTCAGAATTTAAAGAAGGTAAAAATATAGACAGACCTACCATGGCGAGAGTTATGGAAGATGTGTTCAGAACCCTTATCAAAAAGAAATACGGGTCTGACGACAACTTTAATGTTATCGTCAATCTCCAAAATGGAGACCTTGAAATGTGGCGCGTCCGCATGATAGTTCCAGACGGAGAAGTCACAGATGAATTAGCTGAGATTTCCTATACGGAAGCAAGATCCGTTGACGACAGTTACGAAGTAGGCGAAGAGTGTTACGAAGGGCTAACATTAGAAGATTTTGGCAGAAGATCCATTATGGCTGCCAGACAAACACTTATTTCAAAACTGAACGAGCTTGAAAAAGATGATATCTATAAACGATATGTGGACAGAATCGGCGATTTGATAGTAGGAGAAGTAAGCCAAGTACTCAAAAAAGAAGTTTTTGTATTGGACGACTCCACTCAAAACGAGCTTTTACTGCCGAGAATGGAAATGATCAGAGGAGATTTCTTTAGAAAAGGAGACATGATCAGGGCGATTATCAAAAGAGTGGAGATGAGAAATGGCTCACCAGTGGTCATGCTTTCAAGGACGGATAATACTTTCTTAGAGCGCCTTATGGAGCAAGAAGTACCAGAAATTGAAGACAATATCATCGTCATTAAAAATATAGTAAGGATACCAGGCGAAAGAGCCAAAGTAGCCGTCGAATCTTATGATGACAGGATAGATCCAGTGGGTGCTTGTGTAGGAATGAAAGGATCGAGAATTCACGGCATCGTCAGAGAATTGAGAAATGAAAACATTGACATCGTCAATTTCACCAACAATACGACGCTGTACATACAACGTGCTTTAACACCGGCAAAAGTTACTTCCATTTCACTTGATGAAGAAAAGCGAAAAGCATCTGTGTATCTATCGCCTGATCAGGTATCACTTGCCATAGGTAAAGGCGGTAGTAATATAAAGCTCGCTGGAAGACTGACTGGATATGAAATAGATGTATTCAGAGATGTGGTAGAACATGAAATTGATGATGTGGATCTGGATGAATTTGCAGATGCAATTGATACTTGGGTGATTGATGCTTTAAAAGAAATCGGATGTGACACGGCGAAAAGTGTATTGGCTTTAGACAGACAGGAACTTATCAGAAGGTCAGTCTTAGAAGAAGAAACGGTTGATGAAGTGTTGAAGATATTGGCATCTGAGTTTGAAGACGAATAGAGATTATTTTAAATATTTTAAATCGCTAATGGCAGAAAGATTAGTAAAAATAGCAAAGGAACTCAATGTTGCCGTAGGTACATTGATAGAATTCCTTGCAAGTAAAGGCGTAGAAGATGCTAACAAACCCACATCTATGGTGACAGATGAGGTTCATAGTATGTTGGTAAAAGAATTCAGTTCTTCAATAGCTGAAAAAGAAAAGGCAGACCAAATTATCATTGGATCCAGACCGGGTCTCAAGGACGATACAAAAGCAGAAGAAAAACCTGCATCTAAACCTTTATTTTCATTGCCAAGTCTCAGTGATTTAGACAAGCCGTCAGCACCAAAAGCCACCGAAGAGCCAGCGAAAGAAAGCGTCGAAACAGTCAATCCTGAGACGCCAATAGAAATCATTGAGCCCGTCAAACCAGCGGAAAGCGAAGATACTATTACCACATCTAGAGTCGAATTGCCAAAATTGAAAGTCTTAGGAAAAATAGACCTTGACAAAACAAAACCGGCTAAAAAACCTAAGGAAGACAGTAATAAGCCAGTAAGCAAAAAAGTAGAACCTAAAACGGAAAAGGTAGAAGATGTCCAAGCAAAAACACCTGAACAAGTAATCGACCCGATCCTGCCACCGAAGGAAGAAGTGCCAACTGAAACTGTAACAGCGAAACCTGTCGATGACGGGATTCACAGAGCCAAGACACCGCAGTTGAAAGGCTTAAAAATCATGGGTAAAATCGATACCAGCAAGTTCAATCCTCCTTCAAAATCCAAACCCGCCGATAAGCCAAAACAATTGGGTCAGGACATCAAACCAAATGTCGCAGGTGGAACAGCAGATGATGCCCAAAAGAGAAAACGTAAACGTAAAAAGTTAACAATATCCGGATCTGCTACTGACCTCAGAAATACTGGTGGTAAAGGGCATCCGGCCGGTAAGGGAAAACCACAACCCGAAGTAGTAAAAGAAGTCACCAAAAAAGAAATAGACGATAAAATCAAAGCCACTATGGCTCGTCTAAGTGGCGGTGGTAAAAACAAAAGACAAAAATTAAGAAGAGATAGCCGGGATGTCAAAAGAGAAAAATTAGAACAGATAGAAACAGAAAATCAGGAATCTAAATTAAGGGTTACTGAGTTCGTTTCCGTATCTGAGCTTGCTAACTTGCTTAATGTTCCTGTATCTCAGATTATCACTACTTGTATGAGCCTCGGTATCATCGTATCTATCAACCAAAGGTTAGATGCTGAGATTATTGAGTTAGTCGCAGGTGAATTTAACCAAGATGTAGAGTTTATCAGTGCTGAAGAAGAAGCAGATATAGAAGTAGAAGAAGAAGACGCTGAAGAAGACTTAGTGCCTCGTGCACCAATCGTAACCGTAATGGGTCACGTCGATCATGGTAAGACCTCATTGCTCGACCATATCCGATCTGCAAATGTCGTCAGCGGCGAAGCTGGAGGTATCACGCAACATATCGGAGCTTATGAGGTGAAAGTAGGCCCTGAAAGTAAGAAAATAACATTTCTAGATACACCGGGTCACGAAGCCTTTACAGCCATGCGAGCCCGTGGAGCTAAGATTACCGATATTGCAATTATTATCATTGCAGCAGATGATCAGGTGATGCCTCAAACCAAGGAAGCAATCAGCCATGCTCAAGCAGCAGGTGTACCGATGATCTTCGCTATCAACAAAATAGACAAACCAGGTGCTGATCCCGAAAAGATAAAACAAGAGCTTGCTTCTATGAATATATTAGTAGAAGATTGGGGAGGAACATATCAAAGCCAAGAGGTTTCAGCAAAACAAGGACAAAATATAGATAAACTCCTTGAAAAGATATTGCTCGAAGCTGAAATCCTTGATCTTAAAGCCAATCCAAACAGAAAAGCCAGCGGATCAGTTATTGAAGCATCTTTGGATAAAGGTAAAGGATATGTAACTAAGATCTTAGTGCAGAGTGGAACACTCGAAGTAGGAGACCCATTGGTAGCTGGGCCATATTCTGGAAAAATCAAGGCTATGTTCAATGAACATGGGAAAAAGGTTAAAAAAGCCGGACCTTCAACACCTACACTTATACTCGGATTGAGTGGTGCTCCACAAGCTGGAGAGAAGTTTAAGGTTATGACTTCAGAACAAGAAGCACGACAATTAGCCACTAAGCGCGCACAGATAGAGCGAGAACAAACCAACCGTGCAAGTAAACGTATATCTCTTGATGAAATCGGAAGAAGGCTTGCATTGGGTACATTTAAAGAGTTGAACCTCATCGTCAAAGGAGACGTGGATGGATCTATCGAAGCATTGTCAGATTCATTGATCAAACTTTCAGTAGAAACAATCCAGGTCAACGTAATCCACAAAGCCGTAGGTGCTATCGCCGAATCAGATGTATTACTCGCATCAGCATCCGATGCTATCATCATAGGATTCCAAGTGAGACCTTCGGTAAATGCTAGAACATTGGCAGAGCGTGAAGGTGTGGAAATCAAAACATACTCTGTCATCTATGATGTAATCGATGAAGTGAAGTCTGCTATGGAAGGACTTCTCGAGCCAACGAAAGAAGAGAAAATCGTTGCTCAAGTGGAAGTTCGTGAAACGTATAGCGTATCTAAAGTTGGAACAATTGCAGGATGTTATGTTATGGAAGGTAAGTTTACACGAAATTCACATATACGGATCATCCGTGACGGTATCGTTGTATTCCCACTTAAAGAAGGTGTACATGGCGAGTTGTCATCATTGAAGCGATTTAAAGATGATGTCAAAGAAATAAGATCTGGTTTAGAATGTGGTATTACAATCAAGAACTTTAATGATATCAAAGTTGGAGATATCATAGAAGTCTATGAGATCATTGAGATCAAGCAGACATTAAAGTAAGTATCAGATACAGCAATCTTGCATTCTACATTAACGTTATCCGAAATAAAATCCATATTTGACGATGTGATAGATCGGGTTAATCGGGTATCGTTTATCGAAAATGATCCTATCAGTATTCCGCACAGCTACTCCGTACTTCAGGATATTGAAATTTCCGCATTTTTCAGTGCAGCTTTTGCATGGGGACAACGGAAAACCATTATTAGTAAGACCAAGTATCTACTACAGCTAATGGACAATCAACCCTATGATTTTATCTTGAATCATAAGCCTAAGGATTTGATCCCATTGCTAAGTTTCAAACACCGAACATTTCAAAGTTCGGATTTACTGTATTTTATTGATTTTTTACAGCGCTATTACCAAAGTAATAATAGTTTAGAGACTGCTTTTTATCCCAATCCCGACCAAGCATACAACCAGAAAGAAGCACTCATCCATTTTTACAATTTGTTTTTTGACCACGAAAACGCTCCTGAACGGACTAAAAAACACATATCAACACCTGCAAAAAAATCCGCTTGCAAACGAATGAATATGCTACTACGTTGGTTAGTGCGCTCTGATGACAGGAAAGTGGATTTAGGCATTTGGAAGGCGATACCTACATCTGGATTGATGATACCCTTAGATGTTCATGTCGAAAAATATGCTCGGCATTACGGGTTATTGACACGTAAACAACGAGATTGGCAATCTGTTGAAGAAATAACAGCTGCTTTGAGACTGATGAATCCTGATGATCCTGTGATTTATGACTATGCGTTATTTGGTATGAGTATTAAAGAAGATTTGGAATAGGTATAAATTGTTAATTTACAACCAATTAAGACGTAAGAAAATATTCAGGCATGATCAATTCTAATCAAAAAATGTTTATTTTTATGATTTGAAACAAATACCTGAGTGGTTACAAAACACGAAAATACTTTTAAAAGTGTATGAAAATTGGTACAGATTAGGGAATCATTCCCTAATCTGTACCAATTTTTGATCTTATTCTAAAATAAATACTTTTGTAAACGTCATTACATCCCAATAAAGCCCTCATAGTCATCTCTACTGATGAGTGAAGTTTGATGATTGGGATAGGCTTCCAAAAAGGAATTTGGGAACCGAACTTTTTTTGATTTCCATTTTATTTCGAAAGCATTTAAAACGCCCTCTGCTTCTTCGATATAATCGATTTCCGCTTTGTCGTGTGTTCTCCAAAAATAGGTGTTTGGATATTGACTCAGATAATGATTACTTTTCATCCTTTCCGAGATCAAATAATTTTCCCATAAAGCACCTTTATCTTGCCTTAATTCAATATTTGAGAAATTACTAATCAACACATTACGAATGCCATTATCGTAGAAATAATACTTTTTCCCTTTTTTGATTTCGTTTCTTAGGTTTCTATTTAAAGTTGGCAATTTGAATATGATAAATGCTTTTTCTAACAAATCTATATACTTCTCTACTGTGGCTGTATCGATATTTCCAATCGTTTGTGCTAATTCATGATAACTGACTTCACTCCCAACCTGAAATGCTAAAGCTCGTAACAATTTTTCTAAATGGACAGGCTTTCGGATTTGGTCTAATTTGAAAACATCCTTGTACAAATAACTATTTGCAATCTCTGTGAGCGTATTTTTCTCATCACCTGGATGATTGACCACATCTGGGTAAGAGCCGTAAATCAACCTTGTTTCTAAAAGCCGTCGTGCCTCCAAAACAGATTGGCTTTCGGCGATTTCCTTATAACTAAACGGATACAAATAGAATGTCCGTTTACGTCCCGTAAGCGGTTCAGCCATTCTATCCTGTAACTCAAAAGCCGACGAACCCGTTGCAATCACTTGAATTTCCGGGTTTGTGTCATAAATCAATTTCAACTTTTTGCCAATATTTGGGATTTGTTGAGCTTCATCAATAATGACTAATTTATTGTTTTGACCAATCAAATGTAACAGCTGGGTACTCGTATTTGCCATTTCAAAAGCTTGTAAAACATCTGCTTCATCAGCATTCAACCAAATATGGGAAACTTTTGAAAGTGTTATAAGTTCTTTCAGCAAAGTAGTCTTCCCAACTTGCCTTGCGCCCAAAAGGAGCATTACTTTTCCTTTAAAACATTGATTCAAAATATTTTGAAGTAAATCACGACGTATCATCATCCATAAATTTTCACGGCAAAGATACTCACTTATACTTTCTAATCTAAATTTTAAGCGTATTTTTTCGATTATATTCTAAATTTTAAGCTTAATTTTTCGATTACATTCTAAATATTAGGCGTATTTTTTCGATTATATTCTAAATTTTAAGCTTAATTTTTCGATTACGTTCTAAATATTAGGCGTATTTTTTCGATTTTGTTCTATGCTTAAGGTAAATATATTTTGAACGTATTCCATTCATAGGGTTTGAAAACAACGAATGAATTATATCAAATCAACAATTAGTCTGATGAGCTACAATTAATTTTTTGGCTAAAAACCAATCAATTGTCAAAAATACAGCAGGGTGTATAAAATGATTTTTACTTTCATGAATATTATTCTACCTTTTACTTTTAATTATATGTGAAAATATTGTTTCTTTGTGGTTATTTTGAACCAAAATCCATTTTATGCACTTCGATGAAGAATACATATTTTGAACTTATCAACCAGACATATTATTTTCCTCAAGAGGGATTTGATTTACATCAGGGAAACCTGACATTTCACGGTATCTCACTACGATATCTGATTGAAAAATACGGGACACCATTTAAGCTAACTTATTTGCCAAGAATCGGCGATCAGATAAAAAAAGCCAAAAATTTTTTCAATAAAGCTATTAAGGCAAATGGCTATAAAGGGTCGTACTTTTATTGCTATTGTACTAAGTGTTGTCACTTTTCTCACGTCATAGAAGAAGCGCTCGAGCATAATGTTCATCTTGAAACGTCTTCATCCTTTGATATCGACTTAGTGAGAAAACTCCTTGAAAAAGGTAAAATAAACAAAAAAACCATTCTTATCCATAACGGGCACAAGACCGAAGATTATCTAAATAAAATCGTTGGCTTAATGGAAGACGGCTTTGAACAAGTCATTCCTATCTTAGACAGCAAAGCAGAGTTGGATAGGCTATACAATAAAACCAAAGGAGACCTTACAATAGGGTTGCGAATGGCTGTCAATGAAGAGTCACAATCCGCATACTATACATCTCGACTTGGTATCAGCAGCTCTGAAATCATAGATTTTTATAAATCCAAAATAGCCCGAAAGAAAAGAGTCAATCTCAAAATGCTTCATTTTTTTGTGGACTCCGGCATTAAGGATAATTTGTACTATTGGGGTGAGTTTCGCAAGGCATTAAAAGTATTTGTAGAATTAAAACGGATATGTCCTTCTTTAGATTCCATTAATCTTGGTGGCGGGCTACCTATCCGGAATAACTTGGGGTTTGAATACGATTATAAATATATAATCAATGAATTAGTCAGAAACATCAAAGAAATATGTGATGAAGCTGGCATTGATGAACCCAATATTTTTACTGAATTTGGCAAATATACCGTCGGAGAAAGTGGTGCGACGATATTTTCTGTGCTTGAGCAGAAGCAACAGAACGATTCGGAATTGTGGTATCTTATAGACAATAGCTTGATGAATACCATTCCGGATGCTTGGTCTATACTTGAGAAATTCATCCTACTACCTGTCAATAAATGGGACAATGAATATGCCCGAGTCAATATCGGTGGTATCAGTTGCGATCATTCTGATTATTACAATTCTGAAGATCTTAATCAGGAAATCTACTTACCTGTTTATGACTCCGAAAAAGAAGGTCCGTTGTATCTTGGATTTTTCCATACTGGAGCGTATCAGGATGCGATCAGTGGATATGGTGGCATCAAACACTGCCTGATTCCTTCGCCAAAACACATTATAATTGGTAGAGACGACAAAGGCAATATCGTTGATAGGCTCTATCGGGATGAGCAAACTGTTGAACAAATGTTGACAATACTTGGATATCAATAAACTCATGGTTAATTGTAAATGGTTAATTGTAAATGGTTAATTGATTTACGATTTTTGATTGCCTATTTACGATTGAAAATGCACATTAATTAGTAAGTGTGATATGACAAACAAAGTGTATTCATTTTTAAAACATATTATTTAAAAAAACAAAAATATATTCCATGCAAATATCTAATTTCTTACGTCATCATTACAAGCATTTTAATGCTGCCGCTTTGATCGATGCAGCGGACGGATATATAGCACATCTTCAAGATGATGGTAAAATGATGGTAACATTGGCAGGGGCGATGAGTACTGCCGAGCTTGGCAAATCACTTGCCGAGATGATCAGACAGGACAAAATACATATCATTTCTTGTACAGGTGCTAATCTTGAAGAAGACATAATGAATTTGGTGGCGCACAATCATTACAAAAGAGTGCCTCATTATAGAGATTTGGGTCCACAAGAAGAATGGGATCTCCTGCAGAATCATTTCAACCGTGTTACGGACACTTGTATTCCAGAAGAAGAAGCATTCCGAAGACTACAATCGCATCTTTGGGACATCTGGAGCGAAGCCGACAAAAACGGAGAAAGATACTTCCCGCATGAGTTCATGTACAAAATGTTGCTTAGTGGCGTTTTGGAACAGTATTATGAAATTGATCCAAAAGACAGTTGGATGCTTGCAGCAGCAGAAAAGAATATTCCAATTGTTGTACCAGGTTGGGAAGATAGTACTATGGGCAATATATTTGCATCATACTGCATCAAAGGCGAACTTAAAGCCTCTACCATGAAAAGTGGTATAGAATACATGATGTGGTTAGCTGATTGGTATCCGAAAAACTGCGGTGGTAAAGGTGTCGGATTTTTTCAGATAGGTGGTGGAATAGCCGGAGACTTTCCTATATGTGTCGTACCGATGCTCGAACAAGACATGGAGATTGCAGACATACCTTTTTGGTCATATTTTTGCCAAATAAGTGACTCTACTACGAGTTATGGTTCTTATTCAGGAGCTGTACCCAACGAAAAAATAACTTGGGGAAAATTGGATATCGATACGCCTAAGTTTATAGTGGAAAGTGATGCTACGATTGTGGCTCCGTTGATTTTTGCTATTGTTTTGGGTTGGTAGTTTGTTAATTGAGAATGGACAATGGACAATTGAAAATTGAAAATTATTTTTTTGATAGACGATTTTAATGGTCTGACAAATTAACAAGTATAATCAAACTGATGTTATTTCCTTAGATATAAAAAAAGCACCCGTGATTCGCGAGTGCTTTTTTTATGTAACGATTTTACTTTTTCTATTATTTTATTATCAGCCATTTAAGTGTGCTTACTTGATCATCGGAACTGACTTTGATGTGATACATACCTTTTGGCAAATGTATTTTATCTAATGGTATTTTCTCTACATCTGTTTCTAAAACGCCATTAAACACGAACGGATGACATAAACGTCCTACTCCATCATATATTTCTACGTTTATTTTCATTCCTTTTGACGCATGTATCTCTAACGTTGACTTGTCTTCAGTCGGATTCGGATAGAGTGCTGTTGTAAACCCACTTACTTCTCTGTAAACCGGTATTTTGACGATATTACTATATCTATATTGACCGTCAAAATCCACTTGTTTCAACCTATAATTATACACACCGTTTCGTTGAATATCCGAATCATCGTATCCATATTCTTGGCGTACATTTGTATTTCCTTTCCCTTTGATAAAAGCAATTTTATCGAATGGTTCAAGCTCATAGCTCCTTTCTAATTCAAAATAATCGTTATTAATTTCAGCATTAGCTATCCATTTTAATGCATTCACATCTCTTACGACATTCCAATATCCAGAAAATTCCACCAATTCCACAGCTAACGGACTATAGACAAGTCCCGCATCCATATCGACGATCAAATGTGCATATCCAAGATAGAAAGAATCTGATTTTCCTGATATAGAATCACTGATTTTACTATCATTAAGACCATTTCCTACCATAGGAGATACAAATTTATAATCCTTTGGTCGAATTACTTTGATATAATAGTAACCTGTAGAACATACTTCAAATTCATATCGACCTTCAGCTTCCCCAATTGTTGATGTCAATGTCGTCTGTATCGGTGTTTCTTTATTTTCAAGATGAAATAACTGTACTTCAACGCCATTCATTAATTCATCATCACTATCATAAATATCAGACTCGTCTCCTTTATCAACCCATACATGCCCTGAAATTTTTCCACATCTATATATTCCTGCGTCCAAATTAAGGGACTCAAAGCCAGAAGTAACTACTATATTTGTAATGGTACCGGTCGTACTGATATCACTATCCTTTTTATTATCCGTACCACTTTGATTCGGACTAACCTTATAATTATCTGACATCAAAAATGACACTGTATATATTCCTGGATATAGAGCATCAAACTGATACGTTCCATTAGCATCCGTAACTACTGAAGTGTTGACTTGTGTACCTTTTCCGTCCGTACCTTCTAACAAAATATTTATACCTTCAATACCTGGTTCGTCATCATCTTGAATACCATTCGCATTCATATCTTCCCAAACATAGTGGCTCATAATACCTGGCTTAATAAAGCCCGCAAAAACATTAAGTTTTGCTTCCTGATCATCCAAATTAAACAAAGCTGTAAAGCCAGTTTCTGGATCTATATCACTATTCATATTGTCATTACCACTTAAAGCGACAGTACCAATAAATCCGTTTGGAGCTATAAACCTTAACCTATAGTCACCTGCCGCCAAACCCTCAAATTGGTATTGACCCTGAGCATTCGTCGTTGACGATGCTATCTGCGTGTCATTATGATATAAGTGGACAGTTACACCTGATATGCCTGGCTCTCCTGAATCTTTCAATCCATTACCATTCAAATCATCCCATACTAAATTACCTATTTTTCCACATTGGTCTGTATAAATAGTAATATCAGCCTCCGAAGAACATCCGTTTATATTCGTCACAGTAACGGAATAAGTGGTCGTCTCATCTGGTGATATCATAATCGATGCTGTCGTTGCACCTGTACTCCACAAATAAAAATCACCACCTGACGCTGTCAAAATATCTGATTCGCCTTTACAAACATAATTTGCACCAGAAATAGCAGCTTCTACAAACGGATTTACATTAACTACGATGTTATCATGAACCGTACATATACCTTTAGTTACCTGAATGGAATATGATGTAGTCGCACTGGGACTAACAGTAATAATATTAGTCGTTGCTCCTGTATTCCACATATATGTACCGCCAACTACTGGCTCTATTTCCAAAATCACAGATTCTCCTTCGCAGATTGACTTGTCCGCACCTAAATCTACAGCAGGCTTCTCCTGAACTGCAACATGTACTGAAGCATTAGCAGTACATCCATTAGCCGCTGTAAAAGTGGCAATATAATCGGTTGATACCGTAGGTGCAACCGCAATACTACTTCCTGTCTGACCTGAACTCCATACAAAATTACCATCAACAGGGTCTGAATCCGCTGTAAGTACCACAACCTGTCCTTCACAAATTTCAATGTCATCATTAAGCGTAATACTACATGGCGAACAACTACTAATCATCAACGGATTGCCTATTTCAAAGCATGTTCCAGTTATATCACTGATATGATTACTTATTGTCAGCCCTTCAATATCCGCATAATTCACTGGAAAGATGAAATAATCTCCCGGCGCAACGCCTGTAAAATTAGGCAAATTACTTGTCATGATGATTTGTTGATTCAAATTGGTCAATATAAAAACGGTAGTCAATGATGTGTTTTCTCCTACACTGTTAAAGTCTAAACTTCCGTCAAATGTATCACAAATACCATTCTGACTACAGACCACAACATCCGAAATTACGCCTATTTCGACAAAGCTACCCGTGATATCACTGTAACTATTGCCAACTTCAACACCTTGAATGCCTTCATCTGTTTTGTAAATGAAACCATAGATGTTGTACAATCCACTTGCAGCAACATTAAATGCAGATGTATCTGATACAATTTGAATCACTCCAGAAAAATCAGTTAATACATATATTTCAGAAGAATCTGTCGCTATATCATGATCAATCATGGAAAATGGATACGGTTGCCCTGCAATGGTAGTACATTGAGCTGAAAGATGATGATTCGCTGACAAAATCAACGTTAGAACCAAAATCATTGTATAGTACAATTTGCCCATTTTTATTATTTTATATATTTTAAAAATTAAAATTTTTCTTAACCCTTTTTCTGCTCAAATCCGTTTTATTTCCTACTTATTGCTGGAGATTTTGCGGTACAACCGCCGTCATCATCCAAGATTGTAACCACTGCCCTATCCTTGACAAATTGTGCATTATCACTTAGATTGGTAAAAATCAACTCAAATGTTTTCGTCGGTTCAGGATTGGTATCGTCAATGATATTTACTGGAATATTAATAGACGATTGTCCACTTGGTATCGTAACAAGTAGAGAAACAACAGCCTCATAGTCAACACCAACAATAGCTGTACCATCTGTAGAATTAACTGTAAATGTTACAGGTTGGCTTGATAAACCAGATAATGTTACTCCTACATTGATAACGCCGGCATTTTCACTAACGACTATATCACTTGCATTCACACTTGGAAGCGGTTCATCATCCACTATCGTTACTACACCTGTACCCTTTACGATTGAAACTCCGGCGCTTACATCCGATAATACGACACTAAAAGTTTCATTAGGCTCGGAAACATTATCATCCATAATGGTAAGTATAGCATTCACGCTCGTCTCTCCAGCTGGTATTGTTAATGAATGATTGATAACGGCCATATAATCAGAGCTCGCATTTGCCGTACCGTCAACAGTATTAACTTTTAAGGTAACTGGTACTGCTATTTTACCCGACAGGCTAACAGCAATACCTACAGTACTATCTTCTTCATTGACCGACAAATCTTCAATACTGATTGTCGGGTTAGTTTCGTCATCATCAATGGTAACTATTGCCGTTCCCTTTGTTATCACAACGTTGGCAGAAGGATTGCTGAGTTCCACTTGAAAATTTTCGTCTCCTTCATATATATCGTCATCCAAAATAGTTACCGTAACGGGAACGCAGGTCTGTCCTGCCGGGATTATATAAGTCGTCTCAGGAATTTCAATATAATCATTTCCTGAAATGGCTGTACCATTGGATGTATGTACAGTTACGCTGACATCCTGAGCAGCAGCTTCATTGATACAAAGTTGTAATGTAACCGAACCGCTATTTTCGCTAGTAAGAACATCATCTATATACATGGTCGAACCTGTAAAATCGCCACATAAATCATTGAGACACGCTTCATCTCCGCTTCCTGAACTTAAATCAGAGTAATTGACAATGTTTGCTGCTGCTGTTCTATTTGTGGAAATCCAATGTGAAACCTCAACAAAAGCAGTTGCATAACCATCTGTATATCCATCACGACCCCATACGGCCTCTAAACATAAAGATGGATCGTCGATTACTTCTTGTTCTACATTAAAACACAACCTCGTTGTAGAAAGCCAATTATCAACGGGAATATCAACACCTCCATTTGCTACATCGCTCAGATCAATGGCATAATTTAAAAAACCGAGCGTAGCCTCAAAACTCAAAGACCCATACCCAGTTGCATCCATATCTTTTGCGTCATTCACTAATGATAAAGCACCATATTGTGGTGAGGGCAATAGAGAATGTACAGAAGACATTACTGCTCGAGAAGAGTTATAATAAATACGATAATTCACGCCTCCCAAATTGACTGGAACTGTTCCAACTGTTCTAAATTGTGTCAAATAACAAACTCTGCGCGTGTCACAATCGACACTATCCCGCTTGAACCTTATTTCTACTTCATTATTATTCTGTGCCATAGCTATGCCATACATACACAACATTAAAACACCCAATATCAACTTTTTCATGGAAGATGTATTTATTATGCTTTTCATTAATTTCTACTTTAAAAATTCCAGACCCAATCCACACATTTATACTGATGTAAAACAAGCAAAGTAAAACATAGTATATTTTTTTATAATATATAAATACATCAAATTTCATGCCAAAAACTGGTTGCCTATTGCACTAAACAAATTCAATACATGTAGAAATAATGGTAGTTTTAAAAGGCTATTATAGTATAATTGCCCACTCGATTTCAATATTTATATAGAAATATTCTTTACTAAAAATGATTATTGGTTAACCATATTTTGCTTGTAAAAAAGTAATGGTTGATTTCATGAGTTTTTTGAGCACATCTTGATTGATGTCTGATAGTTTTTTCACATAAATACAAGCCTTTCCCATTTTAAACTTTCCTAAATCTTTGAGTATTTCTTCTTGTTCAGGATGTCCTAAATAGCCTGTAAAAACATACAACGAAATGGCAGATTTTCTCGGTGAAAATCCAATGAGAGGCGCATCACCTTCGTGTCCGCTGTCGTATCTATAATGATAATTTCCAAATCCTACAATACTTGATCCGTACATCTTAGGCTCGTAACCTGAAATGTTTTTCATCAGCTCAATCAACTCAAAACTATCCAGTCTTTTTTGGTCTGTATCAGCAAATGTGTTGATGAAATCCATAACATTTGCATCAGTAGTAGCGGTTTTGTTTTTTGCCATTTCTTTAATTGAAAATTGAAAGTTGAAAATTGAAAGTGATTAAAGCATTTTCAAATTTCCATATTCCATTTTTTAATTATTCCGGAAAACCTACACTCGCTTTCACTTCTTCAATTTGCAAAGTATGTCGTGCAGTATGACCCGCAAGAAATAAAAGTGTTTGATACGCATCTGATACGCCCGCTGGCGAATCACTTATGTGATTACGTAAGTCTTCAACAGAAGTATTTCTGGCAAACGATAAGATTTCGGAACGTTGATGTTGAAAATCGTTCAAAGCTGATT
This sequence comes from uncultured Aureispira sp., assembly GCA_964399855.1. Taxonomy (GTDB): domain Bacteria; phylum Bacteroidota; class Bacteroidia; order Chitinophagales; family Saprospiraceae; genus OLB9. The sequence goes on along the minus strand of CAYNSF010000042.1, from coordinate 7,500 downwards.
CGGCATCACTATACTTTCCTTTAGCTATAAGGATTTCGGGCGCTTTATACTTTTCGCTTCGGTCAATTACCATTTTTAATATTTCATCATCTGTATATTTTTTTTCGCTACTACGTTCGGGATTGGCAGATTTATCCATAGATTCCTTAATTGTTCCGAAAATCATACTTTCGGTAATGACGATGTGTTCCAAACATTGGCTGATGCTCCAAGCTTCAGAAGACGGTTTGAAATGTAATTGTTCCTTACTCAAACCCGTTACACTTTGCTTGAGATTGTTATGCGTATTTTGGTAGTAATCTGACAATTTCTTAAAATCCATATTGATATTTTCTTGTGATTCCAAAATTACTTTAAGGTTTTCCAAGCCCTTATTAAAATCTTTATCCATATTAAAAAACAGGTTCATCAAGTTAAAAGGATAAGGCGATTTTCCAGCAATTCCCCACTTTACAAGTGTTTCGTTGGGTGATTTTTCTTCGACAGTTATATAAGATTTATTTGCCGTTTCATCAAAATCGTAAAAAAACATATCCGATTCCATCCTTTCGTTTTCGATGATGTTGGTAATGACTTGGGCACCTTTTCCTATTTTTTCACTGTCCCAACTGTATCTAAAACCGACTGTTCCGTCTTCTCCTTCGGAAGTTGTTTTTATATTTGGGTCAGAAAGTTGCCATACGCCGAAATTGTCCTGATTTTTTACATATTTGATGTAATCAAAAACTTCCTGCTTGGTTTTGTTGATGACGATTTCGCCTTCACTTTTGAAGTCTTTCGACACGAATAATGCGATAATCAAAGGAATAGCCACGATTATCAGCAACACGATAATAATCTTTTTGAGCGTTTTCATAACCAAAATCTATTTTTCGTCAAACAATTAAATTTTAATTTTTCTCCACAAATAACGCTTCGATAGACCTAAACTCATGGGTATTTCTAATAGCACGAGCAAATAACTTAGCACAAGAAAGCACCTTGATTCTGTCCGAGTGACCTTTGAGCGGTAACGTGTCTGTGACGATTACTTCACTCAATGAAGAATTATTTATATTGTCATAAGCCTTTCCTGACAATACCGGATGCGTGCAAATCGCCTTAACACTCTTAGCACCTTTTTCCAAAAGCGCATCTGAAGCCTTACATAATGTACCCGCAGTATCAGCGATATCATCAATCAGTATCACATCCTTACCATTCACTTCTCCGATCACCGTAATACCTGCTACTTGATTGGCTACACGTCTTTCCTTATCGCAGATGACAAGATCACGACCAAAATATTTGGCATAGCTTCTGGCTCTTTTCACACCACCTACATCTGGTGATGCAAATGTTACATTACTCAAATCCAACTCCGCCAGATAGGGTATAAAAATCGCTTCACTCTTCAAATGATCGACTGGGATATCAAAAAATCCTTGCAACTGCTCAGCGTGTAGATCCATAGTCATGATCCGATTCACGCCAGAGGCCTGCAATAAATTTGCGACTAACTTGGCAGATATCGGAACTCTGGCTTTGTCTTTACGATCTTGCCGCGCATACCCAAAGTATGGTATCACTGCTGTAATATAACCCGAAGAAGCTCTCTTGGCACTATCTATCATCAGGAGTAATTCCATGAGATTGTCTGCTGCTCCAAAAGTAGATGTAATAAAAAATGTGTAACATCCTCTTACGGATTCATTGATCACAATCTGCATTTCTCCATCAGAAAAATTACTGATTGAAATATCTCCCAATGGATATCCGTAGTAGTCAGAGATACGCTCAGCAAGATTACGGGAATTGGTTCCAGAAAATAGTTTAACGTCAGGCATAATAATATAAAAATTAGCAGCACAAAAGTACAGCTATTTATCCGTCCTACAAAATTTTATTCATTTGAAAAATTACAATATACTTTTACCATTTTTTTGTTTGCTCATCAGTTTTGTAAATAGAAACCTTACTTTTGTACCATATTTTAATGATTGAATGGCATTACCCAATAAAATTACACCTTATCTTCAAATTCACACAGCTGTACTTCTGTTTGGATTTACAGCGATATTGGGAGAATTAATCCATTTGCCCGCAATCATTTTGGTTTGGTGGCGTGTGTTACTTACAGTATTCAGTCTTTTGTTCTTCATACAATTTGGAAGACACCTGAAAACACTTCCCAAGTCGCTTGTTCGAAAATATTTAGGGATTGGTGCCATTATCGGCTTGCACTGGATTTGTTTTTACGGCTCATTGAAACTTTCCAATGTATCTATTTGCTTAGTTTGCCTCAGTACGACTACCTTTTTTACGTCCCTACTCGAACCTTGGTTTAACAGAAGGAAGATAGATGCAATACAGGTATTTACCGGATGTATGATCATACCAGGTATGATTTTAATCGTCAACAATATAGATCCCGGGTATTACATCGGGGTCATCGTTGGATTGCTTTCTGCATTATGCGCCGCTATATTCTCGGTTTTAAATAAGATATACATTAAAGAATCCGATCCATACACAATATCCTTTATAGAATTATCCGGTTCTTTGATTTTTGTCAGCTTTACATTATTATTTGTTCCATTGTTTGGAATACACCTAAATGCTTGGTATCCCACATCGTGGTCTGAATGCTGTTGGCTCATTGTATTGGCATTCCTCTGTACAACATGGGCTCAGGTGCTCACACTCAAGGCACTGCGACATTTGCCTGCATTCACAATCAATCTGACCATAAATCTCGAACCTATTTACGGTATCATCCTTGCTGCCTTTCTATTCAGTGAGCATAAAACACTCAATCTGATGTTCTACATTGGAGCAACCATTATCATCTTATCCGTATTTTTGTACCCTGTATTAAACAAATATGTAAAACAAAAAACACTATCACATGAATAACCTGAGCGAAGCCATACATACCTATTGTGAAAGCATGAGCTTTACACCTGATCCAGTACTCAATGATATAGAGCGAGCAACACACTTGGAAACGCTTGCACCACGTATGTTGTCTGGTTCGCTACAAGGTGCTTTTTTAACCTTGATGAGTAAGATGATTCAGCCCAAAGTCATCCTTGAAATCGGAACATTTACAGGATATTCGGCAATTTGTCTGGCGCATGGACTCAATGACAATGGTAAACTCATCACAATAGAATACAACCCTGAAAACGCAGACATAGCTCAACGCTTTTTTGACCAATCTCCCTTGAAAAAACAAATCTCACTATTTACGGGAGATGCAAAATTGATTATCCCTACCTTAGACGAAACGTTTGATTTGGTATTTATTGATGCCGACAAAGCAGGTTATCCCGCCTATTTCGACTTAGTGATTGATAAATGTAGCCCTGGTGCGGTGATTTTGGTGGACAATGTTCTATGGGACGGTAAAGTACTTGATACGAATCCCGACAAAAAGACGAAAATCATCCAAGAATTTAACGAAAAAATAGCGACCGACACACGTATAGAGAGCATGATACTTCCTTTGAGAGACGGCATGACGATTATACGAAAAAAATGTTAGATTTTGGTTGTTAGCTATTGGCTTTTAGATATTAGTAGTAATTCTTTTCACTTTTCACTTTTCACTTTTCACTTTTCACTTTTCACTTTTCACTTTTCACTTTTC
>CAYNSF010000042.1:0-3769 GCA_964399855.1 uncultured Aureispira sp. | reverse complement strand
ACTTTCAATTGTCCATTGTCCATCATTTATTATAATTTCAAAAAAATAAAAACTACTTCATGCTGTTGAATCAAAAATATTGCTATATTTGATTTTTATTTTGGGCTATTTGATTTAGTTCAATTATTTCATCTCATTAAAAATTACATTTATGGAAGCATTTTTTGTGTTTTTGATAATTACAATTATCATATTATTCTTTTCCTTTGTTACTGTGCAACAAGGTACGGTCGCCGTTATTACCGTTTTCGGCAAATACCGGAGAATACTTAGTCCCGGTCTTAATTTCAAAATCCCATTTATTGAGCAGATTTATAATCGTATTTCTATTCAAAACCGATCTGTAGAGTTGGAATTTCAGGCGATTACCTCTGACCAGGCTAATGTTTATTTCAAAGCAATGTTGCTGTATGCGGTAGTCAACACATCGGAGGAAGCACTCAAAAATGTAGCTTTTAAATTTGTGGATAACCGAAATCTTATGCAAGCATTGGTACGAACCATCGAAGGAACGATACGTGCTTTTGTAGCTACCAAGCGGCAGGCAGAAGTTCTATCGCTACGCAAGGAAATCGTTGATGATGTCAAAGATCAGATTGACCACACATTGGAAACCTGGGGATACCATTTACATGATTTACAGCTCAATGACATTACTTTTGATGAAGCCATCATCAAGTCTATGGCACAAGTGGTCGCATCTAGCAATTTGAAAGCAGCAGCCGAAAACGAAGGTCAGGCTCTACTTATCACCAAAACAAAAGCTGCCGAAGCAGACGGAAACGCTATCAAAATTGCTGCTGAGGCTGAACGTACAGCAGCTAAACTGCGTGGTCAAGGTGTTGCGCTATTCCGTGAAGAAGTAGCCAAAGGTATGAGTCAGGCAGCTAAAGAAATGGAACAGGCCAACTTGGATACTTCCGTTATTTTATTCTCCATGTGGACAGAAGCTATTAAAAACTTTGCAGAGTATGGTAAAGGAAATATCATCTTCTTGGACGGGTCTTCCGAAGGTATGCAAAAGACCATGAAAGAAATGATGGCTATGAACAATCTTTTGGATGTGAAGCAATACGGAAAATAAAGGCAGCAAAATATAATACAGCACGATTAGAATGATTAAGCACTTATTCCAGTTACAGTGGAGAGCTTTTTTGAGGGCTTCATCATTCAAAACTCAATTGGCCGCTAAAATTTTAACAGGCTTTATCGCTGTATTTTATCTTTTTTTGATCTTGGCGCTGGGTTTTATGGCGTATTATGGTTTGCATGATGCTGGCTTAGAACCTTTAGTTACCGTAAATCAATATATCCTTATATGGTTAGCCGGAGATTTGATGATGCGGTATTTCTTACAGAAAATGCCCATTTTATCTATTATACCTTTATTGACGACACCCGTCAAAAAAAAGGTTATCGTCCATTATTTGTTTGGCAGGTCGGTTATTTCATTTTTCAATATTTATCCTTTTTTATTTTTTGTACCATTTTCATGGGCATTGATTGAGAACGGTTATGATTTGTCGGGTGTGATAGCGTGGATGATAAGCATGCTATTATTGCCCTTTATCAATCATTTCCTGATTATCCTTATCAATGGAATGTCAAAGGTGTTTTTGGTATTGGCTATCATACTCACTATTATCGGGGCAGCATATTATTATGATTATCTGAATGTATGCGATTACTCCGGATATCTGTTTCAATCGTTCTTTCGTTATCCATTTTTGGTATTCATCATGTCAGGGCTTGTGGTGTTTTTCTACAAATATGTACATAATCTTTACACAAAATCGTTGTATCTTGATAATACGGATACCTTTAAAGTTCGCTATGCCGATAAATTTGATTTTAGCTGGTTAGGACGTTTCGGAGAAACAGCGCCATTGATTAAAAACGATATCAAATCGCTGCTCCGAAACAAACGAGGCAGGCGGATATTATGGGTCAGCCTATATTTTGCATTATATTTTGTAGAACTCGTATTGAAAAGTGATGTAGAAATATCTGGTTTTGATATTATTTTAAGATGCTTTTTCTGTACGGGTGGCTTAATGATGTTTTTCGGTCAATTGATTCCTGGTTGGGACAGTTCGTACTATTCGCTGATTTCAACACAAAACATCACTGTCAAACAATATCTGACATCTAAATGGATGATTATCACCAGTTCTGTTATTTTATGTTTGATACTAAATTCGTATGTTCTATTCATAAATCCAAAGATTTATATGTATTTGCTTGCTCTTGCAGCGTATAATACCGGAATAACCACTCCAATAGTACTTTTGCAAGGTGCATACTGCAAAAGACCCATACATCTGAATCGACCCTTAGTGTTGTTTGAGAGTAGTACACCTTTTAGTTTCAGATTGATTATTTTAGGCTTATTATCCATGATGATTCCATTTCTTTTCTATTTTATGGCAAAATTTATCACGATTCCTTATGCCGACATCTTTTTGATATCTGCTTTCGGAATAGTGGGTATTTTATTTAGAAATAAACTTTTTGACTTGTTAGCTGAGATGTATAAATCAGAAAAGTACGCTACCTTAAAAGCATTAAGAGAACACCAATGATACCTTTAAATTTACTCCAAAATGATACAAATAAACGGAACTAAGAAAATATATGGCAATACATGTGTGTTAGATATCGCTGAACTGATGATACCTGATGGTCAAATTTTTGGTCTTATAGGTAATAATGGTGCTGGTAAAACCACATTATTCAATTTGCTCTTAGATCTAATAGCACCCGATTCGGGTCAGATAACCAATAAAGATATCATAGTCAACGAAAGTGAAAAATGGAAATCTTATACAAGTGCGTTTTTGGATGAAAGTTTTTTGATACCCTACCTAACTCCCGAAGAATACATGGAATTTCTATGTGATATCCGTAAATTCAGTAAAACGGCATTTCAAGAATTGTTGCAAAAATTCACTTCTGTTTTCAATGATGAAATACTAAATCAGAAAAAATATATCCGAGACCTATCGAAAGGTAATCAGAAAAAAATAGGTATTTTCGGTGCTTTCATTGGCAATCCAGAAGTCATCATCTTAGACGAACCATTCGCCAACTTAGACCCAACAACACAGATACGGTTAAAAACATTTTTCAAACAAACAGCTAATACCGGAAAACAGACATTACTGATTTCCAGCCATGACTTAACGCATACTACTGAAGTCTGCAATCGGATTGTACTGTTAGAAAAAGGGTTAATCATCAAAGACATCATGACCGGTGACGGCACATTAAAAGAATTGGAGGCGTATTTTTCTAAAAATGCGAATATTTAAATGAGGGTAATCGAGATTGGTTTAAAAGGAAAAGGTTGACACAATGCCACTAAGATACAATTAGATTTTCACTAAGAACACTAAGTAAATCCATAAATGTTAGTTGAAAATTGAAAGCAATGCACTGAGTTTGTCGAAGTGTTGAAAGTTGAAAATTGTTAGCTAATGGCAGTTGAAATTTACACCCTAACACCCATTCACTCTATGGGATAATAAACATCAAACAGGGTAAACCTTTAAACCTATTTCAATCCGACAACCGACAACCATCAACCAAATCTATCGAACTACCGTCACATCTCCCGAAAAAGTCTCCTCTCTGCCATCCCGATGCACGATCTGCGCCGTCCAGACATATACACCTTGTACTACATTTCTTCCATTCAATTTTCCATTCCAACCTGCTTCCGGTTCATTGGCTGCGAAATGTTCTTTGTGGAATACACGGTTGCCCCAAC
>CAYNSF010000041.1:0-29768 GCA_964399855.1 uncultured Aureispira sp. | reverse complement strand
ATACTTACCCTTACTCTTGCGGATATTACAAGACACCACTTTATATTCTGGACACATAGCTTCTACATCACATTCGTCAGATGTTATAATATTGAGCATGACTTCAGGAAAGTGGAACGTACTACTCAATATACCTGGCCGCACTTCGTCTGTGATTTTTGCAGGAATATCGACCTTACCTCTTGGAGACTCTACGCATATCATGTCGCCATCATTGATGAGATGTGCTGCCGCATCTTCTGGGTTGATAAGGAGCCAATCTTGTGTGATAATCTTGACATTGTTGGTACGGCGTGTCATCGTTCCGGCATTGTAATGTTCCAGATTTCTGTTGGTTGTGATGATATACGGATATGATTTGCTATGGTCAAGGATTTCGGGTGTTTCTTCAAATTCTACAAAATTGAATCGCCCTTTACCCAAAGTAAATGATTCCTGATGCAATATTTTAGTATCAGTTCCGTCTTGTTTTACTGGCCATTGTTTTCCATTCTTTCCTAAGTTTTCCCATGTTACACCAGCAAAAAATGGTACAATCTGTGATACTTCTTTCAATATATCTTCTGGGTCATATTCATTCTGAGGATAACCCATGACATTCATGATGTCACTGATGATTTGACCGTCTGCTTTTGTGCCTGGAAGTGGCTCAACGACCTTATTGACACGTTGTATTCGCCGTTCTCCATTTGTGAATGTACCGCTCTTTTCAAGGAATGTTGCGCCTGGAAGTATAACGTCTGCATACTTAGCGGTTTCTGTAATGAATATTTCCTGAACGACGAGTAGATCTAAGTTTTCCATTGCAGCTATGACTTTGTTGGTATTTGGGTCGGACTGTACAACATCCTCTCCCATGAGCCAAAGCGCTTTGAGTTTACCTTCTATACTTGCTTCAAACATTTCTGGTATTTTCAGTCCAGTATCCAATGGGACTTCAGCATTGTAAATGAGTTCGTATTTTTTGTTGATTTCGGAATCATAAGCATTTAGGTAGCCTGCTCCTTGGTGTGGTTGACATCCCATATCGGCGGCTCCCTGTACGTTGTTTTGACCTCTCAAAGGATTGACTCCGGTTGCTCTACGGCCTATTTGCCCGGTTATCAATGCAAGATCGGATATCAACATGACCGTATATGTTCCTTGTCTATGTTCTGTTACACCCAATCCATGGAATGACATAGCCGTATTTGCCGTTGCATAAGCTATCGCTGCTTTTCTGACCAATGCTTTGTCCACATGTGTTAAAGCGGACAATTCATCCAAATCCAAAGCCAAAATTTGCGCTTTGAAATCTTCATAGCCACTTGTTCTACTTTCGATAAACGCTTTATTTTCAAGACCTTCACTGATGATGTAATACGACATCATATTGAGTAATGCAACGTTGGTTCCCGGTCTAAGCTGTAAGTGATATGTGGCATACTTTGCCATGGTTGTACGTCTTGGGTCTATGACAATGGTCGTTTTGCCTTTCATGGCATGCTGCTTCATCTTGGCACCAGTGACGGGATGCGCTTCTGTTGGATTCGCACCTATAACCAAAATACAGTCTGTATCTTTAATTTCGTCTATAGAGTTGGTCGCCGCTCCGGTTCCGAATGATTTTTGCATACCAAGTGCAGTAGGAGAGTGGCATACCCTTGCACAACAGTCAATATTATTCGTACCGATGACGGCTCTGATGAATTTTTGCATCAGATAATTTTCTTCATTGGTGCATCGTGCTGATGAAATACCAGCTATCGCATTTGGTCCGTGATTATGCTTTATTTCCGTCAATTTATTGGCAATATAGCTATACGCTTCATCCCAGGATACTTTTTCAAGCGTGCCATTGCGGCGTATCATCGGTGATGTTATCCGGTCTTCGTGATTGTAAAAAGAGAATGCATATCGACCTTTCAGACAAGTATGTCCCAAGTTGACTTCTGCATCATAAGGCGCTTGTATGGATTTTACTTTATTGTCTTTTACGGCTACTTCTAAGTTGCAACCTACGCCACAATAGGTACAAGTTGTCCTTACTTTAGTATCATAATCCGATGATTTAGAATTAAATATATCGGTAATTGCATTGGTTGGACATGCCTGAGCACAAGCGCCACAGCTGACACAGTCTGAGTCAAAGAAGCTATCGTTGTTTCCTTTGATGACAGTAGCGTTAAAACCTCTATTTGCCATACTTAGTACCAATTGTCCTTGTACTTCATCACACGCACGGATACAACGGTAACAGTTGATACACTGTGACATATCGGAACGCATGTAGGGATGACTTGTGTCGGGTGCTATGTTGAAATGGTTGCGTCCATTTGGATATCGGGCATCGGAAACACCAAGTTTATTTGCCACGGTTTGCAACTCACAATTGTTATTTGCTCCGCAATGGTCACAATCCATTGGGTGGTCGGTTATGACCAGCTCGACGATATTTTTACGAAGTTTTTGGATCTTTTGAGAATCGGTTACGATATAACTTCCTGGTATTGCGGGCGTATGACATGATGCTTGTGTACGGAACGGACCTTCCTCTTTTAAGCCAACTTCTACGCTACAAACCCGACAAGAACCAAATGGCTCTAAGTTGGGCGCATCGCACAGGGTAGGGATGTAATCATAAGTAGTATGTCTCCTGACAAAGCTAAGAATGGTTTCTCCGTTCTTTAGGTCGTAGGGTTCGCCGTTGATGTATGCTGTTTTTGAAGCCATATTGCTATCCATTTTCTCTATCAATATTCGTGATACAAATGCTGTTTTTAAATGTTGAATACTTTTTTGATACCCTTATGTTAGAGTACCATGAAAATACTGTTTCAATTCATCCTGGAAATATTGTAAACTATTCCTAATTGGTAAAGGTAATCCTCCGCCCAATGCACATAAAGAACCTGCTTCCAACGTGTCAAGTAAATCAATAAATAGTTCTTTGTCAATGGTATATTCGGAAGTCATCGCTTTATCGATCAATTCATATCCTCTGGTACTACCCAATCTGCAAGGAAAACATTTACCGCAACTTTCATGTGCAGTGAAACTAAATAGATGCCTGAGATAGTCTATCATCGGAAAATCTTCCGGAATACACAACACGGAAGCATGCCCAAGCAAAAATCCTTGACTGCTAAATGATTCAAAACTAATATTCAAATCAGCAATTTTACTCACTGGAACGATACCGCCAAGTGGACCACCTATGTGCAATGCTTTAATAGGTGTGTTGAATCCACCACCCATTTCAAATACTACTTCAGACAAAGGTGTACCCATTTCTACTTCCCGGATCCCAGGATTGTTGAAAAAACCATCTAAGGATACCAATTTAGTACCTGTTGACCTTCCGATACCAATATCGGCATAAGTTTGACCACCGTTTTGTGTGATATAAGGAATACTTGCCAAAGTTTCAACATTACTGATGACGGTAGGCTGTCGGAATAATCCTTCCTGAGCCGGGAATGGCGGCCGAACCCGAACCTCTGGGCGTTGACCTTCTATTGAAGATAGCAAGGCCGTTTCTTCTCCACAAATGTAGGCACCTTGTGCTTTGATGACTTTAAATCTGAAATCAAACCCTGTACCTTTGATATTTTCGCCAATCCATCCAGCTTGCTCAAGTACATCCAATTCTTCTTGGATTTGTTTGACAGACTCAGGATACTCAGCCCGGATATAGAGTACACCCCATGATGCGCCCGTGATGTAACCAGCAATAACCATTCCTGCTAACAACGTTTGTGGTCGTTCTTCCATGACGTACCTATCAGAAAACGCTCCAGGATCGCCTTCATCCGCATTACATACGATAAATTTGGTTGGATTGGTCATGTCACGACATGCTGCAAGTTTTATATGGGTAGGAAAACCAGCTCCACCACGTCCTCTTAATCCTGATATTTCTATGTCTTTGAGCAGTTGTGATTTGTCAGTTTTGAATGCCTGACCAAGGATATTTTCGTAGTATTGCTTACTATTTTCAATGGGAGAGGATATAACCTGTCTGCCGGATGCTGCTACCGGATAGCTGTCTGAAAAAGGCGCTTTAGTTTCCAATATTTCTGGCAAATGATTGATCGCATCTCCAGAATAATTTTGACCGTTAAAGTTAAATGAGCTATTTTCATAACACCTTCCCAAGCAACACATTTCGCCAATTTCTTCCTGTTTGAAATGTTTTAACAATTTTAATTTTACATTATCTTGTGTTCCAGCGGTTAAACATGCCGAACCATTACATGCATATATCTTTTTGCCCTGATTGTCTTTTTTTAGAAAATCGTAGAATGACACGGTACCATATATATTGGCATCGCCCATTAAAAACTCTTCTTTAAGCCGATTCATTTCTGAAAGTGACGGCGTGCCGGTTTCCTGTGCAGCATGACCCAATCTATCAAAAAGATTGTTTGTCAAACCTTGTCTTTTGGACAGAAAACTTAAATTTTTTGACATGACTCCTTATTTAATCAGGCTAAAATACGACGTTTTTACATATTCAACCTAAAATTATTTTTTGACTTAAATATTTTGCTACGAATGTTTATATTTTGATGTGCGTTGAGGATGATTATTAGAAGGTTTTTAGACTATTTTCCTTTATTTAATTATCAAAATTAATAGCTTGTTTATTTGAATTATACATTATGTATTAGATTGAAAAATTACGGGTTATTTAATATTTAATTCTAATATTATGTGCTTATATTTACTATATATACTTTGATTATTGAAATAGGTGAATATATATACTAGTATATCTATTCTGAATATTTGGCGTTTTTGAAATGTTATTGTTGATTTACTATCATAAAAACTATACAAATTTTTAGAATGATTCTAAATTGCAAGATAGTTAATAAAAATGGGCAACTATTTTAGATTTTGATAGGTTTACAATGATAACAAATTGAAATAATATTATGAAAATAGATTTGTCAGAAAAAATGCAGCAAGCGTTAAATTTGCAAATTGAATGTGAAGGGTATGCTTCTAATTTTTATCTTTCATTAGCTTATTGGTGTGATAGTCAAGCATTGGAAGGATGTAAGAAGTTTTTCATGCGTCAGTCTGAGGAAGAGCGTATGCACATGCTTAAATTGTACGAATATCTATCTGTTTCCGATGTGACTCCAGTAACACCAGCTTTTGCTAAACCACCTGGTCAGTTCCTAAATATTCAAGAAGTATTTCAAAAAGTATTTGAACAGGAGCGAAGTGTCACGGCATCTATTCATAGTATTCTAAAACTCGCTAAAGAAGAGAATGACTTTAATACACAACAGTTTTTGCAATGGTATGTTGATGAACAAAGAGAGGAAGAAGCCGTAGTTCGTAGCATACTTGAACGTATCCGAATCATCGGTGAAGGTGGTCAAAGTTTATATTATATAGACAAGGAAGTAGAAAGAATAAACAACGAAATCGTTGCAGCTGAATCGGCAGGGAAAGCGTAATTTTATTTGGTTGACAGTTGGTTATTGTGTTAGAAATTTTAATATCTCACATGGTAAATTTGCTGAGTTGTCTTTATGGTTTAAAGGCTAACTTTACAAACAACTAACAACATTGTCAACTGTCAACTGTCCATTGTCCACAAACCATTATCATCTCATCGGCGGTCTTTTCCTTTTACCACCTTTAGCGATCATTTGATTGGTTTTCATGCCCATGCTTTGAGCTACTTTCATCTGACCACGATTATCGAAAGCCGTTTCAAATTGTTTGATTTGCTCTTTCAGTTGCGGCTCAGTGACTTTGAGTTTTTTAGCTTGGTAAAAATAATTTCTTGCTGCTACCCAATTGTTTTTCTGAGATTGCATACCTGCCATTTGAAGGAGTACCATAGCTTTTTCATTGTCTGAAGGCAATTTTAAAGATAGCGCTTTGTTGAAATTGGCTTCGGCTTCATTATTGTCTTTTCGTTGCGCTGCAAAAGAGCCTTTAAGTATGTAGAAGAAGGCTCTATTAGTGACATAAAGAAGTTTTGGAAATTTCGTCAGATCCAATCTTTTTTCAGCACCCTCAAAGTCCATATTTTGCATCATAATGGATGAAGATTGTATCGTCCCAAGCAGTAAATAACTGACAAGGAAGATAATACCTATCAAAAAGAATATCCAAGAATATCCAAATCCGTCGATAATAGTCAATATCGTGCCGCCGATAAATCCAACTGCTATCAAAGCAAATTTGACGTAAATATTAATTGTAAACATGATTATTGTATCTTTTTGATGTTTCTAATTTTTTTTGGAAGTGCGAAAATACACTGATTAACTTATTTTTAAGCTATATTCTTTGAAAATTTATTTGAGATGATAATTTTAGTTTGTTATTTATATGAGCTCTTGTACCATGTAAGAAAAGAACAAATCAAATTTATCAATCTAAGAAACAATGGTACTTGTTGATTGTTCTAATGGTGGTAAGTAAAGTTGGATATAAGTATTATGTGAATCTAAAATTAATTTCAAGCGTAAAATAACGAATCGTGCAATCTAACATCAATTCAGACATTCAATTAGGCTCAAATAGGGTAGTAGATATCAAAAGTTTTATCTTGCTGTGGGCGTTTGCTGAGACGAGTATTGGTGGAGTTTTACACGCTCTAAAGTTGCCTTTTACAGGAATACTTGTAGGTGGTGTAGCGGTTATAAGCATAGCTTTGATAGGATTCTACCAAAAAGAGGGATCAAACAAAATTATAGAAGCTTTACTAATTATCATCATGGTCAAGTTGCTTGTAAGTCCACATTCGCCATGGCAAGCGTATATAGCAGTTGCTTTTCAAGGATATTTAGGTAGCCTTATCTATCGAAAGAAAAATTTCTTTAAGGTCAGAACAACCATTTTTGCTATCCTTGCTTTGTTCGAGTCGGCAATTCAAAAACTTTTAGTCGCCTTGCTTATTTTTGGAAATAATTTCTTTGAAAGTATCGACATTGCTGCGGCCTCTGTGGTTAGTTCCTTAGGTTGGAATACGAATCTTTCGATTGTCTATTTGGTATTTGGCATATATATAGTACTGCATCTAATCGTAGGAGCCATACTGGGTTACTGGATACCGAAGATACCTAATGATGTTAAACAGTTTATGGACAATATGCCATTTATAGAAGATATCACACCTGTAGAAAACAGTAATAGAATTGCACGAATAAAACGTCGATTATGGGTTTCTATAGGCATTTTCATAGCAATATTAGTGATTTTGAAGCTTCTCTTACCAGATACGGGATATGCACCTTTGATTTGGATGTTTTTGCGTGCGCTATTGGTCAGTTTGGCATTGGTATTTATAGTAGGACCATTCCTTAAAAAAGTGGTAGAGAAATATATCCGTCGTCAAAACATCGATACCACTGCATGGAATGATATCATCAACATGATTCCACAATACACGCTTAAAGCGTATGGAATGATGAAATACGTAAATACGAACTATAAAGGATTTTCAAAAGTCAAATACCTTTTGCTTGGATTTATTGCTTTGTCATTTAAAGAAATCCAACAATAATGCCAATCAATATCATAACTGGACCTGTACAATCCGGAAAAACAACCTGGCTGATGAATTGGGCAAACGGTCGAACGGATATATCAGGTTTTTTATGTCCGGATATAGATGGTATAAGGCATTATTTTCAATTAGATACGAAGAAAATGATACCTTTTGAGGTCGATGAATCTTGTTTGGATGAAGTAATTCCAATAGGTCGGTTTCGATTTTTGAAAAATACATTTGATAAAGCTAAAAGTTGGTTGGACAGCACAGTTATTAATAGTAATATTTGGTTTGTCATTGATGAAATCGGTAAATTGGAAATGAATGGTAAAGGATTTGAACCTGAATTATCCAGATTTATTGAACGTATAAAATCTACTGAAGATAGGGTAGCGTTGATTTTGGTTGTAAGGGATTCACTGCTGGAGCAAGTCTGCCATAAATACCATTTGGAAGATGCAAATATTATAAACATAGAGCAACTATTAGATGGGAAAATCACATTTTTTGACTACAATTGATCATACTTGAGTGGTTACATATAAAGAAAAACAAAGTAATGCGGACAGCAATAGACCCTATCATAGAGCAACAAATGAAGCAAATACTATGATTTATCATGGATATTCCTAAAAAAGGAGTGCTAAATATACTCCAAACGTCAAATAATGTGTATATTTGTACCTGAGTAGCTTAAATTATTTTTATAAATATAGTGACCTTATAACTAAAAGTTCGTCTCGTTATAGAATAACTTATTTTAAGTAATTTGTTTATATCATATTATTTAATCTTATAAAATCACAATCTATGAGCAAATTTGATGAAAAAGTAGCACTTTACGAAGCAAGTGCAAAAGAATTGGGTTTGAAAATTCCTGGGGACTTATTAAGAAAAGTAACAAAAGGTTTAGGCCCTTCAATTTATCTTCCTGATGCATCTTTAGTATCTGGTGCAGATGCGGAAGAAGTAGCGAGAGTTAAGAATAATTTTTTAATTAAGAAATTAGGATTAAAAGACAGCGCAGAGTTAGATGCAGCTATTACTGAAGCGCTTACTCAAATGGGTACTTCAAACAAAAATAAATACCGTGCATTGGTATATTCATTGCTCGTTATTAAATTCAAAAAAGAGTCTATTTACGCATAATCTCGTATCAAGTCTTTAATTTTTAAAAGGCACTTCGATTCGTTTCGTTGTGCCTTTTTTATGTTTGCCATACTGATTATTTTGGTACATTTAGTTTAGTGGCCTTAGTATCGGAGGTGAATATCAGCTAACTCAATTTGACGGATAGAACAACCTACAAAATATAGAAGGGCTTTCTGTTATTGGCATTATTCAATCTTTATTGTTTCAGGATTAGTTGAAATGGATATGCATAAAATTAAGTAGCTTTGCAATTTTTATAAGTACCTTACATTTGATTGATAACATTAAAATTCAATAAAATACATTGAAAAATACAAGACAACAAAAATTGGAAGCATTTGGTAGATTATTAGATATCATGGATGATCTTAGGGCAAAATGTCCTTGGGATATGAAACAAACATTTGAAACACTGCGTATTCTAACCATAGAAGAAACCTACGAATTGTCGGATGCCATTATGGAAAATAACCTTGAAGATATTAAGGAAGAAATCGGAGACTTGATGCTTCACATGGTATTTTACGCAAAGATTGGTTCGGAAACGAATACGTTTGATATCGCTGATGCACTGCACGCTATCTGTGATAAACTCGTCAAACGACATCCACATATTTACGGAGATACGATTGTAAAAGATGAACAAGATGTCAAACGCAATTGGGAACAAATCAAGTTGGATGAAGGGAAACGATCCGTTTTGGGGGGTGTGCCGACAAGTTTACCCGCTATGGTCAAAGCTTATCGTATGCAAGAAAAAACGGCACAGTATGGTTTTCAATGGGAATCTAAGGAAGAAGTTTGGAATAAGGTTGAGGAGGAAATTCATGAATTTCGGGAAGCTGTTTCGTCTCAGAATATGGATCACATGGAAGATGAACTGGGCGATGTGTTTTTTTCATTGATTAATTATGCAAGATACCAAGGTATTAATCCCGAAACGGCACTCGAACGAGTAAACAAAAAGTTTAAAAGACGTTTTGAACATATCGAAGCCAAAACTACAAAGCCTTTAAGCCAAATGTCTTTGGAGGAAATGGATGCACTATGGGAAGATGCTAAACGATTGGAATGATTTGATTTATCCATTTAAGGATCTATCTTAAATTTAATTGCCTAAAAAGTTGATTGTTTTTAAAAAAAAATAATCAACTTTTTATTTTTTGGCACGATATTGGTATAAATACTATTCGAGATTGAGTTATGAGTAATTAATTAAGCAAATTGTTTACTCGAGACCGGTTCTGTAGGGAGAATCGGTCTTTTTTTTTATAGTATATCCTCATATTACTATTTCAGTATTAATCATAATCACTGAATTGACTCAGGTTGACCTCATCAAGGTTTTATAAGCAACTCTTAGAAATAGTTTTTTATAAGAATGGCTAATGTAATTCACAATAAATGAATGATTTGCATTAGGTTGCACAATGATGCTTTCGCTTTCTATTTGATTAACGATTTTAGGCAATTTACATCTTGTATAGATAATTGGAATACTCAGGTTTAATTTTTTTTTAATCCTTTTAAATTTTTTTATGAAAAAATTTTGTCATATATGAATACCTTATCATATTTGCGCTTCTTTTTAATGTAATAAATTTTAACCACAAAAATTAAATCAAACGACTTACTTATTTTGTCATGAAAAGTAATAAGCCCAACAAGGAAAACAAGACTGACTTGAACAAAGATTTTCAAAGTCAAATGAAATCTAAAAAGAAACTAACACCCAATAAAGGGAAATTAAATGTCAAATCCAATAAGTTTTGGAATAGCATTTATGATGAGGAAGGCGAAATCGTTGAGAAATACATTAGGTGATATTTATATGAATTGTTGTTGTTTACCCTGAATTTTATGGGTGTTTACCCTGAAATTCAATCATTAACAATTCATTATCAACAAAATGGATAACATTTTGCTATAAATAATTGTATATATAGTACAAATTATTTTAACCCATGAATTCTTTTTTTATTAAAGCCAAAAGCTTTTTGATCGGCTTGTTTGTCAGATCCAAAAAGTTGGTCAGTTTTCCTCAGGAGGAAGAACATGATCTTTTTATTGGAGTATAAATTTTAAAATCGCCCCCATTTTTTTAAATTGATTGCTCTAACTTGGTAGAAATGTCAGAAAATACTCAAAAGTGTATTCTCTGACATTTCTAATTTTTGCAACTATAGTTTGCTATCATTGACAGATACTTCTTTCAGCGCTTTACTGATATTAATATCTAAGGCTTTGTGTGCCAAAGGAGCTGAATAATCATTCAACGTTTTCATGGCTACTTCTATTTCATTTTTATTTTGAGCTTGTACTTTTGCTTTTAGAATGTCATTAAGTTTAGCTATTTGATTAATTTCATCTTCTGTAAAGTTACTTCTATTTTGAATGATGAATTTTTCTGCTGCAAGAATAATATTATTAGCTTCGTTGATAGCTTCCAACAAAGCCCTTTTTTCAATATCAGACGCAGCATTATGAATGGAATCAAGCAGCATTAAAGCCATATCTTCTTCGGAAATGCCATAAGTAGAACGAATTTCTACGGATGTTTGTACACCAGAACGAAGTTCTTTGGCTTTAACCGTTAGTATGCCGTCAGCATCTAATATAAAATGTACTTCTATTTTTGGTAAGCCAGCACCCATAGGTGGAATATCCGAAAGAATAAATTCTCCGAGTTTTCTGTTGTGCTGTACCAAATCTCTTTCGCCTTGAAAGACGGAAACTCTCAGATTTTTCTGACCGTCAACAGATGTTGTGTATTGTCTGCCTGCGCTATGTGGCACCTTAGAATTGCGAGGTATGATTGTATCCATCAATCCACCAACAGTCTCTATACCCAATGAAAGTGGTGTGACATCCAACAATAGTATATCCTTACGATTTCCTGCTAAAATATCAGCTTGAATTGCTGCACCTAATGCAACTACTTCGTCAGGATCAAGATCATTGTCAGGTCTTTTACCAAAAACTTCCTCTAACTTTCTACTAATTAATGGAACACGTGTAGAACCACCGACAAGTATTATTTTTTCGATTTCATCTATACGCAAACCAGAATCCTCGATAGCTCTTTGACAACATGTAATCGTGGTATCCACCAAAGGCGTGATACATGCTTCAAATTCTTCATTCGTAAGATTCAAGGAAAGGTTCCGTACTTTTTTTGAGAATATTTCTCCTTTTCCAACGGTTATTTTGGCTTCTTCAGCAGCAATTCTTAACAGTTGATTGAGTTCTGTGTCGTTGACAAGTGTCTCGTGGCTAATGTCGTGCTGTTGCATCCACATAGCGATAATCTCTCTATCAAAGTCATCTCCACCCAGCATTGTGTCACCATAAGTTGACAATACATCGAAGATGCCATCTTCAAGGTGTAACACAGAGATGTCAAATGTACCGCCTCCAAGATCATATACAGCGATATTGGTCTTGTGATTTTTGTCCAAACCCAATCCATAAGCAAGACTGGCAGCAGTTGGTTCATTTACTATACGCAATACTTCCAATCCGGCCAACTTACCGGCATCTCTGGTCGCTTGACGTTGTGCATCGTTAAAATATGCGGGAATAGTGATGACAGCTTTTGAGATTTTTGTATTCAAATGTGCTTCAGCATCGGTTTTTAAAGCTTTAAGAATTTCAGCAGATAAGGTAATAGGATTGTAGAAGAGGTCTCCGACTTTTATCTTAACAAGTTCCTGTGTATCACTATCTATGATTTCGTAACCAATGCTATTTTTTAATCCGACGATATCGTTGTAAGACTTACCCATTAATCGTTTTACTGAAAAAATGGTTCTCTCAGGTGCTTCAGCCAGGTACGATTTAGCAGCTTCGCCAACAACTATTCCTCCTTGCTTTGCAAAATGTAATACAGAGGGCGTTAAAGCATTTTTACCATTAGTAGATTTAATGGTTTTTGGTATGCCGTTTTCGATATATGCTATCAGACTATTGGTCGTACCAAGATCTATGCCTACAATGATTTCTTTTTTGGAAGTTGCGGCTAAATCTCCGGATTTCATATCAATAGAAAGCTTCATGATGTTGAGTTGTTTTAGATGAATAGACCTAATTATATACTATGCAAAAACATAATTAAGGTAGTTATAGTTTAGGATTATTTAAAATAAATCTAAACAAATAGCCATAAGTGAAGATTTGATTTGCAGAACAAATACCACAATTGTAATCTAATGGAATGTAGGCCTATCCACGAAAATGAATTTTCAGATTTATTAGATTGAAACAGAGAGAACCATAGCCATTTTATTTATTCAACGAGTTCAAATACTGCTAAAGGTGCCATTCTGCCTTTATTGAGCGTTAGTCGATACTCACCAACGGATAGATTGTCAACAGTTAATAGCATTTTGAGGTACTCATTTTCGAGATTATCGGGACAGGCCATCAGCGTAGTCATGCCTTGCTCAAAATGAATTGCCAATTCATGGGTGATCCTATAAAACATTTGGATACTATTGCAATTTACTTTGGTCGCTGCAATTCCTTGATCACTATGAAATATTAAAAAGTGTGTTTCGGCAGTACCATTTATAGGTTGACCATTAAATTCTACAAGCTTCCATTTTTTATCTTCAATCACTGGATTACCCATTTTTTTAAGAATGTAAAAATGTGCAAGTTTCCCGTCTATGACATTACCTTCGCTGTCAAGATACTTGACCTGCTGCTCTTCAACTTTAAAGGAAGGAAAACTATCCACTCCTTTAATACCTTCCAATATTATATTGTTATTTTTCCAAGAAAATTTACCTTTTTCTGTCACAACATCAGATGGTTGAGTTGTCAAATATTTTGATGTAAGTATAAATGTATAGTCCTGATTAAGTGTTAGAATAGTTTCGATACCCTCGCAATCAGCACATGGAAGTACACCATAATATTGACCACTCCAGTCAAGTGAATTTTGAGCTGTATGTTCGTCAACGAATGCAGTATTGGATACTGGATTGGCCTTGTTGTTACATGCCGAAAAGATCAAGACGCTTGAAAAGAAAGCTAAAATTAGAGATAAATTTGATTTTAACATGATATTATTTTGATTTAGAATTTTCAATAAAGCTAAACAGGTATAATCTGAATTAAGCTTACTATATCTGAACGGAATACGAACCAGTAATGTTATCTGAATACCCATGTATTAATAATGATTAACTTTTTGTTAGATTGACACATTCGTATCGTCTAAATATTGATGAGGTTCATTCTTAAGTGAATATGGAATGATATTACAAACTCGTACCTTTGAGGAAAGGAACAAATTGGAAATTTCCGAAATCTTCCTTTTTAATCGTGTTATTTTCGCCTTTAGTCAATCTAAGCATTTTTTGTACATCTCCATTACCATAAGGAATGACCATATATCCACCCACTTTAAGCTGATCAAAAAGTTTTTTAGGTAATTCTGATGCACCTGCTGTCACGATGATCTTATCGAAAGGCGCAAATCTTGGCGCACCCTCATATCCGTCACCATAAAGTGTCCGTATTCGACTATAACCCAACTTATTTAAAAGTTGAGCAGTCTTTTCAAAAAGTTTTTTTTGACGCTCTATGGTATAAACTTTACAGCCAAGATATGATAAAACACAAGCTTGAAAACCGGAGCCAGTTCCAATCTCCAAAACGACATCGTCAGGACGAATGTCCAATAACATGGTTTGAAAAGCAACTGTATAAGGTTGTGAAATGGTTTGGTCGGCATCTATCGGAAATGCCACATCTTTATATGCCCAGTCTGCAAATGCAATATCAAGGAAATGGTGCCTTGGAATATCTCTAAAAGCATTCAAAATCTGTTGGTCTTTAATACCTTTTTGTTCGAGTTCTCTAACTAATTTTACTCTGAGGCCTTTATGTCTGTGTGAATCAAACACTATAATATTTTGAAATTTTTTGCAAATATATTAAATATATTTATAATATGTTGTTTGTGTTGTAATTTTTTAATTATGTTGTTAAGTTACTAACTTTTTTGTCGTTTAGATTACTTAAATATAATAAGTGATATTAGATTATATGTAGGTAATGATAAAAATGTTACTTTTACATTTTGATAAATAAAAATTTAATGTTTGCTATGTTTAGAGTATTTGTAACGATCTTAATAACAGTTTTTACCACTTTTTTAGTCAATGGGCAACAATTTTGGACACAGGTTGATGCTTCTAAAATCCAGCTTAGAAGTGAATCATCAAGAATAATTACTCCAGAGAGGTTTAAGGCATTTTCGCTTGACAGGCAGCGTTTGGCGTCATATTTATCTAATGCGCCTATAGAACATAAAAATATCGTAGAACATTCGAATTTTACTGTATATATGCCAGATGAAACTGGAGAACTGGCTGAATATGTAGTTTGGTATTCTCCAGTCATGGAAGAAGAATTAGCTGCTAAGTACCCTAATATCCGAAGTTATAAAGGTTTTAAAAGAAGCGATAGATCTGTATCTATGCGTATGACTGTTATGGCTGATAACTTCTATGCAGCATTCAGTTCAATAGATAAAATGGTGTATATTGATCAGTATAGTACTGAAAATAATGAAATATTTATGGCTTATAATACTGCGGATTACGATGATCCGGCATTGTCAAAAGAGGTCATTTGTGGTATTCAAGATGAGTTTTTTATTCATGAAACAAATCATATCAAACCAAGGACATTGATAGACGAAATCGTTCCATTGAGAATTTATAGACTTGCATTAGGATGTTCAGTAGAGTGGGGCGCTCGCCGAGGTACAAAAGAAAAGGCTTTGGAAGAAATGGTAACATTTGTTGATCGAGCCAATGTGTATTTCGAGAGAGAAGTATCTGCCAGAATGGTCATAGTGGCGAGCAATGAAAATGCTGTTAATGTAGAAGAAGGACAATTCAATCCATATACCGATACTCGAGAAGGACGTTCTATTTTAACTCAAAATACGACAGTACTTAATCAAAGAATTGGTGTTAATAATTATGATATTGGACATGTATTTTCTGTGTGTTATGATGTAGGAGGAGTAGCGTTTTTGGGGTCAATATGCTCACAAAATAAAGGTGCTGGTGTGACATGTCATAATGGTACTTCTATATCCAATGGTATAGTTCAAACATTTGTGCATGAAGTTGGACATCAGATGTCAGCAAACCATACCTTTAATCACTGCCCTGGTAATGAAGGGCAAACACCTTCAGGAACAGGGTTCGAACCAGGAAGTGGTTCTACGATCATGGCATATCCGGGAGCCTGTAGTACAAGTAATTTAGGTGTGCCGAGAGATGACTACTATCATGGAGGTTCATTAAACGAAATATATAATTATACAGCAACAGAAGGGGCCGAAGCATACAGATGCGCTCAAAAAGTAGATTTGGGCAATTTTAGACCTGTAGTTACTTTGGATTACACCGATGGATTTTTTATACCAAGAGTCACGCCTTTTTACCTTACTGGAAAAGCGGAAGATGCCAATGGAGATAACATGACATTCAATTGGGAAGAAATGGATTCGGGAACATCGAGTCCCTTAGGAATGCCAGCAGGTAATGCACCAATTTTTAGATCATTGAGACCGGGTAATTCTACAACACGTTTTTTCCCGAATACAAATCGCATCCTTCAGCACGAGTTTAATCATGTACATGAATTGTTACCTACTTATGGAAGAGACTTGACTTTTAGATTGGTAGCTCGGGACAATCATCCAATGGGTTCAGCTGCAGGTTGGGAGGAAGTAAAATTCAAAGTAGCTCCCAATAGTGGTCCATTTGAGATGTTAACACCTAATGAGCCATTAAAATTGAAAGCAGGAGATAAAGTAGATGTAACATGGGATGTTAGCAATACGGATATAGCTCCGGTAAATTGTAAATATGTTGACATCTATTTTGCATTAGATAGTGATTTAGATTTTGATGGACCTAACATGATTCTGGCAGCAACTCAAGTTCCAAATGATGGTCATGAGGCGGTCATCGTACCTAATGTGGTAACGCCTCGTACAAGAATCGTAGTTAAAGCATCCAACAATATATTTTTTACTTTAACAAAAGAAATCTCAAGAATTGATGCACCGACAGAACCTTCATTCTTTATGGATATAGCAAATCCTATCCGTACATTATGTTTGCCTGATGAAGCAAATTTTGAAATTACAACAGTTGGTTTTCAAGGTCTTGAAGATGCAATTCTGTTTGAAATCGATGCACCAGTAGAAATCGTTGCTACTTTTTCGAAAGATGAAGTATTTCCAGGAGAATCCAATCAATTGAACCTTAATCTTGACAATATTGTCGAGAGTGGAACTTATGAAGTAGTCGTCAGAACTTTTGTAGATGGCATTGATACGATCGAAAGAACGTTGCGTTTATTCGTAACTACAACTGATCTGGGTAATATCGTTTTAGCTAGTCCAATTAATGGCGATAATGGTGTAGGGCCAACTCAAAGATACAGATGGGAAAGCAAGCGTGATGCTGTAGCATATATACTCCAAGTTGCCACTTCTCCGGCATTCGACCCAGAGGATATCGTTTTTGAAACGGAAAGACAAGATACTTTCTTCAATTCCAATACATTTTTGAAAACATCTACGATATATTATTGGAGAGTGAAGTCATATAATTTCTGTAAAGATGGAGATTGGTCAGTAATTAATGCTTTTAATACGGAGTCGAAAGATTGTGCTATTACACATTCGGGTCCGTTGAGTTTCAATATTTCGCAGTCTGGTACACCAACGATTACTTCTGAGATTTATGTGTCGGGAGAAGGTAGAATTGATGATGTCAACGTATTGAATATTAGAGCAGTACATCAGAGAGCTTCAGATCTTACAGTCACTTTAGAATCACCTTCGGGTACACAAGTGAAATTGTGGGGAAACAAATGTCCCAATGCAAGTGGTATCAATGTAGGTGTAGATGATCAGAGTAATGATTATTTTCAGTGTCCAATACATCAGGCTAAGATATACAGGCCAGAAATACCATTGAGTACTTTCAATGGAGAAACGATGAACGGCTATTGGAAGCTAATCGTTGCAGATACTAAATCGGGTGATGGTGGTAGATTGCAAAATTGGGATCTTGAATTATGCTCAAACATTGTATCCAATCCACCATATTTAGTCAATAACGAAGTGATGGAGTTGAATATAGGCGAAACGAAGGCTATACGTCCGGAGTTATTGAGAAGTGATGATAATGATAACGGTGATGATGAATTGATTTACACCATTGTCAGTGCACCTCAGAGAGGCTTATTGTTGTTAGATGGAGTTCCTGTATTTGCCGGAGCAAGATTTTCACAAGAAAATATTAATGATGGTATGTTTTCGTATATGGCAACCAGTCTGGTCGAAGCGCAGGACGAATTTAAGTTTACGGTAAGTGATGGTAGAGGTGGCTGGATAGCGATTACAACCTTTGAAATACATATTTTGATGACAAGCTCTACAAAAGATGCGATCAATGCCTTACCGCAAGTACTGGTCTATCCAAATCCTGCATCTGATGAAGTCTAT
The DNA here is from genome assembly GCA_964399855.1 of uncultured Aureispira sp. Lineage (GTDB taxonomy): Bacteria > Bacteroidota > Bacteroidia > Chitinophagales > Saprospiraceae > OLB9. The sequence goes on along the minus strand of CAYNSF010000041.1, from coordinate 11,565 downwards.
ATTCAGAGCTTTGAAGATCATGTGATTACAGGCTGGACTTTATCAAACATAACAGGTAATACCATAAAGATGGGTCAGGAATCTGGAAAACAACATCATATAAATGTAGTTGATTTACCTAAAGGGATGTATCTATTACGTATTAATTTTGGCGCAATAGCTGTAGTCAAAAAAGTAGTAGTGAAATAATTTTAGAAAAAACATGCTTTAATAGAATTTTTTAATGCATTTTTTCGTTTGTATAGTATTGATTTCATAGTAAATAAATTTTAAAGATTAAAAAATGGGAGTGAGCAGGTGGTAACATCTGCTCACTTTTTTTTTATGTTAATCGCTCGGGTATATGCTTTCAATACATAAGCAAAGTATTATTCGTCAGACGTCGCTACTTTATATATTAATCATCAAGCATGTTATTCTCCATAGCAATACGAACCAAACCAACACTATTTCGAGCATTTAACTTGGAAAGTAGGCTGGCACGATGAGACTCTACTGTTTTTAGGCTGATATAAAGACTGTCTGCAATTTCTTGAGTAGTAAATTCCTGTGCTATAAGCTTGAGTATCTCTTTTTCTCTTCGTGAAAGTTTAGGAAAGAATACTGCTGATTTGGATGAACTTTTTCTTTTATTCATCAACCCTTTCATGATGATTTCAGTAACCTCGCCTGAAAAATAGGAATTGCCTTGTGCAACGGTTCTTATCGCTTTCAATAATTCATCTCTTCCGGTATTCTTTAATATATAACCTTTAGATCCATTGTTCAATATTTCAGTAACAAAGCTCTCTTCATTAAACATAGATATAGCCAAGACTTTGGATTCAGGATATTTTGTGGTTATTTCTTTGCATACTTCTATACCATTCATGCCAGGTAAGTTAACGTCCAAAAGCACCAGATCGACTTTGTTTTGTTTAAGAAACTCAAGTACTGAGGGACCGTCATAACTCCTGCCGACCACTTTAAAGTCTTTCTCTCCGCCCAATATTGATTCCATGCCATCCACAAACATAGTGTGGTCATCTGCTATTAAAATATTGATTTCAGTTGTCATGATATTTTATTATTTTAATGAAGTATTTGCACTCACAAAAATACTATGTTTTTTCCTCTAAAAACTCGGGTAAACCCTTAAAAAATAAATTGGGTGTTTACATTGATGTCCATTCTTGCAAATCATCCGATCTTTGTCTTATCAAAAGTGATTAAAAAATTAGATTGAGTTTCCAGTTAAAAGTTGCAGATGAAAGCGAAGATTTTGGATTTTAAATTGTTGCTAACGATTGTTTTAGTCGTTGTATGTTTTTGGGGAGATAGGTTTTCTTCCTTCAACATAAAAGAAAATAGATTCCAAAATCTTAGCTTCATCAAATCAAATATAAGTGATCATCATTACACTGATGAACATAAGGATGTTGACAAGAAATGGGTTATAAGTGGTACACAATCTGTTTGTTTAGAGCAAAAGAACAATAAGCATACATTGATTAAGGCAGTTAAAGAACGGCCTTAGATATAAATTTTCTCTTTTTATTAGGTTTACGGAATGAGCAGTAAGTGAGTTGGGACTTCATACATGGTTTTAAAGAGTCTCGGAAAGTCTGGTTAAATAAAATTAAATCTCCATGTAGTCCCAGCTCAATTATTTGCTTACCTAATATAAAGTGATGTAGCTTAAAAAAATATAATACAAAGAAGTAAATACTCATTGGGATTTGACTGTTGCATAAAAAAAGTTCTCAAAAAGTTGAGAGCTTTTTTTTATTTTAGAGCAAGCAAACAATTTCAGAAAGCAATTATCTATCTAAAAATCTACAAATAAGCCATTAACGATACAATTCCTGCCTCAATACGTTAAACATATTCAAAATTTAAACAATTCGTGTGTTTATAGTATTAGTTGTTTTATTTTTGTGACGACAATGAAGTAGTGTATGCAGTTTTTATATCCCTTTTTTTTATGGGCATTGGCAGCAATAGCGATTCCGATTATTATACATTTGTTTCAATTTAGGAAATTTAAGAAAATATATTTCACGAATGTCCGATTTTTGAAAGAAATAAAAGAAGAAACTACCAATAGAAGCAAGCTAAAAAACTTGTTAGTATTGTTGAGTCGTATTCTTGCAGTTTCGGCATTGGTATTTGCTTTTGCACAACCCTTTATTCCGCAAGGTGATACGGTAAAATCTGGTATTAATCAAGTGTCTGTTTTTGTGGATAATTCTTTTTCGATGACAGCGAAAATCAATGACATTCCATTGCTTGATTACGCCAAAGAGAAGGCCAGATCCATAATAAAAGCCTATACTGAGAAGGATCAATTTCAAATACTTACACATGATTTTGAAGGTAGGCATCAACGGTTTTTGTCGCAAGAAGATGCTTTGAGCTACATCGATGAAATACAAGTAACACCCAATGTTCAAGATATAGACAAGGTCATCAATCGCCAAAAACAGCTTATGGAAATGAGCGGTGGCAATAAAATATCATATATTATTTCCGATTTTCAAAAGAGTATCATGCCATTAGAAGTGTCAGCAGATACGACCATGGAGATAAATTTGCTTCCGGTACAAACGAATCAATTGGGTAATGTCTCCGTGGATAGTGTCTGGTTTGAAGGGCCAATTCCATTTTTGAATCAGAATAATAAATTGCTAATACGAGCCAAAAATAATAGTAATAATACAGCTGAGCAGGTCAAAATATCATTCAGCAAAGATGGTCAAGAAAAGCCTGTCAGTGTAAGAGATATCGAAGCGAATGGAACGGTGATAGATACTGTCAATATTTCAATTGCTCAATCTGGTTGGCATCAGGGTGTGGTCAAAGTTACAGATTATCCGGTAGCTTTTGATGACGAATACTTTATTGCGTTTAATGTGCCGGACACGATTAAAGCCTTGTTAATCAATGAAGCCGCACCATCAAAATACATGTCGGCTCTATTTAAAGGGATTAAAAATCTTTCGATGATCAACCAAAGTGTTAATCAGCTTCAATACCAACAATTTGCTGATTACGACTTGATTATACTTAATGATTTAAAGCAAATAAGCACAGGATTAGCCACAGAAGTCAATCAATATTTACAACATGGTGGTAAAGTGATGATGTTTCCTGGTCAACAAGCTGAACTCAATAGTTACAACAACTTTTTACGTTCCGTTAATGCTGGAAGTTTAGCTGAAGCAAGGAGCAATCTCAGGGAAGTATCCGTTATTAATACAGAAGAATTTGTCTTTTCGGATGTGTATATTCGTAGTTCTCAAAATCTCAAATTACCCAAATCACAGTTTAGCTACGATTTTTTAGCCAACGCCAGCAGCGGTATGGAGAAGTTGTTGACATATAGAGACGGCGGAACCTACATGGGTAAATATAGGGTAGGAGATGGTCAGTTCTATTTATGTGCTGCGCCTTTAGATGCTGAAGTCAATGACTTGGTATTCAATGCTGAAGTATTTGTACCATTAGTTTATAATGTCGCCATTTCCACAACAAAACAAAAATCGCTTGCTTACACCATTTCCAACCAAATGGTCATAGAAACAGCCAATATCCATCGAATCGGTGACTATACTTACAAAGTTAAACATGGTAATGAAGAATTTATTCCAGGGCAGATTCCTGCCGGTAATAAGATGATGTTGGATTTGAATGACCAGATAAAAACAGCGGGCTATTATGATCTATTGTTAGATGATAAAATAGTGGTAAAATTGGCTTTCAATTACGACAGAAAAGAGTCAGATATGCATATTTTTAGAGAAAGTGAGCTTAAAAACATGACATCTGCAAATCCAAATATAAAGGTTTTGGGCGAAACATTGCAGGCAGATATCACAGCTTCTATCATGGAAAAAGATAAAGGTATCATATTGTGGAAGTGGTTCGTGATATTAGCACTGTTATTTTTAGCAATTGAGACGCTTTTGATTCGATTTTTAAAATAGTACAATCTATGAAACTCCTTATTAAAGACGTTGTTTTAATCCAAAAAGGTAGTATTAACCACAACAAAAAGAAAGATATACTCATCGTTGACGGCATCATAACCCATATTGCTGATCATATTGATGAAAGCAAGTCACAAAAGATTATTTCTGGTAAGCGATTGCATTGTAGTATAGGACTATGTGATGTAGGAACTTTAACAGGAGAACCAGGCTTTGAGCATAGAGAAACAATACATTCTGTTACTTTAGCAGCTCGAAAAGGTGGTTTCACAGCCTTATGTATTTTTCCTAATCACAGTCCCGTTACTCAGTCAAAGGCAACAATAAAGTTTTTGACGGATCATAATGATAGGAATCATGTTGCCTTGTATCCACTTGGTGCGTTAAGCCAGGATTTGAATGGCAAGGATATCAATGAATATATGGATATGGTAGCTTCCGGAGCTGTAGGGTTTAGTGACGGATTGCAAAGTGTGTCGAATACGAAACTTTTGGATAGAGCCATGTTATACGCTTGGAATGCAGGCGTACCATTGGTTTTGCATCCAAATGATGTAGATTTAAGCCATGAAGGACAAATGTATGAAGGTATTACAAGTACTTCATTGGGCATGCGTGGCATACCAGATATAGCAGAAACACAGATGATTCAACGCGATATTGCTATGTTGACGTACAATGAAGGTCACATCATTGAGTATGGCATTTCTTCCGATAAAAGTATCAAGATACTCAAAAAAGCCAAAGCAGAGGGCATAAAAGTAAATGCGACTGTTCCGTATCTAAACTTGTTGAAAAATGACGAATCATTGACAGATTTTGATACATATTTAAAAGTAAAACCAGTATTAAGATCCGAAAATGACCGAAAAGCTTTGATCCAAGGGCTTAAAGATGATACCATCGACGTGATAGTAAGCAATCACGTTCCATTGGATACAGAAGCCAAAGACTTGGAATTTCCTTATGCAAAGTTTGGTGCTGCTGGTTTGGAAACATGCTTATCTGCGTTGATTGACGGCCTTAGCCATGAGTTGGATTTAGAGACTATAGTTGAAAAATTGACAGTAAGTCCAAGAAAGCTATTCAATATTGAAATACCAACCATCAAAGAAGGCGAAAAGGCCAATATTTGTGTTTTTGACTTAGATGCGAACTGGATATATTCGGAAGAAAATGCAAAGTCCATATCAATTAACAATCCATATCTCGGGCATCATTTCAAATCAAAAGTCATTGCAACCATTATCGGTGAGGATGTTCTTTTTTAGCCGTTGATTTGCTTTAATTGGTTGTCGGTTGTTATATTAGTTTAAAGGTTTATGCGTTTAAAGGTGTAATTTAACTGTTAATTTGCAGATTTGTCGGATTGGTTTAAATGATGGATAATATTAATCACTAATCATTTACTATTAACAATTCAGCATTCAATATCGTTTAGTTATTGTACTTGTTGCATATATACAAGAATTTAGGCCTTGCCAAAAAAGAGAAATAATAATACAAATAGCCTAAAATTGAAACCCGTTCAAAAAACAAGCGATAGTGAACGAAGAATCGGAATTGCGTCTATCTACTGGTAGTCGTAAAATCAAATTATAAAGAACTATTGTCGATAGAAAAAGCATGTAGATTCGAGAGAGAACGGTGCTTTAGCAATCGCCTTTTTTTGAACTAGACTTTTTTGGTTACTTTTTTTGGCAATGAAAAAAAGTAACTGCCGTCCGCAAAGGACAAATCATGGATTTGAAAAGCAAACTTTAGCAATTTTTGATGAATTAGTGTACAAAATTAAGGAAACTAATGTTACCAAAAATAATTATCTCTCTAAATTAGCATACTAAATATCAGTATTGTATAGACTATAAACCTCTTTAAAATCCTTAACTAAACGACATTGATTCAACATTAACAATTTACAATTAACAATTAAACATTCTCAACTTTCAATTTTCAATTCTCAACTCTCAACTAAATTAGTCATCGTGGTCATGGCCGATAATACCGCTTTGATCAGGTATGATCACTTCTATCACAGCATTTTCGTCAAGTATCACACATTGGCAGCCCAATCTGGACTCCAATCTTGGATTGATAGCTCGGTCAATAAAGTCTTCTTCTTTATCACTGATTTCTTCCAGATATTCTTCTCCTTTTACTACATAAATATGACACGTCGAGCAAGCGCACACACCTCCACAATTGTGGTTTAGATGTACATCATGATCTTCAGTCACTTCAAGGATCGAAATGCCCTCTTCCACATTTTCCGCCAAAACATCCGGAATAGTTTTATCTTCAAAAGTAAATTTTATTGTTGCCATTATTTAATTTATCCTGTATATTTCTATTTGTTGATTAACAAGTATCTATTTATTTAGTTCATTGAGTAGTACAAATATTTTGTGAAAGTATTGGCTATATTAACACATAACCGTTTTGAGTCTTGTATTGGTGTATGGTGTTTAGAAAGATTTGATATGAATAATGTGTATTTTCAAGTGATTACCAACGTATTTATCGGTAATTATTACATTTTTAAAAAAATTAGAAGAACTTAATTTTTTTCTTTTTGAATAGGATGCTATTTTTACACAAATTTTAATGAAATGATGCTTAAAAACCTAATCTTATCTTTTACTTTATTATTCATTTGTAGTATGGTCTATAGCCAGAATATGTCGCATTGTTTGTATGACCATGTTGTGGATTTGTCAGAAGAGGCTCATCTGGGCTACAAGGATCATTTATATAGGACGATAGAAAGTGTTGCAGAAAAGAGCATCAATAGAAACGACGACATATATAAAATCAAAGTTGTGTTTCATGTCGTTTATAAGAATGACAATGAGAATGTATCTGACGAACTATTGAACAATCAAATAAGGGTTTTGAATGAATGTTATCGCCGTCAGAATGCGGACACATCCAATCTCAGGTCAATCTTTGAGCCTGTGGCTGCGGATACAGGTATCGAATTTGAGATAGACGAAATAATACGAGTTAAGACAACGGCAAACTTTGAACCGACGCTTAGTGCTTTACCTGATGAAGTGAAGCAAACGTCAAGAGGTGGAAGCGATGCAAAAGATCCCGATAAATACCTCAATATATGGGTTTGTCAAATATTGCCTATCAATTTTTTTGGATTCAGTAGTCCTGTCTTAGGATATGCGTATCCACCTGCTAATTTGCCACATTGGCCTGAAGGTTCGGCAGCTTCACAAAAGGGTTTTGAAGGTGTCGTCTTAGATTACAGAGCTGTAAAAGATAAGTCCTATGACATTCCAAATTTTGGCAGTATTCCTATGGAAGGTCGTACTGCTGTCCATGAAGTAGGTCATTATCTTGGATTAAGACATATTTCTGGAGATGGTGGCTTATTGGGTGTCAATTGCGAAGGAACTGACGGCGTAGATGATACGCCAACTCAAGGTAAGCAAAGTGATTTCAATTGTGATAAAAATCAAAATACATGTGGAGCAGGTCAATCGGGTGATTTACCCGATATGATTGAAAATTATATGGATTATTCTTCGGAATCTTGCCAAAATACGTTTACAAAAGGGCAAGCAGCTATCATGCGTGGCGTGCTCCAGACATTACGTAAAGATCTATTGAGCCACACTTCCAATGCTGATGATTTGATCGCAGAGGCTACCATAGAATTCGTACCCAATCCTGCCAATCAACACTTTTACATCAAAGGGTTGGATGACCATAAACTTCATAAGGTTGTTGTGTTTGATATGTTAGGTCAGCAGATACTCAATCAGGAAGTAAGGAATTACACCGAAATTAGTGTTTCAGAATTTAAATCGGGTATGTATTTGGTGAAAATAAATGATCATCAAGTTAAGAAATTGATTATAGGTCAATAGCCTTAACTTTGTCATTGCAGGCTTTTTAAATGATAACCAGTTTTAACGATAAAGCTGAAATGCTTTTGACCAAAAAGTAATCAAAATTGAGTAGGTTACAAGGCATTCTATTTACTTCTTACTCTTGATTTTATCTAAATACTCTGCACCTTCGATATCTAATTTTTTGGATAGTTTGGCGATTTTGTTGAGGTCTATCTTGCCGGTAAAGCTCATCATGACAAACTTATCTTTACGTCCAAGTAAAAGAATGAGTTCAGATATAGCGCCATTGGATTCTTTTGTGATGAATTTCACATCGGCGCCTTTGTCTTTCATGGAGACAAGGGTTTCGTAAGGTTTTACATTGAGCCTTTTGTTTGCTTCTGTGTAGGTTTTGGATGCTTCATTGGCTGTGCTCATGATTTTAAGCCCTTTCAGGTCTTTGACTATGGCTGCCAGCTCTTTTTCGTCCTCGCTATCCGTAGCTTTATAAGCCATTTGGAACGTTTTAGGGCTGATATATACGGTTTTGAAATGCTCATTTTCCTGGTAGTCTTTGAAATAGCTCTCTATGGCATCGCTCTGCGCATAAGCAGTGAACGATAACAACATTATAATTACTAAGGTTAATACATTTTTCATAAATGAATCGAATATTTGATTTTATTGTGATTTAATATTGTTATTCTGATTTAAAAATATTCATGAGTTCGATATTAGCAAAGTCGTCTTTTAGTGGCTCCTGACTTTCTCTGAATTTGGTCGAAACCAAAGCCAATGCTTCCTTTGTGATACGCATCGCTTCTTCCGGGTCTTCGACTACATATACATTGGAAGCGAATTGAGGTTCTGTGGTTTGGCTCGTCATATTCCTGATGATAAATACGCCACTCAGTACAAATACTGCGATAGCTGCCACACGCACTACGAATGGAATGACATTCGATTTCTTAACTGTGTTTTTTTCTTCGGAATCAACTTTTCCCTCAATAGGAATGACCGGTGCTGAATACGTCGTATTTAGCTGGTCGTCATAAAAAGCAAACAAATCTACATAAGGCAAATGCTCTTCTTTGACATGTCCGCTACGGTAATAGGCTTTAATGAGTTGCTCTTCCTTTTGTGTGGTTGTGCCGTCCCAATATTGCTCCAATAAACTATCAATATCTGTGGTCACAGGAGCGGTGATTTGTTGAGTACTATATATCCATTCAAATAAATCTCTGTATGGTTCATGTTCATCGGTTACATTGCCATTCTGAAAATATTGTACCAATTCAGCGTCTTCCTCGACGGTAGTAGTCCCGTCCCAATATTTATCTAAAAGTTGATTAATTCTAATCTCCATACCTTTTAAAATTCCTTTTTAATAAAGCTTCTTTGAGCGTTTTGCGTGCACGGTGCAGACTCACTTTGATGAAATCCAACGTATTTTCAGTGATATCGGCTATTTCTTTATAGCTATATCCCTCTACATCCCGCAGATAAACTATCATACGTTGCTTTTCAGGCAATTCGTTGAGCAGCGCCATAATGCTATTGAGCCGGTCGCTATTTTCCAACTTTATATCCGGTGTCGATTCGCTATCTCTGAGAAAGGTATAGTCATCAAGTGAATGAACGGATGCTTTGCGGCTTCTTACCTTGTCAATGGCAAGATTTCGCGTCACGGTCATACACCAGGCTTCTTTATTTTCGATCTCATTGAATTGCTCTATGCGATTCCAGATTTTGATTAAAAGCTCTTGTATAATGTCTTCAGCATCATACGTATCTCCAACAATTCCCAAAGCTAATCTGTATAGCTTGTCCTTGAATGGTAAGTCCAGTAATTTCGAATGTTCTGTACTCATACACTATTGATTGACGTGTTATAGATGAATATTGTTACAGAATGTATTCATCTTTTTAAAGATATAATTACCGCAAAAATAATTTAAGTATGAACATTCCTGCAATATATAGACTGTTTTTATAATGTAATCATTAGTTTTGTCGCAGATTTTATTAATATTGCAGTCTTGGGAATCATTCAGCGACAGAGTTTAAAGTATTCAATCGTCAATTTTATTGGTACTTTCATCGGTTTTATCAGTGTTATTTATATCTATCCGCGTGAGCAAGAGCTGTATGGATATTTCCAATTTTTATTTAGTGTTGCCGCCATTCTTACGCCCATACTGGGACTTGGTATCAGTTCTGTGATTATCAAATATTTTCCTGTTTTTAAGCAAAAACAACTCCAACGGCATTTCTTAGCATTTACATTAGTTCAGGCGACTATTTCCGCTGTTGTACTTACCGCTATTTTAGGAATCGTTTTCTTCGCTTTTGAAAGTAATTTTATAAAATGGTTTGATAATTTTTCTTTTGTCCGTGACAATCTCCCTGAAATCCTGATTTTGAGCTATCTCAATCTCTATGCCACTATCTTTTTTCAACATGCCGTAGCCCGATACAGAGTGGTCATACCAGACATATTATATACGTTGGGTATGAAGCTGTTTTTACCTTTGCTGATTTTGGGTGTTTATCTCGGATGGGTAGAACGTGGTTTGTTTCCTATAGTGATTTTGTTGTACTATTTTGTGGTCATGGTGTTGCTGTTTGGCTATGTATTGTACTTAGATAGGCATAGCATCCGACCCAAACTTGATGCGTTGGATAGGGTAGAGTACAACGAATTTGGTTCTTTTATGTTTTTTTCGTTTTTGAATGGTATCGGTGCGTCTCTTGCTTTGCGATTGGATAATGCCATGATAGGAGGCATGCTTACGGTCAATGCTGTGTATATTTATGGAACGATTCTGACCATTTCCAATGTCATCGAGATACCCTCCAAAGCGATCAATCAGATATCGTCAGCCGTGATTTCCAATAACTGGGTCAATAGCGATAAACAAAACATTCAGGACATCTATCAAAAATCATCTGTCTATGGGTGGATAGTAGGGTTGTTTTTGTTCTTGTTGATATATTTCATTTGGGTAGATATCCTCGCACTCATGCCAGGGAAAATATCGCTGGAACTATCTGCTATTTTGCTCATATTTACATTGTTAAGCTTTTCGCGAATAATTGATTTGGTAACAGGTGTCAATTCCGTTATCCTGTCCTATTCTGCATACTACCGGTATCACATGTATTTTTTAGTTTTGATGGCCATCATCAACATCATTTTAAATTTTATTTTGATACAATCTATGGGTATTGTCGGTGCAGCCTTATCGACATTCATCTCTTACCTGATATTCAATGCTATGAAGTATTTCTTTCTGCAAGCTAAATTTGGTTTTCATATCCAGTGGATGCCACATCTGATTATTGCAGGTATTGGAGCATCTATATTTGCAGGCATGTCATTTGTGTTGCCGGATTTCCACCCAATAGTCAATATCATCATCAAATCAGTTGTATTGACGTTTCTTTTTAGCATAAGCATAATTGCTGTCAATCCCGGTGGAGAAATCAAAATGATTGTTTTTGAATATTGGGAAAAGGTAAGGAAGAAGTTGCTTTAAGTGTTTGTCAGCTTCAAATTGGTTTAAAGGTTTAAGAGTGTAATGGTTTAATTAGTTGTCGGTTGATGGTTGTCGGCTCGAAATAGGTTTAAAGGTTTATGGGTGTAAAGGTGTAAAGGTGTAAAGGTGTAATTTTTATTGTTGATTGATTTACATTCGATAAGCTTAGCGTCCTCGCTAAGTTTGATATTAGTGTTTGTCGTCCCGACAACA
>CAYNSF010000040.1:0-30017 GCA_964399855.1 uncultured Aureispira sp. | reverse complement strand
TGTTGATAGACAATTTTGCGCTTCGAAATCCGCTTCTTCGCCAAGCGCCCAACCGCTATTAACTCAAAAAGTAGCTTTGTCTAATGAAAAATCCGCTGATTTTTATGATTTGAAAGCATATACCTGAATAGTTACAAATAAATAAATAACGCCAAAAGTACTCCTTCAACAATTCTGTTTTGGGAGTATTTTTTTACAAACAATTATGAAAAGTCCAAACGCATCAATTTTTCAAACTCAACAATGCAAATGAAGCCAACCAATGCTCTCCTTCATAGCCACCATCAGCAATTTTTGGAAGTGAAGCTTCTATATGCTCATTGGCGATACGTACAAGGTGATTATATTCCGGTATTACTTCAGTGATCGCATACAGTGACCAAGCACGGCAAAAATTAAGGCCGTCGAGATGAACCAACTTGCCATCCGTCCGATCTGATACTTCTACAGGTTTTAGGGTGAAATTAGAACTTTTCAACTCGGGAAGAAATTTATTCAACCACTTCCTGAATGTATCAGCATCTAAAACCTTACTCATCAAATCTGCTTCTTGCAAACAAGGAGACAAAAAATCATATCCTCCTGGCTCCCAAGTCAATGGACAATCCACATCTTGCAAATAATAATCTAAGGCACGTTGCTCAATCATCGCCCGTAATGGTTCATGTTTGGCAGTAATAGCATAATCATAAGTCAAGGACAATCCAAATGCCGTATTAGGATGTTCGCCTGTTCGGATCGGATAGGTCAATTTGGGAAGAAACTCTATAAATCTATCTACGATAACATCAACGAGTGGTGCAAGATTTTGATGTAATTGTGCGCTTAAACTATCCGTAGCTTTGAGCAATACTTCGTCTGTTTTTAACAGCCATGCCCAACCGTAAGTTCTTTCAAAAGATTGCTCACCGGGACGCATAAAATAGTCTAATTCTGCCGAAATATTTTCAGCGCTCATATTTTCCGATAGTACGGAGCGTATCAGGTCAGCATTCGGAATATCTGGATATGCTCTTAGCAATTCTAATAACATCCAATGTCCATGAACAGAAGAATGCCAGTCAAAACACCCGTAAAATGCAGGGTGCAATTGCTTAGGCAATCCCAATGCTGACGCGTCATTCAAGACCTGATTGGGTTTGTTCGGAAACTCTTTTTGCAAGCATTTCATCGGCAAGACTGCGAGTTGAACCGCTATTTCTTTCGTTAAAGGGATTGCTTCATAATGCGCTTGATTTGTTGGCACATTGCATGACATGAATGCAAAAATGAATGCAAGAAATAGAAAAAGATTATGTCGTGATTTAAAGTAAGTCATCATTTGATTATTGGTATTAAAATTCCAGATCTTATTTGTAAAACAGTCCGAAATTTGATGAATAGTTCAAATTTATAAGAATAAAACTCCTTTTTTCTCTAAGAAGTTCAGCATTTTCTGATATTTAAAATCCATTGGTCTAATATAAAACATTATACCCAATAATACAGATAACGACCAAATATGCTTTTAACTATTTCCATTATATCCGTAGAAACCCTGAATTTATTATAAGGTTTTCTATCTATTTACGGCAATAATGCGGATTTTTTAGTCAATACATCATTTCGGTAAAACATTATTACTTATATTTGTCTGTTTAAATAAAGGTTACTACTCAGATATGATCAATTCAATCAAAAGAATGTGCATTTTCCTTGATTTGAAAACATCTACCTGAGTCGTCAAAAAATAAAGAAAAACTTTGCGGATACTTGGAAATAATTAAATAACCTTAATCGCTTGAAATTCAATATATGTTAAATAAAATATTCTACTTGATTACCTTTTTGTTGACAGCGTTGCTATATTTGTTTTTGAATGGCAACGTACAACTTACTAAAGAACCATTGCCACCATTAGGTAAGTTTTTAAATCCGTTCAATGGTGTCTGGACTTCTGATACCAGGAATGAAATGGGTGATTATACGGTAAATCTTACAGGTGTCAAAGACAAGGTCGAGATTTACTATGACGATAGGCATGTTCCACATATTTTTGCCAATAATCTTGAAGATGCCTTATTTGCTCAAGGATATACGGAAGCGCAAAATAGGTTGTTTCAAATGGAATTTCTTGCTAAAGCGGCGGCAGGCGAACTATCATCTATTTTTGGCGACAAAACTTTACAGATTGACTTGGAGCGAAGACGTAGAGGTATGAAATATGCTGCTGAAAATGCGGTCAAAGGTTGGGAAAAACAACCGGATTACAAAAAAATATCAAGCTATATCGACGGTGTTAACGCCTATATTAGCACATTGAAACCTAAGGATTATCCTTTCGAATATAAGCTTTTTGACATCAAACCCGAGCCATGGACAGCTTTGAAGTCTGCGTTGATATTCAAGCAAATGTCATTAACCCTCGCAGGAAATAACAGTGATATTCAGCATACTAACCTACTCTATTATCTTGGTAAAGAAGATTTCAATATGCTCTATCCTGAACATCAAACCATCGAAAATCCAGTCGTTCCAACAGAGCATCCCTACGCATTTGATTCGTTATACGGCAGTCAGCAGGATACATTGGCGATGTACAACCACCCTATCCTACGTACCAACTATGAGCAAAGAAATAAAGGTATAGGAAGTAATTCTTGGGGACTTTCAGGAAGCAGAACTCAATCTGGAAAACCAATCTTTTGCAATGATCCACATCTGAATTTGGGCTTGCCGTCCATATGGATAGAAGAGCATATACGGACACCGGATTTCAATGCTTATGGTGTAACATTTCCGGGATTTCCAGGTATCATGATCGGCTTTAATGAATATATGGCATGGGGAGAAACCAATGTTGGGCAAGATGTTGAAGATTTATTTGTCATACAATGGGCTGATGACCAAAGATCTGCCTATATCATGGACGGACAAACTTACGATGTTGATTACCGAATAGAAAAGATAGCTGTCAAAGGTCAGGAAGATTATATTGATACCGTAAGATATACCATACTTGGGCCGGTTTATCATACCTCCGACAATGGCAAAAGCGACCTGGCGATGCGGTGGATTTGCCATGACGAACCAGATGTGGACGAATATAATGTTTTTATAAAAGCTATGGAATCAAATGGTTATGAAGCGTATCTCAAAACAATCAAGCGCTTTATCAGTCCTGCACAGAATTTTGGTTTTGCTGACAATAATGGAAATATCGGACTAAGAGTTAATGGACGTTTACCAGCCAAATACGGTCAGGACGGCAGATTTGTCGAACATGCATCGTCCAAAAACAACTGGCAAGCATGGATACCGGTCGATCAAAATCCGCAGTATGTCAATCCTGAAAGAGGGTTTATATCTTCTGCCAACCAGGTAAGTACAGACAAAACCTATCCGTACTATTATGGAGGAAAATTTGAGCGCTATCGCAATAAAACGATTAACAACCAACTTGCAGTAACCGAAAAGGCGACAGTTGAGGATATGAAGCGTATGCAACATAACAGCTACTCTTCCAAAGCGGATGATTTTATTCAGATGCTAAAAAGTACGATCCAGACGGATGCAGTAGCAAGTCCATACAAAGACACCTACAAGCAATTGCTTAACTGGGATTTTATATATCATGCCGACAGCGAAATGCCTGTGTTATTTGACATATTTTACAAAAAATTAGAAAATAACACTTGGGATGAAATCCGGGTTTTGAAGGAAACGGCGGATATCAATTTTCCTGAAGACTGGCGACTCCTTGAGTTGATCATTTCTGATAAAAACAACAAATATTTTGATATCGTCCAAACTACGGAGATAGAAACGGCTAATGACATCGTCCTACTATCCCTGAATGAAGCGCTTGAAGCATTTGCAGACCAAGAAAATAAGACCTGGGGCGCTTATAAACCCTTACAAATATACCACATGACCCGAGTTCCTGCCTTATCCGCGATGGACATTCATGCCGACGGTTGCCCAGATGCTATTAATGCCACTGGTGTTTCATTCGGTCCAAGTTGGCGTATGGTGATCAGTCTTGAAGATAAAGTACAAGGATTTGGCGTGTTTCCCGGTGGTCAGTCTGGAAATCCAACGAGTCAATACTATACCAATATGCTGGAAGCGTGGATAAAAGGCGATTATTATCCTTTAAATATCCATATCAAAAAAGATGAGATCAGTAAATCATCAAAAATGTCCTTACAATTAATTCCCAAAATATGAAGCAGCTTATATTATTTTTCAGCACAACAGTTTTAGTATTTTTAGCGTCATTATTATTTCCTTGGTGGATAGCGGGCGTGATCTGCTTCGTAATCAATTATTTGGTTAAGCCCGGAAATTGGCAAGCTTTTGCTGTTTCACTATTATCTGTATTCTTGATTTGGTATTTAAAAGCCTTTATCAGCGACTACAATTTTGACATACCAGTTTCTTCGTTATTGGGTAAATTGTTAGGAAATATTTCTAACGGTGCGGTATTTTTTCTTACGGCGATAGTCGGTGCATTGCCAGCAACACTTGCGGGATTGTTAGGAAATTGGACGAGAGCTATAGTTTCAAAACCTTAAAATAATACTATATGAGGAAAATAGGAATCACAGGTGGAATCGGTTCAGGAAAAACGACAGCATGTAGCATTTTTGCAGCATTAGGTATCCCTATTTACGATGCTGATGCTCAAGCTAAAAAAATCATGATTAAAGATTTAGCTGTCAAACGACAAGTCAGGCAACTTTTGGGTAAAGAAACCTATTTCAGAAATGGAAAATTGAATAAACCCTTTGTTGCCGACAAAATTTTCTCCGATAAATCGCTGCTTGAAAAACTCAATAGTATCGTTCATCCGGCTGTACATAACGATTCTTTGCGCTGGATGGAGCAACACAAAAACAATAATACAATTCCCTATTTACTGAAAGAAGCGGCGCTGCTCGTGGAGTCGGGAACGTACAAGGCATTAGACAAATTGATAGTGGTCACTTGTCCAGAAGAGATAAGAATCACTCGTGTTATGGAGAGAGACAAGCTTTCGTATGATGAAGTGAAAAGAAAAATTGACAATCAGATGCCTGAATCCGAGAAAGTTCGTTTTGCTGATTTTATTATTGTAAATGATGGTGTACAATCCGTCATTCGGCAAGTATGGCAAATACATACACAATTGACAAAAAACTAAGGTTTAGTCCACAAAAAAACCTTAGAAAAATCGTATCCAAACCACTAAGGACACTCAGCGTTTCACTAAGATACACTAAGGTTTTCTGTGTGTTTCTTAGTGTTTTACTCAGTGATCTTAGTGGTAGTCGATTTTCTGGTCAATCTCTTTTTACCACAAAGTCTTTATCAGAGAGGTATATGTTGTATTTGTCGAATATTATTAGTCCTTTGTGGTGATTTCATCATTTAAACATCACAATTCAATACCGTTTAGTTAAGAGTTTTAAAGTGGGTTTCAATGAAGATTGGCTGTTTTATCTCTCAGATAATCTTAAAAAATCAAACCATTTTGTTTGCCCCGACCCTGAAGGGAGCAAAATGGTTTAAAGCAGAAGTCACAGAATGGTTTTCGGTTCCCTTCATGGTCAGGGCATTCAGAAAACCATTCCAACAAGGATGAACGAGCATTTTTTCGACTTCTCCCTTTAGAGCTGGGCAAAAGTCGAAAATACATCGGGTTCTAAAAACATGACTACAAAGTGGTCACACACACACATTGCTTAACTAAACGACATTGATAGCACGTTACAAAATAAATTTTGTCGGATAAGTAAATTATATATAACTTTATCCGTTCAAAAACAGGCACGTTATGAAATCTCGTTTATACTTAACTTTAACGTATATTATTATTGTTATGGGTTCATCATTTGCACAGCAACGAACCGTTACCGTCAAATGTAGTAACAAAAATGAACCGCTTATTGGCGTAAGCATTGTAAATCCTGACAATAACCAAGGATACCTGACTGACCATGAAGGGCAATTTAAACCCGACGTTTCGCAGTTTCCACTCCGTTTAAAACTGGATTACATAGGATATCAATCCCATACTGTCCAATATAATCGCCCTGAACAAATCCCTGATGTGATTTATATGACAGAAAATACAACGGTGCTCGATGCTGTTGTCATTACCGGATCAAAATATGAACAAAATATCTTTCGTGCGGCTGTGAGTGTGGACATCATCAAAGCAGATATGGTCAATAGTATCAATACCAGAAGCGCAGATGATGTTCTGAATAAAATCCCGGGCGTGCAGGTACTCGACGGGCAGGCCAATATACGTGGTGGCTCGGGATATTCTTACGGTGCCGGAAGCCGTGTCATGCTACTCGTTGACGATATTCCCGCTTTACAACCTGATGCGGGCTTTCCCAATTGGGGCGATATACCGGTGGAAAATCTATCACAAATCGAAGTGCTCAAAGGTGCAGCTTCTACCATGTACGGGTCGGCAGCTTTAAATGGCATCATTAATTACAGATCTTCATTTGCAAAAACAACACCCGAAACCCAGATTACTACCAGTGGCAAGGTCTATTTATCTCCGTCAGATCCAGCAAAAAAATGGTGGGGAGACACGACGAGATATGAAGCCAATATTTCATTCGTACATAAGCAAAAATTTGGAAAGCTTGATGTGATCGCCAGTGGATTTTACAATAAACTTGAAGGGCCAAACCAATTTACCAACCATGCACGAGGACGTGGAAACTTACAGTTAAGATATAGGCTTACTGACCGATTGATATTTAACTTAGGAGGATTGATAAATAAAGGCGTAAGTAGCAGCTTTTTCATTTGGAAAAATGGTAAAGAAGGCGCACATCAGCCATTTGACGGCACCGTAACGGAACGTATGTCTAACAGGATTTATATAGATCCCGGCGTAACTTACTACGACAAATATCACAATAAGCACAGGCTCATGGCAAGATCCATGTTAATTAAGAATGATAATGATAACAATCAGGGAAATGAATCAGCCAATCACTATGTAGAATACCAATTTCAAAGAGATTTTGAAGATGCCGGGCTGATCCTTACTTCAGGCATTGTGGGTCAGTGGAGCAAATCCAATTCGCAACTTTTAGGTGATACCACTTTCAGCGGACTGAATTATGCGCTTTATCTCCAGGCAGATAAGGAGTTTGGCAAAAGGCTGACCGTCTCAGGTGGGCTTCGCTATGAATATATACAGCAAAATAGTCCTGAAATATTTTTCAACGACACGATACCGGGTGGAAAAGTCAGTAACGATCAGCTCGTAGCCCGTATTTCTGCTAATTATAAAGTAGCCGAGTTTTCATCAGTCAGAGCTTCCTTTGGTCAGGGATACCGCTATCCATCTGTAACGGAACGCTTTGTTTCGACGACATTTGCTATATTTTCGATATTTTCTAATCCACATCTCAAGCCTGAAACAGGTTGGTCGTCAGAATTGGGCTTTAAGCAGGGATTTGCTATTGGAGCGTTTAAGGGATTTCTTGATTTGTCCGTTTTTGTATCCGAATATAAAGACATGATTGAGTTTACATTTTTAGGACCAAGAGAGTTAGGCTTTTTTGCGTATGGTTTCAAACCGCTCAATATAGGAGACACGCATATATCTGGATACGAAGTTGGTATCACAAGCCAGTTTAAGATCGGTTCAGTACCTGTTACTATGTTTGGCGGATATACCTATATCAATCCATATTACAAAAACTTTGAGAGCTCAACACTAATCCAGTCAACCATATCAGAATATAGAGATTCGATCAACATCCTCAAATACAGATCCAAGCATCAGATAAAAATGGATATTGAAGCACAAATCAGCAAATTCAAATGGGGTATTTCGTATCAATATGCCAGTCATTTTGTCAATATTGACAAGGCTTTTGAAGATCCAATCCCTGACTTACAACTTGAAAACCCTGATTTATTTGGTATCCAAGCGTTCCGTCAATCACACAATAAAGGCTATCATTTATTGGATACCCGTATTTCTTACGAATTTAGCCGTTGGAAATTTACTTTCTTATTCAATAATATCCTGAATCAGGAATATTCATTGAGGCCTGCTTTGTTGGAAGCGCCAAAAAATATTGGATTGCGGGTGGATTATAAAATCAGTTAGGATGACTTCGGGATATATAAGAATTGCTTTTATTACGGATTTACACATTGACTTACCGGGTGTTTTGTTGCAGGAAAGAGACACAAGGCAACAATTTATTCAGATACTGAATCATGTCAAAAACAGGGATTTTGATGCGATCATTCTCGGTGGCGATTTATGCAATAAGACCGGAGATACAAGCATATATCAATGGGTCAAAGAACAACTCGCCTTGCATAATATAGAAGCCTACCCTATTTCGGGCAATCACGATACTTCTATACTCCTTGCACCGGAATTTGGGCTTCAAAACCATCTGAAAAACGATGCATTATACTACAAAATCCAAATGGATTGGTTGAAGTGTATATTGTTAGACACATCATCCGGGTCAATGGATCGGGATCAATGGGATTGGCTGCAATCGGAAATCGAATCTTCTGGAAAAAACGTATATATTTTCATGCATCATCCACCGGTGATTTGCCTGTCTAAGCACATGGAACCCAAATATATGTTTAAGCAAATGAAAAGGTTTCAAGTATTATGCAGCGCATATCCTGATAAAAATTTCAACATCGTGACCGGACATTATCATATCGAAAAAACAGTGTTAAACAGCAATATGCGTGTCTTTGTATCGCCCTCTACCTATCTACAAATCGACCCAAATTCGGCAGAATTTAAGCCGTTTTCTCCATATTTCGGTTATCGCATATTGTCTATTAGTGACTTTGGAGAGGTTAATACGGAGGTCGTATATCTTTGAGCAAGTAAATACTAAAATCTAAAACTTTAAAATACAAATTATATGAATTCCAATTTTTTCTTAATTTATCCAAGTATTTGTAGTTATTCATACGAAGATTCTACAATTCAAGAATCAGACACTTATTCAAATCTGACGATTGATCTCGATTCATGACCACTTGATAATTTTTTTCAAGAATCTAGGCATTATTTCGTGGACGAAATCATATACTCTGAACTTATATACGAAAGACTTACTGGTATAAAATTTAAAAAAATCAAACATGTGAAAAGCTCCGGAAATTTTGAAATTTATCCTGATGATGTGATATTACCGTCATACAGAGAAATGATTGTGAATGGCAAGCCATTTAATGATGACTTTGGAATTTATCACCTTCCAAATAACTATCCATTTTTAGTAACTTCCGAAAAAGCACTGAAAATTCTTTTAAACAGGAATTGTCAGAATATTATGGGTGAGAAAATACCATTTGATATTGACTTACATATTTATTTTGAAAATGTATTGGCTATTTTATCAAAAGTTTCTTTGGGTTCCAAATTTCCTTACTTTCATGTCTCCATGTTTTTTACTAAGACTAAATATAATTGATGTAGGAAGATTATTCATTATCAAAAACTTTAAATAATGACAAAAAAAACATTTTTGGCCCGGATATGCCAGATAAAATGGAAACTAATACAATAGCTGACCACAAATCTGGATATAATATATCTGAGAATACACCAATCCCATAGGGATTATCGCTCGGTAAAAAGACAGAACACGATATATCTTAACAAGCCGTAGGTTTGTTTCCATAATGTATGGTTTTGGATGCATACATAACAGCATGCAAGTTTTTTTTTATCGTTATTTTTACCGAGCGTTCATTCCTAACGGAATGATTTAAAAGCGATATACAATTAATTTGTGTACTTCTGAATATGTTATATCCTTGTGGATTTTTCGACATTTAAACTTAACTAAACTATATTGGGTTAATAAATGATAGTTTTATTTGGTTATGGCTGAATTTTTTGAACTTACAATAATAACAAAAAAAAAGGTAGATTTTTCTAAATGGAAGAATAATTTTGGCCTTATTTTAGGGAAGGAGTATTATACTGGATCTCTGAACTTTTTTCATGGAAATGAGCTTCTCATTTATGAATACCAGCATAATAATTTATGGGAATACGAATTTTCATTGGATTGCGAGAGATTATTTACAAGAGAAAATATTTTCAATAAAATTATTATTTTGTTGGAAAATTTAGAAGATATTTTTAATATTGACAAATTTGAATACGCTATTGGTAATATAGAAACAAGTAGTGATCTAGTCAAAAACGATATAGGTTCTTCCAGTCTTTCTAATGAAATAATATTAAAATCGTCTTTAATTTTTATTCCGTTAAAAACATTAGTTGAAATCGAAATTAGTTTGTTTCACATTGTATTTAAATCTGATAAAATAGCATGCCTTTTTAACCCAACATCGGGAATTTTATATTCAGCAAAAGCTGACAAATATAAAATATTAAAGGAATCATATAAATTGTAAAATAAAAAAAAATATGCATTCTAAGTATTTTCACATTAATTTTTTCGCTGAGGATTTAATAGATAATGACGCTCGTTGGAGTTATGATACGATGACCTATTCCAATGTAGGTTTTGTAATAAATTCTATTTATTTAGATGAAATTATTAATAGTTTTGGAGGATTAATCGTTACTGAGAAATTATTTTGGCTGTTGAAATATGAATCTGGTCTGACTGGATTTTTTTTCGAAAAGCCGCTCAGATATAAAAAAGGATTGGATTTTTTAGCCAATTATTCAGACACCGTCATTCCACCTTTCAGATATATGAAATTAACAGGCGTTCCACTCAAAGATGACTTTTCATTTTATCAAAGGGTTCATGGAGCTTACAATTGGGTTTTATCCGAAAAAGCAATAGTATTCTTATTGGAAAATGGAATGATACATGCTCATGGTGAAGAAATCATTGGTTCTATTAAAGAATATTGTGATAATTATGCGGAAAGAGTAAAAGCCGCTAATTATTATCAAGTCATGCCAAGGTTATTTTTGAAAGATTTTATAAAAGAGTATTAAACAGCATTATGAATGTATTCAGTAAACTGAAAGTAAAAACAAATGATGATAACGGTAAGGGAAACAGAGTGCTACCTTATACTATACCGCCATTGTATCAATTGTTTTTGAATACTTTTGATGTGGATTCAAATCAAAGTATCGGTGAAATGTACATAGATCCTAAATATGGTAATGTGAAATTATTTGATTTGAATGAAAATCAAAGTACTGGCGAGAAGTTCACGCATCCTAAATATGGCATTGTGAATCATTTTGGTTTTAGATTTAAGCATAATGACATGGATATTTCCATTAGTGATTTTTTTAATGAAAAAGAATTATGTGAATATTCAATATATTTAGATTCAACTTATTTATATGATGATTTAAAACTGGTACCAATAGGTGATGTCGTTTGTGGTGGTATTTATATTGGTGTTGATGCGTCAAAAAACTTAGATCAGATTTTTATATATTTTTGGGGCGGTGGCAGACTGATTTATTGTGCTAATAATATTTTTGAATTTTGTTCCAAACTTAGCCTGAATACAGATAGATTTGAAAATTTACAAACACCTCATTTCTACAAAAACTTCCATGAAAACTACTGGCGGGTAAAACCACCGGAACTAAGAGATGTACGACCACTTCAACACTTGGACAAGGATAGTTTAGACAAAACATATCTGGATTTTAAAGAACACTACGCTGATCTTTTTGAATTAGAGTACGAATACAACATCAGAGGAATCAAATGGTCAGAAAAGACATTTTGGAATAAGATAACTCATAAATTTTATAAAATAATCAGATAGCATCATGAATTTATACAGTCAACTGAATGTAAAATCAACCAAAAAAAATAGTAAAGAAAACATTGAATTTCCAATAACTTTACCGCCATTGTATCATTTATTTCTCAATACATTTGATTTGGGCAAAGAGCAAAAATATGGTGAGAAGTATTTGAACGCAAAAAACGAAAAAGAAGATTTTCTGGGTTTTTATTGGAGCCATACAGACGGAGATATCAAAATCGAATGTCTTTTTAATGAAGAAGATTTATTGACGGATATAGCGCATAAGGATTATGAAGAAATGTATCAGGATCTAAATATAGTTCGGATTGGATATACAGGATATAGTGGAAGTGTTTTTATAGGCGTAGATGCAAATAGCAACATAGATCAGATATTTATTAATATTGACTATATCAGACTGATTAGTTGTGCTAATAATATTTTTGAATTTGTTTCCAAAGTAAATGCTAATATTGACCAAAAACAAATAGATACATCAAAATTGAACATAGATAACCTTTACAAAAATTGGCATGAAGATTTCTGGCGTATCAAACCACCGGAATTCAGAGATGCAAGACCTTTTGAGCTTTTGGATAGGGATACCCTTGACAGAAAATATAAGAACCTTAAAAAATCCGGTGCCGATCTTTCTGGGATTGAGTACGAGTACAAAGTCAGAGGAATAGAATTGCCTAAAAAGTTTTTATTTTGGTAAGGAAATACAGCGTATTGGCTGTTTCATTATTTTTGTAAGATGAAAATATTAAATCTTGAATCCTTGTCATTTAATTTAGATAAACCAAGCATTTGTTCGACCCATTTAGGGTCGTATGTTTGTAGCAAAATGGTTATCCTACAAACATACGACCATGTCGTGGTCGCACCATTTACCTGTCAACTTAACGATAATGATGCGCAGTATATGAAAACAATCAAATATTAATAAAATGTTTACTAAAACGATTCGTTTAAACGCATGGGGAGATAAAAATATGCCTCAAAAAAGCATTGAATATTTTAGGGATAATTGTAAAGATTATGATGATAGTCTTTTTAAAATAAAAATATTAGATAATAACGGATTTTTGAGAATTTTTACACCAGATGTATTTGAAGATATATATAGCTTAGATGATTTTGATTTTAAAATAGATTGGATATTAGACTATATCATTGACAAAGTACCCATAATCAGGCACTTTGGTGCAGAAAAAATAGAATTAGATATAAAATACAATTTAGACTTAAAGAACAGACAACAAAGATATGTTGACAATCTTTCTGTAGATCAGATGAGAAAAATGAGTATGCTTGGAATTTCTTATGAGATAAGTATTTGGGCAAATGATAGTGAAGAAGAGTGAAAACACTAAAGCTATATCATGCAAAATTTGATTAATAAAATAGAATATATAAGTATATTATATAAATCAAGTGGTTTAAAAAATGTCTTATAATCACTAAATCTTTAAATCATTAAAAATGAAAACAAAATATTTTTATATTGAGCCAATGGCTTTTTCCGGATATGATAAATTAGAACATCATGAGTTGATTAATCTTGATCTGAATTTATTTTCCGACTTTGAATTAATAGTTAATGACTGGCCTCTTGATTTTTTCTTCGATAATTCTTTTGCTTACATGGTTGATGAGCGGCTTTATTCGATTATCATATACAGCAAAATCAGTGGCGTGAGATTTAAAAAAATTACTAAAATTTCGAAAGGTCCTGATTTCGATATTTACCCTGATGATACGATTTTGCCAAGTTTTAGGGAAATGGAAATAACAGGTATTCCTTTTCAAGATGATTTTGGTATATTTAAATTACCAATAGGTGATGGATATTTTCGTGAGTATTTGGTAGCATCCGAAAAAGCAGTCGAGTTGTTAGTATTAAATAACTGTATTGAGCTAAGAGGAGAAATGATTGAAGAAGACCCAAATGATTATTTTGCAAAACGTCGCCAGAAAAGTATAAATTCATTAGGTAGTATTGTACCAAGATTTGAACAAAGACAATTTCTTAAAGAATGGGATTAATCAATCGGAATGGTTATAACTTGTTTGAAAAATTCATAGATATATTTTTAAATCCTGCTTATTTTAGATAATTTAAAATAATAACAATTCAAATAAAAAATATGCATTCAAAATATTTTCACATTCATTTTTACGCTCAGGATTTAATTGATAATAACGCTCGTTGGAGTTTTGATACGATGACCTATT
Organism: uncultured Aureispira sp.; assembly: GCA_964399855.1. Taxonomy (GTDB): domain Bacteria; phylum Bacteroidota; class Bacteroidia; order Chitinophagales; family Saprospiraceae; genus OLB9. Next base: position 16,022 of record CAYNSF010000040.1, on the reverse strand, counting down.
CCAATGTAGGTTTTGTAATAAATTCTATTTATATAGATGAAATTATTGATAGTTTTGGAGCTATAATTGTTACAGAAAAATTATTTTGGCTGTTGAAATATGAATCTGGTCTGACTGGATTTTTTTTCGAAAAGCCGCTCAGATATAAAAAAGGATTGGATTTTTTAGCCAATTATTCAGACACCGTCATTCCACCTTTCAGATATATGAAATTAACAGGCGTTCCACTCAAAGATGACTTTTCATTTTATCAAAGGGTTCATGGAGCTTACAATTGGGTTTTATCCGAAAAAGCAATAGTATTCTTATTGGAAAATGGAATGGTACATGCTCATGGTGAAGAAATCATTGGTTCTATCAAAGAGTATTTTAATAATTATAAGGAAAGAGTAAAAGCCGTTAAATATGCTGAAGTCATGCCAAGGTTATTCTTGAAAGATTTTATAAAAGAGTATTAATATATAAACATGATACTAAAAAAAGGCTTACAGATTTTAAAACACAGTTCAATAGGAAATAACATCAGTGAGCTTCTGATTTTTAAGGAATTGCCACAAAACTACTTATTTTTTTTAAAGAATTATAGTTTAGGTGATTATTGTTTTGACGTGGAAAAAGTATTATTTGATTCTGTGCTTTTAAATTACACGTTTATAGATCATGATTATTTCCACTATAAATCATCTCAAAAATTACACATAACCGGATTTTTTGAAATTGAACGTATAAAAACAGAATTAAACGGCTTTTTAAATAAAGAAAACTATTGGCATGAAGACGGATTCATTGAAATCGGATATCTTCAAAATAATTTGTTATTATTAAATTTAAACGATAATGATAAAGGAGAAATCTGTATCTACAAAGACTTGTATGATAAGGAGTCAGGTTATTTTGTAATAGCAAAAGACATTTTGGGATTTATGTCCCATTTTTCAGAAATAATTAATACTGAAATATCGATCGATCCGTCAGATCTCTACAAAAATTGGCATGAAGATTTCTGGCGTATAAAACCACCGGAATTGAGTACAAAGTCAGAGGAATAGAATTGCCTAAGAAGTTTTTATTTTGGTAAGGAAATACAGCGTATTGGCTGTTTCATTATTTTTGTAAGATGAAAGCAATAAAGTAATATTTTTAGCGTATTTTTAAAAAAATGAGAGATAATAATAATAACAATGCAGCAAATTATAAGGAAATGATCGAATTTTATGATAAACAGTGGAATAGACGATATCAAATATTAGAAAATCCAATAAATGATGAAGCCGATTTAAGACGTTTAGGATATTTTGTCTTTGATTCCAAATTAAAATCTTTTATCATAAAATACTCTTTTGGAGTTGATTTGACTGAACTATCGACGGATGTTAGAAATCTATGTAAGGAAATAAATTTCATTTGGAGAGATAATGAGTTATATTTTTATAAAAACGGCTATCTGAAACAGTATGTAAGTTCTTTTTACATTAAGTTAATCTGGTTGCTTTCCTTTGCTGTTTTATTGAAAATAGAAGATGAACACTTCAAAAAGGTGGTTGAAATTATTGACAGGCATGGTGTCGTTGACATGCTATTTGAAAAAATCTTTTCATTTCGTGATCCACAGAGATTACCCTATAAGGAAGAAAGCTATCATCAAAAAATCCAGTATATACCTAATGACTTCAAGTTGTTAAGAAGTGCAGTCGTGTCCACAGACAAAAACGAAATGGAAAAATCAGTACGAAATTACGTAACCAAAGTGTGGTTTAAAAATTATCAAAAATCCGGTTATTGCTTTTTGCCTCATGAGGCCGGATATATAGGTTATTGGTCATTTGAAACAGCTGTCTTTGTAGCCATTCTGGATTTAGATGACAGCTCATTCAGAGATTGTCCATACTATCCAAAAGATTTGGTTGATTATTTCAGAGGTTAAAATTTAAATTTAAAAATATGAATCAGCAAATTTCACAAATTGTATCACTTATATGTTTTAACAATCCGGAGTTAGAATCATCAATACTTACCGAAATCAATAAAGCGCAAGATGATCCTGCTATATACTTAGACGAAGATGATAACTATAAGTTTGGTCGCCCAATTGATATAGATGATATAGAAGAAGTAAAATTCTTTCTTGGCATTGATTTGTTGTTAGATGCCGGACTGTTATGTGAGTTGGATTGGAAATCAGATATTGGTGATGTGGAGTACTGCATCAATCAAATGATAAGATTTAACAATATTTTGGATATAAATATTGAGATACCCGACGATGGGCAAACTTTATCGGAAGAATCATTTTCTGATATTAATCAAAGGATTTTAAATGACACACCAATTAAGGTTTTGCTTGTTGATATTAATTCTGACTGTTATATTTTCGGTATAGTAAGTAATAGCCATTGACTAAAAGAATCAATTATATGATGCTCTTACTTTAAATATTGAAATATTCGGGTGGTTTATCTACTACATCTAACAATGGTAGTTTCGCCGCCACATCAGAATGGTTGGAAAAAAACTATCCTGGTGTCACGTATGATAATAAAATATTGAATATTAATGGAATACGATACTCTTGGCAACGTCTTGAAGATGGTAAAACATTAGTACCTGTATTATACTCTATACATAGAGAATTTCAACATACAGGTGGTTGGTCTATAATACAAAAAAAAGGATTAATAGATTTTTAAATAATTATTTATGAACACGTTATTGTCAAATTTAATACCCAGAGCTAAAAAAATAAATATATCAGATCTGATTAGTTTAAAATTACCACCCATTTATCAACTATTTTATAACACCTACGAAATAGATTCAAACAAAACTTATGGAGTATTTTGTCAAAAAGTTCAACTAAATGGAAATGTTGATGGGTTGGGAGGTTTCTATTGGAAAATGAATGATGCTTACAATAATCTTTGTTGGGATCCTTTCTTTTCAATCAACGAAATTATAGAAACTAAGGCTATTGGAACCATAGATGACATAATTGAAGAATCACAGCTTGAATTACTTTATATTGGTAGATTATCAAGCTATTACCCTATATGTCTCGGATTGGAAAGCGAGAATTGTGATAAAATATTTTTTCCCGGAGATAATATATATGAAAATGGATTAATCAAATTGGCAGACAACATCTTTGAATTTTGTACAAAATTTACATTTACCATTGATGACACAAAAGCCTTAAACCTATCAAACCTCTATAAAAACCGGAATGAAGATTTCTGGCGTATCAAGCCACCGGAATTCAGAAATGCAAGACCTTTTGAGCTTTTAGATAAGGATAGCCTTGACAAAAGATATATAGAACTTAAAAAATCCGGCGCGGGTCTTTTGGAGATTGAATATGAGTACAAAGTCAGAGGCATTGAGCTGCCTAAAAAGTTTTTATTCTGGTAGGGAAATACAGCGTATTGGCTGTTTCATTATTTTTGTAAGATGAAAATATTAAATCTTGAATCCTTGTCATTTAATTTAGATAAACCAAGCATTTGTTCGACCCATTTAGGGTCGTATGTTTGTAGCAAAATGGTTATCCTACAAACATACGACCATGTCGTGGTCGCACCATTTACCTGTCAACTTAACGATAATGATGCGCAGTATATGAAAACAATCAAATATTAATAAAATGTTTACTAAAACGATTCGTTTAAACGCATGGGGAGATAAAAATATGCCTCAAAAAAGCATTGAATATTTTAGGGATAATTGTAAAGATTATGATGATAGTCTTTTTAAAATAAAAATATTAGATAATAACGGATTTTTGAGAATTTTTACACCAGATGTATTTGAAGATATATATAGCTTAGATGATTTTGATTTTAAAATAGATTGGATATTAGACTATATCATTGACAAAGTACCCATAATCAGGCACTTTGGTGCAGAAAAAATAGAATTAGATATAAAATACAATTTAGACTTAAAGAACAGACAACAAAGATATGTTGACAATCTTTCTGTAGATCAGATGAGAAAAATGAGTATGCTTGGAATTTCTTATGAGATAAGTATTTGGGCAAATGATAGTGAAGAAGAGTGAAAACACTAAAGCTATATCATGCAAAATTTGATTAATAAAATAGAATATATAAGTATATTATATAAATCAAGTGGTTTAAAAAATGTCTTATAATCACTAAATCTTTAAATCATTAAAAATGAAAACAAAATATTTTTATATTGAGCCAATGGCTTTTTCCGGATATGATAAATTAGAACATCATGAGTTGATTAATCTTGATCTGAATTTATTTTCCGACTTTGAATTAATAGTTAATGACTGGCCTCTTGATTTTTTCTTCGATAATTCTTTTGCTTACATGGTTGATGAGCGGCTTTATTCGATTATCATATACAGCAAAATCAGTGGCGTGAGATTTAAAAAAATTACTAAAATTTCGAAAGGTCCTGATTTCGATATTTACCCTGATGATACGATTTTGCCAAGTTTTAGGGAAATGGAAATAACAGGTATTCCTTTTCAAGATGATTTTGGTATATTTAAATTACCAATAGGTGATGGATATTTTCGTGAGTATTTGGTAGCATCCGAAAAAGCAGTCGAGTTGTTAGTATTAAATAACTGTATTGAGCTAAGAGGAGAAATGATTGAAGAAGACCCAAATGATTATTTTGCAAAACGTCGCCAGAAAAGTATAAATTCATTAGGTAGTATTGTACCAAGATTTGAACAAAGACAATTTCTTAAAGAATGGGATTAATCAATCGGAATGGTTATCATTGCAAATAAGAAATTTATAATGAACCTTTAACAACCATGTTATATGAGTAGGATAATATTATTAATCGCAATCGGTGGAGCAATAAGTAGCGTAGCCCGATACCTTATGACGAATTACTTTACTAAACTCTTTCCGGTTGTCTTCCCTTACGGCACATTTATTGTCAACATAGTTGGCTGTTTGCTTATAGGGATTTTCTATGCGCTATCAGAACGCTTCAACATCTCACAAGAATGGCGTGTCTTCCTTACTACTGGACTTTGTGGTGGTTTTACCACGTTTTCTGCATTTGCTTACGAAAATGTCAAATTGCTGCAAGATGAACAATATTTTACATTCACGGCTTATAGCATCGCAAGCTTTGCGTTTGGGTTGATTGCGGTGGTTTTAGGTGCATATTCTATCAAAGTTATAGCATCATAGTCGATTAGTGACTTAAAGTATTTTTAGATGAAGATAGGATGTTTTTATCTCTCAGATAATCTAAAACAAACCATATTGTTTGCCCCTACCCTGAAGGGAGCAAAATGGTTTAAAGCAGAAGTCACAGAATGGTTTTCGGTTCCCTTCAGGGTCAGGACAATCCGAAAACCATTCCAACAAGGATGAACGAGCATTTTTTCGGCTTCTCCACTAAGGATTGGACAAAAAGCAAAAAAAACAACGGGTTCTAAAAAAAGTTGACAAAAATGTGGTCGCACACGCATTGTTTAACTAAACGACATTGATTCTTAATTCAATGTCGTTAAAGTGGTTTTCGTTGAAGATTGGCTGTATTATCTCTCAGATAATCTAAAACAAACCATTTTGTTTGCCCCTACCCTGAAGGGAGCAAAATGGTTTAATGCAGAAGTCACAGAATGGTTCAGGGTCAGGGCAATCCGAAAACCATTCCAACAAGGATGAACGAGCATTATTTCGGCTTCTCCACTAAGGGTTGGACAAAAAGCGGAAAAAACAACGGGTTCTAAAAAAGTTGACAAAAATGTGGTCGCACACGCATTGTATAACTAAACGACATTGATTCATAATTCATAATTCATAATTCATAATTCGACAATCGTCAATCGTAATTCGTCAATCGTCAATCAAATCTCACGGTCGTCATGCGCTCTATAAACTCAAGCGCTTCATCTAACGACATGGCATTTTCTACCCGATAAGGTCCGATAGCATCTCTTCTCAAAGACGATAGATAAGCACCTGAATTCAAAGATATACCAAAATCGTGTGCTAACGAACGGATATAAGTACCTTTACTACATGCGCATATAAAGGGCAGATTGGGCATCACATAGTCGAGTATGTCAAACTGTGTTATATTTACATTTCTTGGCTTCAACTCCACATCTTTACCACGTCGAGCCAATGAATAAGCCGAAGTCCCGTTAACTTTAATAGCGGAATAAATTGGTGGCATTTGTTCTATGTCTCCTAAGAACTTTTTACTGACTTCCTTGATAAGATTTTCACTAATGTGCGCTGTTGGAAAACTGTCATCAGGTATCGACTCTGCATCGTAAGTAGGTGTGCTTTTACCTATGAAGATCGTCCCGGAATATACTTTGGGCATACCTTGAAATTCGTCAATTGATTTGGTTAATTTTCCAGTACACACGATCAACAAACCCGTAGCCAAAGGGTCAAGCGTCCCAGCATGTCCAACTTTGATTTTCTTAATACCTAATCCATGTTTCAGTTTAAACCTGAGTTTATTGACTACGTCAAAAGAGGTCCACTCTAACGGCTTATCTATCAACATCACTGCTCCTGATTGGAAGTCACATGATACGCCAGAAAAATGTCTATCGACTATGAAATCAGTTAACAAAGGCATACACAATTCCGATTATTCCTATAGCGATGCAGTAATATGCGAAGTATTTCAATTGGCTATTGCGCACAATCTTTATCATCCAAGTACAAGCAATAACTCCGGTAATAAAGGCAACAATAAAACCAACACTTAACGATGAAATATGGATGTTTTCAGCCATAAAAGCACCGTCTAAGATGTCTTTAGCCATTTTACCAAAAATCAGTGGTACGACCATTAAAAATGAAAATTCAGCAGCTTTCGTCCGGTCTATGCCCAATAAGACAGAAGTAGAAATTGTCGCTCCTGATCGGGAAATACCGGGAATAATCGCAATCGCCTGAGCTATTCCAATCTTTATGGCATCGCTGTAAGACACGCTTTTACCTGATGTATTAAACCGGTCAGCGACAAACAACAATATACCTGTAAAGACCAACATCACGCAAACAAGCATGATATTTTGAGTAAACATCGCTTCCAATTGCTTTTCAAATAGCAATCCGACGATAACAGCCGGAACCATAGACAAAAAGATTTTATAGACGAATGCCTTATCTTCCGTATTACCTTTAGAAAATAGCTTTATGATCAGATCTTTTATTTGGTTTCTGAAAACGTAAATCGTAGCCAAAGCCGTTCCAAAATGCAAAACGACCGACATCAATAGGCTTTCTTCGCCGACAGACTCATCACCTAAAATGTACTTTGCCAATTCCAAATGACCACTACTGCTCACCGGTAAAAACTCAGTCAATCCCTGGACGATACCAAGAATGATTGCTATCCATATTTCTCCCATAAAATGGCTGAATGCGCGTTATTTCTTTACAAAAATAGCATATACATTCAACCCAAGACCTATTAAAATCACGATCGGAGCCAATGTAATGCGTCTGAAACTATATATCAGAGATTCATCCCATACTTCCGGACTCGGCATGTGCCCACCGGTCATCAATGCCATACCCAAAAATATCAAGATCGTACCGATGATGATAAACATATAGTTCCTACGTCCGAAAATTAGATTTCCGCTTGAATTTTCCGGAGTTTGCCCTGCTTGGGTTGTTCTCGGTGTATATTCATTGGATTTAGTCATAATTTCTGATGATTAAGTTAAATTGATGCTGCAAATATATACATTTTTTTTAATTTCAATTTTTTAATTTTTAGGAGTCGGATTTATGTGGGTATGGGTTGAATTATTAAGTTTTGGAAAATTTGCAATAATAAGATCATTTTATGATGATAATTTCAAATCATAGATTTGATCTCTTTCGTCAACAATATTTATCTTCATGGCCTTTTTATCGTTGTGCATTCCAAGAGAGAACTTGAACAAACTGGGATCTAAACATTACTTCGCATTCTGCATATCCATAAAGCTTCGTGTTTTTAATATCTCAAAGGTATGGAAAATATAAATATTTGAAAAACAAATTGATAAAATATTTAGTAGATGAGTGAAACTTCGTATATTTGCGTGTTAGTGGCAACCTTAAAGATACAATTACCTTAAACGATAAAGTGGCAACCTTAAAGATACAATTACCTTAAACGATAAAGTGACAACCTTAGGACAAATAAACAATAGACAAATTCTTTACATAAACGTAAGGACTGACTCAAATTGGGTTGATAAATTGCCGTTGGACAACTGGGTTGTTTTTACAATTGCAGATAAGCAGGACGAAGGACTTCTAATTGACGCTGTTCCAAAGTGTATGGATAAATTAGTTACTTACACTTGCAGTGCAGGACAACTCGCAGGACTTGGAGAACAATTATTTGATTTGGAAATTGTGAACAGAGCAATCGCAGAAGAAGATAAGACGGGCAATCCACACGATTATGAAACCTCTCCAATGACAACAATGCATCAAAACTTTAGTGAGGGTTTTTGGTTTGCGACAACATTAGCATTTGACGGAGACAAAGAGATTAACACAGTTGTCTGCTTAGACTTTACAATCAAAGGTGTAAAACGACATTTGGTTGGACTGATTGAAAATATTAATAATGGTTGGTTTCCTTCGGACGAAGATATTGAAGAACCGAATTATGACAGCTAATAGGCAGATAGAAAGGCAGCCACTAACAGCTCGTTTAGCAAAAGCGGCAAGAAACGTCTTCGATTGAAAAATTTTCGTAAATTTGAAGTTCCGTCTTCGGTTGAAGTTCCGTGCAAAAAGTGCCGCCTTCGCCAAGCGAGTCGGACGTTGTAGGCAATTTTACCGAAACCCACGACAACAGACTTATCAATGAAATTTGACAAACATTTTCCGACAGAAAAACTGAAACCCTACATCAAATATTTTGTAGTGTCGGAGAATGAATTGGAAAATGAATACAAAGTATTTCCATCTTCCGGTTTAGTTATCGGTTTTCAGTACAAAGGACAACTTGCAACAATACAGAACAATACAGAAAATAAACTGAAATCTGCAGGAATTACGGGAATTTCCGACAGTTACAAAATCTTTAAAAATTCGACTGACATCGGGACTATTTTAGTTTACTTTTCCGAAATTGGTTTTACCCATTTTGCATCTCATCCAGCCAACGAGCTTTTTAATTTAAGCCTTTCGCTTGACGACATTTTTGACAAAAACAAGGTAGAAGAAGTTGAAGATAAATTAGCTATTGCAACAACCGACAACCAACGAATAAAAGTTGTTGAACAGTTCTTGTTAACTCAACTTAAAGTCATGGAAACCGACAAACTAATTGTTGAAGCGGTAAAACTTATTTATCAAAGCAATGGAACAATCAGAGTAAAAGAACTCAACGAAAAACTATTCATCAGCCAAAGCCCATTTGAAAAACGATTTAGAAAAGTGGTAGGAACAACTGCCAAAAAATTTGCTTCCATTGTTCGCTTTAATGCTGTTCTTGACAAAATGAGCGAAACAAAATCGCTTACAGAAATTTGCTACGAGAATAATTTCTTTGATCAAGCTCACTTTATCAAAGACTTCAAACAATTCACGGGCGACACACCTGAAAAATTTAAACGGTTCTTGTAGAAAAACGATTTTTTACAATTTCAAAAATTTCAATAGCTACATTTTTGCATTCTATTTTAAATGTAAATTAATGGAAACAGAATTCAAACCTAATGTAGATCTAATGAAGGTCTTTAATTCTCAGATTATGCTCATTAATGATGTGGAAAACGCTGAGAATGGTCTTATACTTATTAAGGCGGGCGCAGATGGACCTCCTATACATACGCATCCGGAACAAGAAGAACTTTTCAAAGTATTAAAAGGAGAACTTCAAGTTTATCAAACAAACAAATGGGTGACAGTACGTGCAGGTGAAGATATTTTTACACCTAAAAATATGGTTCACAGTTACCGTTCACGAGATACTGAAGATTGTCTATTTGCCTACCATCTTACACCCAAACAAAATTTCTCAAATATGTTACAGACATTTGAAAAAATGACAAATGAAGGCAAACTCAAAAGCACATCGGACATTAGATCAATCATCTATCTTGCTATGGCTTTTAAAAAATTCAGCAGTGAATATGTCTCTGTAAAGCCACCAGCATTTGTTATGAGTATAATGGCGGGTATCGGCAAGTTATTGGGATTCAAAATATAATTTATAGACAGTTGCATTTTTTTGCATCTTAACCTATATGCAAAGCAATGAAAAAGTCGCTTTAAAATCAAAAACTTATGTTTACAATCGAACAAATACAAGAAGCGCACAGCAAAGTAAAATCAGGAGCCGACTTTCCAAAATACATTCAAGAACTAAAAGAATTGGGCGTAAAAGGTTTTGTAACTTGGGTTAAAGACAGTAGCACAGAATATTTTGGAGAAAATAATTTTACCATAAATTCAAAACCGAAATATGATGAATTTATTGTTTCAGAAAATTGCGACAGTGGAAATTTTCAAACACGACTAAAAGAACATCAACAAGGAAAAACAGACTATTTTACTTTTTGTAAAGATTGTGCGAAAACAGGAATTGAAAAATGGGTTGTTCGTCTTGACGAAATGACTTGTATTTATTATGACAAAGTAGGAAATGAGATTTTAGTGGAAGAAATCCCGCAATAAAAACTGCCTACAACATCATGACGTATAGAAGAAAGCCCAAATAAAAAAGAAAAGCCCAGAACTTTGAATACTCTGGGCTTTTTGCTATACGTTGTTCAGCGACACCGGCTTTGGGACGTAGGTGGTTTTGTAGCTTTTGTAGTCTCTTTACGGTGGTTTTTTGTAGGTCAACTTTCTTTTCTTTGTAGTGATTTTAATGTTTAGATTTCCTTTGAGGATATAGATGCCCCTACCCACAATGCAGGTGTTTTGCTTTCTTCCGCCGATGTCTTTTTTTCTTACTTTGTCATGATGCTATTGGTATTTTTTGAGGAGATCCACGATTCCTCATATTTTCGATATTGACTAATTCGACACTCACTTTCGATACATTCACATACGTGGCTATGCGCTCCAATTTGCCGATATGGCATACGCTGCACAGCGTGATATCCACACCATACGTCATCGTTGCCAATATCTGTACAGGCAACTTTACCTTAGGTGGCGGTGGTGCTATTGCCAACTGTTCGCAGATACTTTTGATTCGTGCGCCCTTGTGCTGATGACTCCTTAACCTGAATATCGTTGTAAAACTTAAACAAAAAGGTCAGTTCCTATATATAATTACGGACACTTCCCTTTCCATATTGAGGTTTTACTTACAGTAGTACAAAAACCAAACGAATTATTGAAAAAGTTTAACCTATTCTCTTTTTGATTTTATTGTATATTGTAAACCAAATGATAAAAAGCCTTATTCTCTACTTTTGACACATGAATAATTTCAATCATTCTATTAGCCGACCGCTTCTATTTATAAAATTACTTCCTGCTTGTTGTGTGCCCATCAGCAAAATATGTTGAATGTTGACGTATTTTGGTTGAACTATCATAAAATAAATGGCATTGGCAACATCTTTGGATTTGAGTGGTGTGAAATCCTCGTATATTTTAGCTTTTTCGTTGTCACCATCATATCTAACTAGCGAAAATTCTGTTTCCTCAACATGTCCCGGCGATACCTGCCCTACCCTGATATTATGTTTATAGAAGTCAAGCCGCATAGATTTTGTCAGCGCATCTACGGCAAATTTTGTAGCTGAATATACATTCCCATTTGGATAGACATCATGCCCAGCGGTAGAACAAACATTGATGATTTGCCCTTTGCTATGGCTTATCATATTTGGAGAAACTAACCTTGTTATATAAAGTAAGCCTTTTATATTGGTGTCAATCATCGTTTCCCAATCATCCAATTTGCCTTCATGTACGGGTGCTAAACCTTTCGCAAGACCTGCATTATTAACCAAAACATCTACTTGCTGCCATTCCATATCCAAAGATTGCCATGCATCTTCCACTGCTTTTGCATCTCTTATATCAAAGCAAAGCGTTTGAATGTTAATACCATATTTGAAAGACAATTTATCTCGAATTTCTTCTAATCTTTCTTGCCTGCGTCCGGTAATAATCAAATTATATCCATTTTTGGCTAAAATTTTTGCCGTAGCTTTACCAATACCAGAAGTCGCTCCAGTGATCAGGGCTTTTTTTCTATATATTGCTTTCATTTCAATGTAAAATAGTGAAGTATTATTAATTCTTTCTTGCGATTTCTATTAATGCATCAAATTCCTCCTTAAATGCTGTGTATTCATCCGTTGCAGGACCATTAAAACCTGTATGAATGGCAATTATTTGATTGTTTTTATTGGTAATAATCAATGTCGGATATGATGAAATCTTACTCAATTGTGGTATTTGGCTTGATGCTTCACTTTTAGCATAATATCCGCCATACAAAACGGGATAAGTGATATTCATTTTATCTTTAAACCTGACCAAAGCCGCGAGAGATTTTGTCGTGTCTCTATATCGCTCAAAACCTATACTAAAAACAGCGAGGTCATCAGATTTATTATTGGTTAAATATTCTTTCAGAAAAAGGGTTTCATCCATACAATTCGGACACCACGTTCCCATGATCTGAACTATTTTTACTTTGTCCTTATAAGCATCGTCGTCTAAACGCACTTGTTTGCCTTCAGTATTCATAAACGAAAATTTCAGCTCTTTGTCAACTGCTTTAGTGAGACTGTATGCATTGTTCAATTGGGCTTTATCATCTCGCACAGCTTCCCAAGTATTAATATATCTGCTTCCAGAACGGAATGTGCCGCTGATACGATTATCGTCCTCTACTTTTCCAGTAAATAAATACACATGAGCTCCGTCAAAAGATGACAAATAGAGTTTGTTACCCAGCATTTTTCCTTCAAGGTATCTATAATCTCCTGTTTCTGTCTGAAATGTTCCTACTACTTTGTCATTTTCCTGTTTGAAAATGCCAATCGCTGGATATTGGTCGGGAATGCTGTCGCCAAATGTACACATCCATTTACCATCTACCGTACTCAAATGGCTCTGATTTGCCCAGTCAAACCGGTCGGATTTGCCATGAACTGCCTTAAACGGTATCCTGTAATCTTCAAGATAATTGACGATCCAGTCGCCTTCCAATACGCCATCTTCATAAATCGCTTTTATTTGGGTATCATAGATTGGAAACCGAATCTGTATAGTGTCTTTGGCAGTTGCATTATCTCTATTAAACTTGATATCCGTCACCTTAATCCGCTCTGTATCATTGTGTATGATAATATGAAATATTGAATCGTTGTCATAAACCACTTCAAAATTAAAGGGTACTTCACTGTCAATGTTAAACTTTTTGACTACGTCCCGATCATCACCGTATATCACAACAGGTGCCCTATCTAATAAAAAAACACCACGCCAAATACCCGGTGGCAACTTTTCAAAAGTTTGAATCGGAGACAAACAACCAGTAAAAAATATCAAAACAATAAACGGTAAATACTTCATATATTCATAAGATATGCTAAACAATATAGACAATAGCTTTACAAAAATGTTTTGTTTAGTGCTCTATAAAGATAAAGAACTTAATGAAATGTTGCTCTTTTTCCAAATCTCTGCGTTAAAAAGCCTCGCCGAACACCTGGTTCGCCTGTGTTTTTTGCCTTGAGCTTAATTATAATTTAAGACTTTTTATGGACAGAGCATTAGTCCGAACTCTTTTCGCCAACGAAATTATGTTCCTTTTGCTTAAATAATATATTAAATGTAGTAAGACTACCATATATCCTTGTGATATATTGCTGAAGATTGACTTTTTCTTCATCTGTAAGATTGGAAGCATTAATACGTTGTTCCATGACTCTTAATCGATCACGAACCATAACTATCTTATGGAAAAATGCATCAATAGGAATTTCCTTTGGCTTGAGTGTGTCATCGCCTGGCTTTAGTATCATTACACCATCTGTCCATTTATCTCCTAATGGAACCACCTCTGAAATATCAGACCAAGACCTCAAAATCTTAATAAGATGCTTTTCTGCTTCGGAAAACGAAACCTTGTCATCTGCTTCAATTTTTTCTATAATTTCCCATGCCTTGTACTCTTTACTAACAGGTTTAATCCCGTAGGTAATGAAACAAACCTGATAAGCAACTACATCAGCACCTATAACTACACCATCACCGAATGCTGGATGCTTAACTCTTGAACCAACGCCTAATACCATAAATATAATCTATTTTATAAGTTATTATCAAAATTGGCGTAAAGATAAGTTTTTATTGTTGATTTGGTATATTGTATGATTTGAGGAATTGTTATATTGGTTTAAAGGTTTAGATCATTAGCATTTTGGCATTTTAGGTAGTTGGGTATTATAAACATAACATGCTAATACGCCAACAACCTAACTACCATATTCTAAAATCACAAATCGTCAATCAAAATCATTCTCAATTTTCAATTGGATTTTCCACATTCCTCTCAGATCGCCCATTTTATAACCTATTGCCTTGTCGTGTGGGTATTTTTCAGCTATCCGATTTTGAGTAATTTCAGCAATATCTTCTTTACCACCGTGACACTTGATACAAGTGGGCATTGCTATTTTGATCGGTTTATAATAATACACATTTCCATTGTCATCTTGCTCCAACAAATGAACTTGTGTAGCTTTAATTTTTGCCCAAGCCAAACTGTCCATTTCCGAATGAATAGCATTTGCAGGATTGCGGTTTTTATCGCTCAGTCGCTGAATGTATGTTTTATATTTCAGAGCAACAGAATCCATAATCGGATTGGCATTGATGTTACAAAATTCAACGGCATAATCTGCTCCGCCTTTTTGCATTGCACCCGCTACATTTTGCAGCAATGTGTTTTGTGCTTGTATAGAAATGCTGTCACCTAAAGATAAAAGTATTGATTTATCTTTTTCGGATATTTCTTTTACACCACTATTACACGTAGCCAATAGCATTGTAAAGAAAATAAAAGCAACTGTGTTTCTCAAAAACATACTATTTAACTTCTTCATAAGTGATATCTTCCGTCTTAATATCGTTTTTGAAAGCAGGTGTATTGCATCCTGAAGCGCCACAACATCCTATATTTAGTATGGGCATCAGAGAGAATAAACCTCCTAACATGACGAACGACCATTCTTTTGCTTGAATACCTTGCACTACAATAAAAATACCTAATGCTAATCGTATCACACGCATAAAATCCCAATTTTTCAGAAAGCTATTCATCATCTTCCCTTTTTAGAAGTATTTATACCGAATGGCACATACAACGGACAAGAACCGATGAATGAAGTCAGTAAAAATACTACAGCCAAAATGCCTAATGTGATTGCCAATGTTCCTGAAATGACATTTGTGAAATATAAAATACCAATAACAATCGCTATTACAATGCGGATTGTTTTGTCTGTTGTACCCATATTTGTTTTCATAATGATTATTGTTTTGTTACCTGATTTACATTTTGCCAAGTGCCGCCGTTGATTACATTCTTAAAGCCGTTTTGCTCCAAAATGCCTTTTGCCATACTGCTTCTGGATCCACTTCTGCAGAATACAACAATATTTTTCTTGTTTTTAAATTTTGCAAAATTATTACTTAAACTATCAAGTGGAATGTTTACCGCACCTTTTACAGTACCGTCAGAAAACTCCGAAGGTGTGCGAACGTCCACTAAAAACGCACCTTCCTGTATTGCGTTTATCAATTCTGTATTATCTGTTTTGCCAAATAAGGCTGAAAAAAATCCCATAATTTTAATTTAATTGAAAATTGAAAATTGAAAGTTGAAAATTGAAAGTTGAAAGTTGAAAGTTGAGAATTCAGAGTTTGAAAGTATTTCTACCACTTTCAATTATCAACTCTCCACTATCCACTGAGCAAATCCGCCCGAAAAATTCTTCACATTTTTGAAACCATTTTTGGCAAGGATAGAATAAGCTACTGCCGAACGGTCGCCCGCCTGACAAT
>CAYNSF010000039.1:0-30615 GCA_964399855.1 uncultured Aureispira sp. | reverse complement strand
TTAGCATTTATTATTTTGATAATCAAGGTTTTGAGGCTTATTTAAGGGACGACTACATAAAATATAAATGCAAAAATTAACATTCATTTTATGGGCTTTATTATTGGCAACAATAACCAAAGGACAACAAAATCAAAACTATAAAATTGGGATTATACCTTGTTCCGAAGATTTTGAAGAAATGACTGAGTCTGAAAAATATTTAAACATAAAAAGAGAAAAGAACCTTGAAGAAAAGTTGAAATTATTTCAAGAAAGTGATTTTTTTTCATCTGACCTGCCAGAATTAGAAAAACAGCAATTTATTGAAGAAGAAACAATACATCTTAGTCAAAAATATGAGGATAACCGAAGTAGATATTTTATTACTTCCTTTCAAAATGATTTACCCCAAGCGTATGAATTTAATAATGAAACCAAAATACTGACAACAATGTGTGATTGCTTCTTGTCAAACGATACGATAAAAATCAATATGGGTTATTGGATTTTCGGTGGATTTGGCTTTCAATTAAACATTATGTCAACCAATTTCAATGCTTTATATTGGTCGGATATGCACGAAAGCCCTATCTATAAAATACATCAAACAGACAATATATTTACAGATGAATTAGAATTAGGATTTAAAAAATTTGAATTAACATTGACACAAGACCCTGATTTCATTGTTGGAGAAAATATCAAAGGATATGCTGTATTTACAACCCATGATTATTATGAAAGAACAAAAATAAATAATGGCAAGCTTGTACAAAAACACTTGAAAGGTGAAATTTATTTCAAATGTAAAATCCGACAGAAATACCACAATGAAGAATAGTTTATACAATTCTTTCTGTCACTTCCAATTTAATGAAACGCTACGTCTTTCTGAACAAAAACTCTTTTTCAATTAATTGCTGTAAACCAGATTTATTGAAAGCTTCATGGATTAAATGTATTCCGCCTGAAGATTAGATGGATTGTGCTACATTTAGTACTATCATATTGCTGTTTTAAGTTTTCAATTCACTATTGTCCGATAAAAAGAACATTTAAATCAAACGATGAGATCGCTCACTGTGTTCGCGATGACAGTCAGTAAGTTAAGTGAGTGTTTTAATGCTGCCACTATCTATGATAACATCAGACTCGTACAATAGCATCAATAAAGACGGAATACTTCCATAATTCAAAGAGAGCTACAAATCCTTTTTCGGATTGAAATTATCACACATGAATAAAGCCTCAATAAAATAAATTCGATTAATATATGATGTATTCGAAAAATTACACTTAATTTTATCCCAAAACTTGATATAAATAACTTACTTTTACCGTAAAATTTAACGTTGAATGATCCGTATGAACAAAAGAAGAACATTTTTACAGCAGATAGCTTTTTTAATACCTGCGATTCCTATTTTGAGTTCTTGGAATAATAAAAAATCCGTTGTAAATAAACCGATTACGATATCCACTTGGGATTCTGGCTTAGAAGTCAATGAAGTTGCTTGGAAAATACTTAGTAATGGAGGAAAGGCTATCGATGCCGTCGAAAAAGGTGCCAATAGCATTGAAAACACGATAAATTGTTGCGTAGGCTTGGGCGGCAATCCCGATAGAGACGGGTTTGTGACGCTTGATGCGTGTATCATGGATGAAAATTTCAATTGTGGTAGCGTCGCTTTCTTAGAGCAAATACGCAATCCGATAAGCGTAGCACGCAAAATCATGGATACTACACCTCATGTCATGCTCGTAGGTGAAGGTGCCAAAAAGTTTGCCTTAGACAATGGTTTTAAAGAAGAAAGTCATGAATTATCTTCGTCTGCAAAATCCGAGTATGAAAACTGGCTTAAAACATCACAATACAAGCCAGAAATCAACATCGAACAAAGGCAGTCTAATAAATCATCTGTTCCTAAACGCTTAAAAGACGGCTCTTTTAATCACGATACAATGGGTATTGTCGCTTTAGATGCTGCTGGCAATTTATCAGGTGCTTGTACGACAAGTGGTATGGGTTTCAAAATGCGTGGTCGAGTTGGAGACTCTCCTATCATCGGTGCTGGTTTGTATGTGGATAACGAAATTGGTGCAGTTACATCTTCAGGTCAAGGCGAAGAAGTCATCCGTATGTGTGGTAGTCATACTGTGGTAGAGCTGATGCGCACTGGAAAATCTCCAGAAGAAGCGTGTAAACTTGCTATTGAGCGTATCATTCGAATTAATCCCGAAAAAGCCAAGTCGTTTCAAGTCGGTTTTCTCGCATTAAGCAAATCGGGCGAATATGGTGCTTATGCTATTCAACCTGGCTTCAGTTATGCTATAAAACATGGTGGTGAAAATGGCAAAGTATTACAATCTAAAAGTTATTTCAAATAGATCGAAATTAGATTAATTGTCTTTCTCCTGCTATCTGTCCGTTGCATAATTCAATGGCTCTATGTGCTATGTATTCGATCAATCGCATATCATGACTAATGAAGATGCCTCCAAATCTTTTTTCAACTTGCAAGCGCATGATCAAGTCCATCATCTTATCCTGATGATGCCTATCTAATGCGGCGAGTGATTCATCAAATATAATCAAGGTTGGTTTCGTAAGCAAGGATTTAATCAACGCTACCCTTTGCTGTTGGCCGCCGGACAATTGATTGGGATAT
Source organism: uncultured Aureispira sp. (assembly GCA_964399855.1). Classification (GTDB taxonomy): domain Bacteria; phylum Bacteroidota; class Bacteroidia; order Chitinophagales; family Saprospiraceae; genus OLB9. The sequence goes on along the minus strand of CAYNSF010000039.1, from coordinate 27,964 downwards.
TTGTCCAGAATGTCCATGGGCAAGGCTGTATTATCCATCCAATAATGAATAGTTTCTTCTATAGCATTTTTATCAAAATACATACTTGCTACTTCACGCAATTGGTTGTTAATATTCATTTTGGGTTGTAAATTAGAAGCACCATCTTGCAGGACCATTTGTATCTTTTTCCTCAGATTGCGGTCATTTCCTAATGAATCAGCATTATACTGTTCTTGATTTAAAAATAAACTTCCAGAATCTGGATCTATTAAACCCGCAATTATCTTGGCAAGTGTGGTCTTTCCACTACCCGATTCACCAAAAATACCAAGCATCTCACTTTCTCTTACTGTCAAAGAAATATCTTTTAAAATGCTATTATTACTATCTTTGCTTAATAAGTTTTGATTTGCAAAAGACTTTGAAACATGCTCTATCCTTAATATTTCCGATTTAACAGAACAATCTTCCTTTTCTGGTCGAAGACTTTGCATCTCAGCTTTATATCTTGCAAAATTACCATCTATAGATACAACATGCTGCCCATCTTTCATTTTAACGATATCTTCTATTTGACCTTTTTGTATAAGCATAATGGTATCTGATATCGATTCCAACATTTCTATATCATGGCTTATATATATTAATGAAGTATTTTCTTCCTTGCAGAGTGACACTAATATATCTGTAATATTTGAAGCAGTCGTGCTATCAAGTGAAGATGTAGGCTCGTCAGCTATGATTATTTTGGGATGATTGGCCATAGCCATGGCAATAGCGATTCTTTGAAGCTGTCCACCTGAGAGTTGGTGTGGATATGCCCATAATATATGTTCTACTTCATGAAGTTGTGTATTCTGAAGCAAGACTTGCAATCGTTGATTAACTCGCTCTGTCTTCCAATCTGGATTGTGAATTTGAATACATTCTTTCAACTGTTCAGCACATTTCATGATTGGATTTAGTACTGACTGAGGATTTTGAAGAATAATAGCTATATCTTTACCTCGAATTTTCTGCCATCGCTTCTTATCTGAATTAGAAATCATGACATGATTCAAAAAAACATCTCCTGAAACGGTTATATCATCTATAAGGTGACTTAAACCTAATACTGATAAAGCTGTTAGCGATTTGCCGCTCCCCGAATGTCCTGTAATCCCAAGTATTTCGCCAGCTTCAACTTCAAAATCTATGTTTTGCAACAAAGATTTGGCGACTCCTCCCTTGTTTTTAGCGGATATACACAGTGATTTGACTTCAAGTAACGGATTCATTATAGCAAAGTAAAATGATATCTAATTATTCGTAGGACAAAAAAAAAGGAGAAACAATCATTCAAAAGTTTCTCCTCTATTATAATAATCAAATAATAATGAAAAACTATTTTTTTGACCACATTTCTATGGAATCATTATTCATTTTAATGTAATCATTGTTGCCTGCTTCTTTAGCTTTTGCAAGCGAAAGTTTAGCGGTTGCAATCGCATCTTGATAATTGCCCATATCAGCCTGGAGCTGAGACTTCTGACGTAGTACCCAGAACATGTCATTACCCATTTCGATTGACTTATTCATCCATGCTAACGCCTGCTTCAAGTCTTTCTTAGACTCTCTATAATATCTTGCCGCATTGTAATAATCGCCTGCTGTTGGTCCAGACATAACTTTGTTAATGCTATTTAGCACTTTCTGATCACTCATCGCATCGATATCGACATTCACACCAACATTATCCCATGAAATAGACAATACACCGCCTTCATTAGAGACATTATCTATACCTATTGTAAATGTTTCAACAGTCGGTATAACATTAGGCTTTACTGTTACTTTTGCAACTACTTTAGTGTCATCCCATTTTGCAGGAGCGCCCCAGTTTTCAGTATCATTATAAAAATAAACGTCCCAAGATGTTTTACCTGGCTTTGCAAAAATCGCATAAGAACCACCTTTCACTTCAGAACCACCGATTTTTACATTATCACTAAATGTAACAATACTGTTTTTGTTGGCACCTGTACGCCACATTGCATCATAAGGAACGAGATCGCCATATACGGTTCTTCCCTTTTTACTTGGTCTTGAATATTCTAACGAAACTTTGGTTAGACCAATAGTCGTTTCAAACTTCGCTAATTGACTCGCAGCAGGAGTTTGTACCTGAGCATTCAATTCAAAAACGAGAAATGTAGAAACTAAAAGTGTAAAATAACTAAAAAAACTTTTCATTGAACAAAATTTAAAAAATTAAAAATGTATCTGTTTAAAATAATAAAATCACTCTTTATGACAATACAATTACGAAATTGTTGTAATAATCTGTGGGATAATTTATTTTTCTGTATCTTTTTTTGCAGGAAGTATGGTTATCTGTTCATTTTTCTTTCTTTCTTCCTCCATTTTTTTAATTCTCTCATCCACAAGTTTTTTAATCAAAGCATCCGTATCTAAAGGAGCATTATTAACATGTCGATGAAATGAAATCAACATAAATTTCACCATGTCATCGGTATCAAAGAGTCCTTTTCCTCTCAAGTAATGAGAAAATCTGGAGCCTTCAACAAAATTCCAATTGTACTCCATCCATCTTCCCAGACCAAAAAACAACTTTTTGGCAACTGTTTCTTCATCTGTTTTCTTCAATTTTGCACGAGCATCATCCGCTGTCAAATCCATCAATTTTTGTAATGCATCTGGAATATCTCTTGGAATATACACACCATACAATCTGGACTTTTTTATATTTTCGTTGTACAATGAATCCTTTGGAGTTAATGGTTTAACATCCGTCTGAGATTGTAAAGATGATACCACAAGCAAAACAAATGAAAGCAATATAAATCTCTTCATGATAATACGTTAAATCTTTTAGAAAACAAACAATATAACGATACATCTATGTAAAATGTTATCTCATGAGTCAATGAAAACCACTAAATTTGAAAAGGTGGTTTACTAATTGTATGTAAAACTTATATTGAATATTATATCAAAAAATCTGAACACAAGACAAATATATGATGTTTATAATCCAAATAATACAACATGAAGTCATTGCTAAAATTATTGGTCATCATTGGAATTTTCAATACAAGCTGCCAAGGACAACCTAAGTTAAAAATAGAAAACAAAATGGATAAAAGCGAATTTCCCGTACAAAAGTCAGAAAAGGAATGGAAAAAACAACTTTCAAATGAGCAATACGTGATACTCAGAGAAAAAGGAACAGAACGCCCTCATACAGGAGCATACAATCTCTTTTTCGAAAAAGGTGTATATCGGTGCGCAGGTTGCAATCAAGAACTTTTTACCAGTGACAGCAAATTTAAAAGTAGTTGCGGATGGCCGAGTTTTGATTCTGAAATTGAGGCAGGTCGCATAAAATATATCCAAGACAATAGCTTTGGCATGGTACGTACTGAAATCGTTTGTTCAAAATGTGGCGGACATTTAGGTCATGTTTTTGATGACGGACCTACCGATACAGGTCTGAGGTATTGTGTAAATTCACTATCAGTTGATTTTGTGGAAAGTGAGGAATAGAATTGTTAATTGTTTGATTGTTAATTGTTTGATTTAGTGATTAGTGATTTCAAATCCATTGTCAAACTGTCATCAGTCCATTGTCCATTATCATCTGTCCATTATCATCTGTCCATTGTCCATTTTCATCTGTCCACTGTCAATTAATTACACTTTTTAAAATAAAAAAGGCCTACGAGTGAGATTTCACTGTAAGCCATTTTATAAAATTTTAAACACGCTGTTGGTTTAATCTTCACCTAAATCTTCTTCGTCATATTCTTCTGGTTCATCATCTGCGATCATTTCGAGATCTTCATCAGTGTAATCATCATCGTCATCAATGATGCTTAATTCGGATTCGTCAAGTTCCTTGATAACGTCCAATTCCGAAAATATTTTATCAAACTCATCATCGTCATCTACCTTAGACTTAGGCGATGTAGAAGGCTTGGATATAACTTTAGATATAATCGTTGGCTTTGTTGAAGTGGGTTTCTTTTCCGCCCTTTCTTCATCCATATCTTCTACATCATCAAATCCACGTAAACTTTCTTTTGGTACTTGGATATCTTTCATTTCGGATGTCTTTTTGGCACCGATAGATTTTGTGGTAGTTGGTACTGCCTTTAAGCGCTTCATGTCTATCAACTCTCCTGTAACGACACAGATACCATAAGATTTATTATTGATTCTGATAAGTGCGTTTTCAAGATCTTTGATGTACTTCCTTTGATGGTTTACCATATTATTCAACATTTCAACTTCAGTCTGTATCGTTGAAAAGTCAGTAATATCCTTAGCAAAGTCATCTGTATTATTTTCAGTAATGTCTTTAAGCTGCTCTTTCAGGTTATTAAACTGAGAAACCGCTTTATCTAACTTATTGTCAATAATCAACTTAAATTCTTTAAGTTCTTCATCGCTGTACCTTGATGTTATATTAATTGAATCTGACATACTTCATAAATTTTATAAAAATTGCGCAATATTAGAGCATAAATAGCATATAGCAAAAAAAAGTTCAAAGTAATCTTTCATTTTTTTGAAAATTTATTTTTTCAGACTTTAAAAATTGTTAGTCAATAGATAATACATCCGAAAAATACATCAATTCTTTAATTTCAATTATCACAATATTTCAAAATTCAATCTCGATAGATACATCAACGAATATTTATATTTATCTTTGCGCTTTATGAGATTAAGGAGCCTTCAAATAAAAGGATTTAAGAGTTTTGCGAACGACACTATACTCAATTTTAATGAGGATGTCATTGGCATAGTCGGACCTAATGGTTCGGGAAAATCTAACATTGTTGACGCTATACGTTGGGTACTTGGAGAGCAAAAAAGTAAAGAATTGCGACTCGAAGCGATGTCGGACGTTATATTCAATGGTACAAAAACAAAAAAAGAAGCTCCAACCGCAACGGTAGCACTGACATTTGACAATAATAAAGGCTTACTACCTACGGAATATCAGCAAGTAACCGTTTCAAGAACATTGTACCGATCTGGCGAATCAGAGTACAGGCTCAATAACGTCGTGTGCCGACTTAAAGATATCACTTCACTATTGATAGATACGGGTATCGGCTCCAATTCTTACGCAATTATAGCACTGGGAATGGTAGATGACATCTTAGAAGATAAAGACCACTCTCGGAGACGTATGTTTGAACAAGCGGCTGGCATTTCCAAATACAAAATACGAAAAAAAGAGACATTAAGCAAACTCAAAAGCGCAAATGAGGACCTGGCACGTATTGATGACTTACTCTTTGAAATCGAAGGCAACTTAAAGAATTTAGAAAAACAGGCGAAGCGTGCCCAAAAGTACTTGGATATAAAAGACGAATACAAGACCATGAGCATTGGCTATGCGGTATATTCGATTCATCATCTCAAGCAAAAATATAAAGGCATTTCAGAGCAATTGCTCAAACTCCAGGATGAATATCGTGCCAATGACATAGCACTCCTGCAAAAACAGGCCCAAGTAGAAAAAGAAAAAAAGGCACATCTCGACAAAGAATCCATTCTTTCAGGACAACAACGCAAATTGAATGACCTCGTCTATCAAATCCGTAGTCGTGAAAATGAACGTGGACTTTTACAACAAAAATTGGGATTTAAAAAGCAAAACAAAGAGCAATTCCATAAAGATATTGCTGATAACGAAGCAGAATGTAAAAGGATTTCGATCGAAATTGAGCAATTGGATTTAAGACTTCTGACAGAAAACAATCATTTTACCGATATCACGACAGCATTAGGGCAATCCAAAGCATTATTCGAACAAATAAGAAATGAATATAATAATGCTAAAATCAGTTTCGACATTCGGCAAAAAGAAATCCAAGAACTGGAACGAAACATCTTCAATATCGAAAAAGATATTGCTATTAGTGATAACACAATCGAAAACCATACAAGGGAAATAGAACGTATGCAATCCGGTTTTGAGTCCAAAATCAAAGATTTTGAACATATTCGGAATAAAATGGAAAGCCTACAACAAGAATTTTCTGTTAAAGAATTGCAACTAAATGAGTTGGTTCAAAATGAAGAAAAAAGAAAATCTCTCATCTCAGAAACAGAAGCAAAAAGAGAGCAAATACAAGAGAAGCTTAATAGTATCAACAGAAACTTAGATTCACGACAGAATGAATACGATTTGCTAAAAAGCATGATTGACAATTTTGAAGGATTTCCTGAATCTATCCGTTTTCTTAGCGAACATTGGAAAAATAAATGGCCGCTACTTTCCGATATTATTGATGTACAGGATAAATACAAGGCTTCTGTAGAACTGTATTTAGAAAACCAATTAAGTCATTTTGTAGCCGATGACATCAATATTGCCATACAAGGTATCAATTTACTTAAAAATGCTCAAAAAGGCAAAGCAAATTTCTTTTTGCTCGACCAACTGCCCATTTCTACACCTGAAACAAAGAAAATCACAGCGTTGATACCTGCATTAGAAGTAGTCAGCTGTGAAAGTAAATACAAACCACTAATCAAACATTTACTTAGTCAAGTATATATTTATCCTGGCAATCTTGAAGATTTTAGTGATTTTGACCCTGCCATTACGATCATATCTGAAACAGGAACATTTTTAAAGCATGGTCATGCAATATCGGGTGGCTCTGTCGGGCTATTTGAAGGAAAAAAACTCGGTAGAAAGAAGAATTTAGAAAAAATAAGTAAGACTTTAGCAACGCTCAATCAAGATAAAATAACATCATCCGAAGAGATAAATAATCTTAAAAAGCGATTGACCGATTTAAAATCTGAAGATTACAACAACTTTATCGAAAAGGTCAAAAAAGAAATACACCTTTTAGAACAAGAGAAAGTTAGACTTCAACAACAGACCTTATCATTTGAACAGTTCAAAGCCGAAAATGAGCAAAAAACCAAACTTGCCAACGAGCAAATCATAGAAGTAAATGCTAAAAAAAGCGCTTTACAAAAATCGGCGCAAGCACTAAGCAAACGTATGGTAGAGCTCGAAATGCCCGTAGGAGAAAACGACCAAGATATTGAGGCACTCAATGCAAAATTGTCTCAAGCATCCGAACAGTACAACGCCAGCAACATCACACATATCAAACACCAAAATCTCATAGCAAACTTCGTCAAGGACAAGGAATTTAAAACGTCCAAACTCAACGAATTGACCACAAACTTAGCAAATGCTAAAGAGCGACTTTTGTCGGTGGACAGAGACCGGATAGATATAGAAGATCAACTCATCATCATAGAAAAAGAGCTCAAAGAACTTTACGCAGAAAAGAAAGATTTTCAGTCCAACCTTAGCGAAGCAGAACAAGACTTCCTAAAGGCACGAAATGTCATCCATGAACTTGAAGATTCGATCAAAAATCTAACAAAAACTCAAAATCAACTTCAGTTTACGATACAAAACCTGAAAGACCAGTTTTCAGAGCAGAAATTCCAGATACAAAGTATTGGCGAGCGATTGAGGATAGAATTCCAAGAATCAGTGAACGATTATATCAACCAGGAAATCGATCCGAATACAGATTATTCGCAAATGGAAACAGAATTGGAGAAAATCAAAACCAAGCTACATGCTTATGGCGATGTCAATCCATTGGCCGTTGAAGCGTATAATGAATTGAAAGGTCGATACGATACGATACAAGAGCAAAGAAAGGATATCTTGGAAGCGCAGACAAGCCTTATGGATACCATGAAAGAAATAGAAAAGACGGCCACTGAGCAATATATGGAGTCTTTCACGGCGATTCGAACCAATTTTATCGAAGTATTTAGAAGTCTATTTACGTTAGATGACACTTGTGACTTAATCCTATCAGACCCGTCCAATCCATTAGAATCCGAAATCGAAATCATCGCACGTCCAAAGGGTAAAAAGCCAAAATCTATCAGCCAACTATCAGGTGGAGAAAAGACATTGACAGCGACAGCGTTATTATTCGCACTTTATCTATTGAAGCCAGCACCTTTCTGTATTTTTGATGAAGTAGATGCTCCACTTGATGATGCTAATATACAGAAATTCAACAGGATAATACAGAAATTCAGTAAAGATTCACAGTTTATCATCGTCACGCACAATAAATCGACCATGGCTGAAGTCAATATACTCTATGGTGTATATATGTCTGAACCAGGTGTATCGGCATTGAGTGCTGTGGATTTTAGATCATACAAGCACGATCCGGTAATGGAAAGACTGAATTAATTTGTATGAATTACCTGGCACACACCTTATTATCCTGTAGTGATGAAGATCTTTTGATTGGCAATTTTATTACTGATTTCATTTCCAACAAAGATAAAGTACGATTTAGCGAAAGCATCAGAAATGGTATAAATTTACACAAGCTCATAGACACTTTTACAGATACGCATGAACAAGTGCATTTAGCCAATAATCTTATCAGGTCATCACAAGGCAAATACACACCTGTCGTGACGGATATATTCTTTGACCATTTCCTTATTAAAAATTGGAGTGATTATGCTTCAATAGATATACAGGATTTTGCGACGCAGACTTATCTTGTTTTGGAGAAATATATTCATATCTATCCTGATGATTTAAAGATGTTAGTTCCAAAAATGATTGCAGACAATTTTCTTTTATCCTGTGAAAATGAAGTCCGTCTTAGAAGAACTTTTCAACGTGTAGCTTCAAGAGCCAAGTTTGAAAATCGCTTTGACTACGCTTATGATGATCTGGAAGCAAATTATGAAGCCATAGAAACGCATTTTAAATTATTTTTCCCTGAACTTAAACAAAAAGCAAGCAACTTTTGCGATTGTTCATAAACAAATAGATCTGATGCAGCAATTTGGAATCATTGGTTATCCGCTCGGACACACATTTTCACCGGCATATTTCAACAATAAATTTAAAATGCAGGAAATCAATGCTATTTATACGGCATATCCATTAGCAGATATTAGTACATTTCCTGAACTGATTGAGCACCATATATTTTCGGGCTTAAATGTGACGATTCCTCATAAGGAAACAATCATCCCATATTTAGACCTTTTGGATGAAAGCGCAAAAGTAGTCGGTGCTGTCAATACTATTAAATTTGAGGACGGCAAAACTTATGGCTACAATACCGATGTGTATGGCTTTGAGCAATCATTACGAAACTGGATACCTGATTTATCTGTAATCAAACAGGCTTTGGTATTGGGAAGTGGCGGTGCATCAAAAGCCATTTCTTATGTTTTGAAAAAAAATGATATCCCTTACAAGATTGTCAGCCGTCAGCCTTATTCGGGAGATTTTACTTATGAAGATTTAACAGAATCTATTGTAGCTTCGTCCAATTTAATCATCAATACTACGCCATTAGGTATGGTTCCTTATGCGTTTTTGAAGCCCGATTTTCCCTATGAATTTATAAATGAAAAATTTTTTCTATACGATTTGGTTTATAATCCGGAAAAAACATTATTTTTGGGCTGTGGATTAGCAAGAGGATGCAAGATAAAAAATGGGCATGACATGCTAATCCTACAAGCCGAATGTGCTTGGCAAATATGGAATACAAAAGAAATATAACCAAAATATGAACGACCCTGATCCCGCGATTAATCTGGACTTTAGTAATACAGAAGTCGCATTTTCCAACAAATCAGATAAAGAGCTTAAAAAAACAGCTTGGCTTTTCGGCATGATGAATAATGCCAGTTTAGTCAAAATCGGCTCAAAACTTGGACTCTTTGGCATAAGATTTAAGTTTCCATTTACAGAATCCATTATTAGGAAGACGATATTTCCTCAGTTTTGTGGTGGAGAAAGTCTGCTTGATAGTCAACCCGTTATCGACAAACTCTACGAGTACGATGTCATGACCATACTCGACTATGGTTCCGAAAGCAAATCGGATGAAGATGACCTCGACACGACTATGGCAGAGACTATCCGTGCTATCGAAATGGCAGCTTCCAACAACTCTGTGCCTGTAGTCAGTACAAAGTTGACCGGGCTTATTGACAAAAAAGTCTTGGAAAAGATGCACAACAAAGAAGAACTAACCGTGGGCGAACAACGCAATTATCAACACCTTGTCGAGCGTATCGATGAGATCTGCGAAAATGCTCAAAAACATGGTATAGCTATATTTGTCGATGCCGAAGAAAGCTGGATACAAGACCCTATTGATGAGATAGTCATGCAAATGAAAGAAAAATACAATACGGAAAGAGCATGTGTATATAATACGTATCAATTATACAATATTGATAAATTAGAGCATCTCAAACGCGACCATAAAAGATGCTTAGAGAAAGGGGTCATCTTCGGAGCAAAAATCGTGAGAGGTGCTTATATGGATAAAGAAAGAGAAAGAGCCGAAGAAATGGGTTATCCTTCACCGATCCATCCAACCAAGCAGGCAACCGATAATTGCTACAATGACGGTATCCGCTATTGCATTGAAAATCACAACACGATCTCTGTCTGTTGCGCATCTCACAATGCTGATAGCAATTTATTGCAAGCAAAGTTAATGTACGAACAAGGCCTTAGCAATGATGACCCTAACTGCTATTTTTGTCAGCTGTACGGCATGAGTGACAACATCACCTTCAATCTTGCTAATGCAGGTTACAATGCTGGAAAATACGTTGTTTATGGCCCAATAAGAGATGTCATTCCTTACCTGATCCGTCGTACAGAAGAGAATGCTTCCGTGACTGGCGATATGGGTAGAGAATTGCAAATGATAGAAAAAGAACTTAAAAGAAGAGGACTTAAATAGTAATTGATTGTAAATCAATACCGTAATCTGAAGTTCGCATAGTAATACCGATGAATATTAGAAACTTTGAATTCAAAGCAAAAGTTGGAGATTTGGACAGATATGAGCAATTGCTCCTCAAACTAAACCCAACTTTTAAAGGTATTGACTATCAAAAAGATACTTATTTCAACGCCAAAATCGGACGACTAAAATTGCGTGAGGGCAATATCGAAAATGCCATAATCATGTACAATCGTTCAAATGATGCCGATGCCAAAGAGTCAACAGTCATCCTTTATCAACATCAACCCAACGAAGCCTTGAAAGCGATATTGGATCGTCAATTTGGTATCAAAGTAGTCGTAGAAAAAGCCCGTAAAATCTACTATATCGACCATGTAAAGTTTCATTTTGATGTAGTAACAGGTTTAGGTACATTTATGGAAGTGGAAGTCATAGACCATGATGAATCGTATAGTTTGGAGGAGTTAAAACAACAATGCAATCATTATATGCAATATTTTGGGCTGAACAAAACAGACCTTATTGATGTATCTTATAGTGACTTGTTGATGGTTAATAGTTAATGGTTGATAGTTGATGGTTGATGGTTGATGGTTGATGATAAATGATTGTTGGTTATTGGTTGATTATAATGATAAATTGTGAATGATAAATGATAAATGATAAATCAATGTCGATTAGTTAAGGATAAAAGTGATTTTCGATGTAGATTGGCTGTTTAATCTATCAGTTAATCTAAAAAAAATGCTCGTTATTTGCCTCTTTTCCTAAAGGATGAACGAGTATATTTTTCAGTTTCTCCCATTAGGGCTGGGCAAAAAGCCGAAATAAACAAATTAGCAAATCTAACGACTCAACAAATCGACAATTATCAATGGCGCTGTATGATTATTTGGAACAGTACGAATACGAATTGGCAATAACATCGGAAAATATAGTGATTATAATATAAATAAAGTTCATAATGCAGGAAAGACATTCCAACAGAGACAAATATTTCAAAGAGCAAATTTATACAACAGAGAAGTATGTCATTCCCTTTATCCAGTCCGTCAAGGATTTTGATAAGGCTGCGGCAGTACTCGAGGTGGGTTGCGGTGAAGGAGGAAATCTTGTTCCTTTCCTCCTTATGGGTTGTCAACCAATCGTTGGTATCGACTTATCCGACAACAAAATTGCACTTGCGCATCAATATTTATCCGAATATGACTCAGCCGGCAAAGCTGTACAATTGTTGAATGAAAACATTTACGATACGACACCAGAAAAACTTGGAACTTACGATATCATACTACTCAGAGATGTCATCGAACACATACATGACCAAGAAAAATTCATGGGATTTTTGAAAAAATTCATGAAAGCCGACGGAGTAGTTTTCTTTGGTTTTCCCAATTGGTACATGCCATTCGGTGGTCATCAGCAAGTCTGTAGAAGCAAGTTTTTATCCAAACTACCCTATTTCCATCTCTTACCCAATGTTCTTTACAAAACGGTTCTTAGGCTATTTGGCGAAACGGATACAACGATCGAAGCATTACTCGAAATCAAACAAACGGGTATCAACATCGAGCGTTTCGAGCGCATTCTAAAATCCCAAAACTATAAAATTGAGCAAAAGCGGTTTTACTTTATCAACCCAAATTACGAAGTAAAATTCGGGCTGAAACCCAGAGAGATTTCATCAATCATTGGAGCTATCCCATGGCTAAGAAACTTTTTCATCACGGCCAATTATTATGTTATTGGTTTGTCAAAATAAAAACCATACACGAATACATTTTTTTGAATGCCATTTTGATTATTCGCATTTTGGATATCTAAAGAGCTACGTAATTTTGAATATCTCAAAGATGTCCACATTGTAAATATATGAGTAACAATTTGATAGAATATTTTGTAGATTATTGGAACTTTGTATATTTGCGTGTTAGCGGAAATTATTAAACCCAACAATAACACATAAAAATGAGAAGTGAAGAATATAAATATGTAATTTCTAAATTTAATTCAAAAGATCTATATACATTTTCAATGAAAATAAAAGATCTATTAAGTATTTATTATGTAGCAGCAAGAGGTGTTAGTACTGAACAAGGTGCAGTACAAAGAATTTTAAATAAAAGAAGAATTGATGATATAAAAAATTTCATCCTAAATGGTAATTTATTCGTGAATACCTTCATAATAAATTGGACTGATAATTCAGAAGATCCTAAGATTAAAAAGGAAACTTTAAATATTCCATTGGATGGTAGAAGAGCCCAAGTATTAGATGGTCAACATAGAATTTCCGGATTAAAGGAAGCTATTGCATTAAGACCAGAAATTGGAGATCATTATGTATTAGTTTCATTGGCTTTAAATTTATCAACTCCTGAAGCTGCTAGTATTTTCTTAAATATCAATAGTGAACAAAAACCTGTACCTAAGAGTTTAATTTACGATCTTTTTGGTGAAGCATTTGAAGACAAAGAACATGCTATTAATAGAGCAAGTGATATCGTTTCTTACTTAAATAAAGATGAAGAATCGCCATATTTTCAAATGATTAAATATCCAGGAAATCAAAAAAATTCTGGATTAATTGATTTATCTATTTTAATAAATGCAATTAAACCTCATTTAGGAAAAGATGGTGTTTTTAGAACCTTTAACCTGAATGAAATAGAAACTCAAAAAAAAATTATTAAAAATTTTTATAATTCCTTAAAAGTAGTTTATAAAAAAAATTGGGATTTAAAATCAGAGAATCCTTTTTTCAAAGGTGCTGGATTTAATGGTTCATTTGATTTTTTATGTGAAGTTCTTATTCCAAAATGTATAGATGAGAAAAGTTTTTCAATAGATAAAATGGTTGAATTAATGAAATTGGATGAAGATAGACTACTATTTTCAAGTTCATTAAAAAACTTAGATGGAAAAACAGCAAGAAAAAATGTAAAAGGATTTTTGAACGAAAATTTTTTAAGAGATATTCCACAGTCTGAAGATGAGTACGAGTTTTAAAAGGCATGATGTTCAAGAATATATAGAGTACCAATTAAATTGTTTTGATATTAATAATTGGACAAGCTATAAACAGAGTCTTATTAATTTTCAAATCGACTCTACACAAGAATTAGAAATAAGTAACTGTATTGGTAGTGATATACAATCTTATTACTTTAAATCAGTGTTTACATTTATTCAAGCACTTAACAACATTAAAAGAAACTATTTTAATTGGGCGATTGTGCAATTATATTATTCTTGTTTTTATGCAATTAGATGTGACATACTATTATCAAATCATATTATAGTGAGATGTAGTGGTCTATATTTAGCTGAGAATTTTGCTGGAAATTCTTTTTCACCATTTACTTTAAATAAGGTTAGAGGAGATCATCAAATGTCAATAGAGTTATTGAAAAAACTAAAAAATGAGCATAAAATCATTGATGAAATTTTAGACAATAATCTTGATGATGATGATGCGTATACATGGATGATGAAACAAAGAGAAAAAGTAAATTATCAAATAAAAGACTTTCATGATCCCAATCCATCAAATCCTGTAGATCATGTTTATTCTTATTTTAAAGATGATCAAGTTTTTGATTTATTAAAATTTTACAATGAAAGTGATTATAGCATATGCTTTGATTTACAACATTCTATTGTTTCTATACCATTTAAAAAAATAAAGCAAATACAAAAAAAAATAGAGAGCAGCCATAACATTGACATTAAACTAAATATTGAAAAGGTTCAATTCATGAAAAAAAACTTAAAACATGTTGGTATAACCTTCGATGAATTTAAATCGCTAATCTAAAATAACTTCTGCTAACATCATGACGTATAGAAAAAAGCCCAAATAAAAAAGAAAAGCCCGGAACCTTGACGACTCTGGGCTTTTTGCTATACGTTGTTCAGCGACTCCGGCTTTGGGACGTAGGTGGTTTTGTAGCTTTTGACGTGATGGTATGGCGATACCTTTTACTTCAAATTCCTTGTAATTTTGCTATCAACATCGAGCGTTTCGAGCGCATTCTAAAATCCCAAAACTATAAAATTGAGCAAAAGCGGTTTTACTTTATCAACCCAAATTACGAAGTAAAATTCGGGCTGAAACCCAGAGAGATTTCATCAATCATTGGAAACATTCCATGGCTAAGAAACTTTTTCATCACAGCTAATTATTATATTATTGGTTTGTCAAAATAAAAACCATACACGAGTACATTTTTTTAATGCCATTTTGATTATTCGCATTTTGGATATCTAAAGAGCTACGTAATTTAGAATATATCAAAGATGTACACAATGTAAATATATGAGTAACAATTTGATAGAATATTTTGTAGATTATTGGAACTTTGTATATTTGCGTGATGACAACCATATTAAGACCAAAACACAAATCATTAACTTAAATAAATTCAAAAATGAAAACAAAAATAATTCTTTTTACCGCATTAATTACAATGATGTTGACATCTTGCGAAACAACATCTTATTTCCAAGTCTATAAGACAGTACCTTCTGACAAAATAGTTGTTAATGATGATAATTTGATTTATGAAGATGATAACTGTAAGGTGTCATATGATTTATGGGGCGAAGGTGGAAATATTGGCTTTCAGTTTTTTAACAAAACGGACAAAAATATTTACTTAAATTTGGAAGAAAGTTTTTTTATTCTAAATGGGATTGCATACGATTACTATAGAAATAGAGTCTTTGCAAGTGCGATAAGTTCAGGAGCAACAACTTCTCGAGGTGTTGCTGATAATAAGTCTGTAACGGGTCTAAATTTCTTAGGTTTAATCCAAACAAATAGAATTTCAGCAACTAATTCGGTAGGATTAATGTCATCTTCAGGTTTTTCAGTCTCTTACAATGAAGAAAAAATCATGTGTATTCCTTCAAAGAGCTCAAAGATTATTTCGGAATATATTATAAGTGAATCCCTATACAGAGATTGCGATTTATTTAAATATCCTACGAAAAAACAAATAAAATATAAGACATTTTCAAAAGAGCAAAGTCCTCTTGTTTTTAGTAACAGAATTGCTTATTCCATAGGACAGACCGATAGCCTTATAAAATTTGAAAATGAATTTTATGTAACGGAGATTTCAAATTATCCAGAAAGCGAAATATTGGAATCAGAATATGATGAGTATTGCGGACAAAAAAGTATGAACAAGGTGAAATATTTCAAGAATGTTTCGGCTGATAAATTTTATATTAAATACAGCAAAGGACAAGACACTTGGAAACACTAAGAATTATTGTTGCTATACAGTGTATTGTCAACGCCACGACAGACCGTGCAAAATTAAACAATTATGAATGAAAGACCAAAATTTAAATTAGAACTCACGACAACAGACAAAATTTTTGAAATTCTTGGTTGGACCACAATTCTTGCAATTTGGGTTTTAACAATAACAAACTACACAAACTTGCCCGACACTATTCCAATACATTACAATGGAGCAGGACAAGCAGACGGTTTTGGTGGAAAAGGAAACATTTTGACTTTACCATTAATAGCAACAATTCTTTTTATCGGACTGACAATCCTAAATAAATTTCCACACGTTTTTAATTATCCGACTAACATAACCGAAGACAACGCATTAAGACAATACACAAATGCAACACGGCTAATTAGATGTTTAAAGTTCGTTATCGTTGTTATTTTTGGACTAATTGCGTTACAGACAATTAGAAACGTAAACGGACAAACAAGCGGACTTGGTGTTTGGTTTTTACCATTGACATTAGGCCTGATTTTTATTCCGATGACATACTTTATGATAAAATCATTTAAGACAACAAAACAATGACGACAAAAGGCATTGGCTATAACTTCGTATTGGCAATAGGCGAGGCTAATGGTTTCGTATCAACGGAAGTGCAAAATTCAACATTTTTGCTTCGTATCAACGATAGTGCTAAAAATCCCGCCCATCGCCAATACGCGGCCCGTTGGCGGTAATTTTACTACAAATCACTATTTTATAAGAACAAACAATGAATTCCGAAATTTTAGACCAATTAATTGCTGAAGGCGAGTCTTTAAGTCCGACAATAACATTTGTGCCATCTGCTCCAAACGTAATTAGAACATTTTCTGTTTATAAAACATCAGAACCAGACCGTTACCAAGACTGGCAATCTTCTTCACAGCGATTTATTAAAACATATCATCCAAGCGACATAGAAGAAGTAAAAGAAGCCACAAAAAAACTCAGCCCAGACAATCACAGAAAAATACTTGGAATACTAAGAGCAGTAAAAGTATTGCCAAGCGAACCCATTAAATTACAAACAAATAAGACTTCACCGACAAATAACATTCAAATAACCAACAACCAAAGTAATACTCAACAAGTTTCTGTCAATTTATTTTTGGAAGCAATTATAGACGAGTTGACAGGAAAAGATTTTAAAGAGATAAAAGAAATCTTAAAGGACTTTGAAGCAGAGCCAGTAAAGACAAAAAATAAATTACTTGAAAAAGTAAAAGGTTTTGGTGGAGATGTGTTATCAAATATTGTAGCCAACATTTTGACAAATCCAACAATATACAACGGCTTATTTTGACAAAACTACCGCCAAACATCATGACGTATAGAAGAAAGCCCAAATAAAAAAGAAAAGCCCAGAACTTTGAATACTATAGGCTTCTTGCTATACGTTGTGCTTCGGCAGGCTCAGCAACAGCTTCGGCAAGCTCAGCAGAACTTCAGCGACTCCGGCTTTAGGGCGTAGGTGGTTTTGTAGCTTTTGTAGTTGTATTATGGTGAT
Organism: uncultured Aureispira sp.; assembly: GCA_964399855.1. Lineage (GTDB taxonomy): Bacteria > Bacteroidota > Bacteroidia > Chitinophagales > Saprospiraceae > OLB9. The sequence continues at coordinate 10,358 of CAYNSF010000039.1, read as the reverse complement.
TTCGAAGCACTATTACAACTTACCGAAGAAAGGTTAAAGTCAAAGACATTAAAAAATTGAAAGGGTATTTAGCTAAACAAATAAAGTTCCCAAAATGACAGCATGAAATCATTACAGTCTTACTGAAAAACGAAGAATAATCTTTTCTCAAACCATATCTTGTTTTGTCGCAAATATTTACTAAATTTGCAACAAGATTAAAAAAGCCGTAAAGTCAAAAAACAATACGGCTTTCTTTTTACATTTAAAACTTTGGTTTTTATCCTATCCGCATTTGCTTGATCCGCATGATTTGCATACGACGCAGCCTTCCTGATAGACTACTTCATTGCTGCCGCAGTTCGTACATTTTTGCCCGATAGCTTCCATTCCGTCTGGTAAGTAACGCTTCAAAGCACGGGCAACTCCCGCTTTCCAGTTATTGATGGATTCGGAATCCAATTCTAACCTGTTGATTAAGCCGATTACATTTTCAAGTGGCATACCATATCTCAATGTTCCGGAAATAAGTTTGGCATAATTCCAGTAAACCGGATTGAATTTATGTGACAAGCCTTCTATCGTGGTTTTATATCCTTTCAGGTTTTTAAACTGGAAATCATATCTTGTATTGCCCTGTTCGTCTTTATTGCGAATGATCAATCCTTCATTCACCCAACGTGGTAGCAGGATACCTTCATCATCATCTGCTAATCCGGTAAATATCTCATACGGTCGTCCTTCCAACAAACCTACGAAAGCAATCCATTTATCTTTATTATTTTGGAATCGCACGACATCCGCTTCCAATATCTGAGGTCGCTTGGTTGGGAATGGAGTCTGGGTCTCATTATCTTTTTTATCATCTTCTTTCTTCGTATCGGTGCTTATCAGCACGCCTGACCTCGAACCGTCACGATACACCGTCACGCCTTTACATCCTACTTCCCACGCCTTCAAATATAGTTCATTGACCAACTCTTCGGTGGCTTCATTGGGTATATTGATCGTTACGGAGATGGAGTGATCCACCCACTTTTGTATCGCTCCCTGCATTTGCACCTTACTCAACCAGTCCACATCATTGGAAGTCGCTTTGTAATATGGAGATTTTGCGACGATGGCATCCAATTCATCTTGTGTATAATGCTTCGATGTATCGTAACCATTTGTATTCATCCAAGTCTTGAAGTGGTGGTGAAATACGATGTATTCTTCCCATGAATCACCGACTTCATCCACGAAGTCCACACGGATATCCTTATCGTTTGGATTTACTTTTCTACGGCGCTTATATACTGGTAAAAAAACCGGTTCAATCCCGGAAGTCGTCTGTGACATAATAGAAGTGCTACCCGTTGGCGCTATTGTCAACAAAGCAATATTTCTTCTGCCATATTTAACCATTTCATCGTACAATTCCTTATCACAATCTCTGATACGTTGTATGAATGGATTTTTAGCTTCTAAAACAGCGTCATATACTTCAAAATGACCACGTTCTTTGGCCATTTGTACCGACGCACGATAGGCTGACATTGCCAATGTACGGTGCATTTCTTCTGAAAAATGGGTTGCTTCTTCGCTGCCATATCTCAATCCTAAAGCTGCCAACATATCTCCTTCTGCCGTAATGCCGATACCGGTACGCCGTCCCTGAAGTGTTTTGGCTTTGATCTTTTCCCAAAGTTTTTGTTCCGTTGCTTTAATTTCGTTGCGTTCTGGATCTGCTTCTACTTTAGCGAGAATAGCATCAATCTTTTCTATCTCTAAATCAATAATATCATCCATGATACGCTGTGCATAAGCCACATGCTGTCTGAATAAGTCAAAATCAAATGTTGCCTGCTCTGTAAATGGACTTTTTACATAGGAATATAAATTTATAGCCAACAACCGGCACGAATCGTAAGGACACAATGGAATCTCTCCACACGGATTGGTAGATGTCGTCTGAAATCCATAGTCAGCATAACAATCAGGAACGGATTCATTGATTATCGTATCCCAAAACAGGATTCCAGGTTCAGCAGATTTCCAAGCATTGTGTACAATTTTTTGCCATAAAGCTCGTGCATTTACATTTTTGGTCACTTTGGGATTTGGGCTGTGGACAGGATATTTCTGAACATATTCACTATCGTTTCTGACGGCCTTCATAAATTCGTCATCAATCCGCACGGAGATATTGGCTCCAGTTATCTTACCCATAGTCAACTTAGCATCAATAAAATCTTCCGCATCTGGGTGATTTACAGAAACAGAAAGCATCAATGCACCACGCCGCCCGTCTTGCGCTACTTCTCTGGTCGTATTAGAATAACGCTCCATAAACGGCACCAAACCCGTAGATGTCAATGCTGAGTTTTTAACAGCCGAACCTTTGGGTCTGATAAACGACAAATCATGCCCTACTCCACCTCTACGCTTCATAAGTTGCACTTGCTCTTCGTCTATTTTCATGATACTGCCATAAGAATCGCTATGTTGTCCATTGCCGATAACAAAACAATTAGAAAGTGAAGCTATCTGAAAGTTATTTCCGATACCAGTCATCGGGCTTCCTTGTGGAATGATATATTTAAAATTTCTGATTAGTTCAAATATTTCATCTTCTGATACTGGATTGGCATACTTGCTTTCAACTCGTGCTATCTCGCTTGCTATACGTCTGTGCATATCATCGGGCGTAGCTTCGTAGATATTGCCGTCAGAATCTTTCAACGCATATTTATTGACCCAAACACGAGCCGCTAAATCGTCTCCTTTGAAGTACTCTAAGGATTTTGCTAAGGCTTCATCGTGCGTTACTTTTTTTACATTTTTTTTCGATTCTACGTTAACCATTATAATAGATTTATCATTTTTATTAAATATTCCGGAAATTCAATTTTAATAAAGTTTACAAATTTTCAGCATCAACAAACTGTATTACAACGTTTTGCAATATTTTACCATCAAAATTGTTCACAAAAGTAGAACTATTTTTAATATATTACAAAAAAAATTAATTTATTTTTTTCGTAATTTATTTATTTTATTTCAAATATTTTTCACATGAATTGACAATCAACACATTATAAAATTATTTAATATTTGGGAAGTAAATTAATTTTTATTTGTGATACGCTGATCAATAAAGTTTGTGTACAGATTCAGTCATCTGCGGCCAGTATTCCATCACACAGAAACCAGATGTCATTTTATGATGAAAATCTTTCTCTATTTGCTTAAATTGGAATATTCTTCGCAACTTTGTTTTGATATATTTAGTTTTAAAACAAGATATTACCACCAATAATATATCAGGCGATGAAAATATATAGAAATACAGCACTCGTTTTAGCGATAATCTCTGTTAATCTTTTTGCTCATGCTCAAACGCTTCCACCACTTCCGGAAGAAATAGATTACGAAGAAGTGTATAATATGGCTGATGTCGGGCAAAAACCGGAATTTCCAAAGGGAGAAAGTGGATTGTTCAGATATTTGAGTGAAAATATCAGATATCCTGCTATGGCAAGGGAAGATGGGATATCGGGAAGAGTTACAATTAATTTCGTCATTTCTAAAACAGGAGAAATCAAAGACATAGAACTCGTACAAAGTCTCAGAGAAGATTGTGACGAAGAAGCCATACGAATTGTCCGGAATATGCCTAAATGGAGTCCGGGCAGGATTAATGACAAACCGGTAAATGTCAGATATACCTTACCGGTAAATTATACTTTACAATGATGATTGATTTTAGAAAAAGGGCGTATAAAACATATTCACCTGAGTAGTTACTGTAATTTTTGATTTTTTATCTATTTTTCATACATTTATCCATACATATCCGCTATTCATATAAAATATTAGTTTGTTTATCATCTTAGTTGTTAATATTGCACATCAAATCGAATATTCAGATGAAGATCAAAGGTATCATAACGGGAATTTGCTTTTTAGTATTGATTGCGAATTTGAACGCACAAAGTTCATATTCGCTTCAAGCATGTGTAGAAAGAGCGATTCAGTCCAACTTACAGATAGAAAATAGTGAACTTGCCTTACATAGTGCTGCTATTGATCTGACACAAGCGAAACACGCCAGATTACCCAATCTATCATTCAATACCAATGTGGGCTGGAACTTTGGACGTACCGTTGACCCTACTCAAAATTTGTTTACAACAGAGACATTTTTCAATAATGGTGCTGCACTAAATTCTAATGTTGTCCTTTTCAATGGCAATAGAATCAACAATATAGTGAGACAGTCATTAGCCAACCATCATGCCGCAGATAATGATTTGGAACAATTAAAAATAGACATTTCGCTACAGGTTACGAGTCTTTATCTCAATATTTTATTTGCCAAAGAGAATCTTGCGAATGCACAAAGACAATTAAATCAAACTAATGAACAGCTCGAACTCCTAAACAAACAAATCGCCGTCGGAAATTTACCAGAAAATGACAGGCTTGAAATAGAAGCTCAAATCGCGGTCAATGAGCAATCTATAATCGAAAACGAAAATATGTTGCGGTTGCAATTGCTCAATATGAAACAATTGCTCCGGTTAAATACAGAAGATAATTTCGATATCGTAATACCCAATACGTTAAATATAACGACCGATCCTGAATTGGTTACATTTAGTGAATTGATGGATCAAGCAAAATTTCGGCAACCAAGTTTAGCGTCCGCTGAATGGCGTATAAAAAGTGCTATATTGGGCGAAAAAACTGCACGAGCAGAAGGACTTCCCGTTTTGGCAGCAGGTGGCAATCTTAGAACCACTTATTCCAATAAAGGTATGAATATCGTAAGATATGAACAGCAAATCGTAGAGCAGGATATCTATTTTAATAATCAGGCAGCGACCATTGGGATTCCGCAAAATATCCCGATAGTAGAACAAGCACCATATTGGAACCAATTGGAGCAAAACATTTCTTATGGTCTTGGAATAACGCTAAATGTTCCGATTTACAGCAATTACAACATCAAAGCCAGTCAACAAAGAGCCAAACTCAATACAGAAAGAGCACAGATCAATTACGAACAATCCTTGGAATCATTAAAGACAACGGTTGCTCAAGCTCACGCAGATGCCAAAGCGGCAAAAGTGCGGTACTTCGCTGCTGAAAAATCAAAAAATGCTCAAGCAACGGTCTATCAAAATGCCTTAAAGCGATTTGAATTGGGTAATACAAGTATTTTCGAACTCAACAGAATAAAAACTTTGGCAGAATCAGCCGAAACCAATCATCTGATTGCTTGGTACGATTACATATTCAGAACAAAAGTACTGGAATTTTATTTAGGCTATCCGATCAATTTAAATTAGTAAATTGACCCCAATATTTGAATATTTTTAAAACAATATAACAAAGCATCATGCAAAAAAACAAAAAAAACAATTGGCTCATATACGGTGTATTAGCACTGCTTCTTCTATTGGCTATCATAGCTGTGTTCAAGTCGCAAACCAATCCCAAAGGAACGATCGTCACTACAGCTGATGCGCAAAATCGTACCATAAAAGAAACGGTGTCTGCAAGTGGAAAAATATTTCCCGTCACAGAAGTAAAAATATCATCGGATGTATCAGGCGAAATCGTCGAGCTATATGTTCGTGAAGGTGATTCCGTCGTCGTTGGGCAAGTATTGGCAAAAATCAATCCAGATGCTTATTTGTCGGCAGTACAGCGTGGAGAAGCGAGTTTGAATGCTTCACGAGCACAGCTTGCTATTTCAAAATCACAAATAGAGAGCAACAAGGCACAAAAAGAGCAAATCATAGCACAACTCGAAAATGCTCGCACCATACATAAACGCAACGAACAACTGAAAAAAGACGGTGTGATCTCACAAGCTGAACTTGATCAATCGAATGCAACTTTGCGACAATTGGAGGCGAATCTTCGTGCTGCCGAAGCATCCATAAAGTCTGCGCAACAAAATACTGAAGCGTCAGAATACTCCATTAAAGGTGCTTATGCAAGTCTAAACGAACTAAAAACAAGTTTAGACCGTACCACAATCAAAGCACCGGCAAATGGTATCATCTCAAAATTGGCAGTGGAAAAAGGCGAACGTGTCGTGGGAACCATTCAAATGACAGGTACAGAAATGATGCGTATATCAAATCTGAATGCTATGGAAGTACAAGTCGATGTGAGCGAAAATGATATATTGAAAGTAAATATCGGTGATGATTCGAATATTGAAGTAGATGCATTTATTGGTAAAAAGTTCAAAGGGAAAGTAACCCATATTGCCAACTCGGCATCCAATATATCGTCTGTGAGTGGTCAGGTTTCGTCAGACCAAGTTACCAACTTCATCGTGAAGATACTCATTGATGAAAAGTCTTATGAGGATATCAAAACTGAAAAAATGAAATATCCGCTACGTCCTGGTATGTCCGCATCTGTTGAGATATTTACCAATGAAGTCAAAGACATCATAGCTGTACCTATCCAAAGTGTAACTATTCGTGACAGCAAGGAAAAAAATAACAATTCGGAGGATTCAAGCAAGTCAACTGCATCCAATCTTGACGAAATCGTTTTTGTTTTTGATGCAGACACTGCCAAAATAGTCAAAGTAACGACAGGCATCCAAGATGACGAATATATACACATCACTTCAGGTATAAATGTAGGTCAAAAAGTCATCACAGGACCATATAATGTCGTCAGCAAAGAGCTTAAATCGGGAGATAAGGTAAGGGTAAAAGTTGATAATAAATATAAGAAAAAATAGTAATGTGTCATTGACATACCTACTCAATCATGTTGATTAGACAATCGAGACCTGAAGAGTTTAAGATGATTGCTCAGCATATCATGCTTGCTATGGATGACATCATGTATCATTTTATCAATGAACGTTCTGAAGTAAAAGCAACACAGATTTTGGAAAAATTTATTCAGCAGCAAGGGAATCAATATTCTTATGAAAACTGTTGGATAGCAGAAGTTGATAGCGAAGTGGTAGCTACGGCTTTAGTGTATGACGGTGCGCAACTTCACGAATTGAGATTGCCTGTAGCCGAAGAAATAAAATCCTTGTACAATGCAGATTTTGATCCCGAAGATGAAACACAAGCTGGAGAATATTATATCGATTGTGTCGGTGTAAGCCCTAATCATCAAGGAAAAGGAATTGGCACCGAAGTATTGAAGTTTTTGATAAAGGAATATGTCTATAACAACGATAAAACGCTGGGCTTATTGGTTGACAAAGGCAATCCTGATGCTAAAAAGTTGTATCTGAAATTAGGGTTTGAAGTGGTTGGAGAAAAAACATTAGCGGGAAAAAACATGGAACATCTTCAATTCATCAAGCGACCCAATCTCTAATGTGAACCCATGAAAGCATATTTTACACTTCAATATACCATGATAAACAGGTGGTTTAATGATGTAGGCATTGCGCCACTTTTTGCATATATTTTATTGGTTCTTGGCTTTACAGGGCTATCAATATACCTATTTTTCAAAACCGAATTTGCCGTTTACCTCTATTTGCTTTTTGCCTTATCGCTTATCGGAAAACTTTCAGAAACGCAAAGATCTGATTTTTTGAAAATTTGTTTTGGAGACACACAAGTGAAAAGAATCAGAATTACAGAAAACCTTATTTGCTCAATACCTTTTCTTGTCTTTCTACTATACAAGCAACTCTTTCTTTTCGCAGGTTTGCTCTTGATATTGGCCTCTATTTTGGCTCTTGTAAATTTTCGGACAACACTGAACGTTACCATTTGGACACCGTTTTCAAAACAACCGTTTGAATTTACGACCGGGTATAGGAACACGTTTTATTTGATTTTTGCAGCTTATACATTGACATTGATCGCTGTTTCGGTTAGCAACTTTAATCTTGGTGTATTTGCAATGTTACTTGTATTTGCAACAACATTGAGCAATTACACAAAACCTGAAAACGAATATTACGTTTGGGTATATAACCGAAATCCAAGACAATTTTTATTTAGCAAAATAAAAACAGCATTACTTTTTTCGTCTTTCCTTGTATTGCCGATAGCATTTGTTCTAACCATCTTCTTTTATCAGAATATCGGTTTGATTTTGCTTTTCTACTTAGTCGGTTGGGCTTTTTTAACGGCTATTATTGTTGCCAAATATTCCGCATATCCTGACGAAATGAACATCCCACAAGGTATTCTCTTAGCGATTTGCTTATGGTTTCCGCCTTTCCTAATTGTCCTAATTCCTTATCTATTCCGAAAATCTAAAAACCAGCTTAGTAGTTTATTGAAATAGCAGACAAGTATTAAAAGCATTAAAGTGAACTAACAAAAAATAAATATTGTTGTTATGAAAATAAACATAACCAAAAGAATGGAAACTAAACAAGAAATCGTTTATATCGTGGAAAAGTTGCCCATTGAAGTTTTGGAAGAACTTTTGCAATACCGCCGCCAAGTAGAAAAGACTACTACGGAAAAAATGCGTCTTTCGCTTAACCTAAACACAATTTTGACCGAAGACCAAGAACTACTCAAAAAATTGGCGAAATGATAGAATTTCAAGAAGTTCTTGAAATTCACCAAATTTTGATACGAGAGTTTGGCGGTTTACAGGGTGTAAGAGATGAAAATGCATTAAAATCAGCACTTGAGCGACCTTTTACTGGTTTTGGAGAAACTGAATTTTACCCAATCCCCGAAGAAAAAGCGGGTGCAATCTTAGAAAGTATCATTAAAAATGACCCATTTATGGATGGTAACAAAAGAACGGGATATGTTTTAATGCGTTTGGTTTTGTTGGGCTCCGGCAAAGACATTCAAGCATCACAAGACGAGAAATACAATTTTGTTACCTCAGTAGCATCAGGACATTTTGACTTTCAGCAAATTGTAACTTGGATAAAGGAATGGACAGTGGATAAATAAAAATGCCATTTCCAACATCAGTTTTCTGATAAATGGGCAATAGTGCTAAATTTGTAGTAAATTGCTTTTAACTCCTGCATATCCTAATTCCTTATCTATTCCGAAAATCTAAAAACCAGCTTAGTAGTTTATTGAAATGATAGCAATCCGAAACTTATCCAAGAAATATGGTACAAATGAAGTCTTGAAAAATATCAACATTCAGTTTGATAAAGGAAAAGCGTATGGTATAGTTGGCGAAAATGGTGCTGGAAAAACAACACTATTCAGATGTATCGCAGGCTTAGAACATCACGAAGGCGAAATACTTTCCAACCCGAACCCAATTAAAAATCATCTTGGTTTGTTGCTAACAGAACCTTTCTTCTTTCAAAAGATCACTGGAAAAGAATATATACAATTGCTCTGCAATGCACGAAACATAAAGTTGACCGACATTGAAAACAGAAACATTTTTGACTTGCCATTAAATCAATATGCTTCGACTTATTCAACAGGCATGAAAAAGAAATTGGCATTGACAGCGATTCTATTGCAAGGAAACGAATTTTTCATTCTTGACGAGCCTTTCAATGGAGTCGATATACAAAGTAACATGATCATCACTGAAATCATCCATAAACTAAAAACACTTAACAAGACGGTTATTATATCATCGCACATATTCTCAACATTGAGTGACACTTGCGATGAGATCCATTTACTGAGCAGCGGTAGTTTTATCAAATCTGTTCAAAAAGCAGACTTCCAAGCATTAGAAACAGCGATGAAACAGACGACCGTAGGAAATCAGATAGAGCAATTGGGATTGAAGTAATAATCAGTTGTCAATCTAACTACAAGATGATAGAAAAGGATTCCAGGTGCGTCTAGACAAGACATTTTGAAGATATATTAAAATCCACAATTACTCATTCTCGAAATGAGGTATATATTCTTACCTTTATAAGGTGCAAACACAGTGCAGGAATACCATTTATTGGTGTTAAACCGGTTTAAACAGAAATAAACTGACTTTTATGTGTGGTTTTAGCCTAGATGTTGTATCTTGTTCAATAAAATTTATATCATGGGTTTTATATCAAAAATAATTTCCTTTTTTATTTCTGAGAGAGTAATGAAAGAGGGCAAAAAAATCATCGAGCGAGAAAATAAAGTTTCAGACGAACAGCGAAAAGAACTATCAAGCTCTTATGAAAAGTACGAAAAAGCCGTAGAAGAGTTTTGTAAGAAGCATCCTAATCATCCCGACTGTCGAGATAAAGCCAATAGCTCTTTTAAGTTACAGCAATATAGATATACAGGAGGGAAATAGGGAATGTGAGCTATTTTTTTATGCTCGAATTTTAATAACAGTTTCTTTTATGTAAATCTGCTTTTAAAATTTAATCTTTATTAGCTTCAATAAATATAATTCAATGTCGTTTAGTTAAGGAAATTAGAGCGGTTTATAATTCATATGGT
>CAYNSF010000038.1:0-31482 GCA_964399855.1 uncultured Aureispira sp. | reverse complement strand
CCTCTGAAAGTCCCGATATGTTCAATACATCCATAACCGGCTGTGGACTGATATTTATTAGATTTGTTTCTATAAAACTCCCAGTACCAGAAATACACCCTTCCCGTATCTCCTCTTTATTTTTACATCCTTTTGCATTCAAACTTACATCCAATCTGAAATTGGGATTATCTAAGTTCCTGCAAATTATATCTATTGAACACCAACTTAAATTTTCATTTAAGCCTAAAATCAACCATTTTAAGTTTGTTAGTTCATTGAGTGGCGTGATATCGTGTAGTCGAGGGCTTACCTGAATCATTAATTTTTCCGGATTAAGGCTGCCGATAGAGTCAATATTGCCAACATTACCAAGTGTGACATTTTGAATATTCTGTAAATTATGACCCGATAAATCATCTAAATAACTATCATACAAATCAAAATTTCGACAATATCTAGCGGACAAACCTTTCAAATTTCTTATTTTACCACTTGATATTATTAAATTCAAAACTGTATCAACGTCGATTCCTTCTAAACTTTTCAAAGAATCATTACCTGACATTGTTAATGTTCCTAAATATTTTAATTTTTTTAAAGCCGAAAAATTCTTCAAATTATCATTTCCGGTAATCCTAATGTATTCAGCCTTTTCTAAATTATCTAATCCGGTTAGGTTATTGATTGCTGTTCTATTAATTATAAGCGATTTTATGTATCTTAAATTACCAAGTGCAGACAAATCATTTATATTTTGTGAGAGTATTTGGATTCTCTCTATTTCTCTACAATCGGGATATAAAATAGAGAAACTGTCCAACTGTGATTGACGAAATATAGTATCATTTTCCATGACGCATCTTACTTGCGCATTTAAGGAAGAAGACGCGAATAAGTACATGCAGATTCCTAACCCAAGTGCTAAAAATTTATACAACTGCATAGTAATATTTTATTTATTGGGTAAAGATACATGAATATCCGATAATTAATACAAATAAGTAATAAAACATTAAAAACATACCTGATTTTACAAAAGTATGATACTTTTTATGGATAATGAAAAAATCATATCTGAGTATTTGCCAGTATCACATATACAACAAATCACCTTAAAATTCTCAACTCAACTGCATTGAATGATTAATGTAAAATACGTCATCCTTTAAATGTGTTGAACAAAAAGAGGATGTACAATGAAGAAATTCATAATTTCCTTTACAATTGCCATGATATGACTGATTTGAATGTTAATTTAGTATAACTATATCCCGTAGGGATTATCGCTCGGTAACAACAAGATAACGATATACACAGCAAGCCGTAGGTTTGCTTCCTTAAAGTAATGAGACGGATGCAAACCTAACGGCTTGCAAGCCCTATTTAGAAACTGGTTTTACCAAGCGTTCATTCCTAACGGCATGGTTTTTAGCCTATTCGAAACACATTATACGGTAACGTAGAAAGCAACTATAGCTAAGTATAAGCTCGATTTTTCCACGCCACAATTTTGATATTCGGAAATTCATTTATCTTTGCCATGATATGACTGATTTGAATGTTACTTTAGTATAATGTGCTTATGGATAATTTAAACTTACAGCAGGGCGTTCGGGATAATATACGCTTGTGGTTAGACGGTAATTATGATGATGAAACGAAAGCTTCTATCAATCAACTGATAGCATCGGGCGACGAAAAAGAACTGACAGATGCGTTTTATAAACATCTCGAATTTGGAACTGGTGGACTTCGTGGGATCATGGGTGCAGGTTCTAATCGTGTCAATAAATACACATTGGGCGCTGCAACACAAGGATTTAGTAATTATCTCAATCAGCTGTATCCGGGACAAGATGTAAGTGTTGCCGTTTCGTATGATTCACGCAATAATTCCGCATATTTTGCTTCTGTGGTTGCAGATGTATTTTCTTCTAATGGTATCAGGGTTTATTTTTTTGAAGCATTGAGACCGACACCGGAATTATCATTTGCTATACGACAATTGCAATGTAAAGGTGGTGTTATGCTTACCGCATCCCACAATCCTAAGGAATATAACGGCTACAAAGCTTATGGTGGAGACGGAGGACAATTGGTTTTTCCTCATGATGAAGCCGTCATGCGGGAAGTCACCAACGTGCAAAATGTCGATGAAATCCGATTTCAGCGAAATGATAGAAACATCATCTCCATAGGAAAAGATATTGACGACCTCTATCTTGATGCACTTGCTAAAGTTTCCCTTGCTCCGGAAGCCATTCAGCGACAGCGAGATTTAAAAATTGTGTATTCTGCTTTGCATGGTACTGGTAGCCAAATGGTACCACCTGCACTACAACGTTTTGGATTTGATAATGTAATACTTGTCGAAGCGCAAATGAATGCAGACGGCAATTTTCCGACGGTTGTTTATCCCAATCCCGAAGAAGCCGAAGCGATGACACTTTCCTTAGCCAAAGGTACGGAAGTGGATGCGGATATCGTTATGGCCACAGACCCGGATGCGGACAGAGTAGGTATTGCCATTAAAAATGATGCCGGTATTTTTGTACTGCTCAATGGAAATCAGGCATTGTGTTTGCTGACCAACTATGTATTGTCGGCAAGACAACAAACGGATAAAATGGACAATCAGCCTTATGTGATGAAGACGATTGTTACTTCCTATATGATAGACGCAATAGCTGCTTCCAAAGGTGTGGACTGCTACAATGTGCTGACAGGATTTAAGTATATCGGCGAAGTTATGACTCGTGAGGAAGACCAAAAGACATTTATCATGGGTGGCGAAGAAAGTTATGGATATCTCGTTGGAGACCATGCAAGAGATAAGGATGCCGTAGTGGCCTGTTGTATGTTTGCCGAAATGGCAGCTTGGTACAAAGATCAGGGAAAAAGTATGTACGATGCATTGATATCGCTCTATGCAGAATACGGATTTTATAAGGAAAAACTCATTTCGATAACGAAAAAAGGCAAGGAAGGTGCCGAGGAAATTCAGGTTATGATGAATCATTTTCGAACGAATGCACCTAAGACATTGGGAGGAAGCCGTATTGTAACCATTAAAGATTATAAATCGGGTGTTTCGACTGATACACTGACAGGAACAACCGAAAAAATAGATTTACCAGCGTCTAATGTACTCCAATTTTTTACTGAAGACGGTAGCATTATTTCGGCACGACCGTCAGGTACAGAGCCCAAAATCAAGTTTTATTGTAGCGTGAAAGAAGCATTGAAAGATGCATCAGTGTTTAAGGCAACTGAGGAAGTTTTAGATAAGAAGATTGATTTGATGTTGAAAGATTTGGGAGTTGGTTGATATATTAGTTTAAAGGTTTATGGGTGTAAAGGTGTAAGTAGTTGTCGGTTGATGGTTGTTGGAATGATTGTGTGTTTGTTTAAATGTCTAAAGGTTTAGGTTGTTAGCACTTTGGCTTTTTAGGTAGTTAGGAATTATAAACCTAACATGCTAATACGCCAACAACCCAACTTTCATATTCAAAAATCGTAATTCGTCAATCAAAAATCATTAATCATTTATAATTAACAATTTAGCATTATCAATTATCAATTATCAATTATCAATTGTCCATTAAATAAAAAATGTATGCAAGCAGTCGATCAATCCATATTAGTTATAGATATAGGCAATTCCAATATTGTAATCGCCCTATACCAAAGTGGAACATGGTCAAATACCTTTGCGTATGAAACGAGGGAGATACAACCTGAATTTTATTATGAAAATGCTTTACGCAGCATTTTATTAGAATGGAATGAGCAGCCATCGGACATCAATCATTGCGTTATCAGTAGTGTCGTTCCGGATATGAATGACATTATTGTCAATACGGTACATCATATCACAGGTGTACTTCCCTTGCTGATAAACCCAGAAGTGTTGAAAAACTTAGACATGTATGTACCACTTCCCTATGAGATAGGTAGTGATCTGGTTGCTAACGCTTATGCTTCTATACATCAATATCACGACAAATGCATCATCGTGGATTTTGGAACAGCACTTACCTTTACAGCAGTCAATAAAGAGCAAGGTATATTGGGTGTGACGATAGCACCAGGTATTAAAACTGCATTGTATTCATTGTTTAATAAGACTGCACAATTGCCGATAGTACCATTGGAAGTGCCGGAGCATATACTTGGGTATGATACGGTTTCAGCCATACAAGCAGGCGTACTTTGCGGGTATGTAGGGTTGATAAAGGAGATCGTCAGCAGGATAAAATCAACGTTATCTGAAGATTATAAAGTAATCGCTACAGGAGGACTTTCGTCGATATTGCAGCCATTGGACGAGCTTTTCGACTATAAAAATAGGATACTTACATTAGAAGGTATCCGATTGATTTATTTATTTCACCACAATCAACAAGCCAATGCTAACCAATAATGACATTTTAAAAAAGCTCAGAGTGGCTCTTCACCTCAGGGATGAAGACATCATTGAGATACTCAAGCTCAAGGAATTTAATATCACGAAAGGAGCGCTCAATGATCTGTTTCGTAAGGACGACCACCCAAATTATAAGGAAGCTGGAGACCAGATACTCCGCAACTTCCTGGATGGACTTATCATATATAAACGTGGAAAAAAGACCTAAAGAATATCTTTTGTATGATGTTTAATACTTCTAAGATATCGTATTAGAACGAACGATATTTTCGTTTTGGCGTTTTACCTTCGATATCAAATTTGAGTTTTGAATTTTTATTCAGTTCAATGCCTGACTCATCTTCGAGTATGCGTTTGTATTTCTCAAAGAGATTATTCGGTTGTTTTTCACCGTTGATTTTCAGGTATTTACCGGTTAACTCTACCTTGTTCATTTTTTTAGGTATTAATATACCGTCTTCATTTAATGCCTTGCCAAGTATATCGGTCAGATTGACATCTTTAGGTGTATCTGCTGTTGCGTCTTTGTCCATTTCATCCATCCAAAGACCGTTGTTGTCACGGAAATCACGATCATCCGGAAACCTAAAATTAAAACTAAATCCGCCCGGTTCTTTCATCTGCAACCACATACTATCCGCCTGTTGTCCAAAATCAAGATTTTCAAACTGCTTGCTGAGTTCGCCCATTATCTGGTCTAAATCTAACTCGCCCAACGACTGAAATCCCTTGAAAAAGTCGTTATTCATAAGTTTGGATATCGAATCCCGGTATATTTTGAAATCACCAAAGCCAAAATTCTGGTATTCATCATCTCCAAAGAAAAAGAAATGGTTGTTTCCTTTGCTTCCGCTTTTTGGGCTTACTTCACTGATGATATCGTTGTACTTGTCATACTCCGCTTCGTCTATTTTTTTGCCGTCGATTTCAAGATTGGTAATGACACCATTTTCCATGGACAATTTAACAGACTTGTCATTGGTCTGCTTTTGAATGTGAATGACCTCGCCAGACTGCGGAAATGTATCCAAAGGCAGTGACACAAAGGAGTAATCCGATGTTTGGATGCGATGTCCACTGTAATCCGCCCAAACATGCCCTGCTACAAATAAAATGGCAATAACTGCTGCTGCCGAAGTAATCCATTTAAAATTTGAATTATTAAATACCTGTTTCATTATCAAATGATTTTTTGGCAATAGTTATAAAAATGATACTAAAAAATATTCACTATATAAACTTCTAACGAATCCGTTTGTGTTTAATACAAGCTGATTTTAATAAAATTTTAACCAGTATGAAGCAATTGAGATGGATACATATTGCTTTACTGAACAATAATGATTCCGAACAGCAAGAAGTAAACTTTTCCAAAGCCGGTTTTCCGCTCTAAAATTGTTAAGAATGATTTAAAAGTGTAGAACTGGGTTATGCTTCAATAATTTATCGGGTGAAATATCGTGAAGGCATCATATTTTTTTATACATTTGCGCCTTATAACGAATATTTAATCTTAAATTTATTTTGTCAGACAGCGACATAAATCTTGATAAACTTCCACAGCACATTGCTATCATCATGGACGGCAATGGTAGATGGGCTAAATTGCAGGGCAAACCACGTGTTTTTGGCCACAGGAATGGTGTTACGGCTGTCAGAGAAGTGACCGAAGCAGCAGCAGAGTTGGGTATTCAATATCTTACGCTTTATGCTTTCTCGACGGAAAACTGGTCAAGACCCAGTATCGAAGTGAATGCATTGATGACATTATTGGTAGATACAGTCCGTAAAGAGTTGGCTACGCTCAATAAAAATAACATACGACTTATGGCCATCGGAGATTTGTCCAAATTGCCGGGTAAAACACGACAATCTTTGTATGAAGGCATTGAAAATACACGCAATAATACCCGGATGACATTGATTTTGGCATTGAATTACTCTGCGAGATGGGAAATAACGGAAGCGGCAAAAAAAATTGCGGATGCAACGGTCAAGGGCATCATCAATCCCGAGACATTGTCCGATACGGATATTAGCAACTATCTGAGTACGAAAGATATTCCCGATCCGGAATTGCTGATCAGGACTAGTGGCGAGCAACGTATCAGCAACTTTCTATTGTGGCAGATCGCCTATTCGGAATTGTATTTTACACCGGTATTATGGCCGGATTTCAGAAAAGAACATTTTTTGGAAGCGATTACAGACTATCAAGGTAGGGAAAGACGTTTTGGTAAGACGAGTGAACAAATTTTAAAAACATCTTAAATCTTATGACTTTTAACAGATTCGGTGCAGCATTTTCTGCAAAAGTACCGTTAAAGGAGTAAGAGCAAAATATAAAATATTTTATGAAGCACATATTCAGAATTGTTTTTTGCACATTGGCTTTGTGGACGGGATCAGACCGTGTTCATGCACAAAATGAAGATATATTCAGCTATGGCAATAAGAAAACGTATGAAATTGGCGGGATAACGATACAGGGATCTGAAACAAGAGACCGCAATGCGATTAAATCCATAACCGGACTCAAAGAAGGAAGCAAAGTGCAGATACCTGGTACTGATATACCTACGGCTATTAAGTCATTGCTACGATTACGATTGTTTGACGATGTGCAGGTATTGATTGATAAGATCGAAGGAGATATTATTTTTCTTCGTCTTGTATTGGTCGAAAGACCGATATTGTCCCGATGGAGCTACAAAGGCGTAAAGACCTCGCAACATGAAGACCTAAATGATATCTTGAAAAATATACTTACAAAAGGTGGTATTGTCACGGATGACCAAAAAGATTTGGCGAAAGCCAAAATCAGAGAATTTTACGTAGGTAAAGGTAATCTTGATGCTAAGGTGGATGTAACTGAAGTGCCGGAAGAATCTAAAATACCAAGTGTTAGGTTGACTTTTGAGATTTATCCCAATAGTAGGGTTAAAGTATCGGATATCGCATTTGAAGGTAATAAAACATTCTCATCAAGAAAGCTGCGCAAAAAGATGAGTAAAACCAAAAGAAAAGGTACTTTACTGAAAAAATCTAAATATATCGACAAGGAATACCAGGAAGATATAGCAAGCCTGTCTAAGTTTTATCAAAATGAAGGATACAAAAATATGACGATCGTACATGATACGGTATATCGTCAAAAAGACGGAAATGTCATGATCGAAATTAAGATCGACGAAGGCAACCGTCATTATTTCAGAGATATCAAGTGGAAAGGCAACTCCTTGTATAATGACGAATATTTATATACGGTTTTGGGTATCTCAAAGGGTGATATTTACAACCCGGAATTACTGCAAAATAGGCTAAAATTTAGTCTTGACGGCAGGGATATTTCTTCACTTTACTTAGATGACGGTTATTTGGCATTTGATGTGACTCCTGTAGAAGTCGCCGTTGAGCAGGATTCTGTTGATATAGAAATGCGGATTTTTGAAGGTCCACAGTTTACGATTGATAATATCGTCATCAGAGGAAATGACCGTACTAACGAAAATGTAGTAAGACGGGAAATCAGAACGCGTCCAGGACAGAAATTTAGCCGTTCGGATATCATTCGTTCGCAGCGAGAGATCATCGCTCTTGGATACTTCAATCCAGAGTCGCTTGGCATCGAAAACCCTGTAAATCAAAATAGAGGTACGGTAAGTATAGAATATCAATTGGAAGAAAAACCCTCTGACCAGTTGGAATTGTCAGCCGGTTATGGAGGATTTAGTGGGTTGATTGGTACTTTAGGGGTTGTGTTTAATAATTTCTCTATAGCCAATGTAAAGGATAGGTCAACATGGAGTCCACTACCACAAGGAGATGGACAAAAATTGTCTTTGCGTCTGCAATCAAATAGCCGATTTTTCAAATCTTATAATTTTTCATTTACAGAGCCTTGGCTTGGTGGTAAAAAACCGAGGTCTTTCACTGTTGGAGCCTTTCATACAGCATTTGACTACACACTTTCTGGAAGTGGGAAGTTGGGTATCACTCGAGGATACGTAGGATTGGGATCGCAGTTGAAATGGCCGGATGATTATTTTTCATCCAGTACTACCTTAAATATTGAACAGATCAATCTTGATAAATTTGTCAGCGGAGGATTTCCAGTTTCAGTAGGTAAGTTCAATAATTTCAGTATTACGCAGAATATCACGAGAAGTAGTGTAAGTGATCCTTTGTATCCACGTAATGGTTCGAGAGTATCTTTGTCATTGCAGATTACGCCACCGTATTCGTTGTTTAGAAAAGATAATACGTTTGTACCAACAGAAGATCAACGCAATGAAATCATACGAGATCTTAGGTATGAAAATGGTCCGGCACGACCTATAACAGAAGCAGATATTGAAGCAAAAATCAATGAGCTAAAGGAGGCAAACAGGTTCAAATGGCTTGAATACCACAAATGGAAGATCACGTCTGAATGGTACTTTAATTTATTTGATAAGTTTGTGGTAGCGTCATCTGTCAAAATGGGATTAATGGGAACATTCAATAATGACATCGGTATTTCGCCATTTGAGCGATTCCAATTGGGTGGAGACGGTATCAACAACCAAAATGTGGGTTTGCAAGGTCGGGAGATCATATCATTGAGAGGTTATGATGTATCAGATATCGACGGAAACGGTCGTACAAACTCTTTGGGCAACTCTCCAGGCGCACCATTGTACAATAAATTTACATTGGAGATGCGATATCCGTTATCACTCAATCCCAATTCGACGATTTATGTGACGAGCTGGGTACAAGGTGGTAATGCTTATGAAACGTTCAAAAAGTATAATCCTTTTGATCTCAAACGTTCGGCAGGATTCGGGGCAAGAGTATTTTTGCCGATGTTCGGATTGCTTGGATTTGACTACGGTTGGGGATTTGATAAGACCGTATCCGGAAGCGGATCGTATGGTAAATTCAACATCGTATTAGGATTTGAGCCTGAATAGGTTTTTTAAATTGAGCATTGAAAGTTGAAAATTTTCTTTTAAACTTTTTATAATATTAAGTTAAGAATGTAATGATTGTTAACTTATGAACAGCAAAAAACATTTTATAATCATATTTTTAAATCAAAACAAATAATAGAATGAAGTACACTTTTTTAAGTATTGCACTAACTTTCTTAATGTCTTTAAATCTGAATGCACAAAAATTTGGATACGTAAATACACAGGAATTATTAGCGAATATGCCAGACATGAAGTTGGCAGACAACGAATTGCAGAAAATGCAGAATGATTTGGTTGCCAAGGGAGAAGAATTGGTCATTAAATTTGAAGCGGAATACAAGAAGTATATGGCTGAGGCTAACAGTGGTACATTGTCAAAAGTACAAATGCAGCAGAAAGAAGAAGTATTGGTAGCGCAGCAAGAAGAGATCAAGAAGTTCGAAACCGATATTCAGCAACAGTTGGCCAACAAAAGAGAGGATCTTTACAAACCAATCATTGATAAGGTAAAGGAAGAGATCGACAAACTGGGTAAAGACGGTGGCTATACCATGATATTTGATGCAAGTGGCGGTATGATACTACATGCAGCAGAATCTGAAGACCTAATGCCACTATTAAAAACAAAATTGGGTATTCATTGATACAATTGACAGTTGACAATGGACAGTGGACAGATGACAGTGGACAGATGACAATGGACAGATGACAGAGGACAATGGACAGAGGACAATGGACAGATGACAGTTTGTTGGCTTCAATTGAATTGTGGTCATTTTCAAGATAATTATTATTAGTCATACAATACAGGAAAGAGATGCATCCGTTGGTGGTGCGTCTCTTTTTTTTATTCAACCCTTTGTAGAGTAGGAATATTGTGGTCGTTATACTGCTTACTCGAGCATTTTTTCATTGTGGAGCCTGAATAGCTTCTTTTTATGGTTTTTTTGGCGATTACACCTGTTTTTTGGTTTTTTGTTCCAGCCCTGCAAGGGAGAAGTCGAAAAAATGCTCGTTCATCCTTCAGGATAAGAGGCAAATCACGAGCATTTTTTTCTTGGATAACCTGAGATATTAAACCACCAATCTTCATAGAAAGACACTTTAAATCCACTAATTCAACGGCATGGATTCCCTAACATAAAAATTCAATAGAAAACTTCCATACATGCTTCAATGTTATTATTTTTGTACTAAGTATTTGTCAATAATGGTCAAAATACGGTTTTAATTCATTTATAGGTATGAAGAGACCAATCGTTTTCTGGATTTTAGTTTTGATGTGCTCGATGTTGACTTTGAGCTGTGAGAAAGACCATGTTATAGAAGGCATGAAGCCTGTTTATTATTCCTATGATGATTATTCGGGTATCCAAAGTACTGCTCCGAGACCTTTTGGAGAATTGGGTAAAATTGTAACAAAAGATCCTTACATTTTCATCAATGAGCAGTTTAAAGGTATTCATGTTATTGACAATGGCGATCCAGAACGACCTGAAAAAAAGTATTTTTGGCAGATACCCGGCAATAGGGAATTTACCATACTGCAAAATACATTATATGCCGATAACGGACGACATTTGATAGTGATAGACATTTCCAATTTTGACAATATATCTGTTATCTCCGTGATTAAAGACCAATATCCTATAGAAGATCCGTCTGTTCGTGAGTTATATCCATTGGGTTATACTGGATATTTTGAGTGTTATGATGCGACTAAAGGTATTTTTGTGGAGTGGAAATTGGAAGAGCTTACAAATCCAAAATGTGAAACAAATTAAATCATTGATAAAGATGAGACATAATATACTGATTATTTTACTTATTGCGCTACTTGCGATGTCGTGTAGTAGTGATTCTTCACTTAATGAAATTGACCCTTCATCCGGTACAAAATCCGGATCTTACGCCACGATGCTCCCTATCGGTGATAGGCTTTATGTCGTATCAAAAACACAGTTAACCACATTTGATGTGAGTATTGCATCATCGCCCGTGCAGATAGATAAAAAGAATGTGGGATTTGATATCGAATCCCTGTATTATCACGACGGATTGTTGCTAATTGGGTCGGCCAACAATATGTATATATATCGCATAGCTGAACAAGGCATTCCGATAAGGGAAAGTGTGAGTCAGTACAATAACATCATCGGTCAGGAAATCTGCACAAGAGATCCGATAGTAGCACGAGACAATATTGCTTATGTTACGTTGTCAACGGTCTCTTTAGAATGTGGTTGGGGAAGACAAATTAACCAATTAAGGGTCTATGATATTGGCAATTTGCATGCTGTGAAACAACTCAATATAGTAGAAATGTCAAATCCACGTGGACTTGGACTCGGCAAAAATCACCTTTTCGTGTGTGATGAGATCGATGGATTAGTCGTATTTAATATTGAGCAACCAACTAAGCCAATAAAAGTTAGAAGTTATGCGGGCTTCAAAGGATACGATCTGATAGTCAATGATGATAAGTTGATCGTAGTGTCTGACAGTGCACTCTTTCAATATGATATCACAGATGAGTCAGATATAAGGTTGTTAAGTAGAATCCAATTATGATGCGCAATATGGTAAATCATCTATTTTCTGTGCGATCTGCCGTAAAGCAAAGGTCACTTATTGCCTTGATTTTTTTGATAGGGTATAGCACGGCACATTTCGGTGCAGTTGATACCGATACTACTAAGGCAAAATACAATTTGGGTATTACTTTTTCAGCTCTAATGAATAGCGTACCAGCTATACAATTGAGTCATGCAATTTCATTGTCGGATAAAATCTCTATCGGGTTGGAGACAGGATATATTTTTACGTATAGTCTGGTTAATACGGAAGGTATAAAGGGAACAAACGGATATAGGATCAGACCTGAACTTAGATTTAAAACCTCTGATGATGGCAAAAATGAGATTTACTTTTTCTTTAATTACCGCTATTACAAATCTGAATTAGAGCAAAAAGTATTCAGAGCCAATAATGCCTATACCGAAACGGTAGATGGGCATGTAGAAAGAACGTTGCGTGGATTTGGTGTCGGTTATGACAGGTATATTGATCTCAATCATAATGTTTTAAAAACATTGAAAATCGGTGCCGGTGTAGGTTTGAGTCAATTGGATGTGAAGTTTTCAGACCCGATATTTCGGAGAAATGATTTTTTAAACTTCTTATGGTTAGAAAATGATATAATTTTACCTATTCTATACTTTCATCTTGGTGTGTTGATAATATAATTTAGTCGCTTACTAATGTGAACTTATAGTGAGGTGGTGTACATGATTTATTGTATATTTTAGTACCGTATTTTACGAATATCAATGCAATATTAATCTATAGGTATTTTCTTACTATTATCAACTTTTGTATTGAGAAAAGGTGGTAAACTGTTTAGTATGGTATGCATAAGCGGATTGATGAGTATCATCTTGGGCGTATATTTGTGGTAGATAATACTGACTTCTCTGACCGGCTTTGGCGAAGCAAATGGGAGCGCTCTATGTTTTCTATCGGCGGTAAGGTTTCTAACTGCGAGTTCTGGAATAATTGTCATACCGTTATTGGTATCGGTGATATTAATAAGTGACTCGATACTTCCCGCATTATAGGTGATGTTGTTGTGGCTTTTGTCTCGGGACTCGCATATATTGATCATCTGTTGACGCATACAATGACCTTCTTCCAGCAACCATAAATTTGAGTAATCTATATCCTTGGGACTTACTTTCTTTTTACTTGTCTTGTCGTGCGTATAAAGGTAGAATTCTTCATAAAACAAAGTGTTGTATATGAGCAATTTGTCCTCAATCGGTGTAACGAGTAGCGCAACGTCAATATCCGAATTTTTGAGTTTTTGAAGAATAACCTTTGTGCTATATTCTTCTATCGAAAGCTGTATATTAGGGAAATCTTCACTAAATTTCTTCAAAAATAGTGGTATAAGATATGGCGCTAAAGTAGGGAGAATACCTACAGTTAGCTCTCCTTGCGGTTCCAGATCTTGAAGCTCCGCAGTTATTTGCTCTAAAATAGCGAAATCTTCTAAGATTTTTTGCACTTGAGATACCACAACTTCTCCTTTTTCAGTGAGCATGATAGGATTGCTTTTGCGGTCGAAAAGTACGATTCCGAGTTCTTCCTCAAGCCTTCCTATAGCCATACTTATAGCTGGTTGCGAAACATAGCAAAAATCAGCAGCTTCACTGAAACTTCGCGTATTGACCAACGCTATCAGGTACTTCAATTGTGACAATTGTATGTTCATAAAAATAAATTTAAAATGATTAATGAATTGAAAGTTGAAATTTATGAATTATTTTTTTGATTGACTATTTTTGATTGACGTATTACGATTTTTTATTGCAAATAAATTTGCAATGCCATAAACTAATCTTCACACTTCAAGCCGACAACCATCAACCGACAACCAATTAAACCTTTACACCCATAAACCCATAATCTGTTTAACCTATATTTCAAATCAGCTCTTCGTATCAAAGAATATTATCCATCGAAATTTTATCTTGGATAAAAAGGCGGATATCTTCTATCTTGATTCTTGTTTGTTCGAGTGAATCTCTATCTCTTATCGTTACTGTTCCATCTTCAAGTGTATCGAAGTCTATCGTTACACAATACGGTGTACCAATGGCATCTTGTCTTCTATATCTACGACCGATAGCATCTTTTTCATCATATTGACAGTTGAAATGACGTTTTAAGTCGTTATATATTTTTGTTGCAGTATCTGTAAGCTGCTCCTTGTTTTTCAGTAATGGGAGTACGGCAACTTTAACCGGAGAAAGTGCAGGATGCAACTTCATGACGATTCTTGTCGATTCCTGACCTTCGGCATCTGGTACGGATTCTTCTTTCAGCGCATTTGAAAGTATCGCTAAGAACATACGGTCACAACCTATGGATGTCTCCACGACATAAGGAACATAATTTTCGTTTTGTTCCGGGTCGAAGTATTGAAGCTTTTTGCCGGATAGTTCCTGGTGTTGTGTCAAGTCAAAATCTGTACGGGAGTGGATACCCTCAAGCTCTCGGAATCCAAATGGAAACTCAAATTCGATGTCAACGGCTGCATTGGCATAGTGAGCGAGATTGTCATGGTCATGATATCGGAGTTTGTTGTCCGCAGTGCCCAAGGCTTTGTGCCATTTTAGTCTAGCATCTTTCCAATATGCATACCATTCCATTTCTGTACCGGGACGCACGAAAAACTGCATTTCCATTTGTTCGAATTCACGCATTCTGAATATGAACTGTCGTGCTACGATTTCATTACGGAAAGCTTTACCGATTTGTGCTATACCAAATGGTATTTTTTGCCGGGTAGATTTTTGTACATTCAGGAAATTGACGAAAATACCTTGTGCTGTTTCGGGTCTTAGGTACAGTTTCCCTTCTTCTCCTGCGATATTACCCAACTGCGTGTTGAACATCAAGTTAAACTGGCGCACTTCTGTCCAGTTTTTAGAGCCACTTTCCGGACAAGCGATTTCATAATCTTCTATCTGTGCTTTCAGATCGCCCATATCTCCCGCTTTCATGGCAGCGCCAAGTCTCGAAAGTACAGTATCGATTTGCTGCTGACGTTCGATGATACGTGCATTAGTCGCTCTAAATTGCGCTTCATCAAAGGCATCACCATATTTGCTTTTGGCTTTTTCTACGTCCTTGATGATTTTTTGCTCTATTTTTTCGGCGTAACCCTCTATCAGCTGGTCGGCTCTATATCGTTTTTTGGAATCTTTATTATCTACCAATGGATCATTGAAAGCGTCAACGTGACCAGATGCCTTCCATGTTTTTGGATGCATAAAAATAGCAGAGTCGATACCAACTATGTTTTCGTGCATCTGCACCATAGATTTCCACCAGTAAGCCTTAATGTTGTTTTTAAGCTCTACACCGTAGGGACCATAATCATATACGGCACTTAGTCCGTCATATATTTCGCTGGATTGAAAGATAAATCCATATTCTTTACAGTGCGCAACTAAGTTTTTAAAATCCATGATATTGATATTATAATTACAATTTTTAATAAAAATGAGTGCAAAAATAAGACCATTCCGACAATTATTAAGATTTATTTGCTAATCTGTGGAAATGTTTTGTGATATTTGCTAAAAAGGACGTGCAGATTTGCAACAAAATGTCCCATAATGTTTTGTTTAAAGATAAATGGTACAAATTTTGGGAATAAGTACAATATCAGATGATTAATACACCGTTATAATTATATAAAAAGCGTATTTGAATAATATAGTATTCTTATTTAACAAAAACAACAGGTGGAAGCTCTTACTTATGGTAATGGGTGCAATGATATTGTTTTTGACGATACTATATTCCAATTTTTTGGCTGAAAACCTCAAAGAAAAAGAAGAAAAGCATGTTTTTCTGTTTAAGCAAGCGCTGAAAGAGTTGATCAAGCAGGATGTTGGTCAGGATTATGCGGCGGATATCACTTTTTTACAGACGATTATCGAGTCTTTTCCTTTGCCGGTCATTTTTGAGGATGAATCTGGGCATCTTGACGGACAGACTTTTAATGCCAAAGACCTTGAAAATCCTGCCTTTTTGCAGCGTAAGAAGCAGGAATTTTTAGATTCCGGAGAGAAACCGATTGAGGGAACGGGATACGCACAGTATATCTATTGGTTCAACTCGCCATTGCTGAATTATATCAAATTATTCCCTTACGTCCAAGGGCTTTTGGTGGGTTTGTATATCGCATTGGGATATGTGATGTTCAGTTCGTCGAGGCGTTCGGAACAAAACCGAGTCTGGGCAGGTATGGCCAAAGAAACGGCGCATCAGCTCGGTACACCTATTAGCGCTATCATCGGGTGGATAGAAGTATTGAAAGACACCTACAATGACAATCCAGCGGATTTGGATATCTTTGAAGAGATGCGCAAAGATGTGGACAGGTTGGAGTTGGTAGCTGAACGGTTTTCGAAGATTGGTTCGGAGCCTATCCTTACGAAAATGGATATTTTTGCAGAGTTAGACGAAGTCAAAGATTATTTCATACGACGCTCGCCGAGTAAGGTTAGTTTTGATTTTTATGCTCCTGAGCAACCGATATATGCCAATATCAATAAGCATCTATTCGCCTGGGTTATTGAAAATCTGATAAGAAATGCGTTGGATGCTTTGGACGGAAAAGGTACGATATCTTGCCGTATTTATGAGCAAAAAAACCAAGTATTGATAGAGATGAGCGATACTGGACACGGCATTCCTCAATCACAGTTTAAGACGATTTTCAAGCCTGGATTTTCTACCAAAAAACGAGGTTGGGGGCTTGGATTGTCCTTGGTCAAGCGTATCGTAGAGGAATATCATAAAGGAAAAATTTATGTAAAATCTTCAAAACCTAATGAAGAAACGACATTTTGTATTATCTTGCCAAAATAATGTCAATGGATTATAAAATGTGTTGTATATGAAACAAAAAGTATTGGTAACAGGCGGAACTGGATATATCGGAAGCCATACGATCATCGACTTGATAGAACATGGATATGATGTAGTCTGTGTGGATAATGGTTGCAATTCCGATACCTATGCATTGGAGGCTATTTATAAACTAACGGGTATTCACGTACCTTTTTATCCGATAGATTTATGTGATACGGATGCAAGTGAACAGATTTTTAAGGAACATTCGGATATCAGTGGTATCATTCATTTTGCAGCCTTAAAAGCCGTTGGCGAATCCGTAGAAAAGCCACTTTTATATTTTAAAAACAATCTCGAATCCCTTATCAATATCCTTTCGCTTTCGTTAAAATATGGTGTTCAGGGTTTTATATTTAGTTCGAGTTGTACGGTTTATGGCGATGCAGCCGCAAGTCCTGTCCATGAGGAAACACCTTGGCAGGAAGCGGCTTCTCCTTATGGTCGCACCAAGCAGATAGGAGAACAAATCATCCGAGACACATTGAATAATGCGAAAATGAAAGGCATTTTGTTGCGATATTTCAACCCTGCCGGAGCACATCCAAGTGGTATATTGGGCGAATCTTCCATCAATCCACCGCAAAATCTTGTTCCAGTCATCACGGAAACAGCTATCGGCAGACGAAGTGGCATGACAGTATTTGGCGATGACTATCCTACAAGAGATGGCAGCTGTATTCGAGACTATATCCACGTCATGGATCTGGCGAGAGCACATACATTCGCGTTGCAATATATTTACGACGGCAAGCAAGTACCATCCGTAGATGTTTTTAACGTCGGTATCGGTAATGGACTTACGGTCTTAGAAATCATCGCTGCATTTGAGCAGGAAACGGGAATGAAACTGGACTACAAGCTCGGCGCAAGGAGACCAGGCGATGTGGTAGCTATTTATTCTGATTATTCCAAAGCACGATCACTATTGGGTTGGGAACCAAAATACGATGTCAGCGACATCATGGCAACAGCGTGGAAATGGGAAAAATTCAGGACGCAACTTATGGGAAGCGACAAAAAATAGTTTCCAAACCTTATGTTTTCATATTGTAAAAGATTGAAATATGTAATATTTTAATAACTTTGCACTTTTATACTAAATTGATAGAAATTTCACTTTAGTCATATTGATTGTTTACTTATTAAAATCGAATGTTTTGATAGCATATCTCAACGGCGAAATTACCTATAAAAACCCAGCATTCATTTATGTAGAATGTAACGGTGTAGGTTATCATGTCAATATCAGTTTGAACACCTACTCTAAATTAGAGGGACTGAGTAAGATTAAGATATATACCTACCTGAATGTCCGAGAAGACGATCAGTCATTATATGGCTTTTTTGACGATGACGAACGCTCTATTTTTATACATTTGATATCCGTGACAGGTATCGGTGTGAATACGGCAAGAGTGATACTTTCCTATATGAATCCCGATGAGATAAGGACGGCTATCATTCATGACGACGCACACGCTTTCAGTAAAGCCAAAGGTGTTGGACCAAAGACAGCTAAGCGTATTATTCTCGATTTAAAAGACAAAGTAGTAAAAGAAACCGGTCAGGAGCAGATAGCCTCAGTGAGTATGCAAGCACAGCCTATATTACAAGAGGCTGTTTTTGCCATGATAGCACTTGGATTTCCGAAACCGATCGTAGAAAAAAATGTAAAACAGATACTAAGCAAGCAACCAGAAATCACTTCGGTGCAGGAATTGATAAAAATTGCACTCAAGCAAATGAGTTAAATTAAAATATTTTTAACGTATTTTATACGATTCTGAGTGCAAATATCGTTATTCATCATTGACTTATAGAGAAATTGTAAAAAACGGAACTTTCCGATAAAAATATAGTGTGATATTTATGGCTTTTAAAGAGCGTTTTTTAGTTTGTATATTGGTTTTGGGTTGGGTGTTTCAGATGACAGCCGCTTCGGTACCTTCGAGAAGCCTCCCGGATCCATTTAATCATGAAATACAGAAAACTATTGGTCTGGATACGATACCTTTGGTAGATCGTAAGGGCGACTTCATGACTGATAAGCAGTATAACCCTTTTGATATCACATCCAGGGAAATCAAGCAAAAGGTAGAGTACGATCCTGAAACGAACCAATACATCATATATGAGAAGATAGGAGAGGAATACTACCGGACACCGACGTATATGACCTTTGATGAATATATGGATTATGTAGCCGAGGATCAGGAGCGAAGGTATTTCAATACATTGGGCGGTATAAAATCTGATAAAAAATCAAAATCAGGACGCATAGACCCGATTGATAAGATTGACTTGCAAAATAGCTTGATAGACCGATTATTTGGTGGTACAGAAGTCAATATCCAGCCACAAGGTAGAGTTGACCTTAATCTTGAATGGCTCTACACACGAAGAAATGACCCAAGATTGACGATTCTTCAACAGCGTGTAAGTCAGCCGGATTTTAGGACACAGATTAAAATGAATGTCAACGGTAAAATCGGTAAAAAGCTTGATCTCGACTTCAATTACGATACACAATCGACTTTTGACTTTGACAGAAAGACAAAGCTTGCTTTTGATTCGGATGCATTCTCCGAAGATGATATCATCAAAAAAATCGAAGCAGGTAATGTAAGTATGCCATTGAGAGGCAACCTGATACAAGGCGCACAAAGTTTATTTGGACTGAAAGCAGAAGTGCAGTTTGCTCGGTTGAGATTGACTGGATTAATATCTCAGCAACGTTCAAAAAATAACTCTATACGGATTGAAAATGGCGTTTCGGAGCAAGAATTTACCCTTACTCCAAATAAATATGATGCTGACAGGCACTTTTTCATCTCGCATTATAACAGGGATGTATATGAAAGAGCTTTATCGAATATCCCGTATATAAGTACACCGCATCAGATAGCACAGATAGAGGTTTGGATATCGGATGACAGACCGGAATTTCAAGAAAACTCTAACATGATAGCTGCGATTGCTGACCTTGCAGAGGCTGACCGCAGACATTCTACCAATCCAAATTCTGCAACTAACTATCTTGGAAGTGATCGTGATGATTTTGGCGAATTGCTTCCTGATAATAAGGCCAATGACATATATGAAAAGCTACAAAATTCCAAAAATATTGTTGACATTGATAAGGTCACGAATATCCTTGAAGGACCAGAATTTTTACTCAAGCGTACTAAGGATTTTGAAGTATTCCGTGGTCGTCGATTAAACCCTTCTGAATATACCTACAACCCAAAATTGGGTACTTTATCCCTGAATGTCCGATTGAGACCCAATCAAGTACTTGGTGTAGCGTACAACTATTACTATACATCCAATCCAAATGCGGTTTATCAGATAGGTCAGTTGTCACTCAACTCAATCAATCCAGCAAATCAAGCGGATACCACAAGAGTAGAGCCACCCAAAGTACACTTCGTCAAGCTCTTGAAATCAACCAACCAGATCGTCAACACACCTATGTGGGAGCTGATGATGAAAAACGTCTATAATCTAAATACAAGTTCACTTAACCCGTCAGATTTTGAATTTGATGTGTTTTATGAGGATGATTTTACGGACGGCTCACTCAAAAGATATATACCGGATCCAATATTGATCAAGATTCCGATATTGGAGTTGTTTAATTTAGATAATCTGAACCGTTTTGGCGATCCACAGCCGGACGGATTTTTTGACTATATACCCGATGTTACGGTTATTGAGCGAACAGGTAGCATCGTTTTCCCTGTATTAGAACCTTTTGGCGACCACTTGACAGGAGAGCGAATAGGTAAATTGATGGTCGAAAAGTATAACTTAGATACAATCGGGATAGAATCTGCATTATCGAGATTCAGATACACCGAATTATATCGCCAGATACAGGCTGTTACCGAGCATACCGGATTGACACAGAATAAATTTAGAATGGTTGGAAAGGTAAAGTCAGGCAGTTCCAACGGAGAGTTTAGCTTGGGCTTTTATATACCACAAGGTTCAGTGCGTGTGTCAGCAGGAGGAAAGCAGCTTGTAGAAGGGTTGGATTATGAAATTGACTATTCTTTGGGTAAGCTCCGTATCATCAATCCCGCTTATCTATCGCAAGGAACACCGATCAATGTATCCTTTGAGGACAATTCGCTATTTAGTTTGCAGCAAAAAAACATGATTGGACTAAGGGCAGAATATCAATTCAATAAGCGTTCATCGTTGGGTGCGACTTATTTGAGATTGTCAGAACGACCGATCACACAAAAGATAAATATAGGCGATGACCCAATTCGTAACCGGATATTCGGGCTTGATTTCAACTATTCCAATGAAGTACCATTCGTTACCAAGCTTGTGGATAAGTTGCCTTTCTATAGTACGTCAGAAAAGTCTATGCTCAATTTCACAGCAGAAGTAGCAGGATTGAAACCTGGTCACGCAAATGGTATCAACTTGAAGTATTCAGACTATAATGGCAATGATGTGATTGAAGATGAGGGTATCGCCAATCTTGACGACTTTGAGGGTGCAGTTTCGGGATTTAACCTTGGAGGATTCAATGTCAATCAGTGGTCATTGTCAAGTATCCCGGCCGAGTTGAGTACGGATGCGACTAAATTTAGAGAGTCGTCTTTGGTCAATCATCTGGCTGGCAATGCAAATCGAGCTTTACTTAATTGGAGTACATTGGATCTGGGTACAAATAGAAATAGAGGCGTTGATGATGTGAATCCTTATACCATGATTCTCAATCAGAATCAACTTTTCAGGAATAGGGAGGTACAGCCTGGTCAGCAACAGCAATTATTTACTTTCGATATCAGTTATTATCCCAATGAAAGAGGACCTTATAATTTTGATAATAGGGACGGACACCCAGGATACAGTAGTGGATTTGATGTAGTAGATAGTAAGATCGTACTTAAAGATCCGGCTTCACGTTGGGCAGGTATTCAGCGATATTTCCCTAATTCGGATTTTGAAACAGCCAACTATGAAAGTATCGAATTTTGGATGCTCAATCCTTTTATGGATCGTGGCGATAGTATAAAAGCAGTATTCGGAGAATCTGGAAAAATCGTATTCAATCTCGGGAGTGTATCAGAAGATATCATCAAAGACAATTTATTGTTTTTCGAAAATGCCTTGCCAACTACACAACGAAGAGTTCCAGTACTCAACACGGCGTATGGTCGTGCTACGGTAAGTATTCCATTGGTCAATGGATTTGATCTCCAAGAAGGGCCAAGTCAGGATTTAGGTCTCGACGGTATGGACAATGCACAGGAAGCTATCAAATACGAATCCTGGATGATCGAAAATGGACTTATCAATATTACGGAAATAGCTTCTGACCCAGCGAATGATGATTTTAAATTTTTTAATGATCAGTCATTACAACATTTGCCGTCACTTTTGGATAGGATGAAACGTTTTAATGGGCCACAAGGAAATACACCATTCAATAATGGGAATGCGTTAAATGCCCAAACTTCTGTCAGAGGAAATAACTATCCTGACACGGAGGATATCAATAACAATAAATCGTTGGATCAGACCGAAGCCTTTTATGAATATGTTTTGGATATCAGAAGGCTTGACAATACCAATGAATTGGATACAGGATCTATAAGTCAATACTTGCGTGAAACTAAAATAATTGAAGCTGGAGGCTTACATCAAAAATGGTATCGATTACAGATTCCATTAAACTCGGGAACAAAAGTTGGAGAAATCAATGGTTTCAGAGGTATCCAGTTTATGAGAATGTATTTTACCGATTTTGAAACACCAAAGACTTTCAGATTAGCAGAGTTTCAGTTGCAACGTAGTATCTGGAGAAAGCAAGCACCGATATGCGAAGAAGTACAAGATGGCATTGCCGCACTTGAGTTTAGTATAGACGATGTAGGTATCGAAGAGAACTCTGATAAGTTACCCTTCAGATATCAAACCCCAACAGGAACGATACGTACACGGTCATTCGGACAGTTAGCTCAAACTTTACAAGATGAACGATCCATGGCACTCAAGTTTAGGAATCTTCCACAGACTTGTGAGGTTGGTATGACGAAGATAGCCAATGTTAATCTTGCCTTGTATAAGCGCTTGCAAATGTTCGTCCATGCAGAAAATTTGTTGAATATCGTTGGAGATACGATCCAAGACCATGATATATCGGTAGTCGTGAGGTTGGGTAAAGATTTCCCTGTGGATACGACCAATCTATATACAACAGAAAGACGTAAAATGTCCAATAACTACTATGAATACGAGTTGCCTTTGACGATTTCTAAAAGTGATCCAGGGCATACGAACCAAAGACCATCAAACGTCTGGCCTGAAAGAAACATTATCAACCTTCCATTAGATAGCTTGCTTGGATTACGACGCATACGTATAGCCAATAGTATCAATGCTAGAGATTCGATCATCGAAGCCGTCATCAATCCTGATAAAGGCGATGTCATTCGAATGGTAGGTAATCCGTCATTAGGAACAGTAAAGGTTATCGAAATATCTGTAAAGAATAGATCGACACAAAAATTTGTAAGTGGAGAAATATGGGTCAATGAGATGCGTGTGACAGGGTATAATGAAGATTTTTCATGGGCTGCACAAAGCCGACTACAGTTGCAGATAGCAGATTTGGGAGAAATAAACCTTGCAGGAGAATATTCAAGTACAGGATTTGGAAGTCTTGACAATCGGCTTCATGAACGTATGCGAGAGGAAAAGTTACAATACGATGCAGCGATTAATTTGGATGCGGGCAAGCTCGTACCCCAAGCGGCACAGCTTGTAGTACCCGTGTATGCACAATACCAAAAGACGATAGTTACACCAGAATTTGATCCTGTTGACCAAGATATCAGAGTACGGGATAAGCTGAGCTTGATTACCAACGATCATGCGCGGGATTCTATCCGTTCATTGGCACGTGAGGAAGTCACTATCAAAACATTTACCGTTACAAATGCAAAAGTAATGGCAGGCGGAACAGGTAAACCATGGTCGCCATCCAATTTTGGTATATCTTACGCATATACCGAAAATAGCATGTCCAATTTCTTACTACAAGAAGACAAACAAGTGTCGAGAGCATTGGGACTTGAATATATATTTGCCAGAAAATCGACTTATATTGAGCCATTGAAGTTCATCAAGGTGAAAGCTTTGAAAATACTTTCTGACTTCAATTTTAGTATATTACCCAATAATTTTTCTTTTACCTCTAAAATGGTTGATCAGCTCAATAGGCGTACATTTAGACAGCCATTGGTACCGATTTATGCTTTTGATGACAATCGCTTTAATTGGGAAAGAAATTATGTTCTTGATTGGGATTTGACAAAATCATTAAGATTTGGGTATAGAGCGAGGACAAATGCTATCGTTGACCAACTCAGATATGTCGGTGTTGCCAATACATTGGAAGAGCGTACACTCGTAGATGAAAAAGGAAGTCTCCGTGATGAAGATGGCAATTTGTATCGTGATATAGTCAATGCCACGGACGATCCGAATTATTATAGAAACCGAAATCTCCGTACATTAGGACGTTCCAAAGCCTATACGCATGATGTATCTTTGAACTATAAGTTGCCATTTAGAAGTATTCCCATCTTGGATTGGATCACTGCCGGTGCGGATTACAGAGCCAGTTATGGTTGGGATGCAGGTAGTTTGATAACCATAGATGACGAGGGAACATTATTGGGAAATAGGATTCGCAATGGGCAAAATTCAAGTATGAACGTTTCCCTCGATTTTAGTAAATTGTATGCTAAATCTAAGTATTTAAAATCAATAGAAACAGGCAAAGCCGTTCGACAAACCACACGTCAACAACCACAGCAACGCCAAAGAAATGTATCTACGAGAGATAAGAGTGCAGGTGTCGATGCAGTAGAAGCGGAGAAAATGGCGACGGTTGATAGTGTGACAGAAGATGGTGAAAATAAGAACGATCCAAAGGCAAAAGATAAAAAAGATGATAAGCCAAGGGATCCTTCAATCGTAGAGCGTATTTTGTTGCGTCCATTGATGTTGGTAAGGTCTGTAAAGGTCAATTATAAAGATGACCGTACGACACAGATCCCAGGATTTATGCCGCAGTCAAAACTATTGGGTCAGAGTGAGGGCTTTTCTGCTCCAGGTTGGGACTTTATAGCTGGATTTCAACCCAATATTCAAGGTCAAGGCAATTGGCTATTACGCAATCAAGAATGGTTTAACCCAAGTACGAAATTTAATGAAGGGTTGATCCAAACGAAGCGACACTCTATAGATGTCAAGACACTTATAGAGCCATTCAAGGACTTCAGTATAGATATTTCCTTGAAGAAAAATTACCAAGAAACACACAATGAAGTATTCAGAAAAACAGATAAAACAGGCGATGAGTTTCAGCAATTGGCATTGTACGATGTTGGTTCTTATGATGCTTCTTTTTTGGCTTTGAATACCTTATTTAAGAATAGTCATGGCTTGTACGAACTCTTCAAATCTAATAGAGAGATCATCGCAAGAAGATTGCCAAATATAGATAATCCGGGTGTTTATGGGCAAGATCCACATTATCCAGGTGGATATGGACCTACGAATATCAATGTAACAGTTCCGGCATTTATAGCGACTTATACCAATCAATCTGCTTATGATGTAGAGTTGGATCAGGTATCTGTATATAGTAAAAACACCTTTTTGCCACTACCAAACTGGCAATTGAATTATGCAGGATTGAGCAAATTGGCTCCAATTAAAAAGTACTTTTCCAATATTACGATCAAACATGGATATGCTTCGACGATACGTGTGAGTAGCTTCCAGACATCTCCATTGTTCAATTCGAGTGATCCATTTGGAGAATTATCACCGAATTCCAATTACTTCTCGAGATTAGAAGTTCCGGCAGTGGCTATCCAAGAGCAGTTTGTACCAGTTTTGGGAGTTAGTGTGAAAACTGTTAAGGATTTGAAGCTCGATTTTGACTTTAAAATGTCAAGGAGTTTGACGATAGATGTTGCACAACTCAGAGAGACAAAGGCCAAAGAAATCAGTTTGACAGGAGGATATATATTGAAAAATTTCAAAGCTTTTAAAAAGGATAAAAAACAACCTAAGAAGCGTAAGAAAGACGATGTAGAATTGGAAACGCCAACTAAAAAAGATGGCGGTATCTTGTCTAAGCTTGTGAAGGATAAAGGAACAAGTGCACAAGGAAAAGATTTAAAGATCAATCTTACCTATTCACTGAAAGATGATATTTCGGAAGTGTATGACCTACAAACAGGCGTTGATGGTCAGTCGAACAGAGGACAGAAGACGGTGACATTCAGCCCGAATGTGGAGTACGATGTCAATAAAAATCTGGCATTGCGGTTCTATTTTGATTATTCGAGGACAGTACCACGCACGACACTATCATTTCCAGTGACGACGATCCGATCGGGAGTGATGTTGAGATTTAGTATCAATTAATGGATAGGATACACTATGAAACTTGGTTTTTTGATAGGTGGATTAATTGGAAAGATTTAGAGCCGTTTTGTAATTGAGGTTTCATCATATCCCAACAATAAATTACTTAGATATGTATAAAGTAGAAGAAAAAAATAGTATGCTTGACATCCAGCGATTGGCACATCATTCAACGGTTTCTAACCGTACAGTAAGTTTTTGGATGTTTTTTTGCACATGGGTTATTATCATGGTAAGTATATCAAGTTGCTCTTCCAAAGAAGTCAAGTTGAGTGAAATAGAACTTCCAGAGGAGGAACCAACAGAAGTGATTGAAGTACCTAATGGAAATAATCAAGGTTCTTCTACCTCAACAGTACCGACAATCGATGAAAAGCCTGAAAAACCTGAAAAAACGGTCGCTAAGCCGATAAAAAACGCAAAAGTAAAGCAACAAGAAAGCAAGCCAGCTCCAATGCCTGAAAATGAAGTAGTCGAAGCAAAGTTGCCGTTACCAGCAGACGAACCTATTTATATGCGGGCAGAGCAGATGCCAAGATTTCCAGGTTGTGAACATTACAAAGTCTCCGATACCGAAAAAGCAAAATGTGCCGAAAAGAAATTATTTGAGTATATCCGTGCTTCACTGAAATATCCGCAGCAGGCATTAAAAAATGACCTTGAAGGAGAAGCGTTGATAAAATTTGTTGTCGATAAATCCGGAAAAATAGAACAAGCGGAATTGCTATCCGATCCAGGTTCAGGCATGGGCAAAGCAGCACTCGATGTCGTCAATGCGATGAATGATTTTAGCCAAAAATGGACTCCAGGATATCAACATGGAAAACCTGTAGCTGTGTGGTTTGTGTTGCCGGTACGGTTTTCTTTGGGCGACATGAAGCGGTAGGCATGTTATAATGGTTTATGGTCAGTAAATCAATGATTAATAGCAAAAGAATTTTTTGATTGAAGATTAGTATTGCAAGAAATATTGCAAAGCAATAACTTTACTAATCATGATTACAACATAATCGACAAAATTACCTTTTCATTTGACAATCATTATGACAAAACTACACTTGAACTTATTATATCGGTTCTTCATTAATTTCGTTTTCCTCACAAGATAAAATGTACCGTTCCTACGGAACTCAATACGCAGGCTTGATCATGTACAATGGGTTGAAACCCATTGTTACAATATGACTCGACCCTACGGGTCTTGAAAACAATTAAAAATCCACAAGTACAGAATAATTAGTGCCGTAGGCACGATACATATTGTAGTGTTGGGTTTTAACCCGACACATACATCCCGACAAAAGTATCAAGTCAAATGTCACGAATGAAAAATCAATAGTGTTGGGTTTCAACCCAGCACACACATCACAACAAAAGTTCCACGACAAAAATCATAATGAAAAAAGTACGCAAAGTGTAAAATCAATAGCGTTGGGTTTCAACCTGGTACTTTATTTTTATGCAAAAATACGATTTAAATCCTATAGTTTCCTATGAAATCATTACATTTGTCCTTTGTTATTTTACTTCATTCTCAAATATAATTTATGCCTTCTCTTTTCTCCAAATTAGCAGTTCTAGTAATCTTACTTGTAAGCTGTTTTACCATTAACGCCCAAAAAAAAGTATTCATTCCATCGTTTATAACTAGCACAGGTATGGATCTTAATGATATTAATAGTCAATGGAGTTATGCCCGAAGTATAGAAACCGACGATATTGTTATATTTTGGGAATCAGGTTTTGGCGCTAATCCTGCTACTGCGCCGAGTCCATATAATATTGATATGGAAGCCTTGATAGAAGTATCAGAAAAATCGTTTGACATGTTTGTCGATTCTTTAAAATTTGCTATCAAAGGTTCTTCCGTCACTGACCAATACAAACTAATGATATTTTTATTGTACACAACAGATTGGGCAGCTTTCGGTTCTGGGCAAGATGATTTGGTTGGTTCGTTGTTTGTGAGTCCTGCTGCTGCCAATATCAAACATGTGGTTGCGCATGAGATTGGTCATTGTTTCCAATACATCACTGGTTGCGATACGGAAGGAGGTTTTAGATATGGGTTTGGTGAAAACGGAGCAGGTGGTAATGGATTTTGGGAACAATGTGCCCAATGGAAAGCATACAAAGTTTATCCAGAATTACAGTTTACGGATGGAGATTTTAATGAGTATATCAAAAACAATCACCTACATATCATCCATGAAAATCCACGCTATGCCAATTATTTTCTACCTGATTATTGGACTTACAAGCGTGGTATAAACTTCATGGGAAAACTTTGGCGCGAAGCTCTATATCCTGAAGATCCTGTAGAAGCATACCAAAGACTTAACGATATAGATCAAGAGACTTTTAATGACGAGATGTATGATCATGCTGCTAGATTGACGACTTGGGATTTGCCAGCTTTAAAAACTTATGGTCAAGATCACATAAATAAAAGAGCGCAAGTCAAAATGAATCTTGTGGCAGATGATTATTGGCAAATAGATCCAAGTGTTTGTATAGAAAATTATGGTTACAATAGTATCAAATTAATAGTTCCGACTACTGAAAAGGTAGTAAAAGTGAACTTCAAAGGTCTAGCAGGTGACCATGGTTTTAGAGCCATTAATATAGACCAAGCAGGATGGAAGTTTGGGTTTGTCGCCTTGCTGTATGATGGTACAAGAGTTTATAGCGATATCGGTGATGCAAAATATGCTAACAGCACAAATCCACTAAACGAATTAAGTTTTGTTTGTCCTGAAAACTGTTCCAATTTATGGTTGATCGTGTCAGGATCGCCACAGCGACATTGGAGACATGCATGGGATGATGATGATTCCAATGATGAACAATGGCCTTATCAAGTTAAGTTTGAAAATACTAATCTATTGGGCAAGTCTTTTGGTCCATTAAAAGATATGGAACTAAGTCATGATATCTCGATGGAACCAAGAGCGAGTTACGAACCAGAAACCATATCCTTAAACACTACTTTGATCGAACAAGCATTTGCCTTACCTGCATCAGAAATTGGTCAATACTTAGGCAATGAAATAAAATATTATGCCATCAATCCTGATGGTAGTTTAGATAGCGTTTCGACGGCAATTTATCCAGGACATTGGTTTGACGATGAAGGTAAAGTCACTAATTGGGGTAATAACTCCTATTTGTACTCAGAATTGAATATCAATGATTTAAGTGTCAAAATAGGTCAATATCCTGATTTGTGTCAAAACGGTGATGAGTTTACCATTCGTCAAGCACTCGTTTACAAAAGAAGTGAAATAGATACCGCAAGATTGACCTTGACCTTTTATGTAACCATCAAAGATAAGACATCAAGCATTCAAGAGAATGGTATAACTAAAAAGCTGAACATTTTCCCAAATCCTACATCAAATATAATTTCTTGGAATGTGGAAGATCATTACATTTTAAGTGACATACGATGTGTGCAATTGTTG
Organism: uncultured Aureispira sp.; assembly: GCA_964399855.1. Lineage (GTDB taxonomy): Bacteria > Bacteroidota > Bacteroidia > Chitinophagales > Saprospiraceae > OLB9. The sequence goes on along the minus strand of CAYNSF010000038.1, from coordinate 1,693 downwards.
AAAGGGTATGGTAACTCTTTGGATTTATTAAATTTTGCGAGTGGTTTGTATATATTGAAAGTTGGGAATGAAGTGGTTAAAGTGGTTAAAGAGTAGAGAAAAATAATTCATCACCAAACGAGGTAGAAATCCCTCAAAACAACCCTTAGCCGTACATTTTTGTACCATCGGTACGAAGCATTTTGTAGTGTTGGGTATTTAACCCGGCACACACATAACGACAAATGTCACGAATGAATATAATCAAAAGTGTTGGGTTTTAACCCAACACTTTAAATGGCATCTATATGTTAGTGTCGCCGAAAAGGCAAACACTAATTGCAAGTTTAGCGCAGACGCTAAGCATATCATAGTTTTAACCCGACACTTTAAAATAACATTTATATGTTCGTGTTGTGCCAATGACACAACTTGCACATCATTGCTAATCAACTACTTTTTCCCCTTCATCGGATACTTATGAAAAAATATTTTCTTCTTTTGATGCTGATTGCTGCCAATCTACTCGTCGCTCAGAAGCAAGCGCCCATAGATACGGCGCAGGTTATCACGCCTTACTGGGTCAATGCTCCGCAAACATCAGAAAACCTTATGTCATACTGATATCTTCGGACGGATTTAGGTATGATTACATAAAAAAATATAAGGCTACACACCTGCAACAATTGGCTAACGACGGCGTATGGGCAAAGAAAGGTATGTATCCGGTATTTCCATCTGCTACTTTTCCCAATCATTACAGCATCGCCACAGGTATGTATCCGGCTACGCACGGGATAGTAGGGAATTCATTCTACGACCCGCAAAAAGGTGATATGTACTATATCGGTTCTCCGGCTGTAACTGACGGTTCTTGGTATAGAGGTACGCCGATATGGACATTGGCAGAGCAGCAAGGCATGTTGTCAGCATGTTTGTTTTGGGTGAGTTCGGAAAGTGATGCCGGAGGTATGCGCCCGACATATTGGTATCGTTATCACGAGCTATTTAATGATGATGACAAAATCCACATCGTCAAAAGTTGGCTGACCTTACCAGAAAGTGAACGACCGCATTTGATATCTTTGTACTTTCCGGAAATGGACAGAATGGGTCATTTACACGGTTCCGATGCGAAGCGTCCGTACATTTTATTGATAAAGCCATTCAAAAACTTGTCAATGAACTCGCTCCGATCAATCTTCCTGTCAATTACATCTTCGTATCTGACCACGGTATGATTGGTATTGATGAAAAAGATTTTATACCTCTATCTAATCATGATTATGAACATTTCACTACCATTTATAGCCGAACTCTTGAAGCCCTACGGTAAAAAATATCAAAGACGTACTACCTGTGTACCAATGGCTTAAACATCAAAAACCCAAAGATTATAAGGTATATTTGGCAAGTGATGTACTTGAGAAGCTGCACTACAGCACCCGTGAAGACAAGTCAAGAAGAATCGGCGATATCATTCTGATACCTAATGGAAACAAGATATTTGGACGACCTAATGCAAAACGCCCTAAAGGTCATCATGGATACGATCCTCGTGAAGTGTCCGAAATGAAAGCAACTTTTTTCGCCTTTGGCCCTGCATTCAAAACCAAAAAGAAGATTTGTACATTCGAAAATATCCATATCTAGTCGTCTCTTAAATAAGCCTCAAATCCTTGATTATCAAAATAATAAATACTAAAATGTTGTA
>CAYNSF010000037.1:0-32254 GCA_964399855.1 uncultured Aureispira sp. | reverse complement strand
TATATACAGTAATGCCCTACCATAAGCTGCGTAAGGGTCAGACATAGCGGCTACACCCACTTTTTGATTAATATTCATTTTATTTATTTTACTTCAAACTGATATAATTCCAAACAAAGATATTAAATTATTTCAATTCTGCGTGTTTTAGTTGAATAATGTCATAAGCAATACACTTATAGATAAACTAACAAACTTATTTTAACTGCAATATAAAAATATTTTATTCCATAAAAGCAATTATTTAAATATATTATTCTGATTATATCGTACATATTTCTCTTATTTCAAAATTATATATTGTTTAACCCTGATTTTGTTAAAATTAAAAACAAGAACATTATCACGACATAATCAACATAATTACGTTTTCATTTGACAATCATTATGACAAAACTACACTTGAACTTATTATATCGGTTCTTCATTAAATTTCGTTTTCCTCACAAGATAAAATGAATCGTTCCTACGGAACTCTAAACGATTGGTTACGCTGTACAATGGGTTAAAACCCATTGTTATAAAATGCAGCGACCCTACGGGTCTTGAGAAACACCTAAAAAACCACAAGTACAAAATAATAAGTGCCGTAGGCACGATACATATTGTAGTGTCGGGTTTTAACCCGACACATACATCACGACAAAAGTATCATGACAAACGTAACAAAAGAAAAAATCAATAGTGTTGGGTTTTAATACGACACTTTAAAATGGCATTTATATGGTTCGTGTTGTCGAGACGACAAACGCTAATTGCAAGCTTAGCGCAGACGCTAAGCTTATCATGTTTATATACTTTATTTCCCAAAGAAAGATGTGTGCTCAATTGAAAATGCATGGAACTTCATTCAATTGTCGATAGCTGTTATTTTTTAGCCGTAGCTATTGGCTTTTAGTTGTTAAAATTACACTTTTAAACCAATATAACAACTCCACAAATCCACAATAAAAATTACACCCATAAACTTTTAAACCTATAAACCAATATAACAACTCAACAGTAAAAAAACAAACATATAAACCAATTTTAATTACTTTTGCCGATATTTAAAAAGTTGATAATGATTAATTATTCTGATTCGGTATTACAGGGATTGGTGACACATGCTTTTGAAAATCCTGACAACGGTGGAGACATCGTCCTCGCCCCCGGTATGTCAGATCTCTCCGACGGTCATTTGTACGATACACTGACAAGTTTTTTTCTGAGCCATTTCAAAGAGCCGGAATTTTTCAAATTTGACCATCACTCCGGCGATATCGAATTTAATCCTATGTACCATTATATCCGGGAAATATTTGAAAAACCAGAAGAATTGTATCGTCTTTCCGTAAAAATAACCCGGCATCTGCTCGAAAAATCAAAACATCCCAACATCAAAGCAGGAGAAATCCACATCGCATATTTTACCGATATCCTTATAGATGATGAAATGGTTGATGCTATAACTATTATCAAAACAGAAAGTAAAGAAACTTACTTGCATGTTGCCCAAGATATGGCGATGAAGAGTGAAAGCGGTATCAACATCGGAAAGTTAGATAAAGGTTGCGTCATTTTCAACACACAGCAAGACCATGGATATAAAATCTGTAATATCGACCACAGCAGCCGTTTCAATGAAGCTAAATACTGGCGCGAAGCGTTTCTAATGTTGACATCTGTCAGTAACGACTTTACACAGACCAAAGATTATATCCGAGCTACAAAATCATTCGTTAAAGAGCGCCTACCCAAAACATTCTACACCGACAATATCGACGAAGCAGCGATGATGCAGCGATCTTTTGAATATTTTAAAAATAACGAATCTTTCGATAACAAAGAATATGAAATCAAAGTATTCAGGGATGATAGCGTAATCGAAGCGTTTCAGGAATTCAAAAACGAATACGAAAACCTCAAACAGACTACTTTAGGTGATACATTTGACATCTCGGATTACGCTGTAAAAAAGCAATCTCGAGTATTTAAAAGTGTGATCAAATTAGATAAAAATTTTCACATCTACGTTCATGGAGATAAAGAAAAGATCGGCAAAGGAGAAGATCAAGACGGCAGAAAATATTACATTCTTTACTACGACAACGAAAGTTGATAAACATTGACACCGCTTTTGGCGTTTTGTATGGAATTCCAATAATGGTGACGAATTGTAAGAATACTAATAATATTCGCAGTCAGTCAACCATATACATCCTTCTAACCGAAATATTTGCCTTTGAAGACCGATGCAGACATAACAAACCATGAGCACGAGCCACCACAACATGATGAAGATTCAGCTTTAAAATATCTAAAAGCTTCGAGGATCATCCTGCCAGTCATCATTGGACTCAGTGTAGTAGTCTGGCTTATCATTCGTCAGCTCGATATGGAATCCATCCGCAATTTTGATTTTAATGCGCACACTTTTTTTTGGATATCGATGGCTGCTTTCATGTATATATCCAGGCATCTTTTCTATTCTTGGCGACTTCGGATCATCACAGACTATGCTTTTTCATGGCTTAAAGCGATGCAACTGATCATCATCTGGGAGTTTTCAACGGCTGTTTCTCCGACAAGTGTGGGCGGCGCAGGCGTGGCGCTGTTTTTGTTGTCTAAAGAAAAAATGTCCGGTGCAAAGACGATATCTGTTGTCCTATATTCTATGGTAATTGATACCCTATATTTTGTTACTGCTTTGATCATCCTGGCGCTGACGATCGGACCAATCATGATTCGTCCAGGTATGGCATCATTTAGTGATATTGACGGTTATGGTATTACTTTCCTTACTGTACTTATGTTTATGGTAGCTTATGGATCTATGTTTTTCTATGGCCTTTTTATCAATCCGGGATCAATCAAAAGATTACTGGTCTTCCTGAGCAGATTACGCATATTAAGTAGATTTAGAAAATCTTTACGTACCATAGCTTTTGATGTTGTCACCACATCAGCAGAGATAAAAAACAAGCCTTTCAGATTTCATGTTGGCGCATTTTTATGTACTATGGGCGCTTGGACTACACGATTTTTAGCTATAAATTGCCTAATAATGGCTTTTGTACCGGAAGTGTATAGGTCTTTGACCGATCAGGCGACGATTTTTGCCAGAGCTATGGCGATGCACACCATCGAAGCCTTTAGCCCTACACCAGGAGCAGCAGGCGTTATTGAATTTCTGTTTGGTGGCTTTTTTACTGACTACATACCGGCAAGTATGGCGGTTATTATCGTTGTATTATGGCGTATGTTTGGATACTATAGCTACCTATTGGCAGGTGTGATCGTCGTACCATTATGGTTGAAAAATATATCACAGCAAAAAAAGGAAATGAATTAAAAACAGGTATCTATTGCTCTAACCCCAAAAGACTTAAATTATAATGGAAGCTATATTTTGATGTTTAATTGATGAAACTACCACATAGGACTAATAATAAACGACAAATACAAAATATATCATTTTGATACAGCCTTAGTGGTAAAAAATGATTGACTAAGAAATTCTCTACCACAAAGAACGCTTAGTAAAACACTAAGAAACACACAGAAAACCTTAGTGTATCTTAGTGAAACTCTGAGTGTCCTTAGTGGTTTAGAACCGATTTTATTAAGATCTTTTTGTGTGCTAAACACTATACATGGTGACCTCAATAAATTACTAAAAACAACAGAATAACACTAAAAATCTAAAAAAAACTAATTTTTTAGGCGTATAATTAAATTTAATGCCCTATAAATTTTTATTATAAATAAAGATTATTAACTTTGCGTATTATTTAAAATAAATTCCAAACAAATGAAAATTAAATTTAACTTATCTAATCTACTTTTTTTCTTTTCCATCACACTTTTAGTGCTTTCTTGCAGCAAAGATAGTGATCCGAATAATCCAAATGATGATTTTAATAAAAGCGTTGTAACTGCTAAAATCGACGGTAAAGCTTTTAAATCTAATCCTATTATCACTTACGGTGCTATTGTCAATTATCCAGGAATTACAAATTTCACCTTTGAAGGTATCGATGATAATGATGCTCGAATAGCAATTACAGGAAAATTAAATAGTTCTTCAAAAGGCACTTACAAAATTGAAAGCAATGAGAATGAAGATTATCTTATTTTTGCTGTTTATACAATTAATGCTGAAAAGGATCCTTCAAATGCTAAATCATTCTATGCTCCGGTAAACGAAAACGAAGTTGTAGGCGAAATGACCATTACAGAAATATCAGAAAAACGAATGAAAGGTACTTTTTATTTTACGGCTAACGAACTCGGGAATGAAAATAGCGAAGTAAAAATCACAGATGGTACTTTCGATATATACTTTTATTAAGAAAAATCACTATTGTCCGACAATAAAGGAAATGAATTAAAAAACAATAGTACAACGAGGAATACATTCTAAAACACGTTCAAAAAACAAGCGAAAGTTAACGAAAAAAAGCCCTTGCCTTCGCAAGAGCTTTCAACAAATTTACTGTAATAGTTATTTTATCGAACAACATGCCAAGGAATGAGATTCATCTCTAATTTATCTCCTCCTTTTTCATCTAATTGCATGAACACAATCCCGAACTTATGATTAATTCGGATGGTCATGTTTTTTATTGCTGGGTCTGAATCCGGGGTTGTAAATTCAATTTTACTCGTTTTAATCCTAAGAAATCCCAATTCGAACTCATCTTTACCTGTTTTTTCGGTAACTTTTCCGGTAAGGACTTCTCCATTTTTGAGTGTAGCTTTGTACTCTTGCCCAAGCGGATCATCATATTTAATAGTGATCTTGTTTCCATTTTCAAATTCTTTCTGAAATCCCTGAGATGTCATCTTGATTTTGAATGTAAAATCAATCGTATTTAAACCAATCTTCACTTGAGTATCATTTGACTTGTAACGATCCAAAATTGTTGGAAGCAAATTGAGCAATTTTTGCTTTTCTTCTATCGTCAAATTTTCGGTATTAAATGTACCCTCATAAGTTACGACACCTTTGTCGTTGGCAGTTATTATTACATCTTTTTCGAATGGGATACTTTTGCCATTGATTTTAGCGTAAACGCCAATCTCACCACCAACTTCTGTCAATGGTATATCCGTTTCTCCTAACAGTGTATCGGGATTGTCATCTTTATCACATGCGTTTAACCCCATTACCAACATTCCAATAAAAAATAACCAAAATGATAACTTCTTCATAAAACTTTAATTTATTTGTTCACTGCAAATATAGATAGGATTATACCACAAAAAAAATGATAAAACGCACTGGACTATATGATATTGCTCAGTTCCTATTTATGTGAACACACATTTTCCCAATTTCATCGCTAAAGGGTTGAAGTCTAAAGTGGATACACGAACGAAAAATCAGTCTTCGATTGAAGTTGATCATATCTGAGTAGTCACAACCTTTCAGACTCAGTAAAATAATTTCCCTTAAAAATTGAAAAGTTAATAGGATATCTATCTCCTCCTTTTCGACCGGCTGCTATTAGATCGTGATTTCAAAAAATCAAGCATAAACAAAAGCACGATAGCACCGCCGACTGCGCTTACAAAATCGCCGGGAATTCCACTAATCATGGATATATTGAGCACCTTAACAAGCCAATTGCCTATCATACCGCCGATGACTCCTACCGCAATATTGCCCAACAAACCAAACCCATCTCCGCCTAAAATCCTGCTGGCAATATAACCACTGACAGCACCAACCAATAGCACTATAAATAATGACATGCTTTAACTATTTGATATATTTATCGCTACGCTCCTTTTTACATATCGGCTATTCCTCTACGGTTATCTCTATCGTTTGTGGACCTGCAATGATTCTAAATTCTGAACGTCTATTCATTTGATGCTCTTCTTCACTACATTTCACACCATCTTTACACTTATTCAACAACCGTGTTTCACCATATCCTTTTGCTTTAATTCTTTTGGTATCCACACCTTCATTGACAAGCCAATTTTTGGTAGAGTTGGCTCTACGTTGAGATAAATCAAGGTTAAATTTATTGTCACCACGTGAATCGGTATGTGACGACAATTCTATTACTAAATCCGGGTATTGATCCATTAATGACTTCAAATAAGCCAAATCTTTTTCTGCATCCGGAAGGATTTTGTCATCATTGAAGTCAAAGTAAATACTCTTTAGTGTGATTGGCTCATTGCGTTTGATAGTACGCTTCGTTACCGGTTTAGACCTGAGAACTACAGTCTTTTTAATGGAATAATCGTCGAAAATACCAATCGTATTAAATTGAATGGTGTCTGGATGATACCCTTGATGTGTTATGATAGCCATATATGACCTGTCAGAATCAAGTAAGAAACTAAAATCGTTAGAGAGTGTATTCGTTTTGGTTTCTGATGGTAATTTTCCTTTACCTTCATAAAGTTCGACAGTTGCGCCATCCAGATTGCCTTTGTCATCCTGAACCAACACTTTCAAATCGACAACGATATCTCTTATCTGTATCAGGTAGATATCATCACAACATGTAAGCGTATTTTTAAACTTCTTTTTATCCTTGTGTGTTCTGTTTGACACCAAAGCACCGGATGTTCCAGTTGCATTTAAACGAAAGTAAGTATCATCATAAGATGTATTGTAATTAAAACCCATGTTGGCTGGTTCTGACCATTTGGATCCATCCCATTTTGAAAAGAAGATATCCATGCCGCCCATGCCCGGATGACCATTGCTGCTAAAATACAAAGTACCGTCTTTAAAGAAAGGTGTATTTTCAGTTTTGTGTGTATTGATTACGGGGCCAAGATTGACCGGTAGCCCATATTCATCACCAGTTATAGTCGAATAATACAAGTCAAATCCGCCATATCCACCCGGTATATCTGTCGCAAAATACAATACTTTACGACCGAACAACTCACCTTCATACGGATGCCGTGAACGGTTTCCCTGATTGACGACTTCTATTGGATATGGAACTGACCACTTGTCTCCTTGACGATCAGACAGATATATCTGCGAACTTTCTACCTTATTGTTGTGATATTTTTCTCTTGTAAAATACAGGCGATTGCCATCATCTGAAAATGAAACACCCGAATTATAAAATCCTACTCTATTAATGGATTCATCAAGCAAAGAAGCTTTATCAAATGTACCCTGAGATGATCTCTGTGTAACATATATTTTAGAATGATATTCCCCTTCCTCTCCGTCTATAGTGACCGGTTGCTTAGTATTCATACTTGAAAAATACATGCTACCATCTGTGTAAAATACCGGCGAAGATTCTGCCGAGGGAGAATTGATCGTTTCGTCTGCAAAGCTGATCGCTGCTTCGATATTTTCCGGATAATGTTCCATCTGCCGGATTCCTTTTATCTCTAATTGGGCTTCTTTTCTGAGGGAATCATTTTCAGTAGTAGATGCGAAAGCCGTTAGTTCATCTAAGGCTTGCTTATATTTGCTTTGCACTTTCATGGACTTCGCCCAGTCTAAGCGTATATCAAAATACGTATCCTTTTTATCTCTTTTGATGACCCGTTCATACGTTTTTTCAGCTTTGGGATAGTCCCGCAACAACATATACATATCGCCTATTGCTATCTGTAAATCCGGGTCTTTCGACTCGTCATAAGCTTTGGTAAACCACTCTATCGCCGAAAGGTAATCACCGCCTTCCGCAGCTTCAACAGCAGTATTTACTATGGATTCATAAGAGCTTATCTGAACAGGTTGTGCTGATGCCAACGCTGATATCATCAAAAATATATATAGAAATAAATTATTTTTCAACTTCATGTTTAAATGATTTTATTACACATTAAATCACTGCTTTTTCAATTAAATTATGACATTCTCGGGCAGAAAATTATTGGTTTTACTTTTGGCTTTTTGTATATAACTCCAACGTATCTTACTGCGATCTCAAAGCCTCCCAGTCCATTACTTGCTAAGGTTCTGTCATTGATATTCAGGTCATAAGAGATTCCAACCTGAATCGAATTAATTCTGGCACCAAGATATACGATCACATCACGTACATTACGTAAACCAAGACCTGCTCCACCTCTAAAATCTTGCTCAGGGTTGAACTGATACCAGACGTGACTGTTTACATTCAAAGCATTGAAAGAACCTAAATTATAGAAATAAAATGAAGGCTCTATGCTTGTCCTTGGAGAAATATCCACCCTATAATCTCCATGTATGTTCATACCAATCGGTTTGGTTTCGACACTGTCTTTGGATGTGCCACCTTGATTTCCCGAAGCACCGTTACTAAGTAAGCCAGTTCTTGGCTTCAGGATGCCTTCGACGGCAACTCCAAGTCTCAAATCACTTTTCTTACGGCGGGCATTGAACAATAAACCTACTCCCAAATCTCTTGATTTGAACTTTGTACCGTCATCCTGCTGTCCGGTTGATGTTGAAGATGATGATAATTGTTTGAAATTATCAAGATCAATGTCTTGACGGTTGATGATGCCGTTTCGGGTATCGGTCACGTTGAACCCTGCATATTGGCGACTACCATTGTTCATTTGAGCACCCAGAGTCAGTATGTTGGTTTGCTTCTTATCCAAAGCCAGGTGATACGCTAAAGACACTTTAAAAAATGTCCAGTTTTGCGCAAATTTATTGTCAGAATTTTGAACAGTTTCATGAGAAAGGTTTCCGGCACCGTTCAAAGCATTAAGTATATCCGCCTGGACACCAACACCTATCCAATCTTGCTTCCTAATTCCACGTATGATCGGTGCATCCGCAGTAAGTGAAAAATTCTTAAAACTTCTGTCAGAAATAGACCCGTCTTTACTCGTATAAATTCCACCCACACGATATGAACCCGAAAATGCGCCCGAATTGGCAGGGTTGACCGATAATGGCGTAAAATGATAGTAAGAATAATGTAAGTCCTGTGCAAAACTTTTTTCACTGGTCAAACATACAGCCAATATGGCTATTATGATAAACTTCATTCGCATCATTTCAAATGATTTTTTTATTTCAAAGACGAAAGATATAAACATTTTTTAAAATAGGAATAATAAGGTGCTAAATTAATATTATTTTTTAGCATTAATGCTCATATAAATTAGGAATATGTATGTTAAAAGACAAAATTACACATCTATTGTTTATAAAAAAACATTAACTTTGCTTTGAAAAATGTATTTAAAGTGTGAAAAGATTTTCAATTGTTTTACTTTTTGTTTCTGCGCTATCTGTATTGTCTTTTGCACAGCAATGGATGATACCTTCTGATACGCTTCGAAAATCAAGGTGCAATACAGTTTACATCATTGGAGGAGCGGCTTATGCCGGATTTTCAACCGGTCTTTATTACGCCTGGTATAGACAATTTGACCGAACAAAATTTCATTTTTTTGATGATTTGAAAGAATGGAATCAAATGGATAAAGCCGGTCATATTCATAGTGCCTATTTTCAGGGCATCTATGCATATAAAGCCATGCGCTGGGCAGGAGTTAGTAAGTCAAATAGTCTATTAACGGGCATTATAACCGGCACTGCTTTTCAAAGCACCTTAGAATTCATGGACGGTTATTCGTCGAAATGGGGCTTTTCATGGAGTGATATTTCTGCAAATGTGATTGGCACATCAGCATTTGCTTTACAGCAGTACTATTGGGATGATCAACGGATTAGTATCAAGGTGTCTTATATCCCGAACAAATATCCACAGGATCTTATTTTTTCTACAGATGAGAATAACTTTTCGCGTCCAGATAAAAGGGCTGCTTCTCTATATGGTACCAATCATTTTGAACGTTTTCTAAAGGATTATAATGCGCAGACATATTGGGCGAGTATCAATATACATTCGTTTTTGCCACAAGGTAACAAATGGCCTTCATGGCTTAATATCGCCGTAGGATATGGTGCCGAAAACATGTATGGTGGTTTTGAAAATGTCTGGTATGAAAATGGTGCTACTTTTATCTTAGATCCCGCCATTTACCCGAGATACAGGCAGTTCTATATAGGATTGGATGTAGATATGCCTAAGCTCAATCCCAGAAATCATTTTTTAAAATCATTTTGTACTGCCTTCAATATTTTTAAGCTTCCATTGCCAGCGTTGGAGATAAATACACGAGGACAATTGGTTTTTCATTTGCTCCGATAAAAGGGATTTTATCCCAATATCAGCCCTATCGGACAATGGTCAGAACCTAACATCTGATCTAAGATGTATGCCTCGCTGATATGGTCTTTTTTGCGCTCGTCAACTAAAAAATAATCGATACGCCAGCCTAAATTTTTTGCTCTTGCACCAAATCGTGCACTCCAAAATGAATATTGGATTGTATCGGGATTTAGTAGCCGGAAAGAGTCGATAAAGCCTGAATTGTGAAGATGATTCATGCCGTCGATTTCTACCTGCGTATATCCTGCCGTTTTATTATAATTCTCTTTTGGCCTTGCGAGGTCAATCGCTTGATGTGCCACATTAAAGTCACCGGTAACGATCACATTTTTCTCTTTTCGGAGGTTTTGTAAGAAAGCGGCGAAATCACGATCCCACGTAGAGCGATAATCTAACCTTTTCAGTCCGTCGCCACTATTCGGCACATAAACATTGACTATATAAAAATCATCATATTCTGCTGTCAATACTCGACCTTCAGTATCATGTTCGGCAATGCCGATATCTTTAAAAACTCGAATCGGTGCCTTTTTTGAAATAATCGCAACGCCGGAATACCCTTTTTTCTCCGCCGAATTGCTGAATATGTGAAAATCTTTAAGCGAAGCAAGTGCTGTTGCGACCTGATCATCCTGCGCTTTAGTCTCCTGTATGCAAAATATATCCGCATCAAGCGCTGCAAACTGTTCTAAAAAAGATTTTCCCACCACTGCTCTTATGCCATTGACATTCCATGATATTAACTTCATGATACTTGTATTGATATTTAAAGCCACAATAATAGGAGAAAACTTTCTATTTTTATATTTGGGCGTAGTATTTTTATAATAAATCTAAGTCCTGTAATTTTCTTCCAAACACATCATCAGAAGCCAGTTTCAAAAAATCGTCCTGCAATCCCATTACTCGCAATACATTGAAATATGCTCCCATTGCTACGCTTGTATCTCCTTTTTCCACCAAATATAAGGTAGAACGGGAAATATCTGCACGCTCTGCCACCTGTACGGCTGTCAGTTTTCTACGCTTTCGGGCTAATTTGATATTTTCTCCCATTTTGCCCAAAAGAGAACTGTATTTTGGAAGTATAATTTGTTTCTTCATTTAAAAATGATTGATATTTCGCACAAAAATACATGTTATGTTTGAAATAACGAACATTTTATTAAAAATACATTGTATCTCTAAAATTCCAAGATAACTAATCCGCTTTTGATACGTGGTTCAAACCAAGTGCTTTTGGGTGGCAACACCATACCGGCATCGGACTTTGCAACGACATCTTCTATGCTCAATGGGAAAAAATTAAATACCGCATTGCCCTCTTTTTTAGATTGTTTTATAAGGTTTTTTACCGGTGCCATCCCGTTGATATATTCGATATCCGGCGTATTTTGAATGTCAGGAATTTGCAGTACATGCTTCAGGATAAAAGTATTGAATATCTCTACATCCAAGTTCAACCCGGATGCTTTAGCTTGTTCAATGATATTTGGCTTCCAAATCAGCTGATAGCATGCATTGTCCCAAAATAGGGTTAATTCATGTACAGCAGCTGGTTTTGAATAACTATCCAATAAAGAGATGGTAAAAATATGTCCGAGTGATTCAATAAGTTGCTTTGCATCAAACTTTTTGTCTAAATGCACTACTCTGCTGAAATCATAAATTTTCAATGCTGAAAAAGGGAAATATGCGCAAAGTAACCCAGCCTGAGCATTCGGATTGTCACTATTATGCTTTTTAAGTATTTGGGCGATCATAGATGTCCGATGATGCCCGTCTGCTATATATGATCGGTGGACCAACTGTCGAAACAGCGAAACAAACTGTTCTGTAATCTCTGACGTATCCACTTTCCAGATAGTATGTATTTCGTTTGTTTCTTCCTGTAAAACCTCAAGCAAAGGCTGATGAGAGGAGATGTAAGATTGCATCAAATCATTGATTTCCTGTTGGTCAGGATAAGTCAATAATATAGCTTTGGTTAAGGCTTTATTTTGCTCTGTAAGGTCAAAGATGGTCTGCTCTTTCTCCAAAATAGTATTTTCATGACCTAAGATTTTCTCTTGAAAGTAATCGTCGATATCATGTCCAGCGATGATGCCTAAGTGCGACATAGCGCCCGCTATCCGATATATAAATATGGCTTCTTTTTCCAATTGATTAAACAATCCTTTGTCCCGAAGTGAGACATAATGGTCTCGTACGGAATGTAAGCCAATATCAGCATCCTTAAATTTTTGAACGTCAGGATAAAAAGCCTTAAAAGGAAATATATGCATACGATTCGTGCTGTTAAACAACGAAGTTAAAGCATTATTTTGAATCATAGTAGATATTGATATAAAAAAATCAGTTGTCACATAAATTTTACATCCATTGACTACCAAATAATAGTGTTATTAAAATTTGATTAAGATCTGACAATATATTTCTCGAAGTTAGAAACCGTTACGATAAAAAGCTTGTTTTATAATAAAACCATACGATTTTAGTATAAAAAACGGTTAATTTAAGGTTAAAAATTGGCTCAAAAGTTGCCAGTTATTATATTTACACGCTCTTAGCATGGTTTGAGCATGATTTTGGAATAATAATCTATAAATATTTGTTGTTTAAAATAAAGATATGCAGTCAAAAATATTAATACTTTTATTCATTTTTTGTACAGGTTTTACATTTGGACAGTCTAAAGACGAACAGGTAAAAATTGTGGAATTTTCCGGTAAGGTGGTCTATGAGGATGCGAATGGAGATCCTGCACCACTTCCATATACCAATGTAGTCGTTGTAGGTACAAATCGTGGTACTTATACGGATTTTGATGGTTTTTTCTCATTGGTTGCGATACCCGGTGAAACGGTTGAATTTTCCAGAATTGGTTATCAAACGGTTGAAATAAAAATACCTGATCATCTCGTCACGGACAGATATACTTGGGTGCAGATCATGACCGAAAATGATTATATACTACCCGAGGCGGTCATCATGCCATGGCCAAGTAAAGAACATTTTAAGCACGAATTTCTGGCTATAGATATATCCAATGAGTTGCGTGACCACGCTATGGCCAACCTGACAGAAGAACGTATGCGCGAGTTACGTGCCAATATGCCCGCTGATGGTCGGGAAGCATCGGCGATGGTCATCCGTGAGCAAGCTCGCAATTATATATATACAGGTCAAACCAAACCTATGAATATTTTTAATCCGATAGCCTGGAAAAATTTTGTCGAAGCCTGGCGTAGAGGAGATTTTAAACGTAGGAAATAAACAAGTAAGCGACATCTCAATACTGGCATGATACGGTGAAAATCGGATTTTCAATAAATATATTTTTTTCTTTGCCAGATCATTCTATAAAAATTCAAAACATTTAAAATATGCGGTTTTTCATTCAATCATTTGTAATAATTATTATATTTTTGTCATCAGCGTCCGTGAAAGCCGGCGAAGGCATGTGGTTGCCACAATTGCTCAAACTACTCAATGAACAAGAGATGAAAAGTATGGGTATGAAGATTTCTGCTGAGGATATTTACAGCGTCAATAAAGGCTCACTCAAGGATGCTATCGTTCACTTTGGTGGATTTTGCACATCTGAGGTTATCTCTCCCAATGGACTTTTGCTAACAAACCACCATTGTGGTTATGGTCAGATACAAGCACACTCTTCTGTAGAAAACAACATGATAAAACATGGATTTTGGGCGGCTTCATACAAGGACGAATTACCCAATCCCGGATTGACAGCTATCTTTATTGATTACATTGATGATGTTACAAAAGATGCTTTGAAAGGCGTTACTGACATTATGAACGCTACGGAAAGGCAGTCACAAATAGATAAAAACCTTGTACAGGTACGTAGGAATTATAAGCTGGAGTCTTATCAGAATGTCATCATCAGGCCATTTTTTGACGGCAACCAGTTTTTTGCCTTCGTCACAACGACTTACAGTGATGTACGACTTGTAGGAACGCCACCGGAGTCTATCGGAAAGTTTGGTTCTGATACAGATAACTGGGTTTGGCCACGTCATACAGGAGATTTTGCATTGTTCAGAATCTACGCTGATAAAAACAATAAACCGGCAGATTACTCACCGGATAATGTGCCTTTTAAGCCGAAGCATTATCTTCCGATATCATTAGATGGCGTTGAAACGGGTGATTTTACCATGGTATTTGGATTTCCGGGCAGAACCAATCAATATCTTACCGCATCGGCTATCCAACAGACCTTAGATGTACTCAATCCTGCTAAAATAGCTATCCGTGAAAACGCACTGGCAATTACAGATAAATATATGAGAAAAGACGAAGCCATTAAAATAAAATATGCATCCAAATTTGCTTCAATAGCGAATTATTGGAAAAAATGGTCTGGTGAGTCTATCGGCCTTAAAAAGACTGGAGCTGTTCAGAAAAAGCTTGATTACGAAAAAGAATTTCAAAAGAGACTACCTGCGAATAGCCCTTATAAAAACTTAATACAAGATCTCGATGATTTGTACAAAAAAAGCAATACTTACGCTTTAGCCAATGATTACTATAGCGAGGTGGTGTTGAGAAATGTGGATTTGACCAACTATATGGCTTCGTTAAAGAGATTGGTAGCTGCTTATGAAAATAATGGCGTTTCCGGGTATAACGATGCTTTGACGAGAATAAAAGGAATGACATTGGATTTTTACAAGAATTTTGATGTGCATATTGACCAGGAAAAAATGGAATCCTTGTTGGAAATGTATGTTAGCAATGTTGACCCTAAGTTTGTACCCACAACACTACAAAAGTCACATTTTGGGCTCAATCCCAACGAATCCATGAACTATGTAGTAGCAGATTGGTACAAAAAGACCAAATTTACCAATATTGCACAAGCGATCAATATCTTAGAAATGGAGCCGGAAAAGGCCGTACAGACGATTAAAAATGATGCTTTGTACAAGGTGGTAGCGGATTGGTCAGATTTTTATGTAAGTGAAATAGCCACACCTTATAATCAAATAAAAAGAGATATAGTTTTGCTTCAGGCACAATACACCAAAGCGCAAATGGAGGTATTTAAAGAAAAGCGATTTTACCCGGATGCCAATAGTACCATGCGTGTTACCTATGGTCAGGTCAATGGTTATGAACCGAGAGATGCCGTGTATTATGAACCAGTGACGTATCTCGACGGTGTTATAGAAAAATATGTTCCGGGAGATTATGAGTTTGATTTACCGGCAAAAATGCTTGACCTTTACCATGCAAAGGATTATGGTGTATATGCCGATAAATCCGGGAAATTGCCGGTATGTTTTCTTGGATCCAACCACACTACAGGTGGTAATTCGGGAAGTCCGGCAATCGATGCCCATGGCAATCTAATAGGACTAAATTTTGACAGAGTGTGGGAAGGTACCATGAGTGACATCAATTATGATGCAAGCATCTGCCGCAATATCATGGTCGATGCGAGATACATCCTATGGGTCATTGACAAATATGCTGATGCAGGTCATCTGATTAAAGAAATGAAATTGGTACACCCTAAAGCAGGAGTAAAAGAAAATAAGAAAACCTCTAAAATTTAAAAATAACGTAACTTCTCAGGAGTATGCATTACAATCATAAAACAAGAAGATTTTTCGTCAGACAAAGTTGTATTTTAAGTAAATAGCATGGCTATTGAAGAAAAAGAACTGAAGTCTTGAAAAGTAACATTTTTTGATTGAAATTGATCATACCTGAGTTGCTACAAAACAACTATGCAACGTACAGCGATCTGTACGTTGTATTTTTAATTCTGTTTGAAATACCATTTCTATGTTGATTACCTTTTTCCTTGCTAACGACCTGACGGAGCAAATTCAAAGACTAAAATCTCGTGGTTTAAAAATAGGCTTTGTGCCAACTATGGGCGCATTGCACGACGGTCATCTGAGGTTGATCAAAATAGCAAAAAAAGAGAATGATGTCACGATTGTATCTATTTTTGTCAATCCTACGCAATTTAATGACAAAAAAGATCTCGAAAAATATCCTCGCACGTTAGCTAATGACCAACAATTATTACTTTCTGTACGTACAGATATTTTGTATGCTCCGGATGTGGAAGATATCTATCCTGACGGTACAGATACAGGTGCAGATATTGATTTGGGTGGATTGGATACCGTCATGGAAGGCGCTCATCGCCCCGGACATTTCAACGGAGTAGCTCAGGTTGTGAAACGCTTGCTCGACATTGTACAACCGGATCAACTATACATGGGTCAGAAGGATTTTCAGCAATTTACGATCATCAATTACATGCTGAAATCATTACGAATACCGGTAAAATTACGGGTTTGTCCAATCGTAAGAGAAAAGAACGGACTTGCGATGAGTTCCCGAAATGTAAGGTTATCATCAGAAGCACGTGAGCAAGCAAAAATCATTTACAACACGCTTAAAGCTGTCAAGCAAAAATCAAAAACAACAGATCCGGCACAGCTTTCAGCCTATGCCATGAAAAGACTTAACAAACCGCCATTTACACCCGAATACTTTGATATCGTTGATGGAGACACTTTAGAGCGTGTGGGAAATATGGATCAGCATAGTTACGTCGTTGCTTGTACTGCGGTATGGGTCGAAGGTGTGCGGTTGATAGACAATATGGTTTTGAAGGGATGATTTGATGGCGCTTTCATAATTAAAGAGAATTTTCAAAAATAAAAACTGAAAATTCAAGGATTGTTAATAATTTTGGTGAACAAAAAAAATGCTATTTTTGCATTTAATAGTGAGAAACATTTTAATCAATAATACGTTTTAACTATGTACAATGGTTTTATTACTTTTGTACTGCGAGTTTTTAAAATAATTATATGGAGGAGAAACAAATAAAATTGCTCAAAGCATTAGCTAAAAAGATTAAATCTGAGAAGAGAGAGAGAGAGGATGTTGTTGTTTCCCTTCAATCTGCTAAGATCCTAACCAAAGATGAGAACTTTACGGGTCATTTTAAAAATCTAAAAAAAGTTTTTGCTACTGCTGAATAATGTATCGCAAACGCCCAAATTTATCAATTGGATTTCACGGTTGTGACCTTTCTGTAATGCATGATTTGGTTGCTAATCCGGACAAAGTAAAAAAGAGCCAGGAGAAATTTGATTGGTTGGGTAATGGTTTCTATGTTTGGGAAAACAACATAACCAGAGCACTTAAATGGGCAGAAGATAAACAGAAAAGAGGAAAAATACAAAACCCTGCTGTGGTTGGTGTTATCTATCAGCTTGATTACTGCTTGGATTTGACAGATTCAGAATCTATTGACTTGCTTCCGATATACTATGATTTAATGAAAGATGACTTAGCAAAGGCTGACAAAAAACCACCTGAAAATAAAGATGTCAAAAGTGACAAATACCATGACCTTATTATCAGGGAATTAGATTGTGCTGTCATTGAATATATGCACCAAAAGATTGATGAGCAAGTCAAGTCAGATATAAAGACAATGGGATTTTCTGAATACAAGTATTTTGATACCGTAAGAGGGATTTTTACAGAAGGTGGACCAATTTTTGAGGGCGCAGGTATTCAATCTAAAAACCACATTCAGGTTTGTATCCGGAATTTAAACTGCATCAAGGGTTTCTTTATACCAAGAAAAGAAAGTAAATTCCCATAGGGGCTCAACCGCTATATTTGACTTTTTCCGCCTTGTACTCAGATATTTTTCAATATATCTTTGTCGTGATTCAAAAATCAATTTATTATTAACGCAGAAAAAATATTTTCCATAAATGAATTCTCTGCTTTAAATTTGCATGATTTATCAATGATGTGTCATGTCTTCAAAATCTAATGTTTATTATATCATCCTTGTAGCCTCTTTGGGATACTTTGTCGATATTTATGATCTCGTCATATTTTCTATTGTTAGGATTCAGAGTTTTAAAGACATTGGAATAGCAGAGGAACTGATGCGAACGGGTGGAGAGTATGTACTCAATATGCAAATGGGCGGTTTGCTGCTTGGTGGCATTATCTGGGGTATCATCGGAGATAAGTACGGAAGGATTAAAGTTTTATTTGGGTCCATTTTGCTGTATTCAGTAGCCAATATTGCCAATGCCTTCGTTCAAGATCTACATACGTATGCGATGGTTCGCTTTATAGCAGGTCTGGGATTAGCCGGGGAACTTGGTGCGGGCATCACGTTGGTCAGTGAAAGCATGGACAAAAACAAAAGAGGTTACGGGACAATGCTGATTGCCACTATTGGCGTTTTGGGTGCTGTTGCTGCATTTTATGTTGCCGAACATTTTGCTTGGAGAAACGCTTACATTGTAGGCGGCGTATTAGGCTTGTTATTGCTCTTATTGCGGGTCAATACGTTTGAATCAGGCATGTTTAATAAAACTGCTTCTGAGGATATTCCAAAAGGGAAAATCAGTATGTTGTTTAATAACCGGGAGCGCACTTTACGGTATTTGTATTGTCTGATGATTGGGTTGCCAATATGGTTTGTTGTCGGTATTTTTGTGACACAAGCACCGGAATTTGGTAAAGCATTAGGAGCAACAACAACATTAAGCGCAGGTAAAGGTATTCTCTTTACCTACATCGGGATATCATTGGGAGATTTTATAGCCGGCTTATTGGCACAATGGACAAAATCAAGAAAACTTGTCGTTTTCATATTTCAAATCGGTATTTTGATCAGTTCGTTGCTATATCTGACAGCTACCGGTATCACGGAGTCACAATTCAAATGGCTGGCCTTTTTTATGGGATTAGGTGTTGGATATTGGGCAACTTTTGTAACAATAGCATCCGAACAATTCGGCACAAATCTTCGGTCAACGGTAACAACAACCGCACCTAATTTTGTACGTGGCGCGCTGATACCAAGTACCTTTTTGTTTGAATACTTTACGGCAGGTTCAGGTATCATCACTGCGGGCATGATCATGATCGTGTTGTTGACAAGCATCGCTGTATTTGCATTGAGCAGGCTGAAAGAAAGTTTTAATAAAGATTTAGATTATTATGAGGTGTGAATCTTTGTGTTTAAAGGTGTGTTTTTGATTGAATTGCCACTATCCATCAATAAATAATTCTTAGCTTTCTTTATAAGTCAGAGCCGCATTATTCATAATATTCGATTTCGCGTTCGAAAATATCAAGACCATTATTATTCATAAAGCGGGATTGTGATATCCAATTGTCACGTTCATCAAAGCGATATGTGTAATTCCAGTGAGCAATCAGACTGTCAGGTCTGTAAAAGATTTCATCCGTGATATTCTGATATTTGTCGTAATGGTATTTGATGATCATATTGGCGGTACCATTGGGATTGAAATATTTCAGCTCCGTTTCATTACCGTTGCTATCATATCTGTATTTGGTGAAATGGCCGATTTCTTCCTCTGAATTATAAACGAATTCCTCCACTTTAAAGCCTTTCTCATCATTCTTAAAAGTCTTTTTATAAGCCAAAGAATCACCGTGTATAAAGCTCATTTCTTCGATTTTATGATTTAATTCATCATATTTGTAAAGCACTTTACTTGTTACTTTGTCTTTATAATCATAATAAGTTACCGCTATTCCGTTGCCATTCCTGTCATATTGGTGTTCCGTCCTGAAGCGCAGGTGGTCATCAGCGTTATAGACTGTTTTAGATATGATACGCCTGTTTTTATCATAAGTGTATAGTTCCTTTTGATTGAGCACACCACCCGAATAGTATTTCAATATCTTAATTTTAAGGCCGTGCTTATCATAAAACACTTCTGTTGATCGGATTTCTTCACCACGGATTATGGTGTCGTTTTCGTTGATGATGTTGTATATAATTGTTTTGATCATGCTGACTTTTCCAGAAAGTTTATCTTTATTCCAGTCTGTTGGCTGATGGGTATAATCATTGTTACAACTGCTCCAGATCAAGACACTTCCTATGAAAACGGATATAAATATAGGTAGTCTTGCAATCAGCGATTTATACATACAAACAGATTTATCATTTAAACGTATTACGTTGCTCCGTATTGGACTTGCAAAACTACATAAATATTTAAGATGACTTAACATTAATGAAAATATGTCTAAGTTAATAATATTGTTCATGGTTATAAATCAACAAGCATCTTCTCAGGGATATGCTTTCAAATCGTAAAAATAAGAGCATTTTTTGACTGAAATTGTTCATACCTGAGTCGTTACATTTACGAAAGGAACGCAAAGGGTTTTTAAATGTCATGTCATTTTTAACCTACAATTTGACACTTACATACTGTCAAAATGGCATTTATATGGCAGTGGCATAGACTTTGAATAGAACATTAAAAAAAAATCATAATTATGTCTAAAGGTAATATATCCGTTCAGGTCGAAAACATCTTTCCTATCATTAAGAAATTTTTGTATTCTGACCATGAAATTTTTCTGAGAGAACTTATTTCTAATGCCGTAGATGCAACCACTAAAGTCAAGACATTAGCAGCAAAAGGCGAAGTCAAAGGTGAACTCGGCGATACAAAAATTGAAGTAAAAATCGATGCAGCAGCAGGAACGCTGCATATTATTGACCAAGGTATCGGTATGTCAGAAGATGAAGTCAACCGATATCTCAACCAAGTGGCATTTTCTTCGGCTGAGGAATTTTTAGCTAAATATAAAGACGATGCGGCAATCATCGGACACTTTGGTCTCGGGTTTTACTCGGCATTTATGGTAGCGGACAAGGTACAAGTCATCACGAAATCTTATCGTGCGGAAGACCCTGCCGTGATGTGGGAATGTGAAGGTAATCCTGAATATACCCTGACACCAGCGGATAAATCCAATCGCGGAACCGAAATCATTCTGTATATCAATGAGGAAAATAAAGAATATCTTGAATCGTACAGAATACGTGAATTGCTCAACAAATACTGTAAATTCCTACCCGTAGAAATCAAATTTGGTACAAAAACCGAGTCAACATGGGAAGGCGAAGGCGACGAAAAACAAGAAATCAAAACCGAAGTGGACGATATCATCAACAATCCAAATCCTATCTGGAAGTTGAAACCTGCGGAACTCACGGACGATGATTACAAAGAGTTTTACAGGGAATTGTACCCGATGAGCGCACCACCATTGTTTTGGATACACTTAAATATTGACTATCCATTCAATCTGACAGGAATATTGTATTTTCCGAAGTTGGGTAACAATTTTGAAATTCAGAAAAACAAGATCCAACTGTATAGCAACCAGGTATTTATCACGGATGATGTAAAAGAAATCGTACCAGAATTTCTGATGCTGTTGCAAGGTGTGATAGACTCTCCGGATATTCCGCTCAACGTATCCAGAAGTTATCTTCAGTCCGATACTAATGTCAAGAAGATCAACACTTACATCTCTAAAAAGGTGGCAGAAAAGCTTCAATCTTTGTTCCAAGCGGATCGCAAGGCGTATGAAGAAAAGTGGAACGAAATCAGCACTTTCGTGAAATACGGTATGATTTCCGATGAGAAATTCAATGAGAAAGCGACATCTTTTGCCTTGTTGAAAAATATCAATGGAGAATATGCAACACTTGAAGAGTACAAAGAAAAAGTAAAAGCAGCTCAAACCGATAAGCACAATAAGGTTATTTATATTTATACCAATGACCATAAGGCGCAATATGGCTATATCCAGGCAATAAAAGACTTAGGCTATGACGTGCTTGAATTTGATACCATCATTGATAACCATTTCATGCAGCACATTGAGTATAAAGGTGGCGATGTGACCTTTGTTCGTGTGGATTCTGACACGGCAGATAATCTAATCCAAAAGGAAGAAACTGTAGAATCTGTATTAAGTCAAGCTGAACAAGACAACATCAAAGAGATATTTACCGGAGCGATACAAAACAGCGATGCAGGTCAAATAGAACTTAAAGCCATGTCGCCAACTGCACAGCCGGTAGTGATAACAAAACCAGAGTTTATGCGTCGGATGAAAGAAATGCAAGCGATGCAAGGTATGGATATGAATATGTTTCCAGATATGTACAATATCCAAATCAATACCAACCACCCATTGATCGCTGAGAAGTTGTTAAAAATGAAAAGTGCCGATAAAAAGGCGGATTTTGCGGCTTATCTCCACGATCTCGCCTTACTGAACCAGGGTATGCTCAATGGAGAAGCCTTGTCAAAATTTATCACACGAAGTTTGGATTTTGTAAAATAAATAAGTGGTAAATGTAACTACTCAGGTATGATCAATTTCAATCAAAAAATGACGATTTTTTGTGATACTTCAGCTCTTTTTTCGCCAATAGCTCTGCTATTAACTCAAAAAGTAGCTTCGTCTGACAAAAATTGCTCTTATTTTTATGTTTTGAAAGCATATACCTGAGTAGTTACAAGTGAATTAAAGAGCATCAAAACTTGTATCGTACGGGTTTTGGTGCTTTTTTTATTGGGTCAATGTTCGCCAATTTGTTAAAACTTGCTAATTTTTAGTCAAATATTTTTTTTAAAAAACCAGATTTCATCGTTAGAAATGCTTGCCATATCTACGTGGTTAGGCAATTTTGAACCTTATACAACAGCCAGCGTAAGTTCGTTCATCTACGAAATGATGTTGCAAAACAATCAACAAGCACTCATCGACGAATATGGAATGAATCCTTTTGAAGTGTTGGCACTGAACCCAAAAAGGACTTTGTGCGAAAAAATCATGAGTTTAGTGCGTTTCTCTCATACATCAGCACCGATTGAGGATTTGAGCAATAAAATCCGACATACTTACGACATTCACTTGATGCTGAAAGAC
This sequence comes from uncultured Aureispira sp., assembly GCA_964399855.1. Classification (GTDB taxonomy): domain Bacteria; phylum Bacteroidota; class Bacteroidia; order Chitinophagales; family Saprospiraceae; genus OLB9. The sequence continues at coordinate 9,284 of CAYNSF010000037.1, read as the reverse complement.
GACAATCTGAAATCTTTTTTTCAATTAGACGAATTTGAAACAATGCTTTTACGTGTAGCAAATGACGATATTACAAGTTTTAGGAACAACAATGAATGGTTAGCCAATCACCCAAAAACGGCTATCATTTTTTCGGAAACGGAAGATACTTGGAATAAAATCAAAGACACTTATACAGGTCGTTTTAGCGAATTGGTTTTTGGTGCACTTCCACCAGAAACCGATATACAAAATACCCTGACCACCATAGCTGATGGATTGAAAGGCATAGAATAGAATATAAAACCGTAAACAAAAATGCTTATAATTTGTAAAGTAAAATGCTTATAATATGTAAAGTAAATAACTTACAATCTGTAAAGTAAATTACTTACAATCTGTAAAGTGAAATGCTTATAAAGTGTAAAGTAAAATGTATCTTTGCAGCAAAATAATTTGCTATGAGCTATATAGAACGTATTTCGGACAAGGAATTACAAAGAAAATTGGACGCTTCCGGCGCAGTGCTTATCAGAGGTGCGAAAGCCTGTGGTAAAACCGAGTCTGCAAAGCAATTTGCAAAGAGCATTTTACACGTTGATAGAGATGAGCAAGTACCTGCATTAATGAATACTGCACCCAAAAGACTGTTATTAGGAGAAACACCTCGTTTAATAGATGAGTGGCAGGAACAACCCAAACTTTGGGATTATGTAAGACACGAAGTTGATGACCGCAAAAAATCAGCACAATTTATCTTGACCGGTTCGGCAAATCCCGAAGAAAATGTAAAAATGCACTCCGGAGCAGGTCGCTTCACTTTAATGGATATGCGTACAATGTCATGGCAGGAATTGGGTTTTTCATCAGGAAAAATAAGTTTGGCAGCACTTTTTGAGGGTGCTAAAATTGATATTTATGATGAGTCAACCGACTTAGAATTTATCATCGAAAAAATAGTGATTGGTGGTTTTCCGACCAATCTGAATAAAAAACTCAATCAGGCAAATGATTTGAATCGTGCATATATAGAATTACTTGCCGAAGTGGATATGAGCCGTGTTTCCAATGTAAAACGCAACCCTGTGAAAGTGCGAAATCTATTGCGTTCGCTTGCCCGAAATACCGCTACAATGGTTGATATTACCGTTTTGGAAAAAGACATTAAACAACAGGAAAACGCAGATATTTCCCGCCCTACGATTTATGATTACCTTGATGCGCTCGAACGCTTGATGATTGTAGAAGACCAACCGGCTTGGAATACGCATATTCGTTCGGCTTCTACATTGAGAAAATCGTCGAAACGCCATTTTACTGATGTTTCATTGGCAGTGGCTACTTTGGGTGCAACAAAAAAATCATTGATCAATGACTTGAATTTCACTGGATTTTTATTTGAATCACTCGTTACGCACGAACTTCGGGTGTATGCACAAACTAACGATGCTAAAGTGTATCATTATCGTGATTCGAGCAATTTAGAAGTAGATGCCATAGTGCAGAAATACAATGGCGAATGGTGTGCATTTGAAATCAAGCTCGGTATAGGAGAAATCGAAGAAGCGGCGGCAAACCTCAATAAATTTGCTTCCATAATAGACCATAAAAATACAAGTCCTCCAAAGTCAATGAATATCATTACGGGAACAGGCATCAGCTATACTCGTAACGACGGTATCAATGTGATTTCATTGGCTTCATTGGGTGCGTGAAATAATTAAAAACATTAGACAATGAACCCATTTTCTTTACGGATAGAGATATTCACAAACAGCTTATAAAGAATGTCTTTAAAAATATAAATTGTATGTACAAAAAACATGAAAAGTATTTATAATGAAAAAAGGGCAAACACTTTAATGTTGCCCTTAATATATTTTAATACAAGAAGATGTATGGGTTTGGTTTACTCTCCTTGAGTTCCAAACTTCGCTTGTCTGTAAGCAGCGGAAAGTCTTTCATTTCTTCTTACAACAGATGGCTTAACGAAGTGTTTTCTGTTTCTCAATTCTTTAATAAGACCTACTGACTGAAATTTTCTCTTGTATTTTTTCAGCGCTCTGTCGATAGACTCTTCATCTTTGATATGGATTATAAGCATATAAATATTATGATTTAATATGATTTTCTAAAAAGACTGCAAAGATATGATATCTTTTATTATTTAAAAATATAATTGAAGAAAAATTAGACAAATATTTTAAATAATTTTTCTTATAATTGAAATCTCAATATTCCTTATCTTAGGTTGATATTTTTTTAAATATGTATAACATTCAATATTAGCAAGTAAGCATTGATTGTGTATAGATATGAAAAATGTCAAATAGGAAAAGGAATTTGTTGACTCATCTTCAAGTTGTTAGACAAAATATTGCGTAGCAAAAAAGGCCACCAAATAAACTTATCATCCAATCACAAGCGACCTACACTTTTACACCTTATAAACACACTTATTTTATAATTCCTTGCGCAGCCTGGATACAGGGATATTCAACTGTTCACGGTATTTGGCAATGGTTCTACGGGCGATATTATAACCTCTTTCCATTAGTATTTCCATTAATCTCTCGTCGGATAATGGTTTCCTTTTGTCTTCTCTGGCTATCTCATCAGTTAAGATGGTCTTTACTTCAAGCGTTGAGACTTCACTTCCGTCTTGTGCTTGCATCCCTTCGGAAAAGAAGTCCTTCAGTTTTTTAGTGCCAAACTCTGTTTGAACGAACTTACTATTGGCTACCCGGCTTACAGTTGATATATCGAGCCCTGTTACATCCGCTAAATCCTTCAGGATCATCGGCTTAATCCTACGATCATCGCCAGTGGTAAAATATTCATACTGGTATTGCATGATGGCGTACATAGTCCGAAATAGCGTATCTTGCCTTTGCTTGATGGCATCAATAAACCATTTGGCAGAGTCGATTTTTTGCTTGATAAAAAGCACTGCTTCCTTCTCAGTACGAGTGGCGCGCCTTCCAGATATCGTTTCTCTGTATCCTTTGAGCATGTCCATATATTGGTCGTTGATACGCAGATCTGGAGCATTTTTGCTGTTGAGTACCAAATCGAGCTCTCCGTCTCTATAATAGATGATAAAATCGGGAATAATATAATTGTTTTGCATATTATTACCTTCGATGATACCCGCTGGTTTTGGATTGAGTTTCAGGATCTCATCAATAACTTCTTTCAATTCTTCATCAATAAGATTAAAGATCCTCCTGAGCTTTAGATAATGCTTTTTGGTAAATGCTTCGAAATAGTCCGTTAGGATTTTAAGCGCTAATTTCCTTATATTTGAATTGTAATCCGGTTCCTTTTCGATTTTATCTTGGAGTTGGAGTATAAGGCATTCTTGTAACGTTCTCGCACCGATTCCTGCAGGTTCTAATTTTTGAACTATACGAATAAGTCGATTGATGTCTTGAATATCGGCTTCGATATTGTGCGCAAATAGTAAGTCATCAACGATAGATGACGGCTCTCTCCTTAAATACCCATCGTCATCTATGGAGCCAATTATCTGTTTAAGGATGATTGATTCCATGTCTGTAACATCAAGAAGCCCAATCTGGCGTTCAAGACTTTCATGAAATGTATTCTCTACCGGCACGGGCATTTTTCTTTCTTCCGCACTCAGATATTCTTCACCCTTCATCTTATACATAGAAGGATCGTCATCGAGATATTCATTCAGATAATCATCAAATTGAAAATCATTATCCTCTTTTTCATGCTCCTGTTCCTGGCTTTCATGGACATTTGTATTATAATCATCTTCTCCAAGATCAAAGACATCATCTGCCTGATCATCACCTTCTTCAAGGGCAGGATTGACTTCCAACTCTTCCTGAATTCTTTCTTCCAGGTTGGCAGTAGGTATTTGTAGTAGCTTCATCAACTGTATCTGTTGTGGAGACAGCTTTTGAAGCATCTTTTGACTAAGCGTCTGTTTAATCATCGCCTAAACTTTATTATCAGATTAACAATAACAACTATATTATCTAACAAATTAAATTTTTATTAGGTTCCTTATCTTGCTGAATAATTTCATCGTATCTTTACGGTGCAAATATACGGCAATATTCGATATATTATAAAATATCGTAATGTTTATTTTATTTATTTTTAAATTTTAACATATAATCAATAAATATAATGCAAATGAATATCGACCAAAAACTACAGCTATTGAGAGCTGAAATGAAAGCAAACGGTATTGACGCTATCATCATCCCGTCAAGTGATCCACATCAGAGTGAATATGTAAGTTATCATTGGCAGGAACGTACTTGGGCATCAGGATTTACGGGTTCGGCTGGTACCGTTGTCATCACACATAGCCATGCAGGATTATGGACGGATAGCCGATATTTTCTTCAAGGAGAAATGGAACTGGCTGGAAGTGAATTCGTTTTGCATAAAATGACCAATCAATTTGAAAACCCTTATGTAACGTTTTTGGCATCACATTTGCCCGCAGGCGCTGTCGTAGGTGTGAATGGTTGGATGTTTGCAGCTTCAAGCGTTCAAAGCATTAAGGATACATTGGCTACACATAATATCTCTGTCAACCACAGATGTGATATCATTTCAAAAGTATGGAATGATAGACCTGCATTGTCCAATAATGAAGTAACCGCTCATGAAGTGGAATATGCTGGTAAATCTGTAGCTGAAAAATTAAGTGCAGTCAGAAACGCGATGTCAGAAGCCGGTGCGGATTATTATCTGATCACGACATTAGATGACATCGGCTGGACGCTCAATATACGCAGTACAGATGTGGACTATAATCCGGTCTCTATATCTTATGTATTAATCGGTAAGGATGATGTTCATTTATTTATACACCCTGGCAAATTGAATGCAACAGCGCAAGAACAATTATCGGGCAATCAAGTTAAAGAGCATCACTATGATTCAATAACAGCCTTTTTGAATAAGCTGGACGCTACGAAAAATGTCCTGCTTGATCATACTGCTTGCAATCAGGCATTGTACGAAGCCGTCAATGCCAAAATCATACATGGTACATCTGTCCCAAAATGGCTCAAAGCCGTAAAGAACGACGTAGAAATCAAACATATCCGTACCGTCATGATGAAAGATGGAGCAGCACTGGCCAATGCATTCTATTGGATGGAAGATATGCTTGCAACCAGAAAAACATTTACGGAAGTAGATCTGGTCCATAAATTAGCATCTTGTAGAAGCGAACAGGACTTATATCAGAATGAGAGCTTCGCAGCAATCGTTGGATACAGAAGTAACGGTGCTATCATTCACTATCATCCAATGCCGGATACGTGTAAAGAGATAAAGCCGGAAGGTATATTGCTTGTAGATAGCGGCGGTCAATATCGGGACGGAACTACAGATATCACAAGGACATTCACATTAAGTACACCGACAACAGAAGAAAAAACCAATTATACACTTGTGCTTCAAGGTATGATAGCGCTTTCTATGGCTAAATTTCCGGAAGGTACTACAGGCGTGCAGCTTGATATTTTAGCAAGGCAGTTCCTATGGCAGGAAGGACTGAATTACGGACATGGAACAGGTCATGGTGTCGGATTTTTTATGAATGTTCACGAACCACCACAAGGCTTCGTCAATAACATGTCAGAACGTGGCAAAACGGTGCATGTTCCAGGTATGTTGACCAGTAATGAGCCGGGCTTTTACAAGGAAGGAGGATATGGTATGCGTATCGAAAACCTGATTTTATGTATTCCTGCAAAGCAGAACGGATACCTCGAATTTGAAACAGTAACGTTGTATCCTTTCGACATAAATCTGATAGATAAGACGAGACTGTCCGACAAAGAAATATCATGGATTAACGATTATCACGAGTATGTGTATCAGCATGTGTCGCCTTACATAAAAGATGAGCAAGTGAAAATGTGGTTTAGAGGGAAATGTGCGGCAATTTAGTTGTACACAAGCGGTGGACAACCCTACAAAACTGACAGGGTTGCCCAAAATTCACGTTCTTATAGACAACCATTTTTTTAAAAAGGAAACCAAGCCCACTCACAACCCAACTTTTGAATAAATGATTTTTTTACTAACGTGCTAAAACCACAAAACAAAAATTATCATAACTTAGGCGACTGTAAATAAAATTTGAGATTTGAAATGACAATAAACGAACTGAAACCAAGAAAAGCTCTCAACAAAGCCTTTTTGAAGGTAAAACCAAATAGAAACGACATTGAGATTTTTAAAAAATCTCTCATATCTCTTCTTGATAAAATAAACATTGTTGAGAAACGCCCAAAAGATGAAAGCGAAGAACACTTAAAAAATGATGTTCGGGATTTTTTGCGAGATACATATTATCGTGAAACCAATTCCATTAATACTAAAGACAAAAAAGACCTTGTTATTCATTTAGGAAAAGATACCAATAGTAAAGTTGGAGTAATCATTGAAGCAAAACGCCCCTCAAATAAAAATGAAATGATTACAACCAAAAATTTGAATCGAAAAGCGTTTCAAGAATTGGTTTTATACTATTTACGTGAACGCATTACCAACAAAAATTTAGACATAAAACATCTAATTGTAACCAATATCAACGAGTGGTTTATTTTTGATGAACATTTATTTGAACGTCTTTTTGCTCAAAACAAATCATTTGTAAAACAATTTGAAAACTTTGAAGCAAGCAAGAAAACAACAGACGTTTTTTACAAAGAAATTGCCGAGCCTTTTATCGCTAACATCGACAGCGAAATTGAATTTACTTATTTCAACATTCAAGACTTTAACACAACTATACGCAATGCAGACAAGACAGACGACAATGCCCTAATTGCACTTTTCAAAATTCTTTCACCTGAACATTTACTCAAACTTCCGTTTGCTAACGACAGTAACAGTTTAGACAAACGTTTTTATAGCGAGTTGCTACATATTATCGGTTTAACTGAAAAGAAAAACGGAAGTAAAAAACTCATTGAACGAAACAACAAAGGCGAACGAAACACAGGAACAATTTTAGAAAGCACCATAATTCAGCTTGATTCAAGAGATAAAATAGGCCGACTTCCAAAACCGGGTCAATACGGAAACACCAACGAAGAACGTCTTTTTAGTGTGGCTTTATCTCTTTCTATAACTTGGATAAACCGAATTTTGTTTTTGAAATTGTTAGAATCACAACTTTTGACCTATCACAAGGGCGATAAATCATATTCGTTTTTGCACTACGAAAAAATTAAAACTTTTGATGATTTGGACGCTTTGTTTTTTCAGGTGTTGGCAAAGCGATACGATGAGCGAAATGAAGACGTTATAAAAGCATTTGAAAAAGTACCATACTTAAATTCTTCGTTGTTTGAACCGACAGAAATTGAACAAGCTACGATTTTCATTAGTAACTTAAATGACGACAAAACCATTCCGGTTTTTTCGCAATCGGTGCTTAAAGACCAAAAAGGTAAAAAACTAAACGGATCCAAAAACACGCTTGAATATTTGTTTGCTTTTCTTGATGCATACGATTTTAGTAGCGAAGGTTCGGAAGAAATTCAGGAAGAAAACAAATCACTCATTAACGCTTCGGTGTTAGGTTTGATTTTTGAAAAAATAAATGGCTACAAAGACGGTTCGTTTTTCACTCCTGGTTTTATTACAATGTATATGTGTAATGAAACCATTCGCAAAGCCGTGTTACAGAAATTCAACGAACGTAAAGAATGGAACTGCACAAACTTTGACGAACTTTACAATAAAATTGACGACTTAAAAGAAGCCAACCAAATTGTAAACAGCATAAAAATTTGCGACCCTGCCGTTGGTTCGGGACATTTTTTGGTTTCTGCACTCAATGAAATGATTGCTGTAAAAAATGACTTAAAAATCCTGCAAGACCGCGAAGGGAAACGTTTAAAAGAATACAACGTTGAAGTGGTAAATGACGAGCTGATTGTTACAGACGAAGACGGAAAATTATTTGAATACAACCCAACAAACAAAGAAAGCCAACGCATACAAGAAACGCTGTTTCACGAAAAGCATACCATTATTGAAAACTGTCTGTTTGGCGTGGACATCAACAGTAATTCCGTCAAAATTTGCCGTTTGCGTTTGTGGATTGAACTGTTGAAAAATGCTTATTACAAAAACGCCACCGAGTTAGAAACTTTACCAAACATTGACATTAACATAAAGTGTGGAAACAGTTTAGTTAGCCGTTTTGCTATTGATGCCGATTTGAAACAAGCACTAAAAAAAAGCAAATGGTCAATTGATAGCTACCGAATAGCCGTTGCCACTTATCGCAATGCCGAAAGCAAAGAACAAAAACGTGAAATGGAACGCTTAATTGCTGACATTAAAAACGATTTTAAAAGCGAAATTGACAATCCTTTCAAAAAGAAAATTGCCACAGCAAGAGGTAAAATGGAGAATATATCCACTGAAATACTGACTAAAAAAAATTGGGGAGAAAAAATAAATAAGCAACTCTATAAAGATTTAGAAAAAGCTACCACAGCATTTAAAAAATTAGAAGCCGAACGAGATGATACTTTATCAAACAAAATTTATGAAAATGCTTTTGAATGGCGTTTTGAATTTCCCGAAGTATTAGACGATGACGGAAATTTTATCGGCTTTGATTGCGTGATTGGAAATCCGCCTTATGTTGGAATTCAAGATATAACTTGGGATTACAGAAGATTTTACGAAACAATTTACAAAACTGCAATAGGTAGATTTGATTTATATTCGTTATTCATTGAAAAATCAATGCTTATCAAAAAATCTTCCGCAACTTTCACGTTCATAATTCCTGGCAAGTTTTTAAACAATAAACAATTTGCGATTGCAAGAAGAATACTTTGCGATAATCACGGTATAACTGTTGTAAGAATTGACGAAAAAGTTTTTGATGAAGCACAAGTTGATAGCGTTATTATAGAAAATTATCCAGAAGTAAAAGCAACATACAACGCATTTAAACTTTCAAGTCAAGAATTTGAAAAGCTATCTACAACAGAAATAGCAAGTGTTTTGCAAGACAAAGAAGTAATTTTTCGTTTAGAATTTAACTCTGAATATGATAGTTTGATTTCTAAAATTGAAGAAGAAACTTTGCTAGTAAAACAAATTGGCGAAGTAAAAGACGGAATTGTTGCAGGTGCAATTAAAGACATTTTGTTTATTGACAAAAAGAAAGACAAAGACAGTCACAAACTTTATTTCGGCAAGCATCTTTCAAAATATTCTTTAACCCACATTGCAGGTCAACTGTTAAAATTACCCTGAAAAGTGTTAAAATA
>CAYNSF010000036.1:0-33361 GCA_964399855.1 uncultured Aureispira sp. | reverse complement strand
GACGACAAACACTAATATCAAACTTAGCGAGGACGCTAAGCTTATCGAATGGTCATGTTGTCGGGACGACAAACACTAATTAAAAGCTTAGCGTGGACGCTAAGCTTAACGGAGAGATTGCTCCCTTCGTTCAAAATGACCGCATAAACACAAAGGGAAAAGCCGAAAAAATGCTTGTTCATCCTTTAAGGATAAGAGGCAAATAACGAGCATTTTTTCAAAGATTAAATGAGAGACGAAACGACCAATCTTCATCGAAAATCACTTTAATTCCTTATCTAAATGGCATTGATATTAAACTATTAAATTTTAGCGGTCATTAACGATTGACTATGCATGTTGTACAAAGGTTATTTATATACAATAAAATATATTTCACTTTTTACAATATATTTTTATTGTTTTTCAATAAATTTATATTACCTTTGCGGTTGAAATTTAAAACTTATTATTATGTCAAAAAAAAATAACTTCTTACTCCATGCTTTGCATATCGTATCATGGATTATCTTCGTCGGGTTGTGTATCGAAGCTGGTGCTTTGTTAGTAAATTTCATTTTCACGCATTATAATCCCGAATTTGTACATAACTTGTATCAAAAATTAGATTTAAGTGAAATGTACCATCGTAGCAAATGGGATTTTTATCGCATCTTTTCACTTATTTTGTCAATAGCGGTTTTGAAAGCGTGTCTGTTTTACATCGTTATTGTACTTATGGGCAAATTCGATATCGAAAAACCATTCAACAATTTTGTTTCTGAGCAGATATTGAGCATAAGTTACTACACATTTTCGATTGGGATACTGAGTTACATTGCTCGTAAAACGGCTTTAACAATACCCAATACGGAAAATCTCCACGCTTTTTTTGAAGATAGCCAAGCTTATATGCTCATGTCTGCTGTGGTATATACGATAGCCCTGATTTTCAAAAAAGGTATAGCATTGCAAAACGAAAATGATTTAACCATTTAATTATGCCGATAATAGTCAATTTAGACGTAATGATGGCCAGGCGAAAAATGTCATTAAACGAACTATCTGAAAAAGTAGGATTAACACTTTCCAACCTTTCCATTCTAAAAACGGGTAAAGCAAAAGCGATCCGTTTTAGTACATTGGAAGCCATTTGCGATGTTTTGGAATGTCAACCGGGAGATATTTTAGAGTTTATAGCGGATAAATAACACGAAGTACACCAACCGCTTCCCTACTCATGCGCTCGTGTCTTTACGTTTTTATCAGGTATGATCTGCTGCTGTTCTATTTCCACATAATCTGGATCTATCACAGGCTGACCGGCATTGACCCAGCTTGTATATATCAACGAGCCGACTGCTGAAATCGAGGATCGCATCTGCTCTTCAACCATATTGCCCATAGCTCGCATATAGGCTTCGGCATATTCTTGGCATTGCATCCTTACCGTTCTGCCCAACCTTTCATCGTAGCAAAATTGCTTGTCGGAATCAAACGTTTTACTCAGTCTCAATTCGATAGCCAAAACACTATCCAAATGACTATGCGCATGTGTGATGATGTCCCAAATATAGTCTTTGGGATTCCTGACATACTCGGCTTTTCCCACGAAAAAATCAAACTCTTTTTCTGCAAAGTACTCCGGTATAACTGATTCCCAAAACGCATGAATACCTAACTGATTGGTAAGCTGCCCATTATAGTTTTCCGTAGTATGCAGTGGTACATGTGCATCAGCAATATAATGTCCAAATTCTGCCGAAAGCCTCAAAATAGCCGGTAAATCTTTCCTTTCAAAAGCATACGTCAGCTTTTCCATGTGCATCTCTAAGTGATATGGTACAATGCCATATTCCGAAAAATGGTCTTCAATCAGGATATCTACTTTGTTCTTTTGGAAATAGGTCGTACCAAATAATTCGTCAAAATCATATCCCGACAATCTCCATTCGTCTTCATAATAAAGCGGTTTGATCACTTTTTTCCAATATTTGACGAAAGTCGGATAATCCACAGACAAATAGATACCATCCATGTATGGCATAATCAACACAACCGAATCCTTAGTAATTACCTTATCAAAATAGAGTGAATCCTGCCCATGAATGAGTTTAATACGGCAATGTTTGATAATCGCTTCTTCAAAATCACGCGGTACATTATCGAAAGGAATTTTATCCCATTTGTCTATATCTATAAAATGCCGTGGACCTTCATGCTTGGTAGCATATCGCCTCATATCTGGATCGACAGCATGCTCCGTCATGTATTCGATATGCTTCTTATAAAACCCAAAAATCTCAGGTGGCAATGTATAGACAGCCATTCTGTTGATAAGCCTGTGACCATAAAATCCCCACATATCCAATTTGGAAAACGACACCATGATCCCGCAACCTATGAAGAATACAATACTGACCAAAAACCTATTTCTAAACATAACAGCCTATAATAATTCTTGCAATTATAGAAAAAATCTACATAATTGTATCATCTGGACATATTTTTTACGCAAAATAAAATTTATTACCTTATATTTGTAGTATTATTTTCTAAAATATACGACACTATGAGCATCCGTTACTTACTTATCACTTACTTCGTTTGGGTCAATTTCCAAGTTTTTGCTCAACAGACCATGCACAATTTCACGGTCACAGACGTGACGGGACAGCAACACAGATTGTATGAAGATTACCTCAATAAGGATAAAGTCGTCGTTATCAAATTTTTCTTTACGACATGTCCACCCTGTATAGCCAATGCACCTTTTTTTCAGGAAAAGTATGTGGATTATGAAGCAGGAAGTCAGGACGTGGAATTTTTTAGCATTACAACGATTCCTGGTGATTTTGATGCGGAAGTGATTGCCTTTGAACATCAATACCACCAAACCATGAAAGGTATCAGTGTTGACGGTGGTGCATTGACGATCTCCAATGAATTTAAAAGTGGAGCATTCGGGTCGTGGTATGGAACGCCTTCATTTGTCGTTATCGCCCCAGATCAAAGTATGCAATATCCAGTATTTTTCAATAATATCGACGATGCCATTGCTTTGGCAAGAAGTAAAAAACTTCACCCTACGACTACATTTTCTATCAATCCGATATGGCATAGTAGTACGCCACAAGATCCCAATGATATCAAATTTTATTTGAAGCCTAAAAATACAAACAATCAAAAAATAGAAATACACAAAGACCATGAAGGTATTTATACTTTCAACTATCCAAGTGATGACTATCCGGAAATGCACGAACCAGAAGTTATCATGGAAAGTACCGCACCAGCCTATTCGCAAGATCTCAGTTCTATTGACTTGGTAAAGATCCAAAGACACATTATTGAATTGGAAAAATTTAATGACGATACCAAAATCATCGCTTCCGATTTGAATGGCGATAATCGATTGACGGCATCCGATCTTACCATACTTAGAAAAATCATTCTAGGTAGTATATCCACCTTTCCAAATGGTGTACCGTCCTACAAAACTATTCCGGAAGTTACCAACATTATTCCAAATCCTGGTCATAAAATAGACTTGGAAATAAATATTGTAAAAGTAGGAAATGTAGATTGAGCATTATCATACCATCCTGAAAATTGTAACTACTCAGGTATGAACAATTTTAATCAAAAAATGTGCATTTTCCATGATACATCAGCGCTTTTTTCGTCAATAACACTGCTATTAACTCAAAAAGTAGCTTCGTCTGTTGAAAAATGCTCCTATTTTTATGATTTGAAAGCATATACCTGAGTAGTTACTGAAAATTTAATGATGCGTTAAACATCATATTTTACCTAAAATTAAGTAATATATCTTACCTTTGCGGTTTATTTCAAAGCAGTCTGTATCCTTGTTTTACTTAAACAGCAGTGATAATTGTTATTTAATCAGTATATTATACATTAATTTTTAATATAATATCATTTAATCCCTTACTCATGACACTTCGATATCTTGGTCAATCTTCGTTTCAGGTCGATTTCAATGGTACAAATTTGATATTTGACCCGATGATTACTTCCAATCCATTAGCAGCAAGCATTGACGTTAAAACATTACAGGCTGACTACGTGCTTTTATCGCACGGACACGGCGACCATGTAGAAGACGCAGAAGCTATCGCCAAAAATAACCAGGCAACTATCATTTCCAATTACGAGATTGTCTCATGGTATGAGCCAAAAGGCATCAGCGGACATCCCATGAATCTCGGTGGAAAATTCAAAATGGACTTTGGTTATGTCAAATACGTTAATGCTATTCATTCAAGCATGTTGCCCGACGGTTCCTATGGTGGAGCATCAGGTGGTTTTGTAATCTGGAATGCCGAAAAGTGTTTTTACTTCGCCGGTGATACAGCGCTTACAATGGATTTTAAATTAATTCCATTAACATGCCCAAAATTGGATTTTGCTATACTACCTATTGGCGACAACTTCACTATGGGCTACGAAGATGCAGCTATAGCCGCTCAATATATCGAATGTGATACCATCATCGGATGCCATTTTGATACTTTTGGTTATATAAAGATAGACCATGAAGCTGCTAAGGCTCACTTCAAAAACATAGGTAAGGAATTGATAATATTAAACGTAGGACAAAGCATAGACTTATAAAATATGGGAAAAATCATTGCAATTGCAAATCAAAAAGGTGGTGTAGGCAAAACCACTATGGCTATAAACTTAGCGGCAACCCTTGCTGTATTGGACAATAAGGTACTGATTATCGACTCAGACCCACAGGCCAATGCGACTTCAGGTGTTGGTGTAAAGGCGGAACAAATCTCAGTGACAACATACGAATGCCTTACAGAAGATGCAGATCCGCAGCAGGGCATTATCCTGACAGATACACCCAACTTGTACATTTTGCCTTCATCTATAGACCTTGTCGGTGCAGAGATTGAGTTGGTTAGTTTACAAGATAGGGAGTATAAAATGAAAGCTTGCGTGGACAAAGTAAAAGATGACTATGACTACATTTTCATTGATTGTCTGCCGTCACTTGGATTGATTACTTTGAATGCTTTAGCAGCAGCAGATAGTGTTATCGTACCGGTACAATGTGAATTTTTCTCCTTAGAAGGTTTCGGAAAACTCAAAGACACGATCAACCTGATACAACAATCTATCAATCCTAATTTGCAAATAGAAGGTGTTGTACTTTCCATGTATGACCAACGACTACGCATGGCTAATATGGTCATCGAAGAAATCCGTTCGATCATAACCGACCGTATTTTTGAGACGATTATTCATAGAAATAGTAAAATCGGAGAAGCGCCATCCTTAGGTCAGCCGGTAATCGTATATGATGTGAGCAGCAAAGGAGCTATCAACTTTCTGAACCTGGCAAAAGAGTTCCTAACCATACAGGAAACAGAAAAAATATTTCAAAATTAAGAAAGGATAATGAATAAAAAAAACGAAGTATCCAAAGGTTTACGGTCACTATTAACCAATATTGAGAAAACCAATAATCCTGCTGAAAGGAATCAGTTGGTTCGTGAACTTACACATAGTATCGCGCTTATCAGTCCTGATAGTGTAGAAGTCAACCCATTTCAGCCACGTACTGAATTTGACCAAGATCAGCTCATAGAGTTAGCCAAATCTCTTAAAACTAATGGTCTGATTCAGCCGATCACAGTACGCTCATTGGGTCACAATAAATATCAATTGATCTCGGGAGAACGACGACTACGAGCATCAAAAATCGCTCAACTCAAGGAAATTCCGGCATATATACGTGTTGCCAATGACCAGGAAATGCTCGAAATGGCACTCGTCGAGAATATCCAAAGAGCAGACTTGAATGCGCTTGAAGTAGCCATTTCTTACCAACGCCTTATGGACGAATGCAACCTTACGCATGAAGCGCTTTCCGAGCGTGTAGGCAAGGACAGAAGCACTGTTACCAATTATGTACGATTGTTAAAATTACCAGCACAAATCCAGTCTTCAGTTAAAGACGGGTTGCTTACTATGGGTCATGCCAGAGCGCTTGCAGGCGTTGATGATCTCGTCTTACAGCTCAAACTTCATCAAGAAACGACTGACAAACACCTATCTGTCAGAGCATTGGAATCGCTAATCAAAACGTACAATCAGCCCAAAGAGAACAAGCCATCACAAAGCGACCAAGCTAAAAATGGCATAACGCCAGAAGTGCGAAAAATTAGGGAACAGCTAAGTTATCATTTAGGCACACAGATTGATATCAAACGTGCCATAGACGGCAGCGGCTCGATTACGATACGCTTCAATTCGGATGATGATTTCAATAGTATTACCGACATTATCATGAAAGATTAACAGCTAAATAGGCTTATCATGTACAGCAAGTGTATTCAGGAAACAGTGTTATTTACGATCATACTTTTCATAGTATCTTCTTGGCAACAGCTTGATGCACAAATTATCAACAATTCCAATTTAGATCCTTTTGGCAATCCGATAGTCGTTGATACATCAGCTTACAACGAAAATGATACCATCATCAATAAAAACGGATTTTGGTCGCTATTTAAAGGGAAACCAGGCAAAGCAGCATTATATTCGTTGGTCATCCCATCAGGTGGTCAGATTTACAATAAAAAATGGTGGAAAGTTCCGATAGCTTTGGGAATCGACGGTAGCTTGACCTATGTACTTATATTCAATAGAAACCAATACAAAAAGTCGGAACAGATATATCTCGATTTATTAGCGAATCAAGATCCTTTGGCCAACAGATACAGACAGCAACGAGATTACTACCGTAAATGGAGCGAATATTCGTGGATTTGGCTCATTGGAGGGCATTTGATCACGGTCGTAGATGCCTTTGTTGACAGACATTTAATGGATTTTGACATCAGCCCAGATTTGTCTTTACAACAAGGATATTTTCCTTCAAATTCGAACAACTACGTATTGCAAGCAGGCGTAAAAATCCAGCTCAATACACGGACAAATTCAAAACCGAATCCTTTAGTACTTTCTAATATGCCTTAATGAAAGCATATACCCAAGTAGAACGCTAACAAATTCAAAAAATTAATATTATAAAATAAAATATATTTATTTTTAATTTTAATTTTGGAGATAACGAGAAAACATCTATCTTTGCAGCCTGAATCAGGAGAAGCACTGACCATTTGCAGACTTTATCAATGTAACATATTGATAAACAAACAAATACAACGAAAGCACAGGCTCCGTAGCTCAACTGGATAGAGTACCTGACTACGGATCAGGCGGTTGAAGGTTCGAATCCTTCCGGAGTCACAAAAGAATATTTTAAATAAAATGGGATAATTTTCCCATTAGTATTGATAATACTTAAATAGATTAGAGATGTCTAAGATTTGCCAATTAACAGGAAAAAGACCGATGAAAGGTCACAAAGTATCGCACTCAAACGTTAAGACAAAAAGAAGATTTTTACCAAATCTTCAGGAAAAGAGGTTTTTTATTCCTGAAACAGGAGAGTGGGTAAAATTAAAAGTAAGTACAAGTGCATTAAGAACAATCGACAAGAAAGGATTGCACGAGTATCTTAAAGAATTAAAATATAAAGGTGTTAACACTGGAGTTACTCTTTAATTAAAAAATGTATAAAACATTATAGCCATGGCAAAAAAAGCAAAAGGTAATAGAATTCAGATAATATTAGAATGTACAGAGCACAAAGCTTCTGGTATGCCGGGTACATCAAGATATGTAACTGAGAAAAATAGAAAAAACAATCCGGACAGAATGGAGATCAAAAAATTCAATCCGGTGTTAAAAAAATATACAGTTCACAAAGAAATTAAATAAAAATGGCTAAAGTATCTAAAAACGCGAGAGTAGCGCAAAGAGCAGCAAACGCTGGTTCGGGTAGAGATCACGTAAAAGTTATCAAATCTATCAAAGATCCTGTAACAGGTAAATACTCTTACAAGGAAACAATGGTTCATAAGGACAAAGTGCAAGAATTTTTGAAAGAAAACAAGTAAATTGTTTTTGCATTAAAAAATTTACGTAGGGTTTTTCTTAAATTTGAGAAAAACCCTATTTGTGTTTTATATTAAATAATTAATAAGTACCTATTTCATAGACTATGAGTTTTTTTAAGAAGTTTTTTTCCAGAGAGAAAGAAGAAGATCTGAACAAAGGATTAGAAAAAACAAAAACAAGTATTTTTGGCCAGATAACTAAAGCCATCGCCGGAAAATCAAAAGTAGATATTGAGTTCATGGACGAGCTTGAAAACATATTGGTTTCCTCAGATGTGGGTCTGGAAACAACTGTTAAAATCATAGATCGCTTAGAAGAACGTGTGGCTCGTGACAAATATCTGAATACTGACGAACTTAATAGTATCCTAAAAAATGTCATCACTGATATCCTTTCTGATAATAATACAGTCGATATAGATGATTATGATTTACCCACAGAGCATCATCCACACATAATCATGGTCGTAGGTGTCAATGGCGTAGGCAAAACGACAACCATCGGTAAATTAGCATACCAATTTAAAAATAAAGGCTATAAAGTTGTACTTGGTGCTGCTGATACATTTCGTGCAGCAGCCGTAGATCAGCTCAAAATATGGTCAGAACGTACCGAAGTTGATTTCTATTCCAAAGGTATGAATACAGATCCAGCAGCAGTTGCGTATGAAACAACGCAATATGCTCAAAACAACGGTATGGATGTGGCTATTATCGATACGGCAGGAAGACTTCACACCAAAATCGGACTCATGGATGAACTCTCAAAAATCAAGAGGTCAATAGAGAAAAAATATCCTGGTGCACCGCACGAAGTATTGCTTGTATTAGATGCAACAACCGGACAAAATGCCATAGAACAAGCAAAGCATTTTACAGCAGCAACAAATGTTACGGCTTTGGCACTTACTAAATTGGACGGAAGCGCAAAAGGTGGTGTGGTTTTAGGCATTTCTGACCAATTTAAAATTCCTATCAAATACATTGGTGTAGGTGAAGGCATAAGTCAGCTACAAGTATTTAACAAACGTGCTTTTGTTGATTCACTTTTTTCGTAGCTTTGAGCCAATATTCGCCCTGTTATATATACCATGTTGACGAAAATAGTATTAAATCCGTATCCATTAAAGTCTCGAAATCGGCATATTTTTTTGACGTGCCTCACACTTTTGGGTTTAATACTAAGTATCAAGTCTGCTACAGCACAGACAGAAGATCATGAACCTCATCAGCATCTATCCGTAGAGTTTCAAGATACACTTGGACTTGAGTATCACTACGTCCATACGGGAGATATTTATACGATACACCGGGCTGTAGATTCGCTCGATGTTCCAGTTT
This sequence comes from uncultured Aureispira sp., assembly GCA_964399855.1. Classification (GTDB taxonomy): domain Bacteria; phylum Bacteroidota; class Bacteroidia; order Chitinophagales; family Saprospiraceae; genus OLB9. Next base: position 24,035 of record CAYNSF010000036.1, on the reverse strand, counting down.
TTTTATCGGATGTATATAGTTCTGGAAAGAATAGATATATAAACACCGGCAATTATAGTTCTGCTGCTTTTGAATTATACAAAAAAATCGATATAAACACTGGTTTCAATACGGGTTACAACCAATATAGACCCTATCAAATCAGCAAGGAAAATTTTCGTTTTTACGAGCAAAACAGACCCGTAAGCAACCTATTTTTTTCCCAGACAGGTAGCCAAGACAATATAGCCGTAGGCGCTGATTTTTCTCGAAATTTTGAAAATGGTATCTCAGTAAGCCTGAACTACAAGCGACTAAGCCAGAAAGGTTTTTTCAACGAACAAGATACCAAAAGTACGGCATTAGGCATTGGATTCCGATATGAAAATCCTTCAAAACGATATAATGGTATTTTGGTTTTCATACAAAATGCAAATGAAGAACGGTTTAATGGTGGTATTGTGGCCGATAGCCTTTTGAGCGAACGATTTCGAAAAGCGATCCCTACCCTTTTGGCTGATGCTTCCGGACGACAACAGGAACAAACGCTATCATTCGTTCAATATTACAAATTAATCAAAGCTACGGACAAAAAATGGAGTTTGTATCTCTCAAATGATCTAACTTATCAACCAAGTTACTACAAATTCTGGGATAACAACATAGATTCTACTGCTCAAGTATATTATGACATTCCTGACGATCTACTTATTGCCAACGGAATACGCCGATACACTGACATAAAGAAATTTTCAGAAAGCTTCTTTATACATGGAGACAATGGTTTTGGCATAAAGGGAAAGGTTGGGTTGGCTTACGATTATTATACAGTGAATGACCACCCATTATCACATAATCGTTCCGACTTGACAGCAATTGCCGAAGGTAATGTGCCCTTTCTCAAGGTATTACAAATTGATTTAAAAGGTAGATTAGGACTATTGAAAAATATTGGTACCTTTGATATTTCAGGGAGTTTAGACGTAAATGTTGGCAAAATCGGTATCCTTTCTGGTGGTATGCGTGTATTCAGATACGAACCATCTTACCGCTCTACCCTACTTAGCATCAATGAAGTAGCTTGGACAAACAACACCTTTTCCAATCCTTTTGGTACAGCCTTTCATGGAACGCTCAAAATACCAAAAATCAACCTTTCTATTTCAATAAACCAATCTATAATCAATAATCCTGTGTATTGGGATATGCAAGGTAAAGCGGTACAGTTCAATGAAAGTATCTTTACACTATCTCAATTGGATATACACCATAAATTACTTTTCAAACACTTTGGTCTTGAAAATGATGCTTATTTCCAGTTGCAAAGCAACCCAATATATCCTATTCCAGACATCTTCTCGACACATAAAATATACTATCAAGATACTTGGTTTGATGAAGCTATGGATATCAGTATAGGCTTTGAAGGAAGAATAATTCCTGCTTACAAGGGTCCATCCTTTCAGCCGATGCTTGGCATTTTTCATCTAAATGATACGTCATTACCATTAGCACCGGAAGTCAATTTCTTCATCCATGCTAAAATTTCAAGTTTTAGAGCTTTAATATCAATGGATAATATCTCAAGATATTTCATAAAAACTAACCAATACAATGTATATAGTCATCCAGTATTCGACCCAGTATTTAGATTTGGATTACAGTGGTTGCTGAAAGATTAAATCTCGAAATCTGTTACTATGATTCGCCAATGCTGATTTTAGTATATATTAGTATTTCAATGTCGATTAGTTAAGGATTCAAAGTGATATTCGATGAAAAATGACTGTTTTATCTCTCAGTTACTCTAAGAAAAAAACCATTTTGTTTGTCCCGACCCTTAGGGTGCAAAAACACTTCTTGAAGTTGTGGTTGAAGGGTAAACTGTTTTTTGTGGTTTCAACCTTTAAACTGAGGCAAAAGCTGAAAAATAATACTCTTTCATCCTTTAGTAAAAGGCAAATTCCGAGCATTTTTTGTCTTAGAATTGTTGGTCAATCATCATCATTTCACTATATTTCGCAAATACCTAACTCTCTAAAGAGCTAAACCCCTGAAATTTTCACACTATTCTCAGTTATCAATTCTCAATTTTCAATTAAGAAACCTTACTTCTTCACAAGATCCTTCACTTTTTCAAGTGTACGAGTTCGTCTTGGAATACTTTCATATTGCACATATCTTTGGTTGGGATTGCGCTTTACAAAATCCTGATGATAATCTTCTGCTTCGTAAAATTTATCAAATTCTACTATTTGAGTTGCAATAACATCATCATATTCTTTAGCCAAATCTTTGATTTTATCAAGAATTATTTGCTTTTCTTCTTCATTATTATAGAATGCTATCGTCCTATATTGAGTACCTCTATCAGGACCCTGACCATTAATGATCGTAGGGTCTATGGATGCGAAAAACACTCGAACTAAATCTTTAAACGATATGATAACGGGATCGTAATATACTTGAAATGCTTCTGCATGTCCTGTACGACCACTTGTTACAGATTCATACGTTGGATTCGCCTCGCTTCCACCGGCATATCCAGAGATAACTTCATGTACACCGATTATATTTTCGAAAATGGTCTCCGTACACCAAAAACATCCACCTGCAAAAGTTGCCACTTTAAGCGGAACATTTCCACCTATATAGTTTGTAATACCATCTTCCTGATTAACCATAATCTTATTTGTCTTTTTTTGCGCACAGGATGTCATCAATCCAAATACAAATATAATGATCATTTTTACTTTCATAAAACCAATTGAGTTTTGATAATATAAAATACCTAAGAGAGATATCAATTAAAAATTATCAACTAACAATTAAAAATTAACCATTATCACTATGCCGCAATTAACTTCTTGATACCTGATTTATTCAACTTATCTTCAACATATACCTTATCCACAGTAAAAGTTTTGATATCTTTTTGTGAAGGAAGCTCAAACATGGCATCTGTGAGGATTGCTTCACAAAGTGAACGAAGTCCTCTCGCACCCAATTTGTATTCTATGGCCTTTTCTGCTATAAAATCAATAGCTTCTGACGTGAAAATCAACTTGATACCTTCTAACTCAAATAGCTTTTTGTACTGTTTTAAGATAGCATTTTTAGGCTCTGTCAGTATAGAGACAAGCATGGATTTGTCTAATGGCTCAAGATATGTCAACACAGGAAGTCGCCCGATGAGCTCTGGTATCAATCCGTAATTCTTGAGATCCTGCGGTGTGATATATTGGAGCATATTGTCCATATTGATCACCTCCTTATCTTCGTGATTAAATCCTATCACTTGGGTGTTGAGTCTCTTTGAGATTATCTTTTCTACACCTGCAAAAGCGCCACCACATATAAACAGAATATTAGAAGTATCGACTTTGATCATCTTTTGCTCAGGATGTTTTCTACCTCCATGTGGTGGTACATTGACTTCGGTACCTTCAAGCAATTTAAGTAACGCCTGCTGTACACCTTCTCCAGATACATCTCTTGTGATAGATGGGTTATCGCTTTTGCGAGCGATTTTATCGATTTCGTCTATGTAAACAATACCTTTTTGAGCAGCTTCCACGTCGTAATCACATACTTGAAGCAACCTACTCAACATGCTTTCGACATCTTCACCTACGTATCCCGCTTCAGTAAAAACTGTTGCATCCACTATGGCAAAAGGCACATCTAAAAACCGAGCTATTGTTTTGGCCAACAGTGTTTTGCCGGTTCCTGTCTCACCAACGAAGATGATATTAGATTTTTCAATTTCTATGTCATCATCAATATTTTGATTGAGTCGCTTATAGTGATTATATACTGCAACTGAAAGATACTTCTTGGCATCAGACTGACCAATAACGTACTGATCCAGAAAAGTTTTTATCTGAGCTGGTGTGATGTTTTTATTCAGGTTTTTAAACCCTTTATCTACTGACTTTCGTTCGCTTCCTTTGATTTCATCAGTGATGAGATCATACGCTTGCTCTATACAAGTATCGCAGATATGTCCGTCAATACCTGCTATGAGGATAAGTGCATCTCGCTTATCTTTACCGCAAAACGAACACTTGATATTTTCTTTATATTTAGACATATAGGATCAAAATTTTGGTGTAACTAATCAGACATTACTCGCCTTTCTCTCCAAAACTTCATCTACAAGCCCATATTCTTTTGCTTCTGTAGCTGTCATCCAATTATCTCTATCTGAGTCGCTTTCTATAGCTTCAAAAGTCTTCCCTGTGTGGAATGCCATAATTTCATAAAGCTCTTTTCTCAGCTGTTTGATCAAATTGTACGATATCTCCATATCTGTAAATTGTCCCTGCATACCACCTGATGGCTGATGTATCATCACTCTCGAATGTTGTAAGCATGTTCTTTTGCCTTTCTTACCGGCACAAAGCAATACTGCTCCCATAGATGCCGCCAATCCTGTACAAATCGTCGCAACATCAGGAGATACATACTGTATCGTATCATAGATACCCATACCAGCGATGACCGATCCTCCCGGACTATTGATGAACATCTGTATATCTCTTTTGGGATCTGTTGACTCTAAAAATAACAATTGAGCTTGGATTACATTGGCTACATAGTCATTTACAGGGACACCCATGAAGATGATCCTATCCATCATCAATCTCGAAAACACGTCCATGCCTACTATATTCATAGGACGTTCTTCAATAACCTGAGGTGTAAATCCAGTTATATCTGGTACGGACTGCTGCATATATTTTTCAACATGCATACTATTCATACCCATGTGCTTTACAGCAAATTTCTTAAACTCGTCTTGAGAATACATATAAAAAGCTTGTTTATGGTGTTAATAACATTAAATCTTACACTACTGTTCAAAACAGAAGATATTAATATAACAACTAAGCTCCTAAATTGTTAAGACGTTCGTTCATCTCCTTTACTTTTTGGCTAAAGTCATCATAAGAGATGTTTGTATCAGTTTTCTTTATCGTATTACCTATCCTATCAAATATTTTATCAGCAAGAATCTCTTCATATACTTTATCAACCTGCTCTTTATCTCCCATCAATTTATCAACTGTAGAATTGATAAATTGCGGATCCAATTGACCGTATCGATACATGAATTGTAAAACAGAGTCAGTCATATTTTTTCTGATCTCTTCTTCTGAAACCTTTATTTCAAAACGCTTGATTAGCGCTCCTTTGATCATCATCCAACGCATATTGGTGGTAAAAGCTTTGAATTCCATTTCAATCTGCTCTTCAGTAACCTTTTCGTTGGTCTCTTTAAGATATCGTTTAAGGAAATCTTCCGGCAATTCTACTGTATTCTTTTCTACCAAAGCATCCATGATCTCTCTATTCATAAAGTTGGTTGCCTGACTATTGTAGTAAGATTTGATATCATCATGTATCTCACTTCTAAAGCTCGCCTCATCAGTAACCTCTTCTTTGCCTAATTTCTCAAAAAACTCGCCATTAAGTTCAGCAGGCTCTATTCGGGATACTTCTTTTATTTCCATACGGTACATATCCCCAGTTTCTGTACCTTCTGGCTTTTTAAGTAAGTATTTATCTATGTGTTCACGACCTTTATCCTCAAGTAAATAAACATCAGCATCTACAACATCTCCAACCTTTTTAGCAAGAAACGCTTTTCTAATATCTGCATCATGTATCAATTCCGTCAAAATACTAAATTCGGCTTCGAAACCGCCTTCTTTAACATCTGCTCCATCTAACTCCTGAGCAAATATTTTGAGCATGTCATTATCTTCAATAGAATCCGTTATGGTAATCTGCTTACCCATTTGTTTTCTGATATTGAACATTTCTTTCTCAACGACATCATTAGGTATATCTACATTGTAATAGGTATAAGCGTCAGATTCTGATACACCCACTACATCTACATCGTTTACTAATCCTAAATCAAAACTAAATTGATACTCCTTTTTTAGGTCATTAACATCTAAGTCAATTTCCGCTTTTTCGTCTTTGCTTGGAAGTGGCTGACCTATATAATTAAGTTTTTCGTCATCTAAGTAATCAAAAAGTGACTTTTGCAATGTATCATTGATCACATCTAATAATGCTGATTTTCCATACATTTTCTTAATCATAGAGACAGGTGTCATCCCTTTTCTAAAACCCTTAATCTGAACTTGATTTTTTAGCTTTTTAAGTTCATTTTCAAATTTTTGAGCATAATCAGCCGGCTCAAGAGTAAGGCCAATAGTTATATGTAAAGCATCTATATCCTTTCTAACGATACGCATAGAAAATAAAATATTAATTTAAGAAAAAAAATGGAACATGTCAAACAGATCGTTTACTTGCAGATTTGATTCCAAGATCTGTATAGTGCGGGTGGAGGGACTCGAACCCCCAAGCCTCGCGGCACCAGATCCTAAGTCTGGCGTGTCTACCAATTTCACCACACCCGCATGTCAATTTACAATTTTTATAAAAAGTGGCACAAAGATACTACTTACAATTAAAACAAAAAGTTTTTACCAAAAAAATATCAAATAAACCTAATTTTTTATTTTTAACGATAATTTTTTATACCCGTTTTCTCTTTAATTATGGTGGTTTATATTTCTTACTAAATCTTTATATCTTTGCCATGATTTATTTACTATATACATTCCAATGTGTCTTTTATTATTTAAAATTTAATATGAACAAATTATTCTATCAATGTGTAGAGATTATAAAATATATCTCCCAGATATCAGGGTTAACATACGAGGAAGTAAATATTATTTTATTTGTTATCATTCACCCTCTACTAACCTTATTGCTATTAATTTATATCATAAAACTTAGGCGAAAGCTCTCTTTTTACCAACGTAAAAATTATATTTAGCTCTTCCGTCAGACCTTCTATTTAAAAATTAAAATTCATAGCCTTTCTATGAACAATGTCGTTTAGTTAAGGATTTTAAAGTGGTTTTCGATGAGGATTGGCTGTTTTGTCTATCAGTTAATCTTAAAAAACAAACCATTTTGCTTGCCCCGACCTTGAAGGGCGCAAAATGGCTTAAAGCAGAAGTCACAGAATGGTTTTCGGTTCCTTTCAGGGTCAGGGCAATCCGAAAACCATTCCAACAAGGATGAACGAGCATTTTTTCGGCTTCTCCCTTTAGGACAGTGGCAAAAAGTCGAAAAAAACAGCGGGTTATAAAAAACATGACAACAACATAATTGCACACTCATTGCTTAACTAAACTACATTGATTCATAGTTTTAAGAGTAATGTCTGCGTATTCCACCTTGTATGTACTTTGAAAAGAAACTTTCCATTAAATTTTTACGTTACTTTCGTAAGGTTATTTATATCAATCATGCAGACATTCATTATCTTTCTACAATTATCAGTTGCATTAATGACGGCTACGATTCCATCGTTCAGGGATTTTGGCGATGAAATCTATATTGGCATAGACAATACTATTCATATTGATCTCAATGATAGTGATCCGGAATATGTGGACTTAAAAATATCTTCTGGATCTTTAATCAAAAGAAGTGATAGCACGTATTCTATCATCGTGCAGATACCCGAAGATGAAGTTAAAATCAAGTTGTATTATAAAAAAGTCGTTTGCCAGATAAAAACCGTAAAAACATCCAGATTGCCTAACCCTGAACTTGGTTTTGAATTGGTACATGGCAAAATATCTAAAGCTGAAGCCGATAAAACGGGCAAGTTGATACTTAATTATCCTGAAAAATACGCCAATATCAATAAGCAGCAAATCATTTCATTCAATACTACTATCATCGACGCTACGGGTAGATCCGTCTTTGCTACCTACACACGTGGAGATGCTTTGGACAATAACACACTAAGTATGCTAAAAAAAGTCCAACCTGGTTCTAAAATACGTATCAACAATGTGGTCGCTCAATCACCAAATCTTGGTGCTATACAAATACAATCAGCACTTGAATTGGATATAGCGGAATAGCACGGCCTGCAAATATCGTGCTCATCAGAATTAATAACGATTATAAACAACAAGTATCCATAGCATATAACTGCCGGACTTCATCCTGTGACAATGCTTTATTGAAGAAAATGACATCGTCTATGCTGCCGGTAAATTTGTATCCAACATAAAGCTCTCCTTCGTTTATTAAAATTTCAGGTGGTATATAAGTACTTATTATATTGTCTAAATTTCCGTCTCTATATAACTTTAGCTCCTTGCCATCATAAGTAACAGCAAGGTGTATCCACTTTTCTGAATAGAAGTCATGACGTTTATCCCAATGTATCTCACCAGGTGTTTTATCATTTACTATTGTCTTGAATACTTTTGCTACCGGAAGTCGCAAATCAGATAACGTTATATACCAATATGCTGTCCTAAATAAAGGTGCTTTAAAACGACTCACTAAATCTTCCCAATCTCCCGGATCTCTATAGTCTGTCGCCTTAAACCATAGTGAGACAGAGAAAGGCTTTTTGTGAAAATTGTCAGTAAATTTACCATTACCAATCAAGTAAGTATTCGTCGTCCCGTCAAATCGGTAAGCACAATTTGGATTACCAAACCGGTCTTCTGCTACCTGTGCGTTGAGATTGGTTAAGCGGTTATTATATATGGAGTGGTCTTTCAGACTTCCACTACTAAATGGATAGTAGGCGATGACTGATTTCCTGAGATTGGAGGGAATACACTCCCGATTTTGGTCTTCACTGCAAGAACACATTACGATGCTACCAAGTATAAAAACTAATAAATACGATTTGATTTTCATATTATTTTAATTTGAGTTATAAAAAATCACTTATAAGTTGAAAGACACACCAGTATTTATGCCATGAGCATACAACGAAGCAGTAATCGGTGCATCGACAATATCTAAGAGTTGCCTTCGATAATAACCACTGAGCAAAACAGACCATTTTTCATTGATACGGTAATAGCTTCCGATAGAAACTCCCGAAGCAAGATTAAACCTGTTGGTGTATTTGGTAGGTTTGGCAAAATCAGTTTCTGTATCAATTTCCGTCTTGTAGATACTTTTTATTGATACGAGATATTGTGGTACTAATTCAATTTGAATGTTGGGTGTCCATCTTCCCCATGATTTTTTTAGCTCTAATGCCAAAGGTATATCAAAATAAATAAATTTTCTACCTGATTGTATTTCTTTTGGTAGGGTTGGATCAGGCACAAAGCCATCGGGTGTAATTTCAGACGGCCACCTGAGACCTGTTATCTTTCGATCCATAAAGCCTAATGCATTTACTTCTAAACCAGCTTTAAAACTCAGATATTTTTTGTCAAGTATTCGATATCTGAAACCTCCATTTAAAGCCCTAACCTTACTATCATCAACAGATAATGCAATACTGTTATTAAGAGTGGTATCTGATTTGTCATAAGATAAGATTCTAAATGACTCATTAAAACCAATATAAGTTTCAAATTTCTGTTGGGCAGAAGTATTTAATATGAAAAAGAAAAATGTAAGTGATGTGAATATAAATATCTTATACATAATGCTTTTATTTTAATTCTAAACCGATTAATAAAAAAGGGTTGATGTTTCTGAGTTTGTCCTTATATGGATATGTCTCTACTGTATTGTCGAGAAAAACGGAAACTCCCGGTCTGACTTTCATTTTGACACTTTTCGACTGCAAAAGAGTATATTCGAGTGCGATATCCGAGTGATAACGGATCTTGCTGTCAAATTCTTGTCTTCCCTCAATGGTGTCACGACGGGCATAATATTCATACCCGGTATTGACACTTAGCGGATAAGAAAGGGAAGCACTGATCAGCGCATTCCATTTTGATCCGATGTGTCTTCTATATACTACACCTGCACCGATATTGTGTACGCTTAGATCAGCAAAATTATGGGATCCAAATATCGCTCCATCAGGGCCAATATCTTCCGGCCATCGATGATATCTTTTGATGTGTTGACTAAACTTTTGATAAGAAAATTGAACGCCTATTTCATTTTTTTTACTGATCGTCATCAGTAGGTCAGTATTAATATAAAGACCAGGTTTAGTCTTGATAACATCTGGTCTGGTAAATGATAATGAATAGAGTGTATCGTTACTATTGTGTATTGCATAAGGTTTTAATATACCTGTGGCACCGGCATTAATAGAAAATTTAAAATTATTTTGTGCCTGCACAAAATTCAGGATTAATAAAATTAAAATGCTAAGTATTGTTCTCATAACTTGGATATAACTGCATATTTATCAATGATATTGCCTTAATACCGCCACAACTCAAGCAATTTTTCCTCAAATATAGCATCTGGCATAAATTGCTCCTCTAATGCTGCATTGAATGGAATCGGTGTATTCATACTTCCAACTCTTATCACGGGCGCATCTAAATATTCAAACACTTCCTCCGATATCGTAGCCGCTATTTCTGCTCCAAAACCATTGACTATAGTATCTTCATGTAAGATGATCGCTTTACCTGTATTTTTGACAGATTCCAAAACTGCTTCTTTATCCCACGGGATCAATGTCCGCAAATCTATCACGGTGGCATCTATCTCAGGATACTGCTCCAAGGTACGCAAAGCAATATGAACACCCATACCATAAGTTATAATGGTCAGTTGGCTGCCTGATTTATGAAATCTTGCTTTACCAAATGGTACTGTATAATAACCTTCAGGAACCATACCTTTAATGCTTCGATATAATTTTTTATGCTCAAAAAACATGACAGGATTGGGATCTGCAAATGACTGCAATAACAAGCCCTTCGCATCTTCAGGCGTTGCAGGATAGACGATCTTCAAACCTGGAACTTTGGTAAACCATGCCTCTGTCGATTGAGAGTGAAAAGGCCCTGCGGCTGTTCCGCCTCCCGTCGGCATTCTAACCACAACATCGGCATTTTGCGCCCAACGGTAGTGAGATTTTGCCAGATTATTGACGATTTGGTTGAATCCCTCCGATACAAAATCAGCAAATTGCATTTCGACCATACTCTTTTGTTTAGCTATGGATAGCCCTAAACCTGCTCCCACGATAGCCGCTTCACATATCGGTGTATTTCTGATTCTATCACTTCCATATTCATCTAAAAACCCATGCGTCACCTTAAAAGCACCACCATATTTTGCTATATCCTGTCCCATCAATATCAACTCGGGATAGCGCTTCATAGCTTCATGCAAACCGTCAGATATGGCTTCAATAAATCTAACTTCTGATTTTTCTCCTGACTCAGGTTCAACGTTTTCGTTGGAAAATGGTGCGTAAACATCTTCAAGTTCTCTTTCTTTATTGGGAATAATAGCCGGATATTGATCAGAGGTTCTGAGTTCTTCAAGTACATGTGCGCTCAATTCTTTTCTTAAATCTGCTATATCGTTATCGTTCATAATCCCTTTAGCTTTCAGGAGATTTTCAAATTGCAATATTGGGTCTTTATCTTTCCAAGCATCCGCCATTCCTTCCGGATAATATGCCGTACCTGACGCTTCCTCATGCCCACGCATACGAAAAGTCATACATTCGATGATCACGGGTTTGGGTTGATTTCGGAGTTCTTCTGCCCAATATTTGACCGTCTCATATACTTCTATCAGATTATTGCCGTCTATAGTGACTGCATCTATACCATATCCGATGCCTTTATCTGCAAAAGACTTCATCCTGAATTGCTCTGAAGATGGTGTAGAAAGACCCCATTGGTTGTTTTCCACGATGATAATCACAGGAAGCTGCCACACTGCCGCGACATTGACTGCTTCATGAAAATCGCCCTCACTGGCACCACCATCTCCCGTAAATACCAATACCGCTTGTTTGTTTTGAGTTAATACATTCGCCAGAGCGATACCATCCGCCACGCCCATTTGCGAACCAAGATGAGAAATCATCCCGACGATTTTGTAATCTTGAGTTCCAAAATGAAAGGATCGATCTCTGCCTTTTGTAAATCCTTCTTCTTTACCCTGAAATTGAGCAAAGAGCCTCCTTAATGGAATGTCACGTGCCGTAAAAACACCAAGATTTCTATGCATGGTCAACATAAATTCATCAGGATGCATGCCCAAAGTAGCACCAACAGAAATGGCTTCTTGTCCCCAAGCTGAAAACCATTTGGATATCTTTCCCTGACGAAGTCCGATAAGCATTCGTTCTTCGACCAATCGAGGCAAAAGTAGTTTTTTGTACAAGGAAATATATTCCTGATCTGTATATGATGTAGAAGTCATGAATTTGCTGATTTAAGGGTGCAAAATTAGCGTTAATTTCTGGTAAATGATGAGCAATTGTTTTTTTGACACTAATTTTTTAAAATAAATTATAGGATTCTACATTTTGAACGAAAACTAAGAATGTTACTCAAGCATATAGCGTATAGATATATTATATATTATGTATAATTTTAATATATTAAATGTTGCCTATAATGCTATATCACATTAGATAAATACTTAATATTTAGGCACAATTATTGGATATTAAGTAGCTGCAACAATGATGTCTTGTGCTAATCTTTATCTTTTAAATGGTTCAGATGACAGCGTTTGGCAACGACGTTAGCCCAAAGTATTTACCAAGTTGATTTATAATCCATTTTGCTAAATACCTATTTTTTTAAATCATTTTACCCATGAAGCCGACACTGTTATCACTTATATGTTGTTTTTTTCTGTCATTCATTGTCTCCGCTCAAGACATGGTCATCAGACCTTACGAAATTGTCGCACAAGCCAAAAAAGAATCAGCAGTTGCAAGTATAAATTTATTTTCTAAAAGTCATCAAAAATCAAAAATCAAGTTTGATAAGGTAAATGATTTCACCCTGTTTACGGTAAATGATCAGGTATTAAATACGCTTTCTGAACAAGGTCACAAATTGGTCAACATCCATTTACCTATCGAAGATAAACCCAATTTGCACCTTGAATTGGTTGAAGTTTTTCCGCTTGCTACCGATTTTATAGTTAGGGAAGCTCCGTCCGGACGTATCGTATCTCATGACAGAGGCAAACATTACAGAGGTGTGGTCAAGGGAGATCCGGGAAGTATTGCAGCCATTTCAGTCGTCGATGGCGAAGTTTCTGGTATGATTTCGTGTTCGGATACTCCAGGAAATTTCATATTATCTAAAATCCAGACAGAAGATAGCTACATCGTTTATAATGATCAGCAAATACAAGCATTCAATTCAAGATCTTGTAGTACGCCCGACTATCAGATTGCTTATACTAAAGAAGAACTTCGTGGACATATTGATGCATCAAGATCCTTGTCCGATTGTGTTCGGATATACTTTGAAGTTGACAATGATATATATATTGAGAAAGGTAGTAAAACCCAAAATGTCAATACCTTTGTAACCTCTATTTTCAACCAAGTCAGTACATTGTATGCAGCAGAACAAATCAACACAGTAATATCCGAGATCGTCGTATGGACAACACCAAGTCCTTATAATGCCACCTCATCGACAGGTATGCTCAATGCTTTTACAAACTACAGAAAAAGTTTTAATGGAGATTTGGCGCAACTATTATCTTACAAAGCCAGTGGTGGAATCGCTTATGTGGACGGCTTATGTAGGCAAAACCCAGCTTTTAGCATGAGCTATGCAGGTATAAATAATTCATTTCTTGAAGTGCCTGCTTATAGTTGGACTATTGAAGTCATTGCACACGAGCTTGGACATCTTTTTGGTTCACAGCACACACACGCTTGTGTCTGGAACAATAATAACACAGCTATTGATGGTTGTTATAATGTGGAAGGCAATTGTTCAAACCCAGGATTACCGCCGTCCAATGTCGGTGGAACCATCATGTCCTACTGTCATCTGACCAATGTCGGCATAAAATTTTCCAATGGGTTTGGAACACAACCTGGTAATGTCATTCGCTCCAAAGTAGCAAATGCAGGCTGCTTGACCGGCTGTCCTGGCGGAGGCAATAATGGCGAACCATCATGTGATCAGATAAAGCTAAAATTGGAAATCAAAACAGATAGCCACCCCATGGAAACAACATGGGCTATCAAAAACGCTGCTCAACAAACCGTTCTTTCCGGCGGTCCATTTTTCTCACCAAATACTGTGAATACCATAGATATATGCCTGCCAGAAGGATGTTATACATTTAATATCAACGATCAATTTGGAGATGGTATCTGTTGCAATTATGGAAACGGATATTATAATCTAAAAAAAGAATCAACCGTCCTTGTCAATGGAAGCAAATTTGGAAGTAGTGAAAACAAATCATTCTGTATTTCCAATCAAACTGCGACATGTACAGACGGCGTTAAAAACGGTTCGGAAACGGGTATCGATTGTGGTGGCCCCAATTGTCCGCCATGTCCAACATGTACCGACGGCATCAAAAACGGTTCGGAAACGGGAATAGATTGTGGAGGATCGAACTGTCCGCCATGTCCAACATGTACTGACGGTATCAAAAATGGTTTGGAAACGGGAATAGACTGTGGAGGACCGAATTGTCCACCGTGTCCAACATGTAATGACGGCAAGAAAAACGGTTCGGAAACAGGAATAGATTGTGGTGGACCGAACTGTCCACCGTGCCCAACATGTAATGACGGCAAGAAAAACGGTTCGGAAACAGGAATAGATTGTGGTGGACCGAACTGTCCACCGTGCCCAACATGTACTGACGGTATCAAAAACGGTTTGGAAACGGGAATAGACTGTGGTGGACCCAACTGTCCACCGTGCCCAACATGTACAGACGGTATCAAAAACGGCTCGGAAACAGGTATCGATTGTGGAGGACCGAACTGTCCACCATGTCCAACATGTAATGACGGTATTAAAAACGGTTCGGAAACGGGAATAGACTGTGGTGGACCGAACTGCCCGCCATGTCCAACATGTACGGACGGTATCAAAAATGGTTTGGAAACGGGAATAGACTGTGGAGGACCAAATTGTCCACCGTGCCCAACATGTACTGACGGTATCAAAAACGGTTTGGAAACGGGAATCGATTGTGGAGGACCGAACTGTCCGCCATGTCCAACATGTACCGACGGCAAGAAAAATGGTTTGGAAACGGGAATAGATTGTGGTGGACCAAATTGTCCACCGTGCCCAACATGTACAGACGGTATCAAAAACGGTTCGGAAACGGGAATAGATTGTGGTGGACCGAATTGTCCACCGTGTCCAACATGTAATGACGGTATCAAAAACGGTTCGGAAACAGGAATAGACTGTGGTGGATCCAATTGTTTGCCGTGTCCAACATGTAATGACGGCATCAAAAATGGTTCGGAAACGGGAATAGATTGTGGCGGCCCCAATTGTCCGCCATGTAGAATAGAAGATCTGCTTGGTGGTTACTACTTTGAAACAGGTTGGGATGGCTGGTCGAGTGGTGGTATTGACAGCAAAAGACTAAAATCGGCTTATTCTCCAGAAGCGCAATATTCTATTCAACTCAAAGGCAATGATGCTGAATCATCCGCCATGACTTCTCCAACTTACGATTTAAGTTCGTATGATACAATCATTGTTGAATTTAAACTTAGAGCCATAAATTTGAAGGCTCAAGATGCCTTTTCATTCCGGTATTATAACGGCAATTCTTGGATCACAGTAAGTCAATATATCTTCAATCAGGATTTTAAAAACAGTCTGATTTTTACTAAACGAATCGTATTGACAGGGAATTTACATCAAAACAGTCAATTCAGATTTCAAGGAAATACAAATGAAAAGACAGGTGCAATCTATATTGATGCGGTTCAAGTCATTGGTATTCAAAATATCCAATACGCCACTTGTACTGACGGCATCAAAAATGGTACAGAAACAGGTATCGACTGTGGCGGCGCTGAATGTCCACCGTGTCAAATTCAAGAAGAACAGGAAATCTCCATAGGTGGTTATTACTTCGAAAATGGATGGGATTCGTGGTCAAGTGGTGGTGCCAATAGTAAACGACTAAAAACTGCCTATTCTCCAGAAGGAAGTTACTCCATTCAGCTCAAAGGCAATGATGGAGTCGCTTCATCAATGGTATCTCCAGTTTTTGATTTAAGCACTTATGATACGATTACGATCGCTTTCAAACTTAGGGCGATAAACCTAAAAGCAAATGATACGATATTATTCAGGTATTTTAATGGCAATACATGGATTACAGTACAGCAATATGTATTCAAAAAAGATTTTTCCAATAGCCTGATTTTTTCAAAATCGTTTAAAATTTACGGGCAATTAAGCGATAAAGCTCAATTTGCTATACAATCCAATATCCACGATCATGTTGGGCAAATATACATTGATGCTATTACCATGGATGCCTTTACTGTTGGGTCAACTTCATGTACCGACGGTATCAAAAACGGTTCGGAAACGGGTATCGACTGTGGTGGATCAAACTGTCCGCCTTGTGATGAACAGAGCGTTGTACTCGGTGGATACTATTTTGAGCAAGGTTGGGAAGATTGGACTGGAGAATATAATGGCGCTAAAAGACATCAAGGTATTCCAGCACCTGAAGGCGAATATGCTATCCAGCTAAATCATCCCGAAGGAAATCCAACTTACATGCAATCACCATTATACAATTTGTATCCTTACAAATCACTTGAAATACAATTTAGCTTTGCTGCCGTAGATATGGTGGACGGCGAGCGATTTATATTGCAATACTTTAATGGGGGAAGATGGATCAATCTTTCAACCTTTATCAAAGGACTTGATTTTGACAATGGCAAAGTATATCAAAGCACTTATCATCTTGTGGGATTGTTGAGTACAGAAGCCAGATTTAGGATCTACAAAGAGTCCGCTTCGCTTCAATCAACCTTATATATAGATGCTATTATCCTTAAAGGTCATGCTAAAGATGTGTTGATTCAGACACCATTAGAGATTCGGGTTGTAAAGGAAAATCTAAGCACAGATAAAGCCGACAATATTTCAATACATCCAAATCCTGCTACAGACTGGATTACCCTTGCTTCTGATGTACCTGTGCGCCGGTTTGAAATATACAATACATCCGGGCAAATGGTCATGCAGGCCGTCGTACCCGATAATGGAGAAATTGATATTCAACGATTAAACCCTGCCATATACATCATACGGATAGAAACAGAACGGAATGTCTATATCAAGAGATTGGTTAAACAATAGATTTTATTTTTTTAGAATAATTGATGCTGTAAATGTTTTGTATTGAATATTGTGTTATTTTTGAATCATTATCTAATGACGTTTAGTTAAGAAAATTAGAGAGGTTAATAATTCATATGTTATTTTTTTACTTAGATGAACATTATTTTTTTTCTTAACTAAAGGAATTGAGAATCAATTGTTTGATATTTATCTTAAATTTATTCAAGACAAAAAACATTTTTTTTGAATGAATATTATTATATTTTAAAAATAATTGTAAATTTGTCCGATGCCAAAGTTGGATAAAATATATTTGTTTAGAATGACACATATTGAAAATATACCTCACATACTTCAATATGGCATTACACATTCTAATTCAGTCAACGCAAATCCCAAATTTAGATCCATAGGAGACAATAGTTTAATTTCAACAAGAAATAATTTTAGATTGTTCAACGGAAGATTATTGGGAGACTATATTCCGTTTTATTTTGGTGTCCGAACGCCTATGTTGTACGTTGTACAAAAAGGATTTAATTTGGTTACGCCAACATCGGCAGAAGATATTGTATATTGTGTTAGTTCTATTCAAAAAATAACAGAGTTAAACTTAGATTATGTTTTTACTGACGGTCACTCAGTTGACGGGTTTTCTTCCCAATATTATAAGTCAAACATCAACGATATTGAAACTATTGTAGATTGGAATGCTGTAAATGCTAAATATTGGCGTGATGACAACGATTTAGATTTAAAAAGAAGAAAAGAAGCCGAATTTTTGGTCTTGGGTGATATTTCAATTAATGGGATTTTGGGTTATATTGTTTACAATGAAATTGCCAAAAGCAAAATGATTGATTATGGTATCAGTGGCGACAATATTCACATAAAATCAGACTTTTATTTTTAAGAAAAATGATACATTACAAAACAGGAAATTTATTAGAAAGTGATGCAGACGCGTTAGTAAATACAGTAAACACAGTTGGTGTTATGGGGAAAGGCATTGCTTTACAGTTTAAAAACATGTTTCCAAACAATTTCAAAACGTATTTAAACGCTTGTAAAAATAATGAATTACAAGTTGGACAACTATTAGTTTCAGAAGACGAATCTTTACTGTCAGGAAAAAAAATTATCATCAATTTCCCTACAAAAACAACTTGGCGTTTGCCCTCAGAATATGAATATATAGAGAAAGGTTTAGTCGCGTTAGTGGAAGTCATTAAAGACAGAAATATAAAGTCTGTTGCTATCCCGCCATTAGGTTCGGGAAATGGTGGGTTAGATTGGAACAGAGTAAAACAACTTATTGAACAATATTTATCAGATGTTGAATGTAATGTGTACGTTTTTGAACCGAATGCTCAAACCATAGAAGTGCTAAATAAAGAACGGGTTAAACTTACCTCTGCAAGGGCAATGCTCTTGTCAGTTCTGTACGAATTAGTTCGAAATGGCGAATTTGTCTCTGAATTTGCTGCTGAAAAAGTTGCTTATTTTTTACAACGTTTTGGTGCAAAAGAAACATTTAAGTTAGAGTTTCAACCTTATTTTTATGGCCCATATTCTGGAAAAGTGAAACACGTTTTGTACTATTTGAATGGAAGTTATATTATGGGTTATAGTTCCAAAGACAAAAAACCTTTTGAAGAATTGAGCATAATTCCAAATGCTGAGAAAGATGTAATTGCTTTTTTAGATAAGCCAGAAAACAACAAGTACAAAATCATAGCAGATAAGACAAAAAAATTCCTGAATGGATTTTATTCTCCATTTGGGTTGGAGCTGCTTTCATCAATTGATTTTATCATAAGTGAAAAGGAGATTTACACGCAAGAATTTATTACAAAAGAATTGGAAAATTGGAACGACCGTAAAAAGACAATGTTTACAAATCCACACTTTATACAAGTCGCGATAGAGAATATAAAACAACATAATCTACATACCACTAAAATCATAGTTTAAAAAACCTAAAATAAAATATAAAATCCTCATTCCCAAAAGAAAAATGAATTCTAAAGAAAATATTTACAGGATAAAATCCAAATAGTTATTCGGGTCAACAACTGAATAAGTCGCATCTGGATACGCTGATGAAAATTGTGTGGGTATCTTTACTTTTTCGTTTTTCCATTTGTATTCAAAAGCGTTTATTTTTCCATTTTGATCTTCGATTCGATCTATTTCTTGTTGTGTATGTGTACGCCAAAAATAACTATCCACATTCATTTTGGTATAGTGGATTTTTTTCATCCTTTCGGCATTTATATAGTTTTCCCAAAGTCTTCCAACGTCCTCTCTCATGTTCAGAGGATTAAAATTGCTGATTAAAGCATTTCGCACGCCATTATCCATAAAATACCATTTCTTCATTTTAGTGATTTCATTATCCCGATTTCGGCTAAACCCTCTCATATCATAAACAATAAATATTTTTTTGAATAAATCAAGGTACTTTTCCACTGTGTTTTTGCTGATTTGCAACTCTTTTCCAAGACTTTCGAGAGATAGTTCACTTCCTGTTCTGAAAGCTAATTTTTGAAGTAAGGATAAAATCGTATCTCTCTTTTTGATTCCCTCAAACGTAAGAATATCTTTAATCAAATAGGAATGTACCAATTCTTTGAGGTAATCGGCTTTTTGCTGCATATTATCAAGGTGTAGGAGTTCCGGATAGCCACCAAAAATCAGTCTTTCTTCAAGTTTCCCTTTGGTTTCTGCAAAGTTTTCGACCGTTGAAAACTCCATTTGCGAAAGAGGATAGAGTTCAAAAGAATACATCCGCCCAACAAGTGGTTCTCCTATCTGATTATTAAGTTCAAAAGCAGATGAACCCGAAGCAATGATTTTCAATCCTTTTATGGTATCAATCATCAGTTTCATCTTTTTACCTATGTCAGGGATTTCCTGTGCCTCGTCGATGATCAGAAAACGACAATCACCAAGCAAACGCTTGTAGTTTGCCGTGCTTCGTATTTCTAATAAACTATGTGTTTCCATATCATCGCCATTCAAAAAAAGCACTTTTTCTTTAGCTTGATATCCAATCTTTTTGAGCAATTCAGTTTTCCCAACACGTCGTGCTCCAAGCAAAAGTATTGCTTTATTATCCTGCATACGGTTTAAAATAAGTGTTTCCGTAATCCTTTGCAACTCCATTCTAGCATCATTTTAAAGCGCAAATATACAAATTCCGTCAAACAATTGACGCAATTCTATTAAATTCCGTCATTTTATTGACGCAATTCTATTGATTTCCGTCATTTTATTATAAAAGACGTGAAGTTTCATTTAAAACCTCACTTCTTGAAATTCCTAAAACTTCCTGATTTTACAAAGTTTTAGGAATTTTAAATATTTCAATTCCCTTTTGACCTGTGTTTAAAATTGGATTATAGGATGTTAATTAAATCTTCATCTTTAATGTATTATCCATTCATTCCACCTTTTTGAAAAATTTATTTTGCATTCAACATAATTATATAACTTTACAACTCCAATTGGCATTTTCATAATCAACAAGTACCAAATTATGTACAGACAAACAACCTTATTTATCGTTTTTGCTTCTATATTTGCAGTTTTTTCCTGTAAAGTAAAAACCGTAGTTAATACGACTGATATGCAAAAAGAAAGTCATCTCTATTCAAAAAATCATCTACCTGCTCCTGTGGCTGACCGCCAATTGCACGAAAGTGCCATACATCAACGAATCACACAGGATTACTATCATTGGATGCGGCTGTCAGACGAGCAAAAAGAAGCTGAGCAACCAGACACACAAACCCGAAACGTAGTTGAATATCTCAACAGCGAAAACGCTTACAGAGAACAAATGATGTCGCATACGGATGTATTTCAGGATGCATTATTTGAAGAAATAAAAGGTAGAATCAAGCAGACGGACATGTCTGTTCCTTATAAAGATAACGGATATTTTTATATAACCCGCTATGAAGACGGCAAAGAATATCCGATACACAGCCGAAAAAATGGCGACTTGGAAGCTGCCGAAGAAATCATGCTTAATGTCAATGACTTAGCGAAAGATTACAAGTATTATGCTGTTGGTGGCCGTGCAGTAAGCCCTGACAACAAGATACTTGCCTATAGTGAAGACATCGTCAGTCGCCGTCAATATACGATTAGATTTAAGGATTTGGTCACTGGTCAGACATTGACAGACAAAATACCCAATACGACCGGAAGTATCGTATGGGCAAATGACAATAAAACCGTTTTTTATACGGTGAGAGACGCTGCGCTGCGTTCTTTTCAGATATACCGGCATACACTCGGTACGTCAACGGATAATGATGTACTCATTTTTACAGAGGAAGACGAAATGTTCAGAACATTCATCTACAAGACCAAATCCAAAAAATACTTAGTTGTTGGTTCTGAGTCAACGCTATCCGCCGAATACCGCATACTCGAAGCAGACAATCCTACAGGTCAATTCAGATTATTCCAAACGAGAACACCAAATCATGAATTCGATATCAGTCATTTTGGCGACCAATGGTACATCCGTACTAACAAAGACGGTGCTAAAAATTTCAAAATTATGACCACGCCCGAAAAGGCAACAACCATGGAAAACTGGCGGGATTTCATGCCTTACAACCCAGAAATTTTTATTGACGGCATCGAATTATTTAGTAAAAATATGGTTATTTCCGAACGCAAAGGCGGTATCACACAGATACGGATCAAGCCATGGAATAACCAGGGTGAACACTACATTCAGTTTAATGAAACCTCTTATACGACTAATGTCGGTATCAATCCCGATTTTGACACAGAGTTACTGCGTCTGGATTATACTTCACTGACGACACCGGCAACCACGTATGATTATAACATTCCGGAACGCAAGCTTACACTTTTGAAGCGGCAGGAAGTCTTAGGACATTTCAATCCTGACGACTACGAATCTGAACGCCTTATGGTTAAGGCACAAGATGGTACATCGATACCGCTTTCAATAGTTTATAAAAAAGGATTTAAAAAAGACGGTACCCGACCTGTACTTTTGTATGGATACGGCTCTTATGGCATCAGTATGGATCCATATTTTTCATCAGCAAGATTGAGCTTGTTGGACAGAGGATTTGGTTTTGCCATAGCACACATACGCGGAGGTGGAGAAATGGGCAGACAGTGGTATGAAGACGGAAAATTCCTTAAAAAGATAAATACATTTACCGATTTCATTGATTGTGGTGAATACATGGTAAAAGAAAAATATGCTGCAAAAGACCTGCTTTTTGCTAATGGAGGAAGTGCTGGTGGCTTACTGATGGGAGCCGTTATGAATATGCGACCGGATTTGTGGAAAGGTGTCATTGCTGCTGTTCCGTTTGTCGATGTGGTCAATACCATGCTGGACGAAACTATTCCGCTGACTGTAGGGGAATTTGACGAATGGGGTAATCCTAAGGACAAGGTCTATTACGACTATATGCTTTCGTATTCGCCTTATGACAATGTTGAAGCCAAAGCTTATCCTACTACGTTAGTTACGACAGGGTACTGGGATTCACAGGTACAATACTGGGAACCGGCAAAATGGGTCTCCAAACTTAGGTATCTCAAGACAGACAAGAATCCTATAATGATGTATTGCAATATGGACACAGGCCATGGTGGTGCATCAGGGCGATTTACCCGGCTTAAAGAAGTAGCTATGGAATATGCATTCATGCTTGATTTAGCTGGAATTCATAAATAAATGAAAAGTCTTTTCGAACCATTTCATTTTCCGTCAACGGACAAAACGGCGCCGAATAGGATAGCACTTGCACCAATGACCAACCAGCAAAGTAATGAAGATGGTACATTGGGCGATGATGAATACAGGTGGCTAACCCGTAGAGCAAAGGAAGGATTTGGCGTTGTTTTCACCTGTGCAGTTCACGTACAAAAAGACGGGCAGGGATGGGAAGCCGAACTCGGTAATTTTGATAACCAACATATCCCGGGACTTACAAAGCTCGCATCAGGAATCCGGCAATACGGTAGTCTATCCATAATGCAGCTATTTCATGGTGGCGCAAGAAGTCCTGAACATCTTACCGGCACGCAACCGTGGAGTGCGTCGGCACATGTTTTTGAAATCAAAGATAAAAAAATACCTGTCAGATCAGCGACAATAGAAGATATCGAAAATGTAATCCAATCCTTTACTAAAGCGGCTATCCGTGCGCATCAGGCAGGATTTGACGGTGTGGAATTACACGGAGCACATGGCTATCTACTACATCAGTTTTTAAGTACAGCAACTAATACCCGCACAGACCAATATGGCGGTAAGTTGCAGCATCGTGCCCATATCATCATTCGCATACTTGAATCAATCCGTCAACATCTACCGTCAAATTTTCTTGTTGGAGTTCGCATCTCTCCCGAAGACAAATATAACTACAAAGGCATTGACTTAGATGACAGCTTGGAACTGGCAAAATTATTGGTCGAAAATGGTGCCAATTTTATTGATGTATCTACCTGGGCAAGCGCACGACCACCAATCAAATATCCTGATAGTGCCAAACCTGTTATTACTTGGTTTCGTGAGTATCTCGGCGATGATGTTCCATTGTTGGTAGCTGGAGAGATCTGGTCACCGAAAGATGCTATGCAGGCATTAGAAGCAGGTGCTGATTTGGTGTCTTTAGGAAAAGCCGCTATTGGTCATGCCAATTGGCCAACTCTGGCAAAAAATCTGGATGAGATACCTGTATATCCACCTTTTTCCGTAAATCATCTGCGCAATCAGAGCCTTGGAAATTCATTTGTAGAATATATGAAACGATGGGTAGGTTTTGTTGCAGAATAGGATTTTTCTAACTTTAAACCAATGTCGTTTAGTTAAGCCATAAGGCATTGATATAGAAATATTTATTTGAAATA
>CAYNSF010000035.1:0-34961 GCA_964399855.1 uncultured Aureispira sp. | reverse complement strand
CTATCCTCATTGGATAGCTCCCTAATTTTTAAAATTTAGTCGGTTAGTAGTGATAATTTTTTTTAATCAAAAGCATGGAATTATTCATTATTGCCAGCAAACCACTTAACTATCTGACAGTCATTTCTCAACATAGTTAGAGATCTCATCGGTATGAGTTAAAAATTCTTTTTATCTGATAATGTTGATAATAAAAATAAACCTGCTACAAGTCTCCCTTTTCCCGATCCATTATCTTCTTATACATATTCGTATTCATATACCAAGCAATCAGACTATAACCGAGTATGCCACCTAAAACCATGGAAGCCATTTGCATGATAGCTCGTGAACTCAGATAGACTTCTGTAAAAGATTGATCTTTCAAATACCAGAGATTCATCAACACAAAGAACATAAAACCAAACATAGAACCATATTTTAATCCGTAAATCCATCTACCACCGACACGTTGTCTTTCCCATGTTTCTACAAATCTTTTATCCCTTTCGTGCATATCATTTCTATTTAATAAAGCAAAGATAGTCATAATAGTTTAATCAATACCAATTATATTTATGAAATAGTCCAAAATTTCAGCTTACAAAATAGGAATAAAATGTGAGAAAATATCTATATTTGCGGCCATATATACGCTAATACAACTCATGGAGCATTCCAATACTGCCAACGCAGCATTATTATTAGAAGACGGTAGTTACTATATCGGCAAAGCTGCCGGCAAAAAGGGTACTACATTTGGAGAAGTCTGTATTAATACCAGTATGACAGGATATCAGGAAGCGTTTACAGACCCGTCCTATTACAAGCAAATCTTGCTTACGACCAATGTTCATATTGGCAACTACGGCATCACAAACGATGAGATGCAGTCTGACCGTATCTATATGTCTGGATTGATATGTAAATCTTTTTCTGACGAATACAGCAGAAAAATAGCGAATAATAATCTCCAAGAATTTTTAGAAAACCAAGGAATCGTGTGTATTCATGATGTGGATACCCGTAGTATTGTCCGAAATATACGTGGAAAAGGTGCGATGAAATGCATTATTTCCACAGAAACCACTGATAAAGCCGCTTTGCAAAAGCAATTAGATAAAACACCACCTATATCAGGTATAGAACTGGCTGGAGAGGTCTCCATAAAACCTTTTTATACGTTAGGATCTGAAGATGCTCCATATCGACTTGCTATTTTGGATTTTGGTATGAAAGCGGATATGATACGTACATTTGTGGAGAAAGGATGTTATGTTGGCGTATTTCCTGCAAGGTCAGCTGCAATTGAATTGATCAATTTTGCACCAGACGGTTT
The DNA here is from genome assembly GCA_964399855.1 of uncultured Aureispira sp. Lineage (GTDB taxonomy): Bacteria > Bacteroidota > Bacteroidia > Chitinophagales > Saprospiraceae > OLB9. Next base: position 33,643 of record CAYNSF010000035.1, on the reverse strand, counting down.
TTTTCTTACCAATGGACCGGGCGATCCCAGTGCTATGGATTATGCCATTCAAACGGTACAACAATTAATAGCGACAAATAAACCTGTTTTTGGCATTTGTTTGGGTCATCAGTTGTTAGCATTGGCCAATGGCATCTCAACTTATAAAATGAAGAATGGCCACCGAGGTATCAATCAACCTGTTATCAATTTACTTACGGGCAAAAGTGAGGTAACAAGCCAAAATCATGGATTTGCAGTAAGCGAAGAGGATATTCTCAATAAAGCAGACAGTATCGAAGTAACCCACAGAAACTTGAATGATCAGACAGTGGAAGGTATCCGATTGAAAAACAAACCGGTATTTTCAGTACAGTTTCATCCTGAAGCCAATCCCGGACCTAACGATTCGAGATATCTATTCGACACATTTATAGATCTTATGAAACAATCAAAGCAAAATTAACGAGTATGAGCAAAATTATTGACATCAGAGGCAGAGAGATATTAGACTCCAGAGGAAATCCGACTGTAGAAGTGGAAGTACTCACAGAAGATGGTGGTATCGGGATAGCAGCCGTTCCATCAGGAGCATCTACCGGAAAATATGAAGCAGTAGAACTCCGAGACAACGATAAAAATAGATACCTCGGCAAAGGTGTGCAGAATGCCTGCTATAATATATCAGAAATCATCCGCGAATCACTTATAGGCGAAGATGTTTTCGAACAGCGATATATTGATGACATTATGCTTGAATTGGACGATACGCCTAATAAATCAAAATTGGGTGCGAATGCCATACTTGGTGTTTCTCTGGCGGTGGCCAAAGCTGCTGCGAATGAATTGGGACAACCTCTCTATCGATATCTTGGAGGTGTCAATGCACATGTATTGCCAGTACCGATGATGAATATACTCAACGGTGGATCACATGCGGACAATAGCATCGACTTTCAGGAATTCATGGTTATGCCGATGGGTGCAGATATGTTTTCAGAAGCACTTCGTATGGGTGTTGAGGTCTTTCATCATTTGAAATCTGTGTTGAAATCCAAAGGATACTCTACCAATGTTGGCGATGAAGGCGGTTTCGCACCGAATATCAAATCCAATGAAGAAGCCATAGAGCTTGTGCTTAAAGCTATCGAATCGGCCGGGTACAGACCGGGCGTGGATATGATGATCGCCATGGACGCCGCAGCATCAGAATTTTATAATGAAAAAGAGAAAGTATATCATTTTCATAAATCCGACGGACATAAATTGTCAAGTGATGAGATGATTGGTTATTGGGAAAACTGGGTGAATAAATATCCTATTTTCTCGATCGAAGATGGTCTCCACGAAGATGATTGGGATAGCTGGAAGAAGTTGACACAGCGTATAGGTAGTAAAACACAGCTCGTCGGAGATGATCTTTTTGTTACTAATACAAATCGGCTTCAAAGAGGTATCGCTGAAAATTCGGCCAATTCTATCTTGGTTAAGGTCAATCAGATTGGTAGCCTTACAGAGACGATAGAAGCAGTTCAATTGGCTACGCGTAATGGATTTACGTCTGTAATGAGTCACAGATCGGGCGAAACCGAAGATACGACGATAGCTGACTTGGCCGTTGCGCTCAATACAGGACAGATCAAAACGGGTTCGGCTTCAAGAAGTGACAGAATCGCTAAATACAATCAATTGCTTAGGATCGAAGAAGAGTTGGGAGATTCAGCTTATTTTCCTGGTCGTTCACTTTTGTCATTGATATAATATTTAGATATAATGAGTTTGAGCAGCTATTTCACATTCATTTATTGTTAAAAGTAACAAAATAAACATGTCAAAAAGTAAGAAAATCGTACAAGAAATCGCAGCTATCACAGGCATAGCAGGTAATTGGATCAATAAATATACGGTTGTAACAGTGGTATTTATCGTATGGGTAATGTTCTTTGATAAGCATAATGTATTTGCCGTACAACGTATCAAAACCAACATGGTCAAGCTTGAGAAGGAAAAAGAAACGCTCAATGAAGAGATCGTGCAATCCCTTAAAGATCTTGAAGATCTGAAATATAACCAAGAGAAGTTTGCAAGAGAGAAGCATCTGATGCATCTTGAAAATGAAGAGATAATTTTAATAGAACAAAACAGTAAAAAATAATAAACAACATGAGTGTATTAGTCAACAAAGATTCGAGAATTATTGTACAGGGATTTACCGGTAAAGAAGGTACTTTCCATGCAGAACAAATGATTGAATATGGTACCAATATCGTCGGAGGAGTAACACCAGGCAAAGGCGGAAATTTACATTTGGATAAGCCAATCTTCAATTCTGTAAAAGAGGCTGTAGAAAAAGCGCAAGCCAACACATCTATCATCTTTGTACCACCAGGATTTGCAGCCGATGCAATCATGGAAGCGGCAGAAGCAGGTATTAAGGTCATCATCTGCATCACGGAAGGTATCCCAGTGCAGGATATGGTAGTGGCAAAAGCCTATATCGAAAAGTTTGACTGTACCTTAGTCGGTCCTAACTGTCCGGGTGTCATCACGCCAGATGAAGCTAAAGTCGGTATCATGCCAGGATTTGTGTTTAAAAAAGGCAGAATAGGTATCGTTTCAAAGTCTGGAACATTGACTTATGAAGCAGCAGACCAGATCGTAAAAGCAGGTTTAGGTATCTCGACAGCGATTGGTATCGGTGGAGATCCGATCATCGGAACATCGACAAAAGATGCCGTTCAGTTGCTTATGGAAGATCCGGAAACAGACGGTATCGTCATGATAGGCGAGATCGGTGGTAATTACGAGGCACTCGCATCTAAGTATATAAGTGAAACGGGCAATAAAAAGCCAGTGGTTGGATTTATAGCCGGACAAACGGCACCAAAAGGTCGTACTATGGGACACGCAGGAGCTATCGTCGGCGGACACGATGACACAGCAGAAGCAAAAATGGAAATCATGGCTTCAAATGGTATCCACGTTGTCAAAAGCCCGGCTGACATAGGTATTACTATGGTTCAAGTACTAAAAGGGTAACGAATATATATCTTTAATTAAAAAAGAGGCAGTTTTGTAAGTTTTTGCAAAGCTGCTTTTTTATTTGTAAAAATCCATAAACCCGCACAACTAACCACTAATTTTTCCATTTCATTGAATCTATTTTCTTTTAGCTTCTAATTCGTTTCAAAGTACGATGATAACAAAAATAACATAGTCCAATACTTTTTTTATCTCTGTTTATCGAAGATGCAAAATGGTTTTCTCAAAAAGCTCCCGATAAGCTTAGCGTCATCGCTAAGTTTGACATTCGTGTTTGTCGTCCTCGATAACATGAACTGAACAATATCATAAATAATTGTTGATTTGCTTATATGTTCAAATTTGTGAAATCGTGTTTGCTGTTCGTTCTTTTGGCTTTCAGTATCAGCACTGACCATTTTCAAATCAAGTTTATTGCTGATTAATAACTTTTTATTGTAGTTTTGTGTTTTAATGTAATCAATAACATGTTATGAAGCCCGTAGTTTTAAAACCTGAACACAAAAAAGACCTTAATTATACTACTCCACCAAAAGTAGTAGAGGAAGACACGTTTGAAAAAGACTGGGCAAATGGTATTTCTGGCGATGAGTTTTTACGAAGAGTTCATGAACACATTAGAAAACTTTATGCCTCTCGACCAAAGAAATGAAGTTGTCTATACCGAATTGGCAACTGAACTTACTAATGATTTGGTTTCTATTCTATACGAAGAAAACTACTTTGGTCTTCTGGAATCGGCGTTGGATTATGTAACCAAAATAAAAATCTTCACTGACCAAAACATTAACATACTTCCACACCATACTGCACCCGAATATTTTTCCAAATACCAATCTGGCATGAAATACATCGCCTATCAAGCTAATAAGAGAACAACCTGGTACATATTCTTTAAACAATCAGGCAACCAATTTTTGATATATTATATTACCAATAACCATTTTGAAGGTCAATATATGCGATGATCACACCATATCAGAAACGTTTATTGGTATAATAATGTTGGTCATTTTTTACATTTTGATCCATCTTTACAAGTGGCACGATACGTGAATTGCCGTTTACAAATGCTTGTCGAAGTTTTTCTGAGTTATCGGAGTAAAAAAAACTACATTTTAACCCATTGACCACTACTTATCTCTTTTCTTCCTTGATATAGCTTGTAGATATATGTACCCGAAGATAGTCCGGATAAGTCAACCGTATTGCTGCCATTCATGATACCATGTTGAACATAGAGATTACGACCTGCCATATCAAATACCCGAACTTCCGCTTCGCCTGTTATTCCGTTTATCTCCAATGTCACCTCTTTTGATATTGGATTAGGAAAAGTTTTTATGGATACTAAATCTTCCTGAGGAATATTATAAGTAGAAACAATTTTGCCCTCGCTGTCTATTTTAATCATATAGGCTAAAGAATATTGATAATTAGTCCAAAGTCGAGTTGTTCCGTACAAGATCACACCATTATCATTTGTAGCTTCCATTCCCCATAATTTATAGTAAAAATTACCAATATTTTCTATTTTTATTTGCCAAAGCTGATTTAAGTTTACATCAAACTTTCCAACATGAAAGTAGCTGTCAAATGGTTCTAATGTAGACATGAAAATGGAAGAATCTGGAGATAAATCAAAGATGTTATTTGCTGTTGAAACTCCAGTTCCAGTTTTTGTCCAATTCTTTTTAATTATATTTAGGTCATTATCTAAATAATATAATACTCCGTCACCAAACGTTTCTCCATGTAAATTACCTACAAAACCCATTAATAATTTGTTGTCATTGATTCGGATTATTCTACTTGGATTCTTAAAAAATAAATTAATTGATTCTGTATCTATATAATTAAATTGTGTATCAAAATTTCTTATTTGCCTACCTAAACACTGATATCTATCGCCGGATTTAACTATTGAATAACATTCAAAGCTACCTTTTTCAATAAAGACTTGATCAAATTCACCTGATTTATTTAGCTTTACGAAAACATGTTCTTTATCAGATAGCTCCCCAAGAGTATAGACATAAACCGAAACAAGAACATCTTCATTTTCCGTAAGAAAATAGTCCATATATTCAATAGATCCTTTTAAATCAAGATGCTTTATAGTTGTAGCTCCTATGTTCAATTCACTATCCATTTCTACTGCCACCAAATATCTTTTATAAAATTCCTTATCGGCATTCCATATATAGCTGTGCCCAATTAAAAGATAACGATTAGTTGATGAAATATAAACAATACGCTGAATGTTATAAATCAATGAGTCATTATAAATATACTTTTCAAGTATCTGATTGCCGAACTTATCCAATTTTATGATTTTGGTATCATCGGCTCTATTATTGTGTATTGCAGCTATTATATTTCCTTGATCATCCTCTATTATTGATGTAAAAACAGCACCACTGTTATCAGTTAATTCCCAACTCAAATCCTGTGTATAACTGTAAGTAAGGAAACTGAAAAAAAATAAAATAAATATAAACTTGATTTTCATAATTTAGAATTTTTTCTGACTGCAAATATATAAAATACTTTGGATAAATGGGATTATACTCAGGTTCTTCTGAAAAAGCCAAATAGTAAAAAAGTAATGACAAATTATAATCTTTAACAATGTCAATTATCCATTATCAATTATCCATTGTCAATTATCCATTATCAATTGTCCATTAAAAAATCACCTTCCGTGCACTTTCAACATTGCTTTGAGCATATCGTTAAAGCTGTCCATAGTCAATAATTGCTCTACAGGAATATGAAATCTGAAATTCCAGCTCTGGTCAGGATTGGCTGGGTCATTGATTTGTTCCGCACCCGCATAAGGATTGCGCAAGTGACCGTCCATACCTATCAAATCCTGTATCGGGAATATGGCGAGCATGGCAGGAGATGACAAATGGTCATCAACAACTGTCTTGACGATGTCCGGTGTGCAATCTTTAGCCGGAACACCAAACCAATGCAGGTAATTATGAAAAAATCTTCCTGCCATTTCAGCGTCAGATTCCCACCAACCACGAATGGTTGACATATCATGGCTCGACGGACTACAAACAGCCATATATGGGTAATGCTGCACGACACCAAATTCTGTGTCGCCTTTAGGCATACGTTGTATCTCTAATGATAGGATATTCATCGCTTTCATCACGCCTGATACAGACTGCGGTATCATACCCAGATCCTCTCCACATATCAGCATTTCGCCGGCATCCGTGATAGTTGGCAGCTTTTGTAACGCCTGTTTTTCCCAGTATGTGTCGTGACGAACAAAAAAGTAGTCATGGTACAGTTTTTCAAACTTGGTTTTGGTATCTGTATCAAGTTGACTAAAGGCGTATGTCGATGCTAAAGTTATCCTTGGATTGTACATGGGTACTTTTGTTCCCTCTTCCATGATCAATAGTACATCACTGCGCATCTCTAACAGTACCGTTTCATATTTTTCAAATATATCGAACTTTTGGATATAATCACGTATGGCTGTTTGGGTTTTGAATGCAGGTTTGAACGCAAGTGGTACCTGTTTCTTCCTGACAAAAAAAGTTTTTACAACCAAATCCATATCAGAGCCAAAAGCCCTTCTCATCCGGTCATCTGTCAGGTAGGGTTGTGTGTATTTAGTCAGATCGCCAGATATGCCGTAATGTTCTATTTCATCGGCAGTGAGCGGCAATCTTGGGTTGAATAATCCCATCGTAGCCTGTATCTGATCTGTTGGAATCTCCCATATCCGAAAAAATCCAAGTATATGATCCAAGCGCAACGCATCAAAATACCGATTGAGTCGCTGCATACGGTTTCGCCACCAGCCAAAATGATCCTTAGCCATTTTATCCCAATTATACGTTGGGAAGCCCCAGTTTTGGCCCAAAACAGCAAAATCATCGGGTGGAGCACCAGCCTGACCATGCATATTGTAAAGATCAGGTGCTACCCATGCATCGCAACTATACCGAAAGATACCAATCGGCAAATCTCCTTTAAGCACTACACCTTTGCTTCGTGCATAATCCCGCATGGCTTGAAGCTGCCGGTCAGCGTGAAACTGCACGAAGTAATAAAACTCAACATCCTTGCATCTTTCATAATCCGTGCTATTGATGGTGTTTTTGACGGTCTCAGACCAGTTTTTGTATTCTGGCCATTGCGTAAAATTGACAGTTTTATATTTGTCTCTTAAATGGCAAAATGCCGCATATTGTGGAAGCCAGTCGCTGCTTTCTTTCAAAAATGCCTGAGCTTGTTTATCCTTTTTAAACTGTTCGTATTCCTGATCAAAAAGCAATCTTAAATAATAGAGTTTTTTGTGTAAAACCTGCTCAAAATCAATTTCCGAAGACGCATTTAATAATGCTGCATCGGCATTATAAGCAGCCTGAATGGTTTTATCTTTGAATGGAGCGATGTCGTTCAGATTGACATACAATGGATGTAGTGCAAAAACGGATATGGCGGCATAAGGATAACTATCCCGCCAGTTTTTTTGTGCTATGGTATCGTTGACAGGAAGCAATTGAATGACTTTTAAACCAATCTTATGTGACCAATCAGTCAATATTTTCAAATCTGTAAACGCTCCAATACCCATACCGGATTGACTCCTCAGGCTAAACACGGGTACGGCTACGCCAGCTCCACGCCACATAGACACTTGTCTGAAGCCATCATCATGTATGCAAAAATCACACGATTGGCCATTGGCTACAGATAAATAGACAATACGATTATCTCCTTCTTCCCAAATTAATGTTTCTTTGGTTTCAGAATCAATGATGACATATTTGTACTCGATATACTGATGTGCGGTACTGACAAAAATCGTTGATGTCCATTCAGGAAAGTTGTTATCGTCCAGCAATAATGGTTTTTTCCAGGCACCAAGTTCAGGAATATTTCCTGTAATGCCGTAACTCAGTGACGGTTCAATAGTAGCGGATTGAAGTTTGAATGATATCGAATGTAGGTCGTTTGTAGGTTTGTCTATTTTATTGTTCGCTTTGCGAGATTTCCGTTTGAATATCGCCTTTGTAAATGCAGATGTCAAAAAAGTGTTATTGACTTGTTCGCGTGGTCGCCAACTATCCCGGACGACTAAAACTTGTTCTGAACAAGTTAAAACTCTTGGCTTTCCCCATTCCTCAAGGAGGATTTCATTATCTTTCAGTACATTGTATTTGTAGCAAACTATTTGACCCGTAGTCAATGCTAATTTTCCTGTCCAGTTTACTCCATCTAAGGTGTATAAGTTAAGTGTTAGTTTATTTTCAGGCTGATGATGAAGAAAATACTCAATGGACATCATCTCGCCTAAATTGGCCTTATAGTTAATATTAAACTGGATATTCATGTGTCTGATTTAAAAATGATCAACATCATTCATGTTATTCAATGCAAATATACATGAATAAAGAATATAGTGGTTTAGAATATGCAAAGAAATGCAAGGCAAACCGATGATGTTGTTACCATTCTACCCAAACGGATACCAAAATCAAGGAATAGAGGATAGTGCTCTGTTAAGATAAAGAACTTAATAAAATGTTGTTCTTTTTCCCAATCTCTGCGTTAAAAAGCCTCGCCGAACCACCCGGTTCGCCTATGTTTTTTGCCTTGAGCTTTAAAAAAATCACTTCCATTATAATTTAACTTTTTATCTGGACAAAGCACTCGATGTTGTTTGGTTAAGGATATTAGTGAATGTTCACATTGTGGACAGATATTTTCAGAACTGGTTGTTTTTTCGGCTTTTAAAAGGGAGAATCCGAAAAAATGCTCGTTCATCCTTCAGGATAAGAGGCAATTAACGAGCATTTTTGTCTCAGATTAGCGAAGAGATAAAAATGCCAATCTTTATCGAAAAATACTTTAAATCCTTACTAAACAGCATTGATTTGTGATCTTATAAAATTGTATCTTCTATATAATCGGCTCGCTCAGGATAATCTGTATTGTAATGCAAACCTCGACTTTCCTTGCGCATAAAAGCAGCTTTAGTGATCAGATATGCATTGGTAATCAAATTTCTCAATTCGCATAATTGCGGCGAAATCGTCGTGTTATTGTACAAATCTTCTGATTCTAAATACAACAAGTGCAATCTGTTTAATGCTCTTTCAAGACGCACATCTGTACGGACGATACCCACATAATTGCTCATAATCTCTTTTAATTCTTTTAAGCTCTGTGTCAGCAAGACCAATTCATTTGGTTCGGTAGTGCCTTCTGCATCCCATTCCGGAATACCCTTCATGATAGTTAAATCATCAATATGGGCATCAATATCTTCAAATATTCTATATGCAAACACCAAACCTTCTAAAAGTGAATTGGAAGCGAGGCGATTTGCTCCGTGTAATCCCGTGTTGGTACATTCTCCCACTGCATACAATTTCTTTATAGATGTATGTCCCATCGTATCGGTATGAATGCCACCACAAGTATAATGACAAGCAGGAACAACGGGTATGTAATCTTTAGCTGGGTCTATGCCAATACTTTTGCATTTGTCTGTAATATTTGGAAAATGCTTGTAAAATGCCTCCATATCTAAATGTGTACAGTCGAGATATTCGTATTCATCTCCTCTTATTTTTTGCTCGTTATCTATAGCGCGAGCGACTATATCACGCGGTGCCAAAGATAAGCGGTGGTCATACTTTTGCATGAATTCTGCACCATCTGTAGTCCTAAGTATAGCACCAAATCCTCGCACCGCCTCTGATACGAGAAAAGACGGATTATCTCCGGCAGGATTAAAAAGTGATGTTGGGTGAAATTGCATAAACTCCATATTTGATACCCGCCCTTTTGCCCGATATACCATAGCTATTCCATCTCCTGTTGCGATTACAGGATTTGTTGTGCTTTTATATACCTGGCCAGCTCCACCTGTTGCCAATACTGTAACTTTAGCTAAGATCGTATCTATCTCACTATTTTGCTTATTGAGCACATAAGCTCCGTAGCACTCTATATTGGGCGAAAGGCGTGTCACATTACGACCAAGATGATGCTGTGTGATGATATCTATAGCAAAATAATGCTCATAAAAGGTTACATTTTTATAGTTTTTCACCTTTTCATTGAGCGTCCGCTGTATCTCCCATCCGGTAATGTCTTTGTAGTGCAAAATCCTGTTTTCGGAATGTCCACCTTCTCTTCCTAAGTCATAGTCTCCTTCATTGGTTTTATCAAATCGTGCGCCCCAGTCGATGATTTCCTTCACTCTTTCAGGACCTTCCTTGACGACGATCTCAACTATTTCCCTATTGCAAAGACCATCTCCAGCGTCGAGCGTATCTTCTATGTGCTTATTGTAATTGTCTATATCTGCATCCCATACAGCCGCCACGCCACCTTGTGCATAGCTGGTGTTGGATTCGGTATCAGTCGTTTTCGTCAATACCATGATTTGTAAATCAGGACGCTTTTCTGCCAATCGGATCGCAAGAGACAGCCCGGCAACTCCGGCACCAATGATTAAAACATCTGTTTGTATCACTATTCAGATTTTTGTAAATTGAAGGTACAAAAGTACAGAAATATTCAGGTAAACGTGATTTTTTCATTTGTAATTCGTGTTTAAATTCATCATTTACGATTCAATGTCGTTTAGTTAAGGATTTAAAGTGGTTTTCGATGAGGATTGGCTGTTTTATCTATCAGTTAATCTTAAAAAACAAACCATTTTGCTTGCCCCGACCTTGAAGGGCGCAAAATGGCTTAAAGCAGAAGTCACAGAATGGTTTTCGGTTCCTTTCAGGGTCAGGGCAATCCGAAAACCATTCCAACAAGGATGAACGAGCATTTTTTCGGCTTCTCCCTTTAGGACAGTGGCAAAAAGTCGAAAAAACATCAGGTTCTAAAAACATAACTACAACGTGATCGCACATGCATTGCTTAACTAAACGACAATGATACACAATTAAAAAAAAAGGAAGCACTAAAAGCGCTTCCTTTTTTTATTATATTAAACAATGCTATTGTCTATATTAATAACCAGAGTTTTTGTCTCCTTTAAACTGAGTACCTTGGTTTGAACCTGATCCACCTCTTGCACTTCCGGCATTTTTCAATTTATCAGCTCCATCTGGCTTATTCATTTCAACTTTTGTTGCTCCTTCCGAACCACAAACCGTGATTTCAACTCTTCTATTCATGTAACCTTCTCCCTTAGTATTTTTGAAAGTTGGATTTTCGTCATGACCATATCCTACTTTGATACGGTTTCTGTCGATTCCATACTTATTTACTAAGTAATCTGCTACGTTCTCTGCTCTTGCATAAGAAAGGGCATCTTTGTTTTTGCTCTTGCTATTGATATCTGAATATCCAGTAGCATTTATACATAAGTCAGGACACATCTTCATAACAGTTGCTACATGATGTAAATGACCATAGTATTCTGGTTTAACATTTGACTTATCCGCGTCAAAATGTACCATAGGTAAGAACCACTTGCCACAGTCAGACTTGAATGATGAAGCTTTCATATCAATTGCTTTATTAACATCATCCAAAGTGATACAACACTTCACATCTGCAACGCCATCACCATTAACGATATATCCTGGAGGAGAGAATGGCTCTTTATCTCTATAATCTGGAATACCGTCACCATCGCTATCCATAGCAACTCCTCTTGTATCTACTCTTGCTCCCATAGGCGTATCAGGCTCCTGATCCAACATATCTATAACACCGTCTCCGTCAGAGTCTGTCAAGTCAAATACGGGTCTTGCTTTAAGTTCAGCGATATCATCCATTTGGTATTTCAATGGATTCATCCAGTATAATGGCTCTGTCACTTTATCAAAACTACCAAGATTGATCGCCAATCTAAGATTTGTATAATGTGCGATATCATTATTATTAGATTGGTCAGCAGCTGTTCTGAATCTGATACCGTCCATCATGTCATTATCAGACAACATCACTTGATGCTCTAAACCTAAATTTACTCTTTTGCTCAATTTTCTTGATACACCTACAGTTGCAGAAAATACTACGTGTACATTTGTTTCGTCACCTAATCTAAATATACCTTTTTTCTTCCAGCTTTCTGTTTCATACGTATCATCATAACGTGCATCAATATTCTTCTTTATATCTTTACGACCAGATTTAGTGTCAAAGTTACCTTGTAATGCACCTAATCCAGTATATGGCTGGTTATTGTCATCCAATAAGTTCAATTTTGTATTAAAATTACTTAACCCTATACCCAATCCTGTATAGATATTCCACTTGTTATTTTCTTTGTGGAAAAGAATATTACCTATATTAAGGATTCCTTGAAGTGAAAGATAACCATAATTAGTCTTATAAGCTGGGAACCATCCATCTTGACCTGCATAAGGAGCGAAGACATCCTCAACAAGACCACCACCTCTACTTGAGTGTGTCCACATTTGAGGATCCAACCCTTTTGCTTGTCCGTACATAAAGTCTGCACGTACTGAAAATGCATAGTGAACTGCTTTACGTAAATGCAATCCAACGCCATATCCAGCGGGTAGTCTTGAGTCAACATCACCGTCTATCATAAAATGTCCTGCATGAACTCCTAATTCCCAAGCATTTTTTGGTTTTGCTGGAAATACAGATTTTTCTGAAGTAATTTCAGAATCATTGGATAATTTCACACTAACCGGTTCTGCTTCCTGAGCGTTGATACTCATAAACGCCAATACAAAAAGCAGGGAGAATAAATTTGCTTTGATATTCATAGGTAAAAATTTTGTTTATGTTCTATTTTAAAGGTTAAAGTTATAACTATTTTATTAATTTCAAATTCTATTTATCTTAATATTTTTTCATAGCAATTTCTAAACTCCTCCTACTGATGTTTAAATGTGAGTTATTTTCTATATGTAATCCACGAATAAAACCACATATTACATCAGAAATGTCGTCAAAAATACGATCATCACTCAAAGAAATATTTTTTTGCATGAGATAGGCAAAAACTCTTGCCATACCACAATTTGCTACAAAATCCGGGATAAGTGATATCTGTTGATCAACACGTTTAGCTGTTGCTCCAAAAAATATTTCATCATCAATAAAAGGCACATTAGCACCACAGGCGATTACTTTTAATCCACCCTTGACCATCCTGTCAACTTGATCTCCCGTAACGAGTCGAGAAGCTGCCGCAGGTATAAAAATATCACACGGCGTATCCCAAATCATACTATTAGACGTTTCAAAATCCAAAGTGTCACAATTCAATGTATTACCTTCCTTGGTAACAAAAAGTTCATTGATCTCTGCTTCATTCATTCCGTCTGGACGTATCAAACCACCATTTCTGTCAATTATACCTACAATAACCGTACCCATTTTTGAAAGATAATATCCGGCAGCCGCAGCCACATTGCCCCAACCTTGGATGATCACTCTTTTTCCTTTCAAATCTTCCTTATGAAAAATGTCGTAAAAGTGTAGTACTGATACCGCCACACCATAGCCTGTTACCATGTCTGCAATAGCAAATTCTTTATCACATTCCGGCACATAACGATGATCTGTTACTATTTTCGAAACACCTGTTCTCAACTGGTTAATGATCCTAATTTTATCGCCTTCTGTCGGTTGGATGTGTCCATGAACTACACCTTCTTGTGGATGCCACAGACCAATTGATTCCGTCACTGGTATTACGTCTTTTAGCTCATCTATATTTAAGTCACCACCTGTTCCGTAATACATCTTTAGTAGTGGATATACTGCTTTATACCAACGATTGAGTACCTCGCCTTTGCGTGGATCCATAGGATCAAAATCTATACCAGATTTCGCACCTCCTATTGGTGGTCCACTGATACTAAATTTGATTTCCATAACTTTTGAAAGTGCTACGACCTCGTCCTTAGTAAGACCTTTTCGCATTCTGGTGCCACCACCGGCTGCTCCATTTTTGAGTGAGTTGATGACTACCCAACCTCGAGCTTCCGTTTCAGTATCGTTCCATTCAAATACGATTTCAGGCTTTTTGGAGGTATATGCCTGAAGTTGCTTTTCAAAATCAAGCGATGTATCTATTTCTAACATTAATTTTAATTTTCTATTTATTAATTATTTATATCTTTGTGAAAAATTTAATATATCAATTTATGGATCAGCAACCGTTTTTTCTTAAACCTATTAGCGGCGATACCCAATCCTTGTTTACGCACACCAATCATACCAACAATCAGGAATTCACTTTTGACCATAAAGGTATTGCTTTTATTACTGACCATACATTGTTTTCGGCAAGCGTCCGCAAAAGTATTGAAAACTTTAAAAATCATTTCAAAAACATCACTATTTATGATGCCGGAATAGCAGATAACTTACAATCTTCACAGCTTACTACCCTATTTCGTCATCTAAATCAAAAAAAAATCGTTCCATTCATCCTTGGAATTGACTTAGAATCCCTTGCTGATGTATCAATAGCGCTTAATAGCCAAATTTTTCAACTATCCAATAAAATCAGCAACATAACGAGCGATAAAAAACTCATACACAATAATTTCATAGGCTACCAACGGCACCTTTGCGAACTTGAAGATATCTATGAAATAGAAAATAATTATTATAATGCTGCCAGTCTTGGCAAGATCAGAACCTACCCTTACTTAGTAGAGCCTGTTATCCGTGATTGTCAGTTATTACACGTTTCTTTAGACGCGATCAAATCCTCTGAATGTCCTGGTATCCCTGGCTCCTTACCTACCGGACTCAATGCTGAGGAATTGTGCCAATTGATGAAATATGTCGGTACAGCCAACAATCTGAAAGCTGTTTGTATCAATACTTATGATATCACACAAAACACAGATGCTGCAAGCCTTATTGCAGAGGCATTGTGGTATTTTGCAGAAGGTATGAATTTACAGCAAAATCACGATCATCCTGCTATCAATCCCGACAGCAGTAGTTTTATTGTCACCAATTCGTCACTCGATGATGACCTTTTATTTTACAAAAACAACATCACACATCGTTGGTGGGTCAAAAAATCAATAGACAATACAGCGTCATATCTACCATGCGCTTATGAAGAATATGAAAATTGTGTCAACAATGATATACCTGATAGGATATATAAGTTTATGCATTCGTGATAGGGTTTAGTCACAGAACGTATTATTAAACTTGGTTAGGCATTGATTTTTCGACTGTGCCACCAAATCGCTCTGCTGACACTATCTTTGGAATAAACTCAAACTATACGCCTAAATTTGAATACATTATTACCAATGATCCATTTAATGAGTCTTTCGACAAATCACTGAATCTCATTGAGGGCAAAATATAAAGACGGAAAAAAACTTACAATATCACACCAAATCTAAGCAAAGCACCAAAAGCATTTGCCCCATATCTTTCTCCATTGAGAAACAATTTGACACCTACAAGATACCTGTCATAAATCTTATACTCATCTTCTATCACAACATTGAATCCTACTCCTTTATCCTCTTCTACAAAATAGGCATACTTTCCTTCTGAGACATTTGTAAAATTAATATAGGAATGTGTTGCTCGAAACCACCCAATACCTGTTCCAACCTTAAAATTATTGATTTTATTATTTTTAAAAGGAGATAGGGCAATATTAAATCCAGATAAGAAACTACTTGAATTCCCTTCAAAAAGTCCAATGTTTTCTATGTCAACTTCTCCACCTCGTGCAAAATTAATAAAAGCCGAAGCACTAAAATAGTGATTAATTTTATAAGTCAATTCGTTTTCTAAACTCAATAATATATTGTCTCCAAAACCAATAAATTTTGGTCCCATTCCAATTTTATAATCAAATTTACGCATTTCTGATTGAGCATTTGCACTAAAAAAGACTGCACAAAAAACTAACAGGGCTAAAAATTTCTTTATCATACTATTCTGTTTATAACATACCAGAGCATTCTTATAATATCACTCCAAATCTAAGCAAAGCACCTAAAGCATCTGCAATATATTCATCTCCATTCAGATAGAACTTTAAACCTATTAGATATCTGTCTTTAATCCTATATTCATCTTCAATGATTATATTGAGACCTACACCCTTATCTACTACAAAATTGTATTCATAGTTTTTAAAATCGTATTGAACGTATGTTTCCGTTGAACGAAACCACCCTATTCCAGCCCCTACTTTAAAATTATTAACTTTGTTATTTTTAAATGGAGAAATCAAAATATTTAAACCACCTAAAACACTACTTACATTACTATCTCCTAAAGCAAAGTGGTCTGGTTTTAAAACACCGCCACGCCCAAAATTCACAAAGACTGAAGCACTGAAATAGGTATTGATCTTATAAGTCAATTCGTTTTCTAAATTAAACACTAAAACATCGTTTAATCTATCCTGTCCAGCACCCATTCCAATTTTAATATCAAACCTACGCATTTCTGACTGAGCATTTGCACTAAAAAAGACTGCACAAAAAACTAACAGGACTAACAATTTCTTTATCATACTATTCTGTTTATAAAATACCAGAGTATTCTTACAATATCACTCCAAATCTAAGCAAAGCACCATACGCATATGCTCCATACTTATCTCCATTGAGATACAACTTGGCACCAATAAGATATCTGTCAAAAATCCTATACTCATCTTCTATTACAAGATTGAATCCGGCACTTTTATAGTCTGTTACAAAATATTCATACCTTTTAGTTCTTAAATCATCATAACTTAAATACGTATTAGATACACTAAACCATACTATTCCAGTTCCTATCTTAAAATTATTGACCTTATTGTTTTTAAATGGAGACAAAGTCACATTCAATCCACCCAAAAAACTACTTGATGGGCCACTGCCTAAAACTAATTCTTCATTATTAGTGACTCCACCCCGTGATAAAGTCACAAATGCCGAAGCATTGAAATAGTTATTCATTTTATAAGTCAATTCATTGTCTAAACTCAACAATGTATTGTTAAAAATACCACCAAATAACGGTCCTGCACCAATCTTAAAATCAAATTTTCGCATTTCTGATTGAGCATTTGCACCGAAAAGGACAGCACAAAAAACGAATATGGATAATAATTTCTTTGTCATGTTATTTTTAATTGATTATATTAATACAACAAAGGTAAAAATTCCCTGCAATATTCTACATGATATATGTCATATAATTATAAGAAAAATGTTATCCTAATATCCGCTCCACTGCAATTCCACGTGACCCTTTGAGCAGAATATTTTTATCTTTAAAGTTACATTGCTTGAAATACTTTTTCGCAGCATCAATATCCTTAAAAAAATGACCGGAATGTCCGTCAGAAACACTTAGAAAAGCTTCTCCAATGAATATTTTGTCGGTAAAAGTATATTTTTCCACTAATGCCAATACTACTTTATGCTCCTCCTCGCTGTACTCGCCAAGTTCAAACATATCGCCAAGTATGATCACTTGTTCGCCACCTAATCTAACAAAGCTCTCTATACTGGCTTTCATGGAGCTTGGGTTGGCATTATAGGCATCCAAAACGACCCGGTTTCCTTGATATTCAAATAGCTGTGAACGATTATTGCCGGGCTTGTAGGCTGTTATCGCCTGATGAATATGTTCGGTAGGTACACCAAAATACTGTCCAACAGCCATTGCAAATGCGATATTCGACACATTGTATGCGCCATACATGTGTGTTTGATATCGTCTTCCACTACTTTCATAAATGATGGTCTCTTCATCTTCGCATATACGCAACAATTCACTTGGTTTATAGGCTTGGATATTTGCTCCGGTCGGTATTAATGACACCAAAACATCATCTTCTGTGTTTATAAATATCTTGCCTGCATTAGCTGCGATATAGCGATACATTTCGGACTTACCTTGCATGATACCATCAATTCCGCCAAATCCCTCGAGATGCGCACGTCCTATATTGGTGATCATGCAGTAATCTGGCTTTGCGATTCGGCATAGCAAATCTATCTCTCCAATGTGATTCGCACCCATTTCGACAATAGCCAACTCTATATCCGCTGTCACGGACAAAACCGTCAATGGAACACCGATATGATTATTGAGATTGCCTTGCGTAGCCAATACCATGTATTTCATGGCAAGCACATCTCTGGTCAGCTCTTTAGTCGTCGTCTTTCCGTTGGATCCCGTAATACCGATTACAGGGATATTCAATTGATCCCTATGGTAACTTGCCAGCTCTTGTAAGCATTGGAGTACATTGCTCACCCAAATAATACGATGGTCCTGATGTTCCTTAAACGATATATCATCAACCACTACATAAGCGGCTTCCAATTCAAGTGCTTTTAATGCAAATGTGTTGCCGTCAAAGTTTTCTCCCTTGATCGCAAAAAACATTTGATTTTTAAGGATTTTACGTGTATCGGTGGTTATGCCTGCCGACGCTTTCCAGTATTGATATATTTTTTGAATGTCCATAAACAAAAAACCCCTGCACGAAGCAAGGGTTTAATTTAATCACTTATAAAATAAAATTATTTATATCTTCTCTTGATCGTTTTACCAGATTCTTTAAAGGAGTTTCCGCCCATATCTTCATTACCTGCTTGACCTCCTACTCTGTACATAGCACAACGGAAACCAATCGTTCTGTCTGCTTTGTCCTCATCTTTGTATCTACGAGCACCTGGAGACAACCAGAATAATCTGTCAGCCCATGATCCACCTTTATAAACTTTCGATTTATTACTTACCAACGTTGTTTCTCCGTATAGGTAATCTATATAATCAGAATCTCCGTCATCATGTGCTCTTGCATCACCAATTTTATAGTTTTCTCTGTCACGCACTTCTTCGTCTTCTACGTATCTGTATTTAAGTGCACCCAAAGAGTCTCTTTCTACCGGTTTGCCCTCTTCATCTAACACAAGTTGTTGGAATTGATTACCTCTGAATGGGTTCAAATCATGGTTTTCAACATCATTCAAAGTAAGTGAAGTCATCGGACGGTAGGTATCCATAGTCCATTCGTTTACATTACCTGCCATGTTGTATAGACCGAAGTCATTCGGGAAGTTTGAACGTACAGGCGCACAGAATGAAGCGTTATCGTTCAGATTACCAGCCAATCCCATGTAGTCTCCACGTCCTCTCTTGAAGTTCGCCAATATTCTACCTTGTGACTTATTTCTTTTCTTATATCTGGCCGTATTACCATTCCATGGATAGAATCTTCTCTCTAAATAAACCTCGTCCTCAGAAGTCGGTTGATTTCCTTGAAGTGCTAATGCTGCATATTCCCACTCAGCTTCCGTCGGTAGTCTGTAGTCAGGCAATAAGATACCGTCATCAAACATGACTGGTCTTTCTCCACCTGTTACCATGTTTGGTAAATTTTTGTTGACATTTCCAGTGTATTGACCGTCAAGGTAAGATTTAGTATTGAATACATTAGAATCTTTATCATCCGGAGAAAGATTTAAAATACCTCTTTCTACAAGGATCATTTCGTTTACTCTATTGGATCTCCACTTACAAAATTCATTTGCTTGTAGCCAGTTAACACCAACTACCGGATAGTCATCATAAGAAGGGTGTCTGAAATAGGTCTCTACCAATGGCTCATTGAAAGCTAATTCTTCTCTCCATACCAATGTATCTGGAAGGGCGTTTCTATACACTTCAGGATAACTCACATAATGGTTTTTAAGCCAGTGAAGATATTCTCTATAATTGATATTGGAAACTTCTGTCTCATCCATATAGAATGAAGATACAGTAACTCTTCTTGGTACATTATTGAATTCGTAAGTTACATCTTGTTGGGTCAAACCCATTGAGAAAGTACCACCTTCGATAAGCACGAGATTAGGTCCGTTAATTTGACCTTCGTAATCCTTCTTCTCAAATCCACCCCATTCGGCATCATTATATTTCCAGCCTGTTGATGAAGATGCTTCTTCTTTTCTACTACAAGAAGTCAATAAAATGGCAACAAATGCCAGTAAGCTTAATGGATTAATTAAATTCTTCATTGATTGATATTCTAATTTTACAAATTTAGCGCCCAAATATAGGTATATTTTGAACAGCGCAAATTATTTTAACAAAAAAAAATTAAATTATAGGTCTTTTTTTGAAAATTTAGCGAAAAATCTGGAAACAGTCGTTGTAATTCTGCTTTTTCGGATACAAATAATCAAAATTAATTCCGATGCCAACTTCATGACTTCCTCCTTGTTCCAGACCCAATTGTGACATCGTAAGATCAAAGCTGTATGTAAGGCTTAAAAAGTCCTTTTTCACCCCAAAAGACGCTATCAATGCATCGCCATTAAAAACAGTATGTCTGTACCACAAACCACCATGAACGGCATTGACAGAAAGCATAGCGCCCAGATTGATCTGGTAAAAATTTCTTTGTTTCTGAAACATGATATTTGGAGATATAAACGTACCCATTCTATTTTTATTACTTGGACGTAGTACTATTTGTCCGCCACCATGTAGTGTAAATCGCACAGGAACGTTAACGATATTGTCCGGCGAATTGCCTGAAACGGCCAAAAATGGCATATCTGGACTATTTATATTTTTAATACCTATTCCTACATAATATCGAGGATTGTATATCAATATCCCTGCTCCTACTTTTAGCTGATTGAGTGATAGCTGTCCAGCTGGAATCTCTCTACTATCAATGTGGGTATTGCCCGGTGTACTTCCGTCAAGGATCGCTTCGAGCGCATCGCCAAACTGCAATTTTTGCCAATTGAGGGATGTATTCGTCCAACCAGCCTCCAAACCTCCTTTTATATATAGGTCTCCTTTGACTTTGATCTGATAGCTGTAATATCCTGTAAGTCCAGTCGTTTTGAGTGTTCCGTCGCCTGCATTGTCGGTCAAGAGACTGAGACCAAGACCTCCTTTGATATTTTCAAAGTATTGGTCATAGCTGACAGCATACGTAGTATATATATTACCAAGTCCAGGCCATTGATTGCGATAATTCAAATTAAACATAGGCGTATGGGTATTGCCTGCAAAGGCGGCATTGAGCTGTAGCGGTGCATTGTAAAACTGGCTAAATACAGGATCTTGACCCGAAAGCCATGTTGATCCACACCATGTCATAGCCACTACAATACAAATCCTGATACATAGCATGCTTGATAGTATATGTGATTTATTAAATATAAGTCCGATTCTTAACATATTTTATACAATAGAAAGTCAAAGATGCTCGTTTTATGTCGAAATTCTTTATACTTTAACAAAAATTTAAAGATAAGTTTCATAAAAGACCTTTTAATCTTAACTTTAAGCACTATTTTTGTATTATATTGATTATTTACATAAATATATAACAGCAGATTTAACATGAGTATTGTAATGAACAGATTATTTTTGATATCCGGATTGGTATTTTGTTTTTTTGTCACAGCATTTGCCCAGTCCAATGATGCATTACAATTGTCGCTCCGTTGGGACAATACAGACTTTACCAAAGGAAACCTAACCTTAGTTGAAAATTCAGCTTTTAATGAATCTGTAGCGCATGTAGATGCTTATTTCTATTCAAAACCGTATATTAATACAAATATAACGCATTCTGAGATCGTCGTTCTGTCTTCCGAAATCATCAATATATCGGATAGTATAGCCACTAAATTGCCAGAAAGTTATTCACACCATTTAGATATCGTTGAGATAAGGAGACAATACAAGCTCCATCTGATTGTAAATCCTATACGCAAGATCAATAACAAACAGGCGGAGATCATCACTAAATTTAGTATTCAGTTTCAACACACAGCTTATCCGACATCCGGACTAAGAAATCCGAATGCTACCTATCAGTCCGTATTATCATCGGGAGATATTTACAAAATCAAAGTAAATAAGACCGGCATTCACAAGATAGATAGGACATTGCTCGAAAGTCAACTCGGCATCAATGTCAGCAATATCAATCCAAAGAAAATAAAAATATACGGCAATCGTGGTGGTCGCATACCGGAAGCGAATAGTGCTCATAGAGATGATGACCTCAAGCAACTCAGTATATATATACATGGTGAAGCAGACGGCAAGTTTGATGCTGGCGACTATATCTTGTTTTATGCTGAAGGTGCTGATCTATGGTCGTGGAATGACACCGACAAAACCTATCGTTTTGATAAAAACATTTATGACGAATTTAATTATTACTTTATCAAGATAGATCAAGAGGACGGATTGAGAGTGGCGAAAGCTGCCGAAATCACAGCTACACCGGACATCATCGTCTCTAATTACGATATGCTCCAAAGGTTGGAAGACGACAGAGTCAATCTACTCGGAAGCTTTCAGCAAACCGAAGGGTCTGGTAAAGATTGGTACGGCGATGTATTTAATAGTGTTAAGGAGAGGAAATATAATTCCTCATTTGATTTTACTGGATTGATTATAGACTCGATATTACAAGTCGAAATGGCATTTGCTGGACGAGGTAGCAGTAGCAGTAGCGTAACATTGAAAGTTGGTGAGCGTACTTACACAAGGAACTTGGGTGGTGTGAATTTAACCAATTATGAAGGAGATTATGCCAGAAGAATAGTCATAAAAGAACTTCTAAAAACAACAAATCCAATTCCGGAAGTCAGTGTTTCGTATCCAATGGCATCATCTGACTTTGCGGGTTGGCTTGACTATATACAAATCATTCATAATCGCACATTACATGTACCTATCAATGGACAGTTTTCGTTCAGAAGTCGTCATACGGCTTTATATCCAACGGCAGCTTTTGAGTTTGGCCAACAAAATAACGAAGTCGTCTGGGATGTAACCAATCCATATACGCCTATCATCATGCCCGTTTCAGGCAAAACACTTACTTTTAATACAGGCAATACTGTTAGAGAATTTGTAGCACATCATTTAGACAATGGTGCTTATGAGCCGGTAGGTATGGGAAAAATCAATCTTCAAAATCTACACGCTTTGAATGATGAAGATATGATCATCGTCTATCATGCAAAATTTAGAGATGAAGCCAAACGATTGGCAGACTTTCGTGCCAAACAATCTGGTATGAAGATACTCCTTGCAGAAACAGAACAGATATATAATGAATTTGCTGGTGGCAAGGCTGATCCGGGTGCAATCCGGGATATGGCAAGATTATTATTATACAGAAATCCCAATTTCAGATATCTTTTACTTTTAGGTGATGGCAGCTATGATTATAAAGGCTTAGACAAGAGCATTCCTTATGAAAATTTTGTACCGGTATATGAAACTGACCAATCATTAGCGCCTATATATAGCTATCCGTCAGATGATTTTTATGGATTGCTTGGCGATACAGAAGGTGTTGGCTTGGTAGGTGGATTGGATCTGTATATCGGTCGGATACCTGTACGCAGTACAGATGAAGCCAAAGCGGTTATCGACAAAATCATTCACTACGAAACCAGCCCGAAATCTTTGGGTGACTGGCGTATCAAAACCGGGTATGTAGGCGATGATGAAGATTCCAATATACATGTAAGGGATATGGATGATATCGCCAGAACAGATGAACAGCGACATCAATTATATACACAACAAAA
The DNA here is from genome assembly GCA_964399855.1 of uncultured Aureispira sp. Lineage (GTDB taxonomy): Bacteria > Bacteroidota > Bacteroidia > Chitinophagales > Saprospiraceae > OLB9. The sequence continues at coordinate 10,049 of CAYNSF010000035.1, read as the reverse complement.
AGTATATATCGATGCCTATAAGCAAGTGTCCACATCAGGTGAAAAACGCTATCCCGATGCCAATAAAGCTATCAATGACCAGATATTCAAAGGTCAACTTTCTATGACATATCTTGGTCATGGCGGTCCATTGGGTTGGGCGCAGGAACGCATACTAACGATACCAGACATCGAAAGCTGGACAAATATCGACAATCTTACGCTACTTATTACGGCTACATGTTCATTTGGCGCTTATGACAATCCGTCTAAAATCAGTCCCGCAGAAGCAGCATTAATCAATCCGAAAGGCGGAGCTATTGCATTGATGACGACAACAAGAGCGGTATATACCAATACAAATAAGGAGCTGACCAATGAAACGCATGAACAATTGCTCAAAAAGGTCAATGGCCAAGCACCTACATTGGGATACATCATGACGGAAGGTAAAAACAAAAGATATACTGACAGTGACTTTAGAGTTAATGCGAGGAAATTCGTCTTATTGGGCGATCCGTCCGTTCCATTAGCCCTGCCAAAGTATAATGTTGTTACCGAAAAAATCAATGGTAAGGATGCAGCTTTAAACACGGACACGATTAATGCTTTACAAAAAGTGGTCATCAGTGGCTACGTCGGAGACGAGCAAAATCAACTTATTCCGGATTTTAACGGCACGATCTATGTGACAGTGTATGATAAGAAATCACAATTGCGTACATTAAACAATGACGTTCAGTCGCCCGCATTTCCATTTACCATGTACAAAAATGTACTTTTCAAGGGTACAGCTACAGTAGCTAATGGACAATGGAATATCAGCTTCCGAACACCCAAAAACATAGATTATTCCATTGGGTCGGGGCGGATAGCTTACTATGCACATGATGGACACAGCAGAGATGCAGCAGGGTATTATAATGATATATTGATAGGCGGTTCTTCCAATGATATCATTAAGGACGATCAGCCGCCATTAGTTGCAGCATATATGAATGATGAAAACTTTGTAACCGGTGGTGTCACCAATGCCAACCCGGTATTGCTACTAAATCTCTCTGATGATCTCGGTATCAATGTGACAGGAAATGCCATTGGTCAGGATATCACAGCTGTCTTGGACGGAGATAATAAAAACATCTTTATACTCAATGATTTTTATGAAGCAAAAAAAGATGATTACACCAGTGGAGTTGTCAGATTTCCATTAAATAAATTAGCACCTGGAAGTCATTTTATCACAGCAAAAGCCTGGGATATATCGGGCAATTCAGCCGAAACACGTATCGACTTTGAAGTAGCAGATTTGAGTGACAATTCATTAACCAGAGTGATCAACTACCCTAACCCATTTACTTCACAAACGCAGTTCCAATTTGAACATAATCTTGTTAATACAGAGATAGAAATCTTAATTAACATCTATACGATCACTGGAAGATTGATAAAAAGTATCACTGAAACAAAATATTCCAATAGTTTTAGAGTTAATAATATAATGTGGAATGGAAGAGATGATTTTGAATCCGATATAGCGAGAGGAGTATATCTTTATAAGATTCAGGTCTATTCGAAAGAACTCAACATCAAGAAAGAAAGCAAATTTGAAAAGCTTATTAAGTTATAAATATACAATTTAACAAATATATTTAGTAATATTGCGCCAGTTTTAAAAAATCCGTATGAATTACAACATTAAAAACATCATTTTAAGTATATTATTTATCTTTCCTGTATTGATGCAGGCACAGGTATTTGATCCAAATAAAGGTTGTGTTATTGACAATAATGGCAATTGCATTTCCAATACTTTACTTACGGCCATGCCGTTTCTTCGCATTACACCAGACGCACGTTCTGGAGCAATGGGAGATATGGGTATAGCATTAAGTCCGAACTCCAATTCCATGCATTTTAATGCATCCAACTTGGTATTTTCTCAGCAAGAATCCGGCTTTTCTATTACTTATACGCCATGGTTGACAAACTTGAACTTAGACGATATATTCCTGCTTTATACTTCCGGGTATTACAAAATAGACAACAATTCGGCTATTGGCGGTTCTATTCGTTTTTTCTCGCTTGGAGATATAGACTTTACGGATAGTAGTGGTGGTTCTTTGGGAACAGGAAGACCACGAGAAGGCGAGTTTTCTCTTGCTTATGCTCGAAAACTTGGTGACAAACTTTCTGCATCACTAACAGGTAAATATATCTTTAGTAATCTCGCTTCAGGTCAACAAGTCAGTGGTGTGGACATTAACACCGCAAAAGCATTCGCTGCCGACTTGGGCGTTAATTACAGGACTAAAACTACTTTAGGTGGATATAAAGGCGAGTTTTCTCTCGGTGCAGCTATTACGAATATAGGATCAAAGGTTTCTTATACACGTGACAACGAAATAAGAGACTTTATACCTGCCAATCTTGGCGTTGGTTCGGCTATACGTCTTGATTTTGATCAACACAATTCACTAACATTTGGATTGGATTTGAATAAATTATTAGTACCTACGCCAATAGCAGCAACCATATTTGATGCAAGTGGCAATATAGTACCTAACCCAGACTTTGACAAAGATGGGGACGGATATGCCGACTATAGACAAAAATCACTTTTCTCTGGTATGTTGGGTTCATTTGGAGATGCGCAAGGAGGATTTAGAGAAGAAATGAAGGAGATCGCTATCAGCGCAGGTTTGGAATATTGGTATGACAATCAATTTGCATTCAGAACAGGATATTACTGGGAAAGTGCTGAAAAAGGAAATAGACAATATTTTACAGTTGGTGCAGGTATCAAATACAATGTTTTTGGTATTGATCTATCTTATCTTGTACCTACATCAGTTATTCCAAATCCATTAGATAACACATTGAGATTTTCATTATTATTTGATTTTTCAATTTTCCAGGGAGATTAGAATTAGATAACAGTCAGCAATAAAAAAGAACCGTCAGGTGATATCATTCGCCTGACGGTTTTTTTTATTTATTTTTGAAAACAGATGAGATATCAGTTTTTCTCAAATGTTAAACTAAAGATTTTTTAGAAAATATTTTGTTGATTTCCTGAAAATGTAAAAATAATCATGTAATATTGTTACAATTTTTCTAAAACATCCGAATATTTAGGATATGTTAAACTATACAATATCATGAATATTGCATTAAAATATGGTCTTATGTTGCTTGCCATGTCTCTTGTGATATCAACGTTAAATGGGCAAACAGATGACAAATGCTATGGTACAGGTAATTTTGAATTTGGAATAGAAAAAGAAGCAGAGTATGCCTTTGAAGTGACCGAATTTCAAACCCTTAAAGTGATGGATCTCGACAATGACAGTATTCCGGAAATTATTGCAGTAAAAAATGGAGGGTATTTAGGAGGACTTTATCATTTTTGGGATATTGTAATAATAAACGCACAAACCCATGAAATCATCAACGAAATTAAGACTTGTTATTTTTTAGTAAATTTGGATCATTATGTCGTACTAAAAGATGATTCCGGAGGTTACGAAATCATCGTAGCAGCCTCTGATTATAATGGGTTTAATTCTAATAATATCAAAAGAAAATTGATATGCTACCGGTCAGATGGGAGTATTAAATGGATTTCTGATCATACTTTTGGTACGGGTCAGTTACTTCCTTTGTCGGAATTTAATAGAGGAGGAAGTTTGTCCTTAGCTGATTTCAATCAGGATGGCATTCCGGAGGTATATATTTTTAACGAAATCTTTAATGCCCGCACCGGTAAAAAATTAGCAGCTGGTGGTAAATATGGAATAGGGGAAATAGTTGGATATCATTTTGGTTTATCGGTAGCAGCTGATATGGATGATAATCCAAATGATTTGGAATTAGTAGCAGGTTATACCATTTATAAAGTCAAAATAACTAATGCCGAAGGTTTGGCAGGTAATGAAATGACACCTTATAATATGCGATTCAACGGGAAATTACATGACGGTTGGTCAGTGGTTGCAGATATCAATGATGATGGCAGGTTAGATGTCATTATAGCGACATTTGAATGGGTTAATAATGCATATCAAGCGTTTATGTATATTTATACTTTAGAAAAAGAGGATTGTGTTTTAATAGCAAAAAAGGATTTAGGTAATGTTCGTCGTTTTTCGTTTCCCATTGTCGGGAATTTTTCAAATAAATCTGAATCAGGCATTGTGCTATATACACAAGATACTTTACGAAAATTTTCGTATAATGGTTCAGAAACTCTATCTGAAGATTGGCAATTGACCACTTCTCAAGGAGGTAGGTATAGATTATGTTTGCTAGCTTTTGATTTTGATAATGATGGTGTTCAGGAGATTATATATCGAAATTTCAAGAGTTTGAAAGTTATTAATTCAGTCAATGACTTTCCGGTAACAATAGGCGATATTACTTATTACAGTAATACTACTCATGATAGCCCTATTATAGCTGATATTTTTAATACAGGAACGTCGAGAATATGTGTAACCTGTGCAGATACAACTTATGGAGGTAGTAGCCCTTTTATTGATTTACTCGCCCGAATTACTATCTTCGGTCCACCCGAAGGCAAGCACTGGGCACCGGCCCGTAATATCTGGCATCAAAACGGTTACAATCCGCTCTTTATCAATGATGACGGCACTGTACCGCAGCACATGCACAACCCTGCGACGTACAAAAACGGTAAGTATAACAACTTCAATGTGCAGGAAAACCTGCTTGACGGAGACGGCAAGATACCTGCCGCATCGCTATACGGCGATATCCCTTGTATCGACTACGATGTGGATACGGACAGCTACCATGTAAGCTTTACGGTACACAACCGTGCAGATGCGTCCGCTTCGGCCAAAAGCAATGTTCCTGTCGCCTTTTACACGGGCGATCCGGAGCAGGACGGCAGGCTGATTGGCGTATATCATACTACCGCAAGCATCGCGGCAGGAGAAAATACAGGAACGCTGAGTTACAGCTTTCCTGCATCCGATATCACATCACTGTGGATGGTGGCAATACCGACAGATATCCGATGATGCTGAGCGACTCATCGTACTACAACATCGATGAGTGCGACTATACAGACAATGTATTTATAGCGGAACTTCCAAAGATACAAAGACAGCAGCAGGAAATCTGTGCGGGTGATACGGTGGATTTTTACGGACAGCAGTTGAGTACAGCAGGACAATATCATGTAAAGTTGAGGTCAGCAACAGACTGTGACTCACTCATCGCCATACTCGACCTGACCGTGACTGATAAGAAAGATGAAACAGTCACGGATATAGCCTGCGACACCTATACCTGGAACGGTCAGACTTACGATAGTAGCGGTGACTATGAGTATCGCACACTGAGTATATCAGGCTGCGACAGCATCGTCACACTAAGCCTGTCAATACACGCATCTATCCAACAAACAGAAGCGCAAACCACCTGCGAGCGCTACGAGTGGAACGGACAGACATACACAACAAGTGGTATTTTTACCTACAACGGACAAACAAGTCAGGGCTGTGACAGTACCGTTACGCTAAATCTCACGATACATCCCAAAGCAGCAACCACACAACAGATATCCGTATGTGACAACTACGAGTGGAATGGTCAAAAATACGACCAAAGCGGTACATACACCTACAATGGACAGACGAAATACGGATGCGACAGCACCGCCATATTGGAGTTGGTCGTATCCACATCACTGACCGTAACTGAAGAAAAGACCGCTTGCGACCAGATCATCATCAACGGTATCACCTTAGACACCAGCGGCGACTACCCGGAAAGCTATCTGACGAGTACCGGTTGTGACTCCACGCATATCCTGCGATTGACGATCAATCAATCAACAGAAAGCAATCAGGCGATAACCGTTTGTGAGGAATACGATTTCTTCGGCAGCACGATAACTGAAAGCGGAATATATCGCCACACACTGACCAACCAACAGGGCTGTGACTCACTCATCACGCTCGACCTGCGCATCGCAGCCGAAGCGGCACAAGCAACAGCATCAGCCTGTGGCAGCTACCATTGGGCAGCAGGCGACACGACCATCACATCAAGCGGAGTTTACACAGCACGATATTTCAATCAATACGGTTGCGACTCGACCATCACACTCGCCCTCAACATCGCACCCGAATACGACATCCAAAAGCTGGAAGAAGCGTGCGGCAACTACACCTGGCAAGTTACCAAAGAGCGATACACAGCGACAGGCACATATAGCCAACTGCTGAAAACAACACAAGGTTGCGACTCGCTCATCACACTCGACCTGACGATACACCCGGAGTTTGAGTTTCACGACACAGTTAGCACGACATCGCCATACTACTGGCCACTCAACGGACAGACTTATGACCAATCGGGCATTTACACGGAGTTATTCCGTTCAGAAGCCTCGTGTGACTCGTTGCACGTCCTGCACCTGCGTGTGAATTATAGCACGGACATCTACTTTCCAAATGTCATCACAGGAGAAGGCAGAAACGGCTTTTTTACGGGATACAGCTCGACAGAAGGCATCCAAATCAAGACGTTATCCGTCTTTGACCGTTGGGGCAACCGTGTATTCCACAAAGAACATTTCGCAGCCAATGAACCGGAAGCCGGCTGGAATGGGAAATTGAATGGAAGAAATGTAGTACAAGGTGTATATGTCTGGACAGCGCAGATCGTTCATCGGGATGGCAGAGAGGAGACTTTTTCGGGAGATGTTACGGTAGTTCGATAGATTTGGTTGATGGTTGATAGTTGATGGTTGTCGGCTTGAAAATGGGTTAAAGGTTTATGGGTGTAAATGCTAACAGCCATTAGCTAAAAGCCAATAACTAACAGCTGCCAACATTTTCAATTTTCAATTGTCAATTCTCCATTGTCATCTGTCATCTGTCCATTGTCCACTAATCACTTACCATTCCACATTCAATTTTCATGTCAATTTATTGCTTTAGGCGCTTATTATCTTTTAAGGCTTTAGCGATAATATATTCTAATTGACCATTGACACTTCGAAAATCGTCCGCTGCCCATTTTTCTAAAGCATCATAGTACTTCTTATCGAGCCTTAATACAAATGATTTTTTTTCTGACATTACATATACATTATTAATATAAAGTACCTGTGTTGACTACAGGAGATGCGGCTTTATCCGAACACAATACCACCAACAAGTTGCTGACCATAGATGCTTTTTTCTCTTCATCAAGATGAACGATATCCTTCTGATTGAGCGCTTCAAGAGCCATTTCTACCATACCGACAGCACCCTCTACTATTTTATGGCGAGCAGCCACAACAGCAGTCGCCTGCTGACGTTGCAACATAGCACTTGCTATCTCCTGTGCATACGCTAAGTGGCTGATTCTTGCTTCTATCACTTCGATACCCGCTATCAAAAGCCTGTCAGATATCTCAGACTCAAGCATTTCATTGATTTCTGTCGAATTTGAACGCAATGTTATCGTTGCCTCAGCATCTTCAAAATTATCATAGGAATATTCCATAGCCATTTTACGCAATGCCGATTCGCTTTGTATCTCAACAAATTTCACATATTGCTCCACGTCAAATGCAGCTTTGTAAGTGTCTCTCACTCTCCAAACTACAACCGCCGCAATCATGATTGGGTTTCCCTGCTTGTCATTTACTTTGAGCTGCGAAGTTTCTAAGTTATATGCTCGGAGCGAAATCTTTTTCTTGATATAAAAAGGATTTGTCCAGAAAAAACCAGATTCCTTAATAGTGCCTTTATATTCGCCAAATAAGGTCAACACTCTCGAACTGTTCGGCTCAACAGCTATAAATCCAGGAAATATAAGGAAAGACAATACAAAGGCTAAGGCAGACCATGGACTTTCATAGATGACTGCTATCAATACGCCTGCTAAAATTAGCGCAATGGCAATAAACAGGATTAAATAACCGGAATATGGTCGAATTAAATTTTCATTTTTCATAAAAAAGAGTTTAGATTTTTAATATTATTTTGATATCATTTTAATAACATATTGAATAAATAAAAAGTTCATCAAAAGTTAATTTTTATTAAAAAAACGAACAATTTGCGATAAAATGTGGTTTTTGAGGAACATATATTACCTTTGCAAACTTTCAAAATCAGTCATTTAATTTAATTATGAGTACAGAATACAGATCAGATGTTGAAGCAGTGGACGCTATGGCTGCATCCTTTCGTGAGTTAAAATCAGAAATTGGTAAAGTCATCGTAGGACAGGAAGACATCGTCAAAGCGGTGATTATATCGCTATTCAGTAATGGCCACAGTTTATTGGTAGGTGTTCCGGGACTTGCCAAGACGCTTCTTGTAAGTACGATAGCAGATGCATTGGATCTTGATTTCAAAAGGATACAGTTTACACCTGACCTGATGCCGTCTGATATTACTGGGTCGGAAATATTAGACGAAAGTCGCCACTTCAAATTCAATAAAGGACCATTATTTACCAATATAATGTTGGCTGACGAGATCAACCGTACACCGCCAAAAACACAGGCTGCACTATTAGAGGCCATGCAAGAACGCTCTGTAACGGTTGCCGGAGTAAAACACGTGTTGCCCAAGCCATTCTTTGTGTTAGCCACTCAAAACCCTATCGAACAGGAAGGAACCTATCCGCTTCCAGAAGCACAGTTAGACCGATTTATGTTTAATATTCCATTAGACTATCCATCCTACGAAGAGGAATTGCAAGTCGTAAAAAACACGACATCTAATACTCAATATACTTTAAAAAACATATTGACAGATACACAGATACTCCAATACCAATCCTTGGTAAGAAAAATACCTATTGCTGACAATGTATTGGAATATGCCGTATCTCTTGCGACTAAAACAAGACCGAACACAGCCAAAGCAACGCCGGAAGTCAACAATTACATTTCCTGGGGAGCTGGGCCGAGAGCTTCTCAATATTTAGTATTGGGAGCAAAATGTCATGCTGCGATCAACGGAAAATACTCGCCGGATAAAGAAGATGTACAAGCAATCGCCAATTATGTATTGAGACACCGTATCGTGCGAAATTATAAGGCGGAAGCCGAAGGCATTTACGAAGAGCAAATCATAAAATCTTTATTTTAATAGTTTGTCTATAAAATAGGGCTTCAAATAGTGACGTTCCTACATGTCGCTACGTCTATTCATTATATTTTCAAATCAAATAATTTATCATACAGTGAAATATTTAACTTTAATACTTACATCCTTGCTATTGATTTCGTGCGATCCAAAGGACTTACAAAACATATTAAATACGGTAGGCAATGTACCACTATCCAACGCAGATATAGCCAATGGACTTAAAGAAGCCTTAGAAAAAGGTGTGGATCAAAGTGTAAAAACATTAGCTGCAAAAAACGGTTACTACGACTCTGTATATAAAATATTATTGCCACAGGAAGCACAAAGTGTGATTGACAAGCTTAAATTTATTCCAGGATTTGCCAATCTTGAGCAGGAAGCTATCAAGAAAATCAATCAGGCTGCTGAAGATGCTGCTTCAAAAGCCGGACCGATTTTTTTGAATGCTATAAAACAAATGACCTTTCAGGATGTCATGAATATACTTATGGGCGAAAAAAATGCTGCAACACAATATTTGCACAAAACAACTTACAATCCACTATACAACGAATTTAAACCGGTCATGGTCAGTTCTTTGAATAAGTTTGGTGTCTTAGATTTATGGAAAGATGCGATAAATCAATACAATTCCATACCCTTCGTCACTAAAGTCAATCCCGATTTAGCTGATCATATTTCTACAAAGGCATTGGTTGGGCTTTTTGGCTTGGTAGAGAAAAAAGAGCAAGGTATCAGAACGGATGTTTCCCAAAGAACCTCAGACTTGTTGAAACGCGTATTTGCGAAGCAGGATTGATTTTGCTAATTGACAGTTGACAGTTGAAAATTGAGAATAATGGTATGTTAATGGCATTGCAAATTTATTTGCTACCCAATCAACCAATTAAAACAATTCAACAAATCAACAATTAGAATTAAACCTTTACACCCTTAAACGTA
>CAYNSF010000034.1:0-35292 GCA_964399855.1 uncultured Aureispira sp. | reverse complement strand
CCAGCCCGTTTTAGTCCCTATGATAGGCTAATCGGACTTTTTAAGGGACGACTATATAATGGCATGATCCAACAAAAAAAAATCCGAACTCTATTAGGAATCCGAATTTTTAAACTTTTTAGATTTTAGAAGCAACTTGGCTATTCAAATTTGAAATTTCTCAGCTCCTTTGCGACGACATCTTTAAATGCTGCTGCAAGATTGTCGGCCATTAGAAAGTCTGAAGGGAACGGCTCAAGAAAATTATCTAATTTTTTATTTGTATCATCTGTCAAAGCACGCTTATCGCCTATATATTGACAACTGTATCCTTTAAAGTCATGATATACATTGACAGGCGTATTTTTTAAGATTTTATTAGTCCTTGCATTGACGATGCGGATATTGCCGTGCAGCTCTGACTGCTTCTCTCTGAATAACTCGGAAATGTCCGCCTTGACCTTTTCATATATCTGTTTTTCTACCAAGGTACTATCTTTATCGCTTCTGACATTTTCTTTACTTACCAATATCTCTTTAGACTCACTATACGTATGTAGGCGTTCGCGTTCAGGCGTGAAGAATATATCGTTCAGTTCGATTTCTACTATATAATCCGTCTGATTGCCACGTACATAATAATCGAAATCTAACCAGGTTTTATCAAGCTGAGCTAGCGACATATCGTTCAGGCTTCGCTCTATATTATCACTGTGAAAATCTCTCAAACCGTTATATACTTGGATGCTTATCCGTGTAACACCGAGTGTAAGTGCCAAGTCTTTGAGCCTTTCAGTATCTCGATAGTTTCGCTTGATTTGATCAATCTTCTGGAGTTCTGTCAAAGCATTTTTAGCTGCTGTCTTGTCACCGATTTTCTCTGACCTATTGAGCAAAGAAACCGCATTATTATAATAGTATTCGCAAGTCTTGTCTTCAGCATGCTGTATTTCATTTCTAAAACTGAGCATATCAAATGAAGCTACATATCCATCTTCACTTGCTAATGGTAGTAATGGCTCCAACTTATCCTGACGTTGTTCGATAGAGTTGTACAGCTGCAATACTTTAGACCAATTTTCAGGCTTAGACGATGCATTTAGCCGTTCGATTTCTTTAAGTGTAGCGCTGTTGAGTTTGACATAAGTCTTCTCTAAGGCTTTGACGTATTCGGTCTTTTTGTTTTTTTCTCCGGTCAGTTTTTTGACAGAATAATTAAAGGCTTTGTCGTATTCGCCTTTCTCGACCATTTTCGAAACAGACTTACAAGCCCACACACTTGTCAATACTACTAAAATGTAAATTAATCTTCTCATGGCTTTCGTTTTAAATGATTAGAGCAAAAGTACTATATATTTGTAAGACTATTATTCAAAATAAAAGGGTATCTTAAAAATAAATATTTAATAGTTGTTTAACGTTATTGTTTAGTTGTCGGTTGTTGGTTGATGGTTGTCGGCTTTAAATTGGTTTAATGGTTTAAAAGTGTAAGGGTGTAATTTTAAATGTTGATTTGTGGAGTTGTTAGATTTGTGGAGTTGATTGAATTTGTTGCTGGTTGATGGTTGTCGGTTGTTATATTAGTTAAAGGTTTATGGGTGTAAAGGTTTAAGGGTGTAAATGCTAACAGCCATTAACTAACAGCTACCAACATTCTCAACTTTCAATTATCAACTTTCAATTCTCTATTGTCAATTGTCATTTAAAAATACTACTCTACTTTCACCAGTTTGTAAAATTTACTTCGCTTTGTCTTCATAATATTTGCATAAAGCTAATTTAAGCACTACTTTTGCGGCAAACGAAAATTTATATGAACTTACACGAATATCAGGGCAAAGATTTATTAACTTCGTATGGCGTGACTGTACAAAGAGGTAAGGTAGCCAGTACTGTTGAGGAAGCAGTAGCAGGTTTTGAACAGCTAAAAGCCGAAACAGGCACATCATGTTGTGTTGTTAAAGCACAGATACATGCAGGCGGACGTGGAAAAGGTGGTGGTGTTAAGTTGGCCAAAAACACAGACGATCTAAAACAACATGCTGGTAATATATTGGGTATGATGCTCAAAACACCACAGACTCCTGGCGGAATGGAGGGTGAAGGTAAATTGGTCAGAAAAGTATTTATTGCTGAAGATAGTTATGCACCCGACTTTGACGCTTGTAAGGAATATTATGTATCCATATTAACCGATAGAGGTAGTAAACAAAATGTCATCATCTACTCTACCGAAGGCGGTATGAATATAGAGGAAGTTGCAGAACAAACTCCACATTTAGTACATAAGGAATTTATCGATCCACATGTAGGATTGAGAGATTTCCAAAAGAGAAATATCGCTTTCAACCTTGGACTTACAGGTGTGGCTTATAAAAATTTCATCACCTTTATAGGGAATCTTTACAAAGCTTTTATTGGGTCTGATGCAGCATTATTTGAAATCAATCCATGCCTTAGAACAGGAGATGATCGTATAATAGCCGTTGACGCAAAAGTAACAATTGATGACAATGCGCTTTTCAGACATCCTGATTTGGAGGCAATGCGTGATACCGACGAAGAAGATCCAACAGAAGTAGAAGCTAAAGGTTACGGGCTGAATTACGTAAAACTCGAAGGTAATGTAGGTTGTATGGTCAACGGTGCCGGACTTGCCATGGCGACGATGGACATCATCAAGTTGTCAGGTGGTTCTCCGGCCAATTTCTTAGATGTAGGTGGTACGGCTGACGCAGCGAGAGTAGAACAGGCTTTCAGGCTTATATTGCGTGATACCAATGTCAAGGCTATCTTGATCAATATATTTGGAGGTATCGTAAGATGCGACCGTGTAGCACAAGGTGTTGTTGACGCATATAATAATATCGGCAATATTCCGGTTCCAATCATCGTAAGACTACAAGGTACAAATGCCGATAAAGCCAAAGAACTCATAGACAATAGTGGTCTAGAGGTGCATTCAGCTATCGCACTTCAAGAAGCAGCCGACTTGGTTAAGAAATTTGTAGTATAAAAAAATAATAGGATGTAAATCTGTGGGCTAGTCAATAGCTCACAGATTATATTCTTTTTTAAAAAAACCTATAAAATACTATTGAATATTCGGATGCTTTCCAACGCATAACACCCAATGCAATCTCTACCTATCCAACTCATCAATGATACATTCCAATTCGCTCATGATCATGGCTGTAGCGCCCCATACTTTATTGCCACTTGCGTCATAAAAGGGAACTTCTTTGATGATTCTGCCATGAGATTCGATGTCGCACGTGCTTTTATACTTAGATTTTAGCAAATGTTCGATTGGAAATTCTATTAACGTTTTAACTTCGTTTTCTTGAATTTGGAATTTTGGATATTCGGCAGTAAACCCAACGAATGGGTAGATTAAAAAGTCAGAAATAGGAATATACAACGGTGTCAAACCGCCCAAAATACCTATACTATCTGGCGAAACGCCAATCTCCTCGTAGGTTTCTCGCAAGGCACAATCTTCATAAGAGTAATCACTATCTTCCAATTTTCCGCCTGGCAATGAAATTTGTCCAGCATGTTTATCGTCTGGATAATAATTGGTTCGCTCTATGAGTGCAAGATAGCTTTTCCTATCTTTGGGATACAAAAGCACCAATACACATCCAATTTTGTGGCTGTCTGGAACGGGTTGACGTTCTTGGGAGACTTTGTACGGAGCCATACGGCTTTGCACTTCTTCTCCCGGCAAGTCTTCTTTTAATCTATGTTCGAGATCATGAATAAAATCTATATCCAACATATCTTTTGATTTACAGTATGAGTCCGTTTATTTAGGCCCATTTGCTTTCATTATGTAGTTTTCAAGTGCCAACGCCATAGAAACGCCACCCACCTTAGTGTCTGCTTTTATATTGACGTTAAGACCGTGATCTTCGGCTGCTTTTTCGGTAATATTGCCAAAAACAGCTATCCGTGTATTGTTCTGCTTAAAATCAGGAAAGTTTTGAAATAAGGATTCGATTCCCTGAGGGCTGAAAAATAACAAGATGTCATAAAACACATCACTCAAATCAGATAAATCAGCATTGACGGTATTTTGAACAGCTACTTGCGTATAATTAATACCTATTTTATTGAGATATCCGGCGATTTCTGTCGAACCCAAGTTGGATGATAAAAGCAAAAACTTTTTACTTTTGTGTTTATTGAAATAGTTGGCAAGGTCTTCTACTGAGCGTGTCCCAACAAACACCTTTCTCTTTCTGTACAAGATAAATTTTTGCAGGTAGTTGGCTATAGCTTCTGTCAGGCAGAAGTACAGTGTATTGGGCGATATTTTCACACGTGTTTCGGTAGCCAGCCTGAAGAAATTATCAACAGCACCACGACTCGAAAAAATAACACATGGAAAATCACTCAATAGTATCCTGTTTTTTCTGAATTCTTTTTCAGAGACAGGTTCAACCTGAATAAATGATCGCCAATCTATTTTTAGGCCCCATTTTTGTTCCAATTCATAATACGGAGATTTTTCTTCAGGTTTTTGTTGAGAAATCAAAATGGACTTAACAGGTAAATATTCCTCTGTAAATTTTGCTTTTTCTTCTGAAGCCTTACTTTTACTCGTCATACTTTCAAAAACAAATTGAAATTAATTATTGCACAATCTTCAAAAAAAATCTGTATTACTTTATTGTATCATACAGCTAAAATGCACATAACCATCCAAGACAATTATGTACAATTTACGTTCTTTCAAAACTATGACCTGCTGTGAAAATCAAAAAAGGTTTTGATAAAAATCATAACTGGTGCAATTTTGAAGGCGCAAAGGTAAACAATTATTTGAAATATCCTATCATATAAGTACTCATATACGACAAATACACTACGTAATGTCCGCAAAAGCAACAAAACACACAGTATCGCCACTGCTATCCAAAGAGAAGTATAGGCTATTTCATTTGGAGCGAATGCTATTAAAAAATTAAAAGGAATCAATATAATACCGGCAGCGTGATTGAATATCATGATCATAAAATTGTATAGATTCATCGTTTTTTCTATAACAAAAATCCTTCCCAACAAATACACACCTAAATGCTGAAATACATAAATAAGTATAACTATTTCGATGGTGGTCGCCAATGTTAAAATCCCTTTTGCACCGCCAAAATAGGTGTAAAGTAAATAGGAAAAAACACTAATATTGAGTATAAAATTGAGATATAGGAGCAGTAGATATATATTGAATCCGCGTTGTTCTTCCCTTTGAAATAGCTTCAACATATTTTCATTGAAAATAGATTGATATATCAGGCTGATAAGCTTTGGCTTGAGATTGATAAGAATGGCTATGATGACACAAGAAATCAAAAGTATCCAAACCAAAAAAACGTTGGAATACTGCGTACTGTCGGCCTGATTTTGCAACTTTTCACCTCTTTCGGTCAAAGCAGATTTTCTTACAGGAACATGATCTACATCAAATGGATTGGTCAATATGGGACTCTTCTCTCCTTTAGTATCAACTGGTGCCAATATCAACGTGTCCTGTAGTGGATCTTCTTGAAATACAGCCACCGTATCAGGAAGTTGTTCTTTTGCGTTAATAGTCAGACCCAACCTTTGTTTTATCTCATAAGGATTGATCCTTGATTGTCCCAAGAGTGTAAAGCTGGCTAAAGAAAAAAACCAAACTGATAATAATATTTTGAAAATATATGTTTTAATGATATTCATTTACGGGTCAAAATTATGAATTATTTTAAGAATTAGCAATAATACAATTATCTTATTATCTTTGACCTGAATATTGTACAGCAAATGGAAAACAATATGATAAGGCGGCTTATAGTTTTGGGTGGTCTTTCCATAATAGGAATCATATTTATACAATCCTACTGGTTGCTTAAAACCTGGGATATTAAAGACAAGGAGTTTGACCAAACTGTCAATATCGTACTGCGCAATGTAGCAGAGAGAATGTCTAAATTCAATAAAACTGTTTTACCAAAAGAAAATCTCATACAACGCAAATCCTCCAATTATTATGCTGTAAATATTAATTCTGAAATTGATGCGGGACTACTCGAACAGTATCTTTTGCAAGAAATGCATAAGCAATCTTTCAATATTGACTTTGAATATGCAGTGTACGATTGCTCAACGGATGAGATGGTTTATGGCAATTATTGCTCAAATGATCTTGTAGCGGACAAGGATGCCAATCCAGCACCGAGTTTACGCAAATTCAATGATCTGATATACTACTTTGTAGTTCGCTTTCCAAAACGTGAAAGTTTCCTACTTGCTAATCGAAACATGACGCTCACTTTGACGATATTGTCTGTACTGGCTATTATATTTTTTCTATATAGTATGTGGATCATCATGGAGCAGAAAAGACTTTCTGAATTGCAAAAGGACTTTATCAACAACATGACCCATGAATTTAAAACGCCTTTGTCATCTATCAAAATAGCCGCAGATTTTTTATCAACAGATGAACATATCAAAAATGAGATAAGGCTTAGTCGATATGTGCAGATCATCAAAGACCAAAATCTCCGACTCAACAATCAAGTGGAGAAAGTATTGAATGTGGCTCACATGGAAAAAGACAGTATCGAATTAAAAAAAGAACCTTTTGAAATCAATGATACCTTAATTAATGTTATAAATAATGAATCCCTAAAGCTCAAACAAGAAAATATAACTTATGGTGGTACAGAACAACCTGTTATAATACTGGCTGACAAGCTACACTTCATCAATGTAGTCGCCAATATTATAGACAACGCCGTAAAATATAGCGCAGAAGATCCAGAAGTGGAGATTTCACTCACAGAATCAGATACGTCTGTCTTTTTGAGTATAAAAGATAATGGCATTGGCATTGACAAAGAAAATCAAAAAAAACTATTTGAAAAATTTTTCAGAGTTTCTACAGGCAATGTCCACAATGTCAAGGGATTTGGACTTGGGTTGTATTATGTAAACAATATTTGTAATAAACACGGTTGGAAAATACGTGTCAATTCCGAATTAAATATAGGTACTGAATTTATTATTACTATTCCTAAATATAAAGATGTATGAACGAAAAATCAAAAATACTGTACGTCGAAGACGATGAAACATTGAGCTTTGTCACAAAAGACAATTTAGAGTTTCATGGTTATATCGTGGAGCACTACATGGATGGAGAGAGTGCAATTGATGCATTCTATAAAGAAACATTCGATTTATGCATCCTCGATGTCATGTTGCCTGTTATGGACGGCTTCACATTGGCAGAGAAGATCAGGTATGCAGATCCGAGTATTCCGATTCTGTTTTTGACCGCAAAATCCATGAAAGATGACCGAATAAATGGTCTTAAAAAAGGTGCGGATGACTATATTACCAAGCCATTTTCGATTGAGGAATTGATACTCAAAATCGAAGTGTTTTTGCGTAGAAAATATGTGACTGTTTCTGTCAATGACTTGTATAAGATAGGCCAGTATCTTTTCGACTATCGCAATCTGACCCTTTCTATACATGATGTGCCTAAAAGCCTGACTCAAAAAGAAGCTGACTTGCTCAAATTGCTATTGGATCACAAAAACAACGTCATCAAAAGAGGTGTGATACTCGAAAAACTTTGGGGTGCCGATGACTACTTTTTGGGAAGGAGCATGGATGTTTTCATATCGCGATTGAGAAAATATCTTTCTGACGATCCCAATATCAAATTGGATAACATTCATGGCGTAGGCTTTAAGCTGATCGTTGAATCCAGATAACGCAATATCAAGTAAAAACGAAGCATTACCCCATATTATATATATAAAATATTAATAATATGTAATAAATTTGTTAAAGCGCCGTTCTGTTAAAGTAAATAGTGTTATTTTTGTGACCTATATTTAGATGTTATGGATATTGAAACGCTACAAAATAAATTATAAAATGAAGATTTTGAACCGAAGTATTCTAATAATTTTGATGTTTTTTGCCAGTCTAACTTTTTTGGCTGCGCAAAAAAAGTATGGAAACGAGTGGATCCAAAAGGACAAAGTATATCTTAAACTCAAAGTAAGTGAAGACGGTGTCTATAAAGTAACTTATGAAGAATTAGTAGCTTCAGGTTTAATCAATAGCAACGTTAATGGCAGTGATTTTCAATTGATCAACTATGGAATAGAAAATGCAATTTATGTAAGTAATAATATTTTTGGACAAGGCGAATACATCGAATTTTTTGGTGAAAAAAACCGTATTGGAATGGATTCGCTTGTGTATAAAGATTGGAAAAAAGACCTTTTCAACCCAGAATATGGCTTTGTTACTGACACCAATGTATATTTTTTGACGATATCGCCACAAAGCATTAATAAAAGATACTTATTGACAGAACCTGACTACAGTGATATCAAACTTGACCCAATACAGTACTATCTTCATGAAGAAAAAGTAGTATATAATAATGCCTATTTTAAAAATGTGGAATTTGAGATTCGCTATTCTCATTTCGAACCGAGTGAAGGCTTTGGAGGAAGTATCGTAGCAAATTCAAATCATACATTTAATGTTTCGGCTATCTATTCGGATGGTCCAGATCCTGTGCTCAATTGCCGCATCGGAAATAATAATCAGGTGGCCAAATTAGAGATGCGCTTCAACAATCAATTGTTCGATACAAGAAATAATGGTCCAAAAGCTACGCTCCAAATGACCTATAATCTCGAAAAAAATCTTTTAAAAGCTGGCTCAAATACATTCAACATTAAAAATGTAGGCAGTACAACCGATAGACATAGGGTAGCATATACTTCACTAACTTATCCACGTCAATTTGACTTTCAAAATAAAAATACATTTGCCTTTGGATTGGAAGGTGGCAATGGTAAACGCTTTGTAAAAATTAATGCATTCAAATCAGACGACCGACCGGTGACTGTATATGATCCGGTTCATCGAGTAAGATATACGACATCCATTTTCAATGATCAAGTACAAGTATTGTTGAATGCTGAGGATACTTTAACACGATATTTTATCACTTCCGAGTCTGGTAAGAAAAATGTAACAGCAATGTCACTATTCAGACCGACAACATTTGAAAACGCTGGTACACAATACCTCATCATCACGAATAGCGCATTGCATAATGCAGGTACAGATTATGTACAAGCATTTGCTGATTACCGTAGTAGTACAGCAGGTGGTGGCTATAAAACTCAAATCGTAGATATACAAGATATTTATGATCATTTTGGATATGGTATCGATCGACATTTCTATGGTATCAAACAGATGAGTAAATACTTAAAGGAAAACTGGCAAGACCTTAAATTTGTATTCATCATTGGCAAAGGATTGGAATACAATATCATCCGTACAGCCAATCATGTTGAGAGCAAATTGCATAAGACTTTTTACGTTCCTACGTTCGGATATTTAGGTTCTGACAATATGCTTTTCTCTGAAGACAATTACCCAGATCCATATTTTGCCATTGGAAGGCTTGCAGCAAAAACATCAGATGAGATACGTGGCTACCTTGACAAAATCATAGAATATGACAATGCGCCAAATACACAACAGACATTAGAAGAAAAGTATTGGATGAAAAGAGTATTACAGCTTGGTGGTGGTACAAATCCTGGAGAACAAACACTTATCCAAAATGGGCTTCTCCGTATGGCCGATATTATTCAGGATACGATATTTGGCGGAGAAGTACATTCATATTTCAAACAATCATCAGAGACTATACTTTACGAAACAAGAGAAGAGATAAATCAGATTTTCAACTCGGGTGTGAGTATGGTCAATTTTTTTGGTCATTCATCAGCTGGATCTTGGG
The DNA here is from genome assembly GCA_964399855.1 of uncultured Aureispira sp. Classification (GTDB taxonomy): domain Bacteria; phylum Bacteroidota; class Bacteroidia; order Chitinophagales; family Saprospiraceae; genus OLB9. Next base: position 25,475 of record CAYNSF010000034.1, on the reverse strand, counting down.
AGTTTTCAATTGATAATCCTAAAAATTTCGTCAATTTTGGCAGATATCCATTTATCAATGCCTTAGGATGCTATGCAGGAAATTTACATGCAGATGTTCCAGGTTTGAGCGAGACATTTGTCATAGAAAAAGGGCGTGGTAGTATCGCTTTTCTGGCTTCTACAGGGACTGCATTTCCAGCAGGTTTGAGTAATTATGGTCAGAATTTCATGCGCAATATACTTGAAACATCAAGAGGTAAAACGTATGGTGAAATCATACAAAAACTGGCATACGACAAAAGAAATTCAACTGGATCGGAGTTGGCGCTTTATGGTCAGATAACTTATCATGGTGATCCAGCTATCAAGCACCATTTGTTTGAAAACGCTGATTATTTGTTTGATCCTGCGAGTATAAAAACAGTTCCTTCCGTCGTTCAAGGCAATTTAAAGGAATTCGATGCAGTAGTGGATATCGTAAATCTAGGCGCTTATACCGGAGATACGGTTGACATTGTATGTTATCATCAATTGCCTGACGGAAGCATTGTCGATTCGATTTACTTGAAAGCCGATCAAATAGCCAACCGAAGAACGATAAAGATACCTCTTAAAAATTACGATTTAAGATCACTTGGCAAGAATACGATATTTGCAGTAATAGATCCTCAAAACAAGTATCCAGAGGCACCTTTGCCCGTAGCAAAGTCCAATAATACGCTCAATAATGCTCAAGGTTTTGAATTTAATGTTATAGGTCAATTTGCTACAGCTGTGTATCCACCCGATTTTGCCATGATCAATACTAAAGAACATTTTGTACTCAAGGCATCCACAAGTACTGTTCCCGTAGCGGCTACAGATTATGTATTTCAGATCGACACAACTGCATATTTCAATAGTTCATTAATGGAGTCGGGCATGGTGCATTCCGTAGGAGGCATCATTGAATATCAACCCAAACTTGAGCTTGTACCAGAAAGAGTTTATTACTGGAGAGTCAGCCCAGACAGTACTGAAAGTGAAGGATATCGTTGGTCTGAGTCCTCTTTTGCATATCTTCCTGATGAATCTGAAGGGTGGAATCAAAGTCACTTCTTTCAGTTCCTTTCCAATACTTATGATGATATAGAACTTAGCGAAGAGCTTGAGCGCAAGTTTGACTTTGGCCCAGAAAACCATTCTGTGGAATTAAAAAACAAACTTTGGGATATAGACGATAGACCTGGGTTTACTTATGACAATACAAGATTTGGCTCCGTGACACCATGGAATTATATGGATTCGGGTTTAGGATTTATAGTATGTGACCGAGATGAATATTTGGCTGGATTGTTTAATCCAGCAGGCGGCCTTTATGGAAGTGTCAACACAACAGGTGGTCAGGTAAGAGGATTCTTTTTTAAGACGGATACTCGACAAGATCGTGAAAACATCATCACGTTTTTAGAGTCAGAATTAAAATCCAAGTATTATCTCCATGTTTTTTCGATATTAAAAAATGAAAATTCGGCATATCGGTTTGACGGCTGGGAGCAGGATTCTATCGGAACTGGTAAGAATATATTCAACGTATTGGAATCGCTTGGAGCAACACAGATAAGAACCTTACTTAGAGATACGGTACCCTATATCTTTCAAGTCGAAAAAGACCGCCAAGTATTAGCTGAAAAAGTGGGCACTTCAAAATATGATATTTTATCAAGTAAAATAATAGTCAGTAAAAATTTACCAAAAGGTAGCTTTACTTCTGTGCCAATAGGAAAAGTATCTAAATGGCATGACTTGAAACTCAATATAAATTTGGATCAAAACCAAACAGCTTCGATCACCACTTTTTCAATCAAAGATGCTTTGGCTACCAAGCTTGATTCGGTATCATTAAGCAGTTATCATAGCCAACCTATAGATGGTGAGGATTTTCTAACATTGAAACTGAACGCCTTTAACGAGACCACTAAGATTGCTCCTCAATTGTCTTATTGGCGTATCGGATATGAACCATTGCCAGATGCTGCAATCCAGTTTGTAAAAAATATACCTGATCTTAGCAAATATACTTTGACACAAGGTGAAGACATACAGTTGTTTTATCGTGTAGTCAATGTCAACTATGTAGATATGGACAGTATTCATGTGCGATATACCTATACAGATGATCAAAACCGATCACAATCCTGGTTTAAAGTGCTACCACCACTTAAAGCAGGTGGTTTTATTGATGATGATGTAAATTTCACGATAGGCAAAGGAACCACTTCCGAAGTCAAACTGACTGTCGAAATCAATCCCGACGGCAAGCAATCCGAGCTAAGCTATTTCAATAATACGCTGACGCAGCAATTTGGCGTAAAAGCGGATACGGACAATCCACTTCTACAACTTTCTTTCGACGGTATCCAGATATTAGATGGAGATATCGTTTCTTCATCTCCAGAAATCTGCATTTCGTTGTTTGATGAAAATGATTTTCTTCCTATTATCGATCCGTCATCATTTGACATTAAATTAGATACGGCTTATAATGCGAGTTACACGGTCGATGTTCATGGGTCGGATGTACGATTTGAACCAGCGACACTGCAATCCAAGACTGCAAAGCTTTATTTCAAACCGACTTTAAGAGACGGAGAATATACACTTTCCGTTCAGGGTCGAGATGTATCCGGCAATAAATCTGGTATTCATCCGAGGAAAGTTACTTTCAAAGTTATTACAGCTAAAACTGCAAGTAATTTCCTCAATTATCCGAATCCTTTCTCCAATTCGACACAATTTATCTTCACACTTACGGGAGACGAAGTGCCTGAAAATATCTCTATCAGCATCTATACAGTAACAGGTAAAGTAGTCAGGGAGATAACCAGAGAAGAGCTCGGGTCATTACATATCGGTGTCAACAGGACGAATTATCGTTGGGACGGAACCGATGAATTTGGCGATAAATTGGCCAATGGCGTATATCTGTACAAAGTCAATGTAGTTCATAAGGACGGCAGCAAGTTTGACCAATTTAGCAATAGAGCTATTGACAAATATTTTAAGGAAGGCTTTGGTAAGCTTGTGATAATGAGGTAACATAAATCAAGGTAACAACATAAGGTACAATCAATTTCACTCAAAAATGGTGAATATTATTCGTGATACTTTAGCTTCCTTCTTGGTCAAAATCACAGCTCTATACGAAAGTAGTTTCGTCTGACAATGCGTTTAAATTTATGTTTTGAATGTAAAGACCTAAGCATTTACTAAAAGAGATGTTTTAAAGCCCTTTGATTTTGCGATATGATTACCGATAGTTTTCGTGCTTTTATTGGTTTGTATCGATATAATTGAGATTTCAATCTTGTCCAATCATTTCCAATTGGAAGGCATACAAAGCAAAAAAGGTGAACTTCAATTGAAGTACACCTTAATATCTATTACTTAACAAACTTAATTTACCTTACAGGCTGTTAACGTATTTCGTCAACTTAGACTTTAGATTTGAAGCCTTATTTTTGTGCCATGTGTTTTTCTTGGCCAATTTATCTACCATACTGATCACTTTCGGCAGGAATGTCGCAGCTTCAGTTTTGTCGGTCATTGCTCTCAACTTTGCAATAGAAGTACGAGCTGTTTTCTTGTAATATCTATTACGAAGACGGATTTTTAAATCTTGTCTGATTCTCTTTTTTGATGACTTATGGTGTGCCATAAATTATATATTTTTATTACGCTTTTTAAATCGGACTGCAAAGGTAATTCTTTATTTTAAATTGGTAAAACATTTTTTGTAAAAAAACGATATATATTTATATATTTTTCCAAATCATGCGATTTGGTCTGATAATTGTCAAATAAAAACATAAATAGTTCGGATATGTTATATGTCCATGTCTTTATTTTGTAATTTTGACCTTTTATTTTTAAAACTTAAATAATCGATAATTTATAAAACCGAAATGAAAGATTATTCATACGTGTTTAATGCACATCCGTCTTATATAGAAACAATGTATAAAAGCTACCAACAAGATCGTACATCAGTTGACGAAGGATGGAGAGTGTTTTTTGAAGGGTTTGATTTCAGTGTAAATGGAAGTGCTGACAGAAGCGACAATTCAGGTACATTAACAGAAGGAGTTTCCGAAAAGGAATTTGGTGTCATGGCTATTATTCATGGCTTTCGTGACCGAGGTCATTTACTTTCGACCACCAATCCGATCAAAAATCGTAAAGATAGAAAGCCTCATTTAGATCTCGCAGATTATAACTTAGAAGAAGCGGATTTACGAAAAGTATTTTGGGCGGGTCGGGAGATCGGACTAAACAATGCAACTTTACAGGAGATTCTCAATCGTTTACATCAGATATACTGCGGCAATATCGGTATTGAATACACCCATATTGAGAATAGAGAGAAAAGAATGTGGTTGCGTGACAAAATAGAAAATAGAAACTTTGAAGGTAGCTATGGGTTGAATAAAGCGCAAAAAATCCGCATACTCGACAAGTTGAATGGTGCTGTGATATTTGAAAAATTTCTTCATACCAAATATGTAGGACAAAAAAGATTTTCACTTGAAGGTGGAGAAACAACCATTGCAGCGCTTGATGCGATCATCATGAAAGCATCGGAAGGCAAAGTGGAAGAAGTTGTCATGGCGATGGCGCATAGAGGCAGACTCAATGTCTTAGCAAATATCTTGGGAAAAACTTATGACCAGATATTCAATGAATTTGAAGGTACGGCGATTTTGGATCAGAGTTTTGGAGATGGTGATGTAAAATACCACCTTGGATTTTCTTCACAAATTGATTCGCCATCAGGCAAACTTATACATTTAAAATTAGCACCTAATCCATCTCACTTAGAAGCTGTCAATCCAGTCATGGAAGGATTTACAAGAGCTAAAGCCGATGTGATGTACAATGGCGACTTTAATAAAATCATGCCAATATTGATTCATGGAGACAGTGCAGTAGTTGGTCAAGGTGTTGTATATGAAACAACGCAAATGGCACAACTTGAAGGATATTATACCGGTGGAACAATCCATTTTGTCATCAATAATCAAATAGGATTTACGACCAACTATGACGATGCCCGTTCGTCAACCTATTGTACGGCAGCTGCCAATATGATACAAGCTCCGGTATTTCATGTCAATGGAGATGATCCGGAAGCAGTGGTATTTGCGGCAGAATTAGCGGTAGAATATCGACAAAAATTCAATAATGATGTCTTTATTGATATGGTTTGCTACAGAAGGCACGGACATAACGAAGGTGATGACCCTAAGTTTACGCAGCCTCAGATGTACAAACTCATAGATAACCATAAAAATCCAAGAGAAATATATCTGGCTCAGCTCATAGAAAGAGGCGATGTCTCTGCTGAAACTGGCGAAACGCTAGAGAAAAATTTCTGGGCAGCGCTACAGGAAAGATTGGATAAGGTCAAACAACATGAATTGGGTTATAAGTATCAGGAGCCAGAACAACAATGGCGAAAATTGAAGAAAACCATTGACGTTCGGGATATGACCACACCTGTAACCGGTATCACTCAAAAGGATATGGATAAAATCCTGAAACACTTGATGCAGCTACCAAAGGATTTTAATGTCAATTCCAAAGTGAAGAGACTCCAAAAATCCAAGCAGGACTTATTAGACAAAGGATTGGTTGACTGGGCATTTGGCGAGTTATCATCTTATGCATCGCTGATGCTGGAAGGCAACAATGTACGCATGAGCGGCCAGGATGTCAAAAGAGGCACGTTTTCGCATAGACACGCTGTATTTTTTGATGAAAACACAGATGCACAGTACAATAGGTTGAATACCCTGGACGGGGCGAAAGGTCAATATTTGATTTATAATTCACTTTTATCAGAATTTGCTGTACTTGGCTTTGAATACGGATATTCACTCGCATCTCCTGACCATTTGGCTATTTGGGAAGCGCAGTTTGGAGATTTCTATAATGGTGCACAGACGATTGTTGACCAATTTATCAGCGCTGGCGAGAGCAAATGGCAACGTATGAGTGGTGTCGTGATGTTGTTGCCGCATGGTATGGAAGGACAAGGACCGGAACATTCAAGCGCGCGTGTAGAGCGATTTTTGCAGTTGTGTGGAGACTTCAATATGATTGTATGCAATACGACCACACCTGCCAATTTTTTCCACATGATTCGCCGCCAGTTGGCTATGCCCTATCGTAAGCCGCTTATCCACATGTCGCCAAAATCATTGCTACGACATCCACTGTGTGTCAGTAAAATAAGTGACATGACAGGTAAATCCAAGTTTATGGAAGTCATTCCGGATACAGAAGTCAAAAAGGCTAAGCGAGTTTTATTCTGTAGTGGTAAAATCTACTATGATTTGTACGAATTCAGAGCAAGCAATAATATCAAAGATGTAGCTATCGTCCGTGTGGAACAGCTGTATCCGCTACCGGAATCGGAAATACGAAATATCATCAAGCAATATGGCAAAGCAGAAGTATTTTGGGTTCAGGAAGAATCCGCCAATATGGGTGCATGGTCTTACCTGATGAAATATTTCAGGAAAGATCCAATAGAGCTCATTTCAAGAAAAGTAAGTGCATCGCCAGCTACAGGATTTAAAAAAGTGCATGACGAGCAGCAGGACAATATCATGAAAGAGGCATTTGGAATCAGGTAAAGAAAGTTTTTATTTTCGACATGACAATACAATAAGACCGAAAAGATTCTTACTGGACTTAGTGAAAATTTAAGTAGATTTCTGTAGTTAACCTCTTTGGTTTTCTTGGATATTGTTGAAATAATGTATCGCTATAAATAAGATTCGTTTAAGAATTGCATCAGCCTGATTTTATCAGGGTTTAGCTATCTATATTTGTACCGAATAATTGATAATCAAACAAATATGGAAGTCGTCACTACGAAAGATATCAAACGGGCGTTAGGACTGAAGAAAGACGGTATAGCTGGAAAACCGATAGCTTGGAGCGTAAAGCACATCACTCGTCTGAATAAGGTAAACAAAATATATGCAAAAGGGCAACACCTGCCGACGGATGCATTTTTGGATTATTTGGTCAAAGAAATCAAAATAAACTACCAAATACATGACGAAGACCTCAATCGCATACCCAAGCATGGGCCATTTGTCATCCTGGCCAATCATCCTTTGGGCGGTTTGGACGGTATCATTATGATGCACGCTATCCGTAAGATTCGTCCGGATTTCAAAATCATAGGCAATTTCTTATTGCAAAAAATCGAACCATTAATGCCGATTGTCATTCCTGTCAATCCCTTTGAAACCCGGAAAAGTGCATATAGTAGCCTGCATGGAATACGTGAAGCCTCTAAACACATCAGGGAAGGCGGCGCTTTGGGTATATTTCCAGCCGGCGAAGTTTCATTCAAAAACAAAAATAAAGAAATCGTAGATAGAGCTTGGCAAAAATCGGCTATGAAATTGGTACAACAAGCTAAAGTAACGGTAGTACCGATGTATTTTCAAGCTAAAAATTCGTCATTATTTTACAGCATTTCCAAACTTCATCCCGACATTCAGACCGCCATGCTACCGTATGAAATGATCCGGAAAAGGAAAAAGCCGATTCAAATACGGATAGGTAAACCCATACATCTGAAAACACAGAAAACGTACAAAGAGCCTGAAATGTATAAAGCATTTTTGCGTAGGAAAGTCTATACGTTGTCTTCTTTTTACAACAAAAAAAATAAGTTGAGCGATAATCTGAAACTCAACAACTTAAAGCACCTACCCACGATATCATCGAAGATAATCCCGAAATTCATCCCACAATTGTCACGGGCAAAAAAGCCAAAGGAAATCATTGCACAAACCGATCCGGATTTAGTCTGCAAAGATTTTGCATTCTTAAAGTTGAATCCGATGAATCTGCTGTTTACAAATGGACAATATGAATGCTATTTTTCGCTGGCAGAACATATACCTAATATTTTGCGGGAAATAGGGCGGCTGAGAGAAATAACATTCAGAGCTATAGGCGAAGGAACAAATCACGAAATAGACTTGGATTGGTATGACAAGCATTACTATCATTTGATGCTTTGGGACAAAGATAAAGAAAAAATAGTAGGTGCCTATCGCATGGCATTAGGTGCGGACGTATATAAAAAATACGGTATCAAGGGATTTTATATCAACCAATTGTTCGATTTTGATGCGGATATGCATCCGTTATTTAAAAAAACTATTGAATTGGGTCGTGCATTTATCGTACAGGAATATCAACAAAAACCTATGCCCTTGTTTTTGTTATGGAGAGGGATTATACATGTTGCGTTTCGATATCCAAAACACAAATTCATCATGGGCGGTGTCAGTATAAGCAATCAATTTTCAGATTTTTCAAAATCGTTAATGATTGAGTTTATGAGATCGCACTATTTCGATGCACTCGTGTCGCAATATGTACATGCCAAAAATGAGTACAAAGTAAAATTGAAGAAAGAAGACTACGCATTGCTGTTTGAAGCCAACGCCGACCTTAATAAATTTGATAAGCTGATAGATGAATTGGAGCCTAATATGCTAAGATTACCTGTGTTGATAAAGAAATATTTCAGGCAAAATGCCAAAGTAATTGCATTTAATGTGGACCCAAAATTCAACAATGCGATTGACGGATTGATGTACTTGCGGATATCAGACCTACCAGAAGAAACTGTAAAACCTGTTTTGGAGGACATTCAAGCATCATTGGAACGTAAAATCAGAAGTGTGTATGAGGAGGAATGATATGAGAGTTTATGGGTCATATCTATTGATATTTTTTGGAATTGAATGACTTAATGAGCGTTGTTTTGTAATAAAACTAAATTGAAAATTTATTTTTTGCAACTTTAATTTTCTATATTTGTTAATTTATTTGATAAAACCCATATTTTCGCTATTTTTGTATTTTGATAATTAGCATAAAATGTGAGTACAGGAATGACGATTAAAAAATCATTTTTTCTTTATTCAACAAGAGCAAATATAAAGATTGGTTTAATAAAATTGTTACTGTACTATGAAATCACAAGAGATACTCATCGCACACCCACAGACAAGCGAACAGGTTTCAGCTTTAAAAGCGTTTATGCAGGCACTTAAAATCAAATTTGAGGTAGCAAATGGAGAAAGTTATAACCCTGAATTTGTAGAAAAAATATTGGAAAGTAAAAGACAAATAACACAAGGTAAATTTACAGAAGTAAAACCGGAAAACATAGAATCATTTATTGATAGCTTATGAGTAGCTATATTCTACACTTTTCTGAGCAAGCCAAAATGATATAAGACTACACAAAAATTCCGGTAATAAAGCCATAATAAATAAAATTACTTTTTTACTTGAAGAGTTAACCAAACATCCTTTTTCTGGTACAGGTAAACCCGAACCACTTAACCATTCCCTTACTGGTTGTTGGTCTCGTAGAATTAACCGCGAACATCGTTTGATTTATGAAGTTATCGATTCTACCGTTTCGGTACTCTCTGCTAATGGACATTATGAGTAAAAATGTACAATTTTTATATATTTCACTTACAATGTCGTTTTGTTTATGATTATAATGTGGTTTGTAGTATATATAATACAGATTATTAGGAAGTTGCTACTTGGAGATCGTATTTTTTAACTTGTTTTATACACTAAAACCCAGATTATCCAACAACTCTATTGGATAATCTGGGTTCATGCTATTCTACAATATGCTTGATAAAATTACACACGAATTTTATTGCTTCACACTTACTATATAATGTAGTGCCACTTTTATGTAACTATACTTACAGATTATAGCTCAAACCAATCGTGTAATAATTCTGTAATTTGTCAATTTCCTGTTGGCTGTATCTCAGACCAATCTCTGCACCAACTCCGATACCTTTCCAGATATTGAAGCCAAACCAGTTAGTCCATGTTCCATTGTGCAATGAAGGGTCACTGTTTTTGTATGATAAAAATCCAGTCAGGTTGGTACGCCAGTTCAATCCGTCAACGATTTGAGTTGTATAATCACCAACGATCTTACAACCCAAAGAAGGTGTAAATATATTATCCTCTTTGGAAAATATAAAGTTGTAGTTCAAAGGATGAAATACGATAACCATGTTATTGATAGGTGTATAAGTCACACCCACTCCAATGTCAAGATATCCAGGATCATTGAAATTTTTAATGACTGAAGTTCTGTACTCGCTCAATGCAGAAGCTGCGATTTTAGATGATAATTTGTACCCGAATAGTGAATTGACATTCAATACGTCTGCTACAGGCTCAAATTTCGGGTCTTCCGTTTCTGTGCCAAGTCGCAATTTTTGCCAGCCCAGATTTAGCCCGGCAGCATTTCTCCAGAAAAATTTATCATCTAAGCGGTTGATAAACCCTGTAAATGTACCAGAAATAGATGTTGCTTTAGAATTGCGCAAATCTCCAGCAGCAAACCAGTCACCTCGACCAAGAAAATTGGCTCCAAGGATACCACTGGCTCCTTTATACCAGCCCGGAAATTCTGAAATTTGCTTATTGAGCGCATCAATTTCAGCTTTCAACGCATCCACTTCACTCATTAGTGGTTGTGATTTGACTTCCAACGCTGCTTTCTCAGCTTTCAATTGCTCCAATGTCTTCTGACCATACATATTTACTGACGAAGCCACGAAAATGAACACGAAAAAAATGATATTTTTCATAAAACTATGGTTTAAATGATTAAAAAAATTATTTACGATATATTTCAATATTATCTGATAGTACTTTGTTCAAAGGAATGATGATTTCTTTGTCATCCGTTCTCAACGTCACAGAGGATTTATCCACTTCAGCGATCACGCCTTCGATACCATTAAGTTTCACTTTACTTCCGACATGGAGCTTGTCTTTGGTGTAGTATGAAGCTAAGAAGCTGGCGACCAAATCCTTAGATGCAAATCCATAGCCGATTGAAAAGGCAAGCACTACGCCTGCGATAATAATGGAGATATTCTGTGCAAAAAAGTCCGTATTTATCTGCGCCTGACTTAGTGCTACAATGACAACGTTGATCAAAACGAAATAAAACACAAGTGAGCCTATTACATTAGCCGACGGGATACCCAATGACTTGCATGTGGTAGTAACTAATCGTTGCAAAGAAACACCTATCAGCAAGCCGCCAATCAATACGATAAATGCCGCAATCAGATTGGGTAGCCACTTGATGACATCCTGAATGAGCGATGCCAATACCGGCATATCCAAAACGCCCACTGCTGTCATGATAAACACCAACATCAGTAGATACTTAACCGTCTTTGCAGCAATTAAGCTCAGTTGTATTCGGATTTTGTTTTTATAAAAAAAGTCGATGTGATTGAGTTGTTCCATATATTTATCGACTTGCAATCTATTTAGTGCTTTTTGTACGATTTTGCTCACGATATTAGCTACGATTACGCCTATTAATAGAATAAACAGCGCTAATACTAATTTGGGTAATGCGCCCAGCAACCCAAAAAGCATTTCGGACATCGCTTCCTGTATATCTTGGCTAAATAGTAATGATATCATAGATGTTATTCATTTTTGGATGATGTATTATTGTCATCTGGTTGTTGATATTTTTGTTTTGTTGTGATACCACTGAGTACTTTAGGTATGTTTGGCCCGTAAAGTTCAACAATATCTCCAATCAATCTGAACAAGCCAATCGTAGCCTGAACATTTTCTTTTGTTGACGCTCCATTATCCTTTCGGTCACTGATGATCTGGTTTTCAAAGGCTTTAAAACTATTATTTTTCATAAATTCCTCTAATATTGTAATCATGCCGAAGCACCAAAATGCTGTTTATATATTTTCATAAACCGTTCTTTGGCCCTTAAAATTTTCATCTTAACAGCGCTCTCTGATTTATTTAATACTTCACAAATATCCTTTATGGAAAGGTCGTCTTGATATTTCATCAATAAAATGCTCTTGTCTTCAACGTGCATGATTCCAAATACTTCACGAAGTCTGAATACGTTCATTTCAAGTATTTCCGCATCAAATCCGTCATCTTCAGCGATCTCAGCACCATTGTGTTGTTCCAATGAAATAACGTTTTCTTTCGTCTCTTTCCTGATGACATCGATACAAAAATTATAGGTGATCGAATATATCCATGTCGAAAATTTAGATTTGCCTGTAAATTTTGAAATATTCAATAGTATTTTGATAAATATCTCCTGCGTAGCATCCTCAGCTTTGGCTTCATGCTTGAGCATGGCGACACATTTAGCATAGATTTTAGCATTGTACCTATCGTAAAGCATATTGAAATAATGAATATTTCCGGTCAATAAATATTGCTCAACCGCTTCTTCATCATGCATCAGCTTTTTAGATACATGGGTCACTAAAGGATTAAGTAAATTAACTATCAATACTGCTCAAATTCTTTATAGGATTACAAAAAAACATGATGTTTAGACTACATTTTATTGCAATAAGTATCACAAAAGTAGATATAGTTTTCAAAACTTTATACAATTTTATCACTAACTAATTATATATCACTGTTTATAAGGATTTTAATGCTTCTTTAAAACCGCTGTTAAGTTTGTGTTAAAAGCATTTCATTCAATAATCATTGTATTCATTGAAGCGTTTATATTCGAAATTATATCATCAGATGAAACGAAATTTGCAATTAATTTTCTCAGGTATCGCAGGCGGACTCATCGTTTTAGCTGGATTTATGATATTTTATCCAGTACAATACCAAAGTCCTGTTGACGATTCGACTACTCATAAGGTTTCATTGGAAGAAAACAGAAGACCGATGAGCAGCAATTCGAGTGATTTTGTAGAAAGTGCCAAAAAGACAACTAGTACGGTAGTCTATATCTATGCTGAAGAAAGTGATGAGCAAGTGGCTCAAAGGAGAAAAAAGAGTAGGTATAACGATTCATTTTTTGATTTTTTTGGCTTCAATGACTTCTTTGGTGAGGGCAATTTTTATACGCCCAAAAATGGTACAGGTTCTGGTGTAATTTTTTCACAAGATGGCTATATCGTAACCAATAATCACGTAGTTGGATTTGCAGATAAAATAACCGTTACGGATTATTCCGGAAAAAAATACAACGCCAAAAAAATTGGTGTAGATGAACTTACAGATCTTGCTGTCATAAAAATAGACGGCGCTAAAAACCTATCTTCGGTTAAAATCGGCGACTCTGATAAGGTACAAGTAGGAGAATGGGTATTGGCAGTGGGGAATCCATTTGGCTATTTGACTTCAACTGTCACTGCCGGTATCGTCAGTGCTAAAGGACGCTCGTTGGATATCATACCTAATAAGAAAAGGATTGAAGAATTTATCCAAACCGATGCTGCTATCAATCCTGGAAACAGTGGCGGAGCATTGGTCAATCTTCAAGGAGAACTCATCGGTGTAAATACGGCGATAGCAACGCCAACCGGCGTTTTTGCAGGATATTCATTTGCAATTCCAGCCAATATCGTGAAGAAAGTCATCCAAAATATCATCGAAACGGGTGGTAATGTAGTAAGAACAGATATCGGTGTAAGCGGTTATGATGTCAATGACGAATTGGCAGCAGAGTTTAATCTCAAATTAAAGACGAATCAAGGATTTTACATCGATGCAGTAGAAAAAAGAAGTTCTGCTCAATTGGCGGGTTTATTGCCAGGCGATGTCATAACGGGTATCAATGGAAATGTTATCAAAGATTATAATGACATCGAAAAGTCTATAAAATTCAATAAAGTAGGTGACAAATTAACGGTAAAAGTCACTCGCAAAGGCAAAGAAATGGATATTCCGGTACAGTTAAGAAAAGATATTTAATCATTTATAATGTGAAGATTTTTAATTTTCACACAATTAAATTGAATAAGAAAGTTGGTTTTTCGTTTTGTTTTGATTCGCCTGCTCTTGCTGAAGGGCAGGCGTTTTTTTTATGTTCATAAGAATGTTCTTTCAAGGTAATCCCATGATATCAGTTGTCAATAATATATTTTGTGGTTCTTCTCTTTTTGTATCTTTATTGGAACTTAAAGATAAATATTGCCACCGAAAAGGATATTGACTTGTGAAAACCATATTTTCTGATCTGCGCTATCTACACGGTCGTAAGTAGTGCGAATTTTTGGCATAGAAATATATCCAAGTTTATATTCGGATTGGATGAAGAAATACTTCCAAAAAGATACATTTAAGCCGACCGCACCACTAAAACCGTATCCCGAAAGATGAAATTCATCATAACGTGGTTTTTCCAACAATGTGGTATTTGTCTTTGGCACCATCACACCTACACCAAGGCCACCCATGACATTTAAAGTAACCTTTTTCGTGGTCCACAATTCATAAAATCTCCGGAAATCAACATTGATGAAATTTAAGCCATCCGTATGTTCAAATTTTAAGAAGTCTTCTTTCAATGCGATATTTTGTCCGGTATATTGGCCATTATATGCCGAGTCAGATAGATGAATATCTCCATCTATATTTACGATTTGATCTTGAGTGACTACATACTTCATGTGGTCAACTCCGAACGAAATATTATACTTCTCAGAGAGAAAATATCCAACTCTAAAGTTATATTGCGGAATGGTAGCATACGAGGGATTTAAGTATATTTTTGTGCTAAAAGGACTCTGTCTATCCGTTGCTTGTACATTTTTAAGATTAAAATCGTAATCATTTCCCTTAAAATGTAGATCAGAATCAGCATACCAGGATCGATTCCAGCCCCAATAAAGATACATACTTCCCTTTTTTACTGTTTTGGCTATACTTTCTTTTTCTTTGATTAAGTCTTCTTGTGCCAATATATTTGAAGGAAAACCAATCAAAACAAACAAGGCGAAGATCATTAAAACTACCTGCATTTTGATTACTTGTAGAAGAATCGTAATTGGACTGGACGTATTCACCATATTATCTTTATTGATTTATATTGAGCCGCAAAGGTAAAAAAATACATTGGGCAATCATATAGTTATCAACGCTGCTTCCAATCCAACCAAAAAAAACAGATTGAATGAACGTATATAGAAAGCAGAAAATAATAACTTCAACAACCTGCTAATCAGTAAATCCATCATTTTAACTATTCAACAGCTTTGACTCTTTTTACTTCCACAAATAAATTTTTATCAGCACAAATAGAAAAAATGCTTAGCTTTGACTTTCAGTCTAAAAGTTTCGGTACTATGGCAGCTTCAAAGACAAAAAATCAAACGGATACGCATCAGCCACTTCCCAACAAAACCGCTATGCAGATTTCATCCACATGGTGGATAAGTGCAGGTTTATTTTTGCTTGCCTGCATCGCATATATCAACACAATACATCATGGGTTTGTATTGGATGATCCTTTGGCTATCCAGCTCAATAATAACGTTACTTCCGGCTTGAAAGGCATCGGGAATATCATAACCGGGAGCTACAGAGAAGCCAATTTTGGCGGTCAGCTATATCGTCCGGTTTCATTGATACAGTTTGCCGTAGAATGGCAGATTGCACCTGAAAACCCAGCGATACATCATTTTTTTAATATTTTTTGGTATGCTTGTACGGTGGTTCTGGTCTTCATGATTAGCAAAAGATGGTTGCCTGCTGTACCTGTATTTATTCCTTTGATGATCGCTACCCTATTTGCAGTTCATCCCATACATACCGAGGTTGTCGCCAATATCAAATCCCGCGATGAAATCATGTCTTTCTTCTTCCTGCTGGCTGCTTTTTTGTCTTATGATGTTTATTTTCGTAAGAATAGTAAAATATTCCTTTGGACTGCTGTTGGGCTCTATTTTTTTAGCCTTTTATCCAAAGAGACAACCGTTACCATGTTTCCTATATTTGGATTGTTGAGCTGGACAATATACCATAAAAATACAAAAGATAGCATCATCAACGGAGCTTTTTTCCTGATACCGGTACTATTTCTATTCATCATCCGATATAGCCTTTTTGGTGGTCAACCGGCTCCGGTAGTCGATATCATGGATAATCCGCTTGTAGCATCTACAGGTTTTGGTCAACATATAGCTACTTCTATGTCCATGCTCCTGCAATACATGACATTATTATTGTATCCTTATCCATTATCGAGTGATTACAGCTATGTAGTGCTTCCGTTAAAGGATTTTAGTCATATCACAGTTTGGTTGAGTATTTTGATACACATCGGTGTATTGGTCACGGGCATTATCCATATCAGAAAGAAAACATTTACAGGACTTATACTGATAGGTTACTTACTTTCTATTGTGCTTTTGAGCCAGATTTTTATGGTCATTGGCACCATGTTTGGCGAACGATTGGCATATTTGGCTTCATTTTGGTTTATTGCCGGGTTCGTATATCTTGCTTATATTGGCTTACAAAAATATAAACTTTCGGTATCGACCGATAAAATAACTGTCGGCTTGTTTTCGCCCGTAGCATTGATATTTTTGTTTTTAACTACGAATAGAAATACTGCTTGGGAAAGTAATTATACGCTATTTACCAGAGATGTGCAGACGTATCCGACAAGTGTGCGATTGAATAACGGTGCTGCTGAGGAATCACTGAGGCTACATGATGTGACCAAAGACCCGACTAAAAAACAAGCGTTGCTTGCGAATGCTGAGCAATATTGCAATCAAATCATGGCAATCAGACCGGTAGCAACAGCATATTTGACCTTAGGCAATATCCGAATGAGACAGGCACAATATGAAGCTGCCATAGACTACTACAATCAAGTCAATGACCTGCACAGCCTCGTCAATTCTAATCTCGCTTTGGCATATAGAGAGCTCGGTCGCAAAGCAGGAGAGCAAGAAAATAATATACCTAAAGCCCAACAAAACCTGCAACAATCACTTCAACTCAATCCTGATGATGCAGAAACCTGGTCAATATTGGGTGTGAGTTATGGTATATCCGGCGACCATGCCAAAGCCGCTGAATATTTCGATAAAGCCTATCTGCTGAATCCTGCTATCCATTATGCCAAAAATGCCATGAAAGCCTACCAGAGCACCGGAAATACAGAAAAATACAATCAGTTTATTCGTATAATCGAACAGTCGGCAGAGTGATGGTATCGTTTTTGGCAATTGGAGTTAACTTCCAAAATACATTTTTTAAATCATTTTAGTATTTGTGTTTCATTTCGTCTCATTTTTTAGAATTTCAAAAAATGAATTGGTTTTGTTCGTGTTGTCGGGACGACAAACACTAATATCAAACTTAGCGTGGACTCTAAGCTTATCAAAATGACAAACACGAATATCAAGCATAGTGTTGACGCTAAGCTTATCAAAACATATTCATTCAACTCCGCAAATCCTACAAATCAACAAATTTACCCTGTGGGATAGTAAACATCCAACAGGGTAAACAATAAAGCTATTGCTGTTCGCTCAAAGCAACTTCTGTCGTCATTGGCTTCTCGTCTCGTACATAATCCACCTTGACAACATCACCTGCGGCATATTTTTCTAATACCAGATACAGGTCATCATAATTTTTAACTGGTTTTCCGTTGATACCGACGATAATATCGCCATAGATGATTTCGCCGTCTCTGTTTTGTTTCAGTGCTTTCAAACCTGCCTTATCGGCACCGCTATTGGGCGCTATATCGACAATCATGGCTCCTTCGATTTTCCAGGTATTGGCGTATTGAGCCGGAAGCAGCGTTACACCTAACACGGCTCTTTTGACCTTTCCGTATTTTATCAGATCCGATACTACCCAATTGACTTCGTCCACCGGTATAGAAAAACCAACGCCTGCTGACGCACCTGATGTGCTATAAATCATCGTATTTACACCAATCAGCCTGCCATAACTATCCAATAACGGTCCGCCTGAATTGCCAGGATTAATAGCTGCGTCGGTCTGAATGACATCCCGGATCGGACGACCTCCTACTGAAGTAATCTCTCTGCCCAATGCACTGATCACACCTGTGGACAGCGACTGATCCAACCCAAATGGATTGCCTATAGCATATACAGCTTGCCCTACTTTCAACACTGAGGAACGTGCTAATGGAATCGGATGTAAATGTGCTGCGTCAACTTCAATTTTCAATACCGCCAAATCCTTATTAGGTTCTACACCTACGACTTTGGCATCCCATGTCGTCCTGTCGGAAAGAGTCACTTTATATTTCTGTCCACCTTGCAGCACATGAAAATTGGTGATGATATGCCCTTCTTTATCCCAAATAAATCCAGAACCTGTACCAGAAGGTATCTCGGTGATGTCTCTTGACCAGTAATCACGCTGACGGTTGAGTGTCGTGATATAGCAAACAGATGGAGCCGCCTTTTCAAATAGATCAATCGTCGTCGCTTCACTATTGGTCAGATAGATAATGGAATCAACATTTCTTAGATGTGCACCACCTTCACGCTCATATTTGTGCGAAGTGGCCAATGATGTTTCTTCATCATCGGCTGACTTATCCCAATTAAGGAATGGTATGTCATTGATTTTACTTCCAAAATACACACCAAGACTGATCAATAATATACCCAACAAAACATTTCCTGCTTTCATAAAAATTTAGTTTAAAGGTTTTTTCGTGTAATGATTTATTGGTTAAATTAGTTAATTTAATGCGTAGTTTTAGCGGCATCGTATCTTTACATTTGAAAATAAATTTGCTAAAACCCAATAATAACCCAATTACCTATTCAACCAATCTTTCAACGATATTAATAACACCAAAAACATAAGTTTTGTCTTGAAAAATGTTTTAAAATTTTGCTAAATTTTTGAGATATACACTTGCACTGTATCTTTCTTCATGATACGTCGCATTCAATTCGTCCAATTGTTTGACAATGCGCTCAGAACCCAGCTCTTTTAGCCATTCGAATAGTCCTTTGGGATAATTAACACCCAATTTGACCGCATCATCTACTGCATCGCTCGTGCAAATACCAAGATATACGGTATCCGCAGCTTCATTGATCAGCATGGAAATGATCCGCATGAATATCTGTTGGCTCAGCCTTTCGTCGATATGATTGATAGATTCCTGCTCAATCGTGTAATCATAAAATCCACGATTTCGTTTCCTTCCCAAGTATCCTGCTTCGACGAGTTTGAGCTGTGATAATGACGGTCTGTATCTCGAATGAAAATAAAAGCCTTTCCACACGGATTCGGTCACAAAATAGTTGACATCATGACCAATAAAATCCATAAGTGCAAAAGGTCCCATTTTAAAACCATACTGCATCATGATGTAATCAATCTGTTGTGGTGTAGCTATACCTTCCTCGTAGATGCGAATGGCCTCGCTATAATATGGGCGTGCTACCTTATTGACTATAAATCCAGGAGTATCCTTAGCTATCAAAGCCGTTTTATTCCAGGACTCGACGATATTTTGGATACGGTTGGGCAGCGAAATTTCTGTCTGAATCGCAGGAATGATTTCTACGAGCTTCATCAATACGGGTGGATTGAAAAAGTGAATACCAATGCAACGTTCTGGATGTTGTAGCGTAGATGCTAATGCGGTAACAGACAAGGAGGAAGTATTGGTTGCTATGATGCAGTCTTTTGAGACTATCTTTTCGATTTCCTGAAAAACGCTTCTTTTTACCTCCATTTGCTCTACAACCGCTTCGATGACGATATCTGCATCGGCCATTGTTTGCATCTGTGTACAAGCGTAAATACGTCCAAATGCCGCAACACCAGCTTCAGGAGTAAGCTTACTCTTAGAAACCAATTTGTTGATACTTTCAGAAATATTGCTCAATGCCCGATTTCCTACTTCCGGATTACTATCGTACAAATACACTTCCCAGCCTGCCATAGCAGCTACCTGACCAATACCCGAACCCATGGCACCAGCGCCGATTACACCTAATTTCATATTAACTTGTTCTTTTTAATTTTCGATGGTTGGTTTTTCCAAAAGTTAAATTTTTCAAGATTGATACCAAAACTGATTCTTGATAGGAAATTTGAATGTTTTTCACGATAAATATTGCCCAATTCTTCCGAAAAAACTAATGGTACAAAGATCTTAAATCTATTACAATAATTGAGCATCAGACCACCGTTGTACATCGTTTTATTGGTAAATTGTTGATTCATAAATCGGCTGTAAACACCATAATCAAAATAAACCTGTAGTGGAAACCAATTCGTTTTGAATGGCACATCTGCAAATAAATTGATAGCACCGCCATAATTATTTGTCATACCAATACTATAAGAAGAACCCACAGGTGTTTTGAATCCACCTCCTTGTACTAAACTTACCTGACGATCCTGAAACCCTGATTGGTTCAAACGAGCCAGAAAATATTCATCGTAAGTATAGTCATTAAACCCATGATGTATCAATGCTAAACTACCTCTAACTAAAAAATTTTGATAACTATTGACATTGCGTTGTGTATTGACGATAAATCCACCTGCGAATAGCCTTACACCAATAACTCTACTGGATTTATACATCCATTGATACTTAACTGTACTGGTCAATTTTAAATAGTTCTGATAACCATATTTTTGATACTCTGTTTGGATATTTACGGCCGAATAAGACAATGTTCTATTTCTCATCCATTCATATTCTACCTGAAAAATATTGGATTTGCTCCAATGTAAATCCTGAAACATACCACTATCAAATAAAGGTCTCTGCTCACTAATATTCAACCAACGCAATGATACGGAAGATTGTATATCTGTATGATAAGGATGCTTGAAGCATACTTGCACGGTAGGATTTAACTTTACATAACGCAGCGAATAGTCAAAATTGCTGTTGTAATCCATATCAAAAGATTTCAATCCAACTCTAAACCTCACTTTATCCAATATTGTCGCATCTCGATGAAGTAAATAGTCATATTGCGCCCAAGCCTGACCCAATATTTTTTGCTGTTTGAATGAATACATCGGACTTACCGCCCATGCAAAAGGCTTAAATGAATGTGGGCGTGCATTTGTAAAAAGCAACCCTGCCATCCAGCCATCATTGTCGTTATAAGCAGGAAATGGTATGATATATGCGGTTTTCTCCTTGATAAATGGTATCATATCCGGAAAACTATATTGGCCATAAACTACATCATCCAACGTTTCAGCATTTACCTGATCCTGGTCTCGAATATGCTCTTTGTATGCCTCGTTGTATGACTTACCAGATTCATTTTCGAGTTTTAAAAGGAGTGATTCTATAGAGAATTTTTCTGATGTTTTGTCCCAATTTTGTAGCACTTTTTCAAAATTCGTTTTACCCATTATAGAAGCCATATATAAAACAAAAAGCCGAGAACGAACCTTACTATTCAAATAAATTTGTGTACTGTTCAAAGCTGCTTCATCCGTACTTATATCTGGTAAAAGGCGCATTTTTTCATACTCACGAAGCAATTTTACATCTTTATCTTTAATAGGTTTTCCACGCTTATTGGTAGTGGGAACATTTAAAATTTCTTTTGTAATATAGCCACTGACGCCATTCAACCAAAAAGCATCTTTTTGATTTTGCAACTGAAACTCTCCATTGATCCATAAGCGAACCAGATGCTGTGTTAAGTAGGCTTCAATAGCTTCCTTTTTACCTGGATTAGGAATGGTCATCACGCCTTGACTATAGTGGCTAAAATACGGACTTGCTGTAGAGATAATCATGAGCGATTCATAAGGGAATGCACCAAGCTTACTTTCTACTTGATTAAAAACACTTGTAAGTACTTGATAAAAATCATCATGTTGTTTTAAATCAGTGCGAGCGATATACGGTACATTTTTCCGATCCGACATTAAAATACCACTGAGATGGGCTTTGCGCGAAAACAGAATGACTAAATCATTGTCCGAACTACAGAAAATTTTATTATCTATATTTTTTATGTCTTGTCCGTTGTGATACACCATAAAACCATCAGGAACATCAATAGAACAACTTACCTTATTCTGCTTATTATAACCTGTGTCACGCAATCTGAATGGAATCAAGTCGTCATTTTCATCTTTATAAGCTAATGTCGGATAAAAATATTGTAGCAAAAAGTCTCCACCCTTGTATGACGGACCAAAATCCCAAGAAGCCAACTTTAACTTATAATGAATTTGAACAGACTTAACTCCTGTAGCAAGCACACCCAAAAATGCATCTGTCCCTCGCTTTTTATATGTGCTCACCACCTTTTCATCTACATAAACCCA
Organism: uncultured Aureispira sp.; assembly: GCA_964399855.1. GTDB lineage: Bacteria > Bacteroidota > Bacteroidia > Chitinophagales > Saprospiraceae > OLB9. Next base: position 3,270 of record CAYNSF010000034.1, on the reverse strand, counting down.
TACATCTTTCACGTCCAGTGTCTGTGAAGCATTTCTAAAATGAAAATCTGTATATCCCAATTTCAATATATCCTCACTCAAAGTACTGTTTCTTTCCTTAAATGCATATACTGGCAAATGAAACCAGAGTGTATCCGTATCCGCATTTTCAGAAGGTTTTAATTGAAAATTAGCTTGTATTGATACTGATTTTTCAGTTGTATCCAAAGCAACGGACATGATGCATTGAACATCCTGCGCATGAATAGCATTAGCAATCAATAAGTATAAAAAAATTACTACCAACCTTCGTAAAAATGTCATGAACTACCTTATTAAGCCGTAAAAATAATAATACTAAATTGATTTTTGAAATATTCCTGTTATCACGAAACTACACCATTCTAAAAAACAAAGCGAGTTTGCTTCGATTATGAAGCAAACCCGCTTTTACTTTATTTCACATACCGGATTATATCAATCCTTTATGTTTGTCATCTTACTCTATTCTTATCAACTTCTTCTGTGTTTGTACACCGTCGATCGTGATAATCACATTATAAACTCCGGCAGCAAGATTTTCAAGATCAATCTTATAAGTCTTTTCGCCTGAATGTTGTACTTCAGCATTGCTGATTACTTTCATTAACCGTGAAGTACCGTCATAGATTTCGATACCAACTACAGCATCCTCTGTCAAACCTATTGTCAGATTTGACTCATTGTGTGCTGGATTCGGATACATGTCTATACTATTCTGACCGTAGTTAACTACTTTTACAATTTTGCTGTAAGAATATTTACCGTCGTGATCATATTGCTTCACTCTGTATAGATATACACCTGGTCTTGAAACATTGTAATCCGTCAACTGATAATCTAATCCGCGGGCATTTAATCCTTTGGCATCAATTTTTCCAGGAATAGCTTTGAAATCACTATCTGTTTCAAGTCTTCTCTCCACTTCATAATGACTAACATAAATTTCCTGTTCAACTTTCCATTTGATTACATGTACATCGTCAACTCTATTAACAGTGACATCAAGCCATTGAAGTGGAAGTGGTGCGAACATAACTCCCATATCAATATACATATATCCTGTTGCAGGTTGCATTTCGAATGTACGTGTTGTATTCAATCCATTACTATGGTCAACGTCACTATCCTTGTCATCACTTGTTGCTGCCGCCATTGTTGGATATAATCCGTCTGGTGGTGTGAATTTGAAATAATAAGTCTGTTTCTCCAACTCTTGCATTTCATAAATACCTTCTGCATCCGTATAGGCTGTACCTACAACTTCATGAGTTGATGCTAGTATAGCTTCTACTTTAATATTTGACAACAACTCTTCTCCATTATCTCTGACTCCGTTCGCATTATCATCTAACCAAACCAATGATCCTGCAACTGCTTGCGGATAGAATCCTGCACCAAGATCCAACTTAGAACCACCAGAAACTACTGTAAATTTGTTGGTCGTCGTCGGCCCGTTAGCATTAGTAATATCACTGTCAATAAGTCTGTTGCTACCTACATTTGGTCTAGTTCTAACCAATCCCATTGGAGGCATAATGATTTCAACATAGTACTCTCCTGGAGGAGCACAGAAACTCCAGTATCCGTCATCAGATGGCGTTCCAGGTCTATGACCAGTTAATGTTTGATCCCAAATCAACCAAGTTCCAAAGTGATTTCTCCAAAGGTTAACCGGTAATGAGTTGATACCATTTTCATTTGTATCCCAGATATCATTTTTATTAATATCATACCATACTAGATCTCCTATCGGAATACACTTATAGAATCCTGCATCCCAAGTAAGATCGTTTTGTCCTTCTCCTAAATGTATTATAGAAGTTGTTCCTGGACCATAAGTGCCATCTACATCACTGTCTGTGATATCGCTTCCTATATTAGAGAATGTCCGATCATATCCGCCAGGAGTTATGAACTCAAGATAATAATCTCTTGGATAAAGGTTATCAAATAAATACTTACCATTAGCGTCTGTATATCTTGTTCCTACATATACGCCATTACTTCTGTATAAGTTTACCTGAACTCCCGGGATTCCTGGCTCACCAAAATCTTGCTGTCCATTACCATTCAGATCGTTCCATACAAAATCTCCCAAAGATCCAAGTTCTGGACAATATGGAGCTGGAACTATAATCACCTGAACTTCACAACCTGGTAAACTCATCGTTAATGTAACATCCTGTCCCGAAGGAATACCAGTAATAATTCCATCTCCTAATACTCCATGACTTGTTGTTACTGTCGCTCCATCATACAATGTAAAGACAAGTGTATAGGTAGTGTTGAATTCTGTACAGAATCCACCTCCAATAGTAATTCTTGGATTCTGACATACATCATCACAGTCTGCAACGCTCAATACCCCGATACTCAAGTCACATAAGCCGTTTGCCGCGCTGATGACTAAGTCTGTTCCTATTGGAATATCAATGACTGTATTACCTACTATCGTTCCAGCATTCACAGATATTGTCGCTCCTGTTGTCTCAACAAAACTAACTAACCAAAATCCTTCACCAGCACATATTCCCTGACCTACCGTCAAGTTCGGATAATCGCAGTCTGTCCTACATTCTGTCGGACCTGTTAAACTATTTTCTGTCTCACAGCCGCCTGCTATGCTACTTGTTACTGTTACGGTCGTTCCTAATGGAATACCTGTGATTCTGCCGCCTGCGATAACGCCTGCACTGGTCGCTATATTATCGCCACTATGGTAGTAACTGATACTGTAACTTGTTCCTTCACATACGATGTCTCCTATCGTTAATACTGGGTCTTCACAGCTACAATCTGGTGCCGGTACTAATACTGCTCTTGTCTCACAACCTGCAAAACTTACTGTTACTGTTACTGCTTGTCCTGCCGGAATGCCTGTGATAACGCCGTCTTCTACTACGCCGTAATCGCTGCTTACTGTCGCTCCGGCTGTCGCTGTATAGATAACACTGTAACTTGTATTGTTCTCTGTACAGATCGTTCCACCTATGCTGATCCTTGGATTCTCACATACATCATCACAATTCTCTACACTCAATACCGTTACACTCAAGTCACAGGCGCCATTTGCTGCACTGATTATTAAGTTTGTTCCTAATGGTATGTTGATCACTGTATTTCCTACTATCGTGCCTTCATTTACTGTGATCGTTGCGCCTGTTGTCTCTACAAAGCTTACACTCCATGTTCCGCCGTCACAGATGCCTTGACCAGCTGTTAAGTTCGGATATTTACAGGTTGTCTCAC
>CAYNSF010000033.1:0-35355 GCA_964399855.1 uncultured Aureispira sp. | reverse complement strand
ACGGAACGATAATCGTACCAGCAGGAACACCAGCAGGAGAATATACATATCCATACACAATTTGTGAGAACATAAACACTGACAACTGTGACGATGCAGTAGCAACAATAACAGTAGAAGCACCAGAAATCGTAGCAAATAATGATGACTTTGGTCCTTATGATAGTCCAATAGGCGGTACTACATCGAGTGTATTAGGTAATGATACGTTGAATGGTAGTCCTGTTGATCCAGATGATATCACATTGACACCAGGAACACCAAGTTACCCAGGATTAGTGATGAATACAGACGGAACGATTATTGTTCCACCGGGAACACCTATTGGAGAATATACATATCCATATACGATTTGTGATAATGTCAATACAGATAACTGCGACAATGCGGTAGCAACAATTACAGTTATTGTTACAGTAGGTTGTGTTAATCCTGATTTGAAAGTGATCTTAGAAGGTCCATTTATTGATAAAGGTAATGGATTGGAGATGACAACGAAATTGAATGATTTAGGATATTTACCTGGGCAAAAGCCAGTTACATTCTTTGGAACAGCAACTTCAGTAGGACAGCCTTATCACACAGCGCCTTGGAATTATAACGGTTCTGAAGGAGACGGATATGATAAAGCGATTCTAGGCGATAAAGCAGGATATGCTTCTGATGTTACAGATTGGGTATTAGTAAGTTTACGTGAGACCACTTCACCTTCAAGTACAGTTTGCCAAAGAGCTGCTCTGTTACATAACGACGGAACAGTAGAAATGGTAGGTGGATTTGATTGTTGTGATATCAATCTTTTACAGACATACTATGTAGTTGTCGAGCACAGAAACCACATGATAGTAATGTCTCATGTAAAGGTAGGCGTTGTTGATAATAAAGTATCTTATGACTTTACAGCAAGACAGTCTTACAGAACATTGTTGGGCTTTGGTCAGAAACTTGTAAATGGTAAGTTCGTCATGTTTACGGGTAATGGAGACCAAGTTGAAACAAGTTCAAGTATAAAAGACATCAACGCTAAAGATCAAGACTTGTGGTTGATCAATAATGGTTTGAACAGCCGTTACAACATCAACGACTTTGAATTGAATGGAGACGTGAATGTACAGGATAAAAACCTTTGGTTGGATAACAACAGTATATTTACTGACGTACCGAGATAGTCGTCGGATTACAATCCTAAGGGATGAATCTTAGATAGATGAAAGTGGCTGATGAAAAAGCCACGATATAATAAAATAATCCTCGATGCTTTATAGTGTCGAGGATTATTTTTTTTTGTTGATTTTGACATATCATATTATCATCAAGATAAAAATTTACCAATAAAATGTACGATAAGTTGTGTGAATTAATACTTATGTTTTAGATTTACCAATTCAAATCATAAAATACAGATTATGCATATTTACGAAGTCGTTTCCATTGGGTTTTATATGCTTTTGATGCTTGCCATTGGGTATTATTCATTTAAAAAATCTACCTCTAATTCTGAGGAATTTTTAATTGGTGGGCGGCGACTTGGTGCTGTGGTCACGGCATTGTCAGCAGGTGCTGCGGATATGAGTGGCTGGCTTTTAATGGGTTTGCCTGGGGCGATGTATTATTCGGGTTTGTCCACTTCATGGATAGCGATCGGTTTGGTTATAGGTGCCTATTTCAATTATCTCATTGTAGCTCCGAGGTTACGAATTTATACAGAAGTAGCACAAAATGCAATAACATTTCCTGTTTTTTTTGAAAACAGATACAAAGACAATAAGCATATACTGAAGATTACAGCATCTGTTTTTATCCTGATATTTTTTACATTATACACATCCGCAGGTTTAGTATCCGGTGGCAAACTTTTTGAATCCGCTTTCCAAATGGAATATCTTACAGGTGTATGGTTGACAGGGCTTGTCGTTGTGATATATACTTTTATGGGTGGTTTTCTAGCAGTAAGTTTGACGGATTTTGTACAAGGAACAATCATGGTTATTGCTCTTGTAGTTGTACCTGCTGTAGTTATTTTTGATGTAGGAGGAGTGGTAGAAACGCTGACATTGATAGAAAATAAAGGATCTCATTATTTAGATTTGTTTAAGGGGACGACTACAGTTGGAATTATTTCATTAATGGCTTGGGGTCTTGGATATTTCGGCCAGCCACATATTTTGGTTCGATTTATGGCTATTGATGATGCGAAAGCGTTGGTAAAAGCTAGGAGAATTGGTATATTATGGATGATTTTTTCCGTTGGTGGAGCACTGATTATTGGATTAGCAGGGATAGCTTACCTATCCAAATTTGATAATGCTACAATGACCGTATTTGATGCATCCAATCAGGAAGCTGAAACCATTTTTATTTATTTAGCAAGGCGACTTTTTCATCCACTTATTGGAGGCTTTCTACTTTCTGCTATTCTGGCAGCCGTTATGAGTACGATATCTTCGCAATTATTAGTTACCTCGAGTTCTTTAGTTGAAGACATATACAAAGCATTCATCAACAAGAAGGCATCCAATAGTAATTTACTTTTAGTAAGTCGTCTTTCGGTTCTTATTGTTGCGGGAGTTGCTATTTTGCTTTCTTTGACACCTCATGATAGTATATTGAATTTAGTTGGGAATGCGTGGGCAGGATTTGGTGCCGCTTTCGGACCACTTATTTTACTTTCATTGCTGTATAAAAAATCAACAGTTCAAGGTGCTTTGTATGGAATGATCGTTGGGGGAATCACGGTTCTTGCATGGATATATTTTGATCATCCCTTTAAAGATTGGTATGAGTTAATTCCAGGATTTGTGCTTTCGATGCTTGTACATATCGTCGTATCAAAGCTAACCTATAAACCCAATGATGAGATTGAACAAGAATTTGAAAAAATGGAAACAATATTGAAGGGATAGGCGAAGCATCACTTATTAAACTTATAAATATCCGGTAATTCCGTATTATTACCATAATTTACATTCAAGTCTTTTACTAAACCATTTTCAAGTGAATAGACCCAACCATGAAGCCAAAGCGGCTGATTATGATTCCATGCATTTTGTACAATGGATGTTTTTGCCAGATTCAATACTTGCTCTACTACATTCAGTTCTACTAACCGGTCATTTTTATGCAATGTATCCGAAATGCCACTCAATACTTCATGATGCAGCCGATACACGTCCTTGATATGGCATATCCAGTTGTCAATGACACCATTTTGTGTATTGTCCATTGCGGATATCACACCACCACAACCATAATGACCACAAACGATGATATGGCGGATATTTAGTATATTAACTGCATAGTCAAGCACGCTCAGCATATTCATATCTGTATGTACGACCATATTGGCTATATTGCGGTGTACAAATATCTCTCCCGGCAGTGTCCCTGTAATTACATTGGCAGGAACCCTACTATCTGCGCAGCCAATCCACAATACCGGTGGTGACTGGCCTTTGCTCAATTTGGTGAAAAAATCAGGATCCTTTTCCGTTACTTCTCTTACCCATGCTTTATTATTTTTGAGAAGTTGGTTATATAATTCAGGCATACAGCGTTATGATTTTAGCGTGATTTATCAGGTAAAATACTGCAACTTTATGGTCACACATTAACCAAAGGTAAAGCTACATAATTACTCATTAATAACCTTTATTATTTTTCAATAAAATGCAGCTACACCTGAAAATCAAGTAAAAACGACTTAACTGCTTCAGCAAATGCTCCCTGTTCATTATCGTGAAATTTGACTTTTACAGGCAATATAAATACGGGGATATTGTGGGATTTTAGTGTATCCTTATGCATTTCCAAGCGCATGGCATCTTTCTCTGTAGTGATGATAATCTTGCGTTGACCGGAAGTGTTATTATAAATCCTGACAATCCTTTCGATATCATGATACGTAAAAATATGATGATCGGTATATTCGATTTCAAATACACTTTCTACTTCCTGTTCTAAATATTTCACTAAGTATTCCGTATTAGCTATGGCACTCAAAAGGATTACTTTCAGCTCCTTATCCAAAGAAATACGCTCCTCAGGCCGATACATGTAATAGGGATAGCTATATTCAAAATAAGAGAAAAATAGCTTTTGATGTTGCATCGGATTTATTTTTTGCCGGATACGCTCCTTATCAACATCTGTAATCACAGGCGGACATTTACTCACGATGACGATATCCGCTCTTTTGTAACCAGAACGTCTCTCCCGTAGTCTGCCCATAGGAAGTAAATAATCATCAGTAAATATACCGTCATACGCTGTCAACATAATATTCAGCCCAGGTTTGACAGCACGGTGTTGAAAAGAATCATCCAACAAAATTACCTGGATCTCCGGATAGTGCTTGACCATTTCGGGTATGGCATACGCACGGCTTTCGCCCACGGCGACTAAGATATCCTTGTATTTTCTTCTGTATTGCAACGGCTCGTCTCCTACTGTAATCGCTGTGTCATCATCCTTGACAAAACGAAAACCTTTGGTAGAACGTTTATATCCACGACTCAAAGTTGCGACATTTATATAGTCTTTGAGCATATCAATCAGGTATTCGATATGTGGTGTTTTACCAGCGCCACCTATACTTAGATTACCTACACCTACTACTGGTAAGTTAAATTTAGAAGATTTCAATAGTTCAATATCATAAAACCAATTGACTATACCGACAATAATGCCATATAGTAATGCAAATGGCGATAATAATATCCGGATAATTATTTTTCGGAACATAATGCTAAATAGCAATGAAAAGCTAAATTCAAAACACAAAAAGTATCATGATTGTTTTGAGTTTATGGTTATCGGTCAGGCTAAAATATGTATTATGTAAATTTTAATTGCCTAAATATTGCCTAAAACAAAAATCTAACAACTCGACAAATCAACATATTTTTATTACTTTTGCGTTGTGGAGTCGTATATCATCAAAACATCGCATTTCGAAGGACCTTTTGACCTGCTTTTATTCTTTATAGAAAGGGATGAACTGGATATATATGATATTCCTATCTCTAAAATTTCAGCGGATTTTCTGGATTATATCCGTCATTTGGAAATGATGAATATAGATGTTGCAAGCGAATTTATCCTTGTAGCGGCAACGCTGATGCGAATCAAAGCAAAAATGCTCATTCCCCGTAAGGAATTGGATGAAGAAGGTAATGAAATCGACCCAAGAGCAGAGTTGGCTCAAAAGCTGATAGAATACCGTAAGTACAAATCCATTATCGATGAAATGAGTCAGCTCGAAGAAGATAGGCATCTACGGTTTACCCGTACAAATGTCGTCCATGAAATACGGTCTATTGCCGAAAAAGCGTTGATAGATGTAGAATTGGAATCACTAAGTATGTATAAGTTATTGCAGACTTTTCAGCAATTAATGACTAAATATGAAATTGAAAAAAACCGTACCGTCCATGAAATAGTAAAGTATGACTACACCATAGAAAATCAACAGGCATTTTTACTCAATAGGCTCCCTAAAGGTCAGAAAGTAAACTTTACGGCAGTATTTGAAAAGCTCGAAAATAGAATTCATGCTATCGTAACTTTTATTGCTTTGCTGGAGTTGCTCAACCTCCACACGGTCGAACTCATTCAGGGCGAAGGTGTCAATAATTTTTGGTTGGTAGCGTTGAATTAGCTCATTTCACCACTTTATTCCTTACTTTTGTACCAAATTTTAGAAATTTTATGATAGATAAGCTGGAAGCCATTCAGAATAGATACTATTACCTTGAAGAAAAATTGTCCGATCCTGATGTCTTGGCAGACATGAAGCAATTTGCCAAAATCAATAAAGAATATAAAGATTTGACAGAAATAGTCGAAACATTTAAGGCATATAAGGTCATAGCAGCCAATATCAGCAATGCCAAAGAAATGCTCCGTGACTCAGACCCAGAGATGAAAGAAATGGCAGCTTTGGAACTCGATGAGCTCAATCCGCAATTGAATGAGCTGGAAGAAAAAATCAACGAACTGCTCATACCTAAAGATCCTGAAGATAGCAAGGATGTAATACTCGAAATCAGGTCAGGAACCGGTGGAGATGAAGCCAGTATATTTGCCGGAGATCTCTTCAGGATGTATTCCAAATACTTCGAAACGCAAGGTTGGAAAACGGAAATCCTTGATGAAAATCCCGGTACTGTTGGTGGTTACAATAAGATCGTGATGGAAGTGTATGGCGAAGATGTCTATGGTAAGCTCAAATTTGAATCAGGAGCACATAGGGTGCAGCGCGTACCCAAAACAGAATCACAGGGAAGAGTACACACATCCGCAGCTACTGTAGCGATCATGCCAAAATTTGAAGAAGAAGAAATAGATATCCGTAAAGATGACCTTAGAACGGATACGTTCAGAGCTCAAGGTGCCGGTGGTCAGCACGTCAATAAGACTGAATCTGGTGTACGGTTTACCCATATTCCGACTGGTATCGTTGCCGAAAGTACAGATTCAAGATCACAACATAAAAACAGGGAAATAGCTTTACAGCGACTATATGTAAAAATCCAAGAATCTATCCGTGAAAAAGCATACAAAGAACAAAAAGATCAGCGTAAATCCTTAGTTGGAACGGGAGACCGATCCGATAAAATCCGCACCTACAACTATCCACAAAACCGTGTTACCGACCATAGGATCAACTTGACTTTGTATAATTTGGATATCATCATGGAAGGAGCATTAGAGGAGATTATCACTTCGCTACAGCGTGTTGAAAACGCTGAAAAGATGAAAGGCGAGTAAATCTACTTCTTATTATGCTGCCAGCACAAGCCACTCTTGCTATCTGTATAACGTTGGCAACGCTTACCGGCAGCCGTGTTGCCTTTACATTGTACCATATTGGACGCTTTCATACACTCCTCAGCCGGTCCCTGCATCTGGATTTTATATATGTGACCTGCATTGGATACAGCCGTAAAATTACCGTCTGTCGGTATCTCTATCGGCTTTATCTGTGATGTATCGTAGTGGCCATCCGGAAAACTGATATCTGTCAAATGATTGTCTTTGATCTCGACGATAATGGTAAATGTACCTTGCTTCTTACTATCTTCTTTCTGATAAGCTACCTTAGCGCAATAGTGACCGTCTTTAGGCTTGCGCTTACAGGATGTCAACGTAACAGAAAACGCCCATAACACAACCAACATCCAGACCGAAAAACACTTATTATTGTATAATTTTTTAAAAATGTCCATAATTTTCATTTTCAAAAAGAATAATGACTACGATTTCAGCATTTCCAATACTTGTCCGACTACATGTTCAGCCGTAAATCCAAATTGCTCATCTAAAACTGGGTATGGTGCTGAATAACCAAAATGACTTAATCCGAATACCTTTCCCTGACTTCCTGCCAATCCTTCTAAAGTTACCGGCAAACCCGCTGTCAGGCCGAAAACTCGACTTTCATCGGGAAGAACAGCTTTTTGTAACGCTACGGATTGAGATCTGAATATGCCTTCAGACGGAACAGAAATGACCTTAGACTTTGTCTGATGTTGCGTGTCTAAAATGTGGGCCGCTTCTATCAAAGTAGCTACCTCAGAACCATTCGCGATAAGGGTAATATCTGGGTTTTCCCCATTTTGAAAGACGATATATGCACCCTGATTCAACGCTTTACTTTCCTCAAATCTACTGTCTTTCATCGCTGGTATATCCTTGATGTTTTGTCGAGACAATATAAGTCCTGAAGGTCTGTCTTTAGTTTGCAGCATCAACTCCCAAGCGTGAACTGTTTCTGCACTATCGGCAGGTCTCAATGCGACAAAAGACGGTTTTCCGGAATGATTATGCAGCTTTTCTAACAATCTAAGTTGTGCTTCCTGCTCTATCGGCTGGTGGGTAGGTCCGTCTTCGCCAACACGGAATGCATCGTGTGTCCACACAAATTTAACGGGCTGTTCCATGAGTGCAGCGACACGCAATACCGGCTTCATATAATCTGAAAACGCAAAAAATGTAGCACATACGGGTATGATACCGCCATGTAATGACATTCCTGTACACAAAGCTGCCATGGTCAATTCCGACACACCAGCCTGTAGAAATGCACCTGTAAAATCACCCTTAGCCAATGGTTTTGTCTTCTTCAAAAATCCGTCTGTCATGTCGCTATTGGACAAATCGGCTGAAGAAACGATCATGTTTCCTACGTGTTCGGCAAGATATCCCAATACGCGTGACGAAGCATTACGAGAGGCATCATTAGCTGCCAAAGCTATAGACGCAAAATCAAGTTCTGGCAACTTTCCGGTTAAGTATTGGTTCAGCAATGTTGCCTGCTCTGGGTTTGCTTGCTGCCAGGTTGTATATTCCTGCTTTTTCTTTTGCGCATAAGCACGCTTTTCTGATAAAACTTGGTCATAATACGTCGATACTTCCGGAAATATTACAAAAGGATTGTCGGGATTACCTCCGAGATTTTCAATAGTTTTCGGATAAGAAGCTTTGGATTTCCCTAACGGCTTACCGTGTGTTTCCACTTGTCCCTCATAAGAACTACCGTCTTCTTGCACAGCACCTTTACCCATTACAGTACGTCCGATGATGAGTGACGGTTTATCTTTGATATTTTGTGATTCTCTGATTGCTGCTCTGATTTGGTTTTCGTCATTGCCGTCGATTTCGACTACATGCCAGTTCCAACTCTGATATTTTTTAACGGTATCTTCCGACATTACCTCACTGACTTTCGTCGAAAGCTGAACTTCATTGGCATCATAAAACATGATCAAATTACCTAATCCAAGATGCCCTGCTATTCTGCCGACACCTTGAGATATCTCTTCTTGAATACCGCCGTCAGATATAAAAATATAGGTGTAGTGCGACATCCATTCGCCAAATCGTGCCGCTAAAAACCGTTCTGCAATAGCAGCACCGGCACCAAAAGCATGTCCTAATCCTAAAGGACCAGAAGTGTTCTCTATACCTCGCTTAAAATCCACTTCAGGATGCCCAGGTGTGACACTCTTCCACTGTCTAAATTGTTTGATATCTTCTATGCTCATCACGCCGTTCAATGTCAATTGTGCATACAACATAGCTGACATGTGTCCTGGATCTAAAAAGAAACGATCTCTGAACGGCCAAGTAAGATCGTCAGGATCGAAATTTAAAAACTCGGAATATAATATCTGTATATAATCGGCACCACCCATAGCGCCGCCTGGGTGTCCAGATGCTGCTTTTTCTACCATTGCGGCAGCAAGTATTCTTATATTATCAGCTGATTGGAGAGCAATTGTCTTGTTCACGGGAAGTACTTTTGGTTAATGCCACAAAAGTAATAAGAAATATGTATTTCCTTTGAATTGTACAAATCATTTTTAAATATTACAAAAGAGGTTGATTTAATTGAGAATGGAGAATTGAGAATTGAGAATGGACGATGGAGAGTTGAAAGTTACAAATTGCGATTGTAAATGATTTTTGAACACTTCCTGAACACTTCGTTGAACAGTCTATTTTAAACCATTACATCTCAAAATATAATTTAGCAAATCCAACGAATTATTGTTGTCCGATAAAAATTTAAAGATTCATCGCTTTGCTCTGAATGACAACTTACTGACTGTCATCGCGAACACAGTGAGCGATCTCATCGTTTGATTTAAATGTTCATTTTATCGGACAATAGTGCCAACGAATCAAGCCAACAACCATTTCACCCAATTAAACCAATTCAGCAATTAAAATGCAGTTGACCTACATCAGCTACTTAAATGAGCCAGATCATAGTACACGTTTTAATAATATCATACCTTTGTTGCTAATTTTTCAATCAGCAAACATATTATGAGATTACCCGTATCCTATGTTTCTCCAGCAGAAGCTTTAAAATATATTAAAAGTGGCGATCGAGTTTTCATTCATGGAAGTGCGCAGACACCTACCAACATGCTATATCACCTTTCGCTTCAGGCAAACAGACTTAAAGATGTTGAGTTGGTGTTTATTACTGTTATGGGTGAAATTTTTGTGAATAAGCCTGAATTTGAACATGCTTTTAAGATAAACTCGTTGTTTGTTTCTGATTCGATTCGGAAAAATGTCAATGAAGGAACGGCAGATTACGTGCCTGTATTTTTATCAGAAATTCCAGAGCTGTTTAAAAGGAATGTACTTCCATTGGATGTTGCCATCATTCAGGTATCTCCACCAGATGAACACGGATACTGCTCTATGGGCGTGTCCGTCGATGTAGCCCGATCAGCTGTCAATATGGCAAAAATAGTCATTGCACAGGTTAATCCTTACGTACCACGAACACATGGTGATGGTATAATCCATACGAAGCGTTTCAAGGCTATGGTATATAGCGAAGATGCCTTATTTGAACGTGTTTTTGGTGGCAATCCAAGTGCTGTCGATCTTCGGATCGGAGAAAATGTGGCTTCTCTGATCGAAGACAGAAGCACACTTCAAATGGGTATAGGGACGATTCCAGATGCTGTACTCAAATGCTTGTACAACCATAAAGATCTGGGTATTCATACTGAGATGCTGTCCGATGGTATCATTGATTTGTTTGATAAAGATATCATTACCAACAAATACAAAGCTATACACCCGAATAAGATTGTTACTGGCTTTGCATTGGGTAGTCGGAGATTATATGATTATGTGGATGACAATCCTGCTTTTTCATTTTTGGATATTGATTATGTCAACGATCCACATGTCATCCGTCGCAATCCGAAAGTGATTGCCATTAACAGTGCCATAGAAATAGACTTAACAGGACAGATTTGTTCAGATTCTATTGGTACATATCAGTATAGTGGTGTCGGTGGTCAGATGGATTTCCTGAGAGGTGCAGCTATCAGTGATGGAGGTAAACCGATTATTGCGTTACCATCACGCACCAAAAAGGGTCAACCAAGAATCGTCCCATATTTAAAGACGGGAGCCGGTGTTGTGGCAACCAGGGCACATGCTCACTATATCGTTACAGAATATGGGATTGCTTATCTTTACGGGAAAAACCTGAGACAACGAGCCAAAGCGCTCATTGATATTGCTCATCCTGACGACAGGGAATATTTAGAAAAAGAAGCCTTTGATCGTTTCAAAGTCATTTAAAGATATAGTAACTACTAAGGTTGTTTAAAATGTTGAAAACAGGGAATTTAGTAAAAGCTCACAATGAATTAGATAAAGCAGTGGACATGGCTTATGGTTTAAAAAGCGGCACTACCAATGAAAAACGTTTGGAATTGTTGTTTGAAATGTATGAGCGATTAAGTTAGAATTATCAACTAAATCAAGATAGTATGCAACAATACTTTTGAGAAACCTTTCACAATCCACTAACCCTTAGCCTAATACCCTTTCACTCTTTCCAATCCTGTCTTTGCTTTTTGGTGGAGACTATTGGCGTATCCTTCAGGATTGAGCTTTAGACACTTGTTATAATATTGTGCCGCTTTATCATATTGTTTGTTTTTTTCATATATAATTCCTGTATTTAAGGCGGAATTACATGCAAAATACTTCTTAGGATTGCTCTTGATGATCGCAAGATTGTAATATTTGATAGCTTCTGTGTCTTCTTTTAAAGCATCTTTTATCCTGCCCAATCTATAGTAATATTCTCCTTCAAATACTGAATTTATATACACATTTGCTTGAGCGACCAAAAGATCATTGGCTCGTTTGTAATAGCCACCGTCGTATAATAGTCGTGCTTTCAGCAATGTGGCATCATATATCTCACCGTTTTGCGCTTCTTTTAGGGCTTGCTTATCTTCATCTATCAGCGAATACCCTCGTTTTTGGCAAAGGTTCATATATCGTATGTATTGTGCCTTGTCATTTTGTGTTATGAGGCTATGCCACGCCAATTTTTGATATGCTTCTTTGATATAATGCCTTCCTTTGAAGTTATTGACAAATCGTAAAAGATAGGTTTCCGCATCGTTATCTAATCGGTAAAGTTTAAATTTTCCATATAGGAAATCTAAGTATTCAAAAGAAAGATATGCTGCTGATTGCGGTCTTTCTTCTAAGATTTTGATCGCAAGTTCAGTTTTTCCTGTTTTTTGCGCCATCGTTGCTTTCAGGAATGCTATCAAAGGATTGGTGCGATGATCTAAGTTGTACTTATCGAACAATGCAAACGCAGCTTCTCTCTGGTTATTGGCGTAAAATAGGATATAGCTATATATAGAAATGACTTCATTTTTAAAAATATGATTGCGTTCGGTCGTATAATTGGCTAAATATTCGATTTCTTTGGTACCAAGTTTTATGGATCCCTGTATATTTAACACCTTTCGTACCCAAGATGGGATGCTTTCAGCCAATGCGTGAATAATGCTCAAACTTTTTTTGTTGAAAGCAAAATCTGGAAATTTTTTTTGATTCTGTACGAGTAGGTTGTGCGCTTCATATATATCTTTGGCAGCGCTGATTTTATCATTAAATTTCAGCTTTACAATGGCCCATTGGAGCATGATCTCGGCTTGGCAAAAAAGATAATAGGGAGATTGGCTATCACCACTTTGTATTATTTTTAACCGTATATCTCTATTGGGACTCAGCTTTTTGTACAGCTTTTGATCTTCTTCTATAAATAATGTAAAGAAATCAATATAATTTTCAATATAGTAACCCATAAGATTTTCGTCCGCTACATAATCTGAATGGATTAGCTTTTGTTTTCCCTGCTCTATCTTGAGCGCTGAAACGTCCCGGTAAGCATCTTCGAGCGTTTTAGTTAGTGTAAAAGTACCTTGACTAAGTAATGGATCCAGATTTATGACATTCAGTCCTACTATTAGCCATAATATCCTAAAAGTAAAATAAAAAGCCTCAAATGTATCACACCTGAGGCTTAATTTGTATCTAAAATCTTTGAATGTCAAAGCTATTGATTAATCCTCACTACTTTCTTCAAGGAATGAATTTTCGTCTATCAATACTCTACCACAGTGCTCACAAGCGATGATTTTCTTCATGACACCTATTTCAATGATCATTTGTGGTGGTATTCTGTTAAAGCATCCTCCACAAGCGCCTCTGGATACCGGTACTACGGCAAGTCCATTCCTATACGCTTTACGTATTTTATCGTATGAAATGAGCAATCTATCCTCTATCGTTTTACGTGCTTTTTCAGATTCTTTAGCCAACTTGGCTTCTTCCTTATCTGTTTTTTCGATGATTTTTTGTAATTCAACCTTTTTGGACTCAACATCTTTATTGCGCTGCTCAAGCTTTGCTTTAAACTGATTCAGCTTCTCCACTTGAGATTCTTTGGTGATCGTTGCTTCCTTGATTTTTTTCTGAGAAAGCTGAATTTCAAGTTTTTGTAACCCAATTTCTTTGGTCAGTGCATCAAATTCACGATTATTTTTAACATTATCAAGCTGCTTTTCGTATTTTGTGATTAATGCTTCAGCTTCCTTGATATTGGTATTGTGTTTCAATATTTCGCTATCTACTTCACCAATTGCATTTTCGTACTTTACAATACGTGTTTTGACACCTGATATTTCATCTTCCAAGTCACTTACCTCCATTGGTAACTCACCTTTCAGCACGACAATACTATCCAACTTAGAATCAACTTGTTGGAGACTATATAAGGCTTTTAATCTTTCTGCAATACTTTTTTCTTTTACAGTTGCCATATTAACTTAATAAAAATTGATAGGATTAGTAATTATTTTTGTATAATGGGTCGCAAAGGTAGTAAATTTATTAATAATCAAGTCATAAAGTAAATCAATTGTATATTTTTCACTTTCAAAATGTCCGATATCTATGATAATAATCCGGTCATTAGCATCGAAAAACTCATGATATTTATAATCTGAAGTAATAAATACATCTGCCTCCGCTTTTAAACTTGAGTTGAGGAGGAAACCTCCTGATCCACCACACACGGCCACTTTGTGTACAGTATTTTTACAAATAGCTGTATGTTTAAGAACTTGGAGTTCCATTTTATCTTTTAAATAATCAAAAAATGCGGTTGTTTCCATTGGTGTTTTAAGATGTCCCAGCATGCCGGCACCAACTGGATTATCCTTATACTGCATTTCGGATTTAGGCGATAAAATCTCTGTATGTTGCAGTCCAAGCCGTTCCGCTATTTTAGTATTGACTCCAGAGATGAATACATTATCAAGATTAGTATGGATAGCATAAATGGCTATATCGTTGCGAATAGCTTTTATGATCGTCCGTTCGACATAATTCGCACCTGTGAAACGCTTCAATCCACTAAAAACAATCGGGTGATGTGCTACAATGACATTACAACCCAGAGCTAAGGCTTCATCAACAATGCTTTCCACACAGTCCAATGCGACCAAAACACCCTTGATTTCCATATCGGGATGCCCAGTAATCAAACCGGCATTATCATAGCTTTCCTGTAGCCTTTCAGGTGCTACTTCGTTGAGATATTGTATTAAATGCGATAATTGCATAGGTTTTGTTTTGTATAAAATGGTTTAACAGCCTAGCGTTTGTGGCGGAAAATTAATATAAAAGCACTAACGTTCAATTTAGTACAAATGTTTAATTGCTGTTGCATAGTTGTTTTAAAAGTGAGATTTGGTCGGCTATACTTTAAGTAGGTTTATTTGACATAGCTATAAAAAAATGACCCACTTGCAGTTCTTATGGTATGCAGAATGGGTACTGTTAGCACAAAGGTGCACTATCTAATTTGATTTGACAATACTTTTGCAGATATTTTTTATTTCTGCCTTATCATTTTTTGTTCGTTTCTGCTCAGTCGTTGTTTGCCTTACGGTTAACATACTCCTCAATAATTTTCTTCTCCAAAGCTGTCGTCGAATATCCCTCCACAAACTGCAAGGAAAATACTTCACCACCATGCGACATAACGATATCTGCGCCCACAATCTGGTCGGGTTTCCAGTCGCCACCTTTAACGATAACATCCGGTACTAACATTTTGATTAAATCATAAGGTGTGCTTTCGTCAAAAACTAATACCATGTCAACACTATCCAAGGCTGCCAGGATGTGCATTCTGTTTTTCTGATCCTTAATCGGGCGATGTTTCCCTTTGAGTTGCTGAACACTATTATCGCTGTTAGCTGCTACGATCAGCTTGTTTCCTTTGCTCTTTGCCTCTTCCAAGTATAACACATGACCCAAGTGCAACAAATCAAAACAGCCATTGGTAAAAACGACTTTATGTCCAGCCGATTTCCACTGTTGAACAACTTTCTTTGCATCTTTCCAGTCGTTATAAATCTTGTCTGTAATCATGACTGTGGTTTATTGATAAGCGGTAAAATAATAAGCGATAGCACACCAAAAAGGATATTAGCGAATATTTGTATCGAAAAGAAAACGATATTTGCATAAGTAAAGGCATCAGCTCCTTGTACGCCATAGATAGCCAGCGCTTCTGCTGTTAGAAAATGAAAGCTTCCCATACCTCCAGGCGTTGGTATGACGATACCGAGGCTTCCAAATGAAAAAACGACAAGCCCGGCTATAATACCAAGATGTTGTGTAGGGTCAAAACTAAAAAATGCCAGATATTGCATCAGAAAGAACAATACCCATATAGCAACCGTGTGGAAGATAAATAATGGTGGATTCGATACTTTTCGTACACTGAGTACACCGTCATAAAACCCTTTTAGTCGAAGCATGATTTTCTGACCCAAAGCGGTATTCCGGAGTTTTGACTTATTTTTGTAAATAACCCAAACAGCCAATAACATAATCAACACAAAACCGGCAATCAGGAACGGGTGTCTCAAAATCATACTCAGCTTGTCACCCAATTGAATATTCTGGTTAAGATAATCTGCCACCATACTGCCTCCAAGTATAAAGGTAACAAGAAATATAATAGCGAGCATAATTGCATCAAATATCCTGTCCGTTACAACTGTTCCAAAAGACTTTTCAAAAGGGATGTTCTCATATTTGGATATCATCGCTGCTCGGATTACTTCTCCAGAACGTGGAATACCCAGATTGGCAAGATAATTGACCATGACTGTACCGAGAAGATTCATCATTTTGGGTTTGTACCCTATAGCTTCAAGTAACATCTTCCACCTGTACGCACGTAAGATGTTGGACAACATAAATGCAAAGATTGTAATCCATATCCATGAATATCTGACACGGCTAAGATCATCAATTAATTTACTTAAAAGACTGCAATCCTCACTTGGAATACCTTTCAACTGGCAATCTTGTTGGAAAGCAACATTCTGATAATGATAGACAAGTAGCAACATCCCGATACCGAGCGCAAAAAACAGCACTACCTGGATATAACTGCCTATTTTTGATTTCATGTATCTGCGTGCTTTTGCCGGCAAAGATACCACTTTGTAATAGATTAGGTCAATCTATTATTTTCATCGGGAAAAACAGCCGTAGGTTTAAAGGTTTTAGCTTCCTCGGGAGTCATCATCGCATAACTGATGATGATAACAATATCTCCAATCTCAGCTTTTCGGGCAGCGGCACCATTCAAGCATATCATCCCGGTACCTCGTTCGCCTTTGATGACATAAGTTTCGATGCGTTCGCCGTTGTTATTATTGACGATCTGCACCTTTTCGCCTTCGTACAGATTGGCGGCATCCATAAGATCTTCATCAATAGTTATAGAGCCGACATAATTGAGGTTGGCTTCAGTAACTTTAACTCTGTGAATCTTAGATTTATGTATGTGTAGGAACATTTCCTGATGTTATATCTTTAAAAAATTACGCAAAGATTATAAAATTTTGTAACTATTCCGTTTTCGTTTTGAATAAATTGTTGAAATACGGTTATTTTGTTGGGTGTTGTGACTAATGTGTGATGTATTAAATTTGGTTTTACTTGTCAACAACAAACACGATTTTAACCAATTAAGTTCCTGATAAAGGGTATATTTTACAAATGACTTTAAAAAGTTTTGACTACAACATTCCCTCATCCGCAAAGCTATAATACTCCATATCTCCGATGATGATGTGGTCTAATACCCGTATATCTAACAATTTCGCTGCTTCTTGTACACGTTGAGTCAACTTTATATCTTCATTGGATGGTGTAAGATTGCCTGATGGATGATTGTGGCACAGGACGATAGCACTGGCGAGGTGATCGAGTGCATGACGGATGATGAGCTTTGTGTCAACGATTACACTGGCAAGACCACCTCTGCCTATGACCTGTCTGTCTATCACTTTATTGGAATGATTGCACAGTAAAATCCAGAATTCTTCATGTGGCAAATCACACATAAATGGATACAAGTAGTTATAGGCATCTTTGCTGGATTTGATGACCGCCCTTTCTAATGGCACGGCATTTTGCCGCCTTCTGCCCAATTCAAGCGCAGCGACTATCTGGATAGCTTTAGCTTCGCCGATGCCTTTGTACTTCTTGATGTAATCCTTTATTTCCGCCTTACCTAATTCGTGAAGATTGTTTTGATAATCACTGAGTATCTTTTTACCAAGATCGACAGCGGACATACCTTTGATACCTGAACCAATCAGTATTGCTAATAATTCAGAATCAGACAAGTTTTGCCTGCCTTTAATGAGCATTTTTTCACGTGGCTTATCGTCAGATGCCCAGGTTGTTATCGGTTGATGTGAAGACATTTTCCAGCATTTACGTGGTCGTACTCAATACTACACCAAACTCAGCGCTTGCTCCAAATCCTGTATCAAATCATCTATGTCTTCAATACCAACACTCAGTCGAATTAAAGAATCTGTCAATCCTACTTTCAACCTGTCTTCTTTTGGAATAGAAGCATGGGTCATACTTGCTGGGTGTCCTATCAGAGATTCTACACCACCGAGAGACTCTGCCAAAGAAAAATAATGTGTATTGCTCAATACGATTCGAGCACTTTCTTCATTATTGGCTACCAAGTCAAACGAAACCATTCCGCCAAACATCTTCATCTGCTTCTTAGCGACTTCATGTCCGGGATGTTCTGGAAATCCTGGATAATATACTTTAGATACTTTCGGGTGATTTTTTAGAAAAAGTGCTATTTTTTCTGCATTTTGACACGCTCGTTCAACTCGAATATGAAGGGTTTTTATACCTCGAAGTATCAGGAAACAATCCTGCGGTCCTGGAACGGCTCCTACAGCATTTTGTAGAAAACGGATTTGACTACCCAATTCATTATCTTTTGCTACAACCACGCCGTGAATTACATCAGAATGACCACCCAAGTATTTGGTTGCTGAATGAATAATTAAATCCGCACCTAAATCTAACGGATTTTGAAGATAGGGAGAAGCAAAGGTATTATCCACACAAACGATGATGTCTTTTCCTTTAACGGCAGCGCAAACTTCCTGAATGTCGATGATATTTAACATAGGATTGGTCGGTGTTTCTACCCATATCATTTTCGTTTTGTCCGTTATTTTTTTATTGAGCGCTTCGATATTGCTCAGGTTGGCAAACTGAAATTGAATACCATATTTGGCAAAAACGCGCATCATAATCCGGTACGAACCACCATATAAATCGTCAGTTGCTATAACTTCATCACCTGGATTGAGCAATTTTAAAATACTGTCCATAGCGGCGAGTCCACTACCAAAGCATATCGCTTCAGCACCATTTTCGAGTGCAGCAATATTTTGCTCAAGTACATGGCGTGTCGGATTCTGCGTTCTTGCGTATTCATAACCTTTATGGTCGCCAGGTGCTGCCTGTACATAAGTAGATGTCTGATAAATAGGAGTCATGATCGCTCCTGTGCTTGGATCGGGTTCGATGCCAGCGTGTATTACTTTAGTGCCAAATTTCATTTTAAATAAACTATTTTATATTTTTACAAATGGAAGCGCTACGATTTTAGCTTCCATCAATTTTTTACCAAGCTGTATAAAAATCGTATTGTCAATCGTCGCCATAGATGTAGGTACATAACCCATGCCTATCGGGAGATCGAGTGACGGAGATTGTGTACCTGATGTGACTACACCGATTTCATTTTCCTGTCCGTCGAAAATCAAATACCCGTGTCTCGGTACTCTCCTTTCTTGCATTGTAAAGCCTACAAGTTTTCTCTCAAGTCCAGCTTCTTTTTGAGTTGTAAGCCAATCTTTACCAACAAAATCTGCCGGTTTTTTTAACTTGGTAATCCATCCAAGCCCAGCTTCTAATGGCGAAGTGGTAGCATCTATATCATTGCCATACAAGCAAAAACCCATTTCCAATCTCAATGTATCCCGTGCGCCTAAACCACAAGGTTTGATATCGGCATCTTTTCCTGCCTCCATGACTGCATTCCAGAGTTTTTCGGTTTGTGCTGCCGGTACATAAAGTTCAAAACCTCCACTTCCAGTATATCCGGTTGCAGAAATAACGACATTTTCAATACCTGCAAGCGCGACAAGCCTAAAATTATAATATTTAATATCGGCTAAATTGACATCTGTTAGCTTTTGAAGTATTTCAGTCGCTTTTGGACCTTGTACCGCCAATAATCCCATATCGTCAGAAACATCGACCATCGTTGCATCAAAAGTATTAAATGAAGCAATCCAATCCCAGTCTTTTGCCTTATTAGATGCATTGACGACCAACATGAATACCGTTGCGCCTGAAGCATCATCGGGCATTCGATACAATAATAAGTCATCTACAATACCACCATCATTATTGGGCAGGCATGTATATTGAATATCTCCAACATTAAGTTTGGAAGCGTCATTACTGGTCACTTTCTGAACCAAAGCCAAGGCTTCCTGTCCCTGAATCATAAATTCGCCCATGTGCGATACATCGAAAACGCCGACTTTGTTACGCACATTCATGTGCTCATCGGTTATCGTGGAATATTGTATTGGCATATTGTAGCCTGCAAAATCAGCCATTTTAGCTCCAAGCTCAATATGTATCTGTGATAAAGGTGTGTTTTTCATTCGGATTTATATTATATTTTGAAAATTTACGCCCAAAGATAAGGATTATACTAAAGAGACATTCAAATTATTTCCAATCTTTATCAAAAATATCCTCTTTCCGCTTTGGAAATTCACGAAATTACTATGGAAATGTATGTGTTGTAGGTAATGCACGTGGGCGACTGTGTGATCATCAACAGACCAACAGAAATGAAGAAAATACAAACACTTCACATATTTAAAAGAGATTTTCTCCACACAAACCTATTCAAAACACATTATTTAATTTGCCAATGTACTCCTGAAAATTTCCGAAATCATAAAAAAATTACTGAATAGTTTGTAAGACTATAACATTTGAGTAATTTTGTCATTTATTGACAAGTTAAAATTTACAAGCAAATGAAAGCAACGTTTGGAGAATACATCAGACAATTACGGACAGACAAAGGTTATACTTTGACTGAACTTGCCGCACTTCTCAAACTTGATTCAGCAAATTTGAGTAAAATCGAAAATAACAAACGAGAATTTGATGAAAAGCGGTTAGACAAATTGGCAAACGCTTTTAACCTTGACTTTGAAAAACTGAAAACTGAATATTTTGGCGACCAATTCGCTAAAAAAATGTATGCTTATAATTGTTCAACTGAAACGCTAATTGTAGCGGAAGAAAAGGTTAATTATTTGAAAAGTAAGAACGTAAAACAAACCGAAATAAAATTCTAAACTATGAAAAAACCATTGACATACATAAGTTTATTCAGTAGTTCGGGAGTTGGTTGTTTTGGTTTTAAACAAAACGGTTTTGAGATGACAAAATAATTCCAATGAAAATTGTAAAAGGTTTAGTCAATGAAAGTGCTATATATAAAAATGAGAATGGCGAAATTGATGAATTTAGCAATTTCAAAACTCTTGAAACCATTAAAACCAATTCCTAACCAATTATGAAGAAAGAATTTATAGCAGAACTTTTTAAGAAGTTTGAAGACGCTTGTTATGATTTTGATGGCGTAGAATGTTGGAGTGCAAGAGAATTACAAGAAATTCTTGGTTATTCTCAATGGCGAAATTTTAAAAATGTAATTGATAAAGCTCAAAAGTCTTGCGAACAAGCAGGAGAAGAAGCTAAAAACCATTTTGCTGAATTCAGCAAAATGGTCGAAATCGGAAGTGGTGCACAAAAACCAGTTGAAGATATTGCATTGACAAGATACGCC
This sequence comes from uncultured Aureispira sp., assembly GCA_964399855.1. Lineage (GTDB taxonomy): Bacteria > Bacteroidota > Bacteroidia > Chitinophagales > Saprospiraceae > OLB9. Next base: position 14,207 of record CAYNSF010000033.1, on the reverse strand, counting down.
TGTTATCTGATTGCACAAAATGGCGATGCAACTACGAAATCAGAAATCGCTTTTGCTCAAACATATTTTGCCGTTCAAACCCGAAAACAAGAAATCATTGAAAAAAGATTGTTAGACGTTGCAAGGGTAACGGCTCGTGAAAAATTGTCACAATCTGAAAAAAAATTATCAGGGATAATTTTTGAAAGAGGAGTTGATAATAAAAGTTTCGCAATCATTCGCTCACAAGGGGATCAAGCTTTATTTGGTGGTAGAACAACCAATGATATGAAACGAATTTTGAAAGTTCCTGCAAACCGACCATTAGCCGATTTTCTTCCAACATTAACCATAAAAGCAAAAGATTTTGCAACGGAATTAACAAGTCATAATGTAGTCGATAAAGATTTGAAAGGAGATTCTCAAATTTCAAAAGAACACATTGAAAATAATTTGGCAGTAAGAAAAATGCTACACGATAGAGGTGTAAAACCTGAACAACTTCCACCCGCCGAAGATGTTAAAAAAGTAGAGCGAAGATTAGAAAGTGAGGAAAAGAAGATTTTGAAAGAGGTGAAGAAAATCCAAGAAAAAAAATAAAAGGAAATAGATGGAAAACAATTTGCTGGGTTCAATCAAAGGACCAAGTCCATTGGAAATTAGAACAGTTAAAATTGATACATCACCGAACATTATTTGCGAAGAAATATTGGCATTATCAAAAATGAATTGGAATAATACTCAATTTGACGGTAAATTTCCAATTACAATAGCCTGTGCAAGAAAAGTTGGAGAGATAATGAAGTATTTAGAAGAAACCGACATACCACAAATTCGTTATGCTTTCTATATGTAATAGTTCAACACATTTGGTAGTACATTTGTATTTTTTCAACCGCACAAAGCCAAACAAAAATGCAAAAGAGCTACCAAGCCAAAATACCACAGACAACTACAAAACAAGACTCATAAAAAGACATCTCTAAAAATAAACTACCCACAACAACCAAGTTTCAAGACATTATATTTCATAATGAATCTTTGAGTCAATTCAAAAATCACTTAGTAACTACTCAGATAAATGGTTTTCAATAAATTAAATATGCGCCATAATGTCATATAATTTTGAAGCAAACGGACATAATGACATGTATTTTGTCGGCTTTTGTGCCAAAATAGTACTAAAAATTGGGTTGGAATAGCAATTGCATAAGATGAATTGAGTTTAATTTTAAAAAAGTAAAATAAAAATAACAACCATGAAAAACGTAGTAGTAAGCCCAACATTAAGAAGAAGAAACCGATCTTTCAATCCATTTTTTATGGATGAGTTTTTTAATCCTGTACATCGTACCATCCCTACTGATAAGGAGCGTACAACTCCAGTATTGGCCAACATTTCTAAAATAAATCAAGACTATTTGATAGAAATGACGGTTCCGGGATTTTCCAAAAATGACATTAAGATGACTTTAGACGGACACAAACTTATCGTGACTGGAAATAAAGAAATCAGTGATACGAAGTACATCAAAAGAGAATTCAATTTAAATAATTTTGAGCGCGCATTTACACTGCCTGAGCATGTCAATCTGAATGAAATAGAAGCATCAGTCAACGACGGTGTACTGCGTATCAACATTCGTGCAGCAGCAGAAAAACCTATGATAACCATTGAAGTAAAATAATTTTTCATCGAATTTAAAATCTAATATTATGAACATTTTAAAAGTTAATCCATTTTTTCAGAACAAAACATTATCAACCATATTTGATGATGTATTTAACAAGAGCATATCCGAATTCACTGGAAATGATATGTCTATGACCATACCGTCTGTCAACATCTCTGAAGACAGCGACAATATGGTGCTTGAAGTAGCAGCTCCTGGTATGGAAAAGCAAGATTTCAACATTTCTATAGATAAGGATCAGCTCATCATTGAAGCTAAAAAAGAGTCTCAATCTGAAGAATCCGAATCTGGTAAATGGATGAGACGAGAATTCAATTACACTTCTTTCAAACGTTCTTTTTATCTGGGTGACATAATCGATGCCGATAAAATAGATGCAAACTACGAGAACGGAATTCTTAAATTGGTTTTGCCTAAAAAGGAAGAAGCAAAGGAAAAAGCGCCCAAAATGATAGAAATCATATAAAGTCTTTTTTTCTTCGATAAGACCCTAAAAGATGTAGTTCGATTTGGACTACATCTTTTTTTTTGTAAAAAATGGCATGATTTATGAAAATATTTTATCAAGGTGTTGCATGAATGAAAATAACACGTATCTTTGCAACTTCATTATAGTACAAAAAAGAGTTCATTTTATTTAATATTTTAAAATTTTAGCGCGTATAGAGTAAATATCTACATTTAACAATAACATCATTTATTAATCTTTTTTAAAGAAAGTGTAGGTATGCAACAGCTAAAATCATTAACCGATCAGGAACTCATTGCCCTTTATCTTAACGGTCGTTCATCTGCTTTTGAAGTTTTACTCAATAGGCACAAGGACAAAATTTATACTTCCATTTTTTTGTTTGTCAAGAATACTGAAACCGCTGAAGACATTTTTCAGGAAGTCTTTATCAAGATTATTGATACCCTAAAGAAAGGAAAATACCAGAATGAAGATAAGTTTCAACAGTGGGCTATGAGAATTGCCTATAACCTTTGTGTTGACTACTTCAGGAAGTCTAAAAAAATGTCTTTCATTGCTGGGACGGATACTTTTGATCCATTTACGATCATACAGAGTAAAGACGAACACAAAGAAAGTCAGATTATAAAAGATGAAATGCATACACGTTTGCGGACGTTAATAGATCAATTACCTACAGAGCAGCGGGAAGTCATCATATTGAGGCACTACGCTGATATGAGTTTTAAAGACATATCTAAGTTGACAAGAGTGAGCATCAATACTTCACTTGGTAGGATGCGTTATGCATTGATCAACTTGCGCAAAATGATGTCAGAAACTGAAATGGTTGCCTGAGTCAAATACTAAGCGAAACGGTTTAACTGTTTATTAGGTGTAACGGGTTTAATTTTATATTGTTTACCCTGTTGGATGTTTACTATCCCACAGGGTGAATTTGTGGAGTTGTTAGATTTGTGGAGTTGATATTAGCTTAATGGTTTATGGGAAAGGTTTAATTCTACTTGTCAGATTTGTTGATGTTAGCCGTTAGTTGTCGGTTGAACAGCTAACCCCTAATCACTAATCATTTACCATTAACAATTTAGAATTTTCCATTTTCCACTTTCAATTCTCAACTTTTTTCGTCTGATAATTGTTTTTCAATAAGTGCCATCAATTCTTCACGGTTGGGTAAATAAAGTTGGTATTTGCTTATGAATAGTTGAGATGAAATATTGTGCATGGCGTATCGCACCAAAAGTTCATCTTTTTCTTTTGCCAATACAATTCCGATAGGCGGATTATCGCCTTCGGTGTTTTCTTCGTTCTCAAAATAGCCGAGATACATATTCATTTGCCCAACGGCTTCATAGCCAGCTTCTTCTCTTTTGAGGTCAATCAGCACAAAACATTTTAGAATACGATGATAAAAAACCAAATCCACATAATGCGGACGATTGCCCAACACAATGCGGTATTGTCTACCTACAAAGGCAAAACCTTTTCCGAGTTCCAATAAAAAATGCTCCAAATGTTCGATAATGCGTTTTTCAAGGTCGGTTTCGGTAAAGTGGTAAGGTTCGGGAATTTTCAAAAAATCCAAAATATAGGGTTCTCGCAAAATATCGGTTGGATTTTCTACCAATTGCCCTTGTTTTGCTAATGCCAAAATGCCGTCTTTATCCTTTGAAGCTGCCAAACGAAGAAACAGCGAGGATTTCTTTTGCCGTTTCAATTCTCTAATTGACCACTTTTCATTAATGGTTTGTTGCAAATAAAAACTGCGCTCTAACTTATCGGATATTTTGAGTAATTCAAAATAATGCGACCAACTCAATAAGTGAGACGCCGTCTCACTTATTTGGAATTCACTGTAAAACAGTCGCATATAAATAAGGTTGCTACGACTAAACCCTTTACCCAACTGTATTGAAAGGTCTTTTGAAAGATTGTCAATCAATGCTTTACCGTATTCGGCTTTTTGATGTCCTTTCTGCTCAAACTCTACAATGTATTTGCCTATTTGCCAATAGGTCTCTACCAAAGTGGTGTTTACGGCAACGGTAGCATTGTGCTGGCCTTGCTTATAAATCTCTGCAATTTGGCTTACCAAACTGCTGTAATCTTTGTTTATGTTTAACATCTATTTTAATTGTTACTCCTTACGACTGATCACATAAAGTTTGACTTACTTTTTGTGAATAATAATATCACCTGTCATTTCCATAGGAATCGGTATTTCCAAGATAGATAAGATGCTTGGAGCCAAGTCACCGAGTTTGCCTTCATTAACTTCATAATTGTCTTTATTGACATCGTTCCCTACAAAAATTACGGGTACTGGATTTGTGGTATGTGCAGTATTGGGACTTCCGTCAGGATTGACCATGATATCCGAATTGCCGTGATCTGCTATGATAATCGCTTTGTATTCTAACCTTAGCAGCGTATCCAACAAACGTCCCAAACAGGTATCTACAGTTTCTGTAGCTTGCACTGCGGCCGTAAATACACCCGTATGTCCGACCATATCTGTATTGGCGTAATTAAGACAGATGAAATTGGGCTTATTCTTTTCTGTGTATTCGATCAGTTGTTCCGTAATTTCCAACGCACTCATTTCTGGTTTCAAATCATACGTGGATACTTTTGGTGACGGAACCAAAATTCTGTCTTCTCCTTCAAATTTTTCTTCTTTACCACCATTAAAAAAGAAAGTTACGTGTGGGTATTTTTCTGTTTCAGCGATTCTTACTTGGGATTTGCCATGCTCACTGATGACTTGACCAAGGGTTTGAGAAAGATTATCTTTATGAAAAACAACATGCATCCCTTTAAACGCTTGATCGTACTCTGTAAAAGTTACATAATACAACGGTAAGGTATGCATACCATATTCTGGATAGTCGTTTTGTGTCAACACTTCGGTAAGTTGTCGCGGTCTATCGGTTCTGAAATTGAAAAAGATAACAACATCATCTTCACTTATTTGTTGTTCAGTTGAATCTAAATGTGCATTAATCATGGGCATCATAAATTCATCAGTTACACCCTCGCTATAGGATGTTTCCATATCTTTGATAAAATCAGAAGACATTTTACCTTTACCATTGATAAGTACATCATACGCCAGTTTGACTCTTTCCCACCTTTTGTCCCTATCCATAGCATAATATCTACCAGTAACTGTTGCCAGATGAATATTGCTATCCTTGATTGCTTCTTCGAGCTGTGATAGATACTTAATTCCCGACTTTGGATCTGTATCTCGACCATCCATAAAGGCATGGATAAATACGTTGAGATCAGCATGATAAGGCTTCAACATTTCACAAAGACCGAGTAGATGATTGATGTGTGAATGAACGCCTCCATCTGAAACAAGACCCATTAAGTGTATTTTCTTAGTGTGTTTACGAGCATATTGAATTGCATCTGTTAGAACCGGATGTGTTTCAAGTTCCTTATCTCTAACTGCTTTATTGATCCTTGCGAGCTCTTGATAGACGACACGTCCTGCTCCTATATTCATATGACCTACTTCAGAATTTCCCATCTGCTTATCTGGAAGTCCAACATCTTCACCATAAGTAACAAGTGTCGATGAAGGGTATTCATCCAATAAACGATCCATAACGGGCGTATGAGCAGCATGAATAGCACTAACATTGGGGTTTGGATTGATACCATATCCATCTAATATGATCAAAGCAAGACGATTACTCATGGGCGTTTGTGTGTTTTGAAAGGTATAAAAGTATGATAATGTTTACAATTTTAATACAAGTTTATGACAAATTGATACATTTTACATACTTTAGCATGATAATTGAAACATTTTTATTGTAGATTTACGTTAGTAAGCATATAACACATACAATATGATGAGCAATCTGCGTTATGTAGTTATTCTTAAAATATTAAAACGAAAACAATGTATCAAAAATATCTGACCGCTATTCTCCTTTTTTTCTCGGTTCACATGTTTGGACAAGGCGAAACGGCTTTCTTCAATGCCATAAAGAAGAATGACATGGCTACAGTAAGCAATTACATGCAAAATCAACTTGACTTTTGTATCTTCGACAATCAGGAATACCTAAGTAAAAATGATGCAACTTCAAAACTAAATCAATTTTTAGGTAAATATAAAATTCAGTCTGTCGAAGTTATCCATCAAGGTGCTTCCAAAGGAAAAACATCGCAATTTAAAGTTGCTAAACTGACCACTTCAACCGAAACGTTTCGGGTTTTCGTATATACAACGGGCAATTTTGGCAGTCAGTCCGTTAAAGAAATCCGTATTGATAAGTTTTAATTCTCAATTAAAAAAACCTACCCTTCTTCTCCGCCATGAACTTCATAACCTGATGGTGTAAATCCTATCGCATTGGGTTTTTGTGGTTGATCATCATCAAAATCTTCCCACTCGGTGATATCTTTAAATAACAACTCTAAGTGTCTTATAATAAACGGATTAGTCAGTTCGTCTGGTCTTAGTATCTCTAAAGCTATGGGTGGCTTAGGTTGTCCGTAACCCTCGATATTGGGACTTTGTATCATGACCATGATTTTTCCATTGAAAAGCATCTGGTATATGAGTGCTCCATTGGATTTGATCATGATTCTTTTTATCTCAGTATTTTCGATATTTTCGGATATTCCGCTACTTGTAAATCCTAAGTCAAGGCTGACTGCTTCGAGATTTTCTATATTGTCTCTTACTACAACTTTTGCTTTTGCTAATTCGGCTGTTTCCAAAAACTCTTGTAATGTATTTTCAAGCATAGGCCTGATTTGGCTATGCCATTGTATCCGGTAATCTTCCGTATTTTGTAAGATTCTTTTGTAATTGTTTACTCTGTCAAAAAGGTTTCCAAAGTCCATATTATATCTATTTTTAATTATTGTTTATTGGTCATTAATAAGTCTAAATGTGTGTATTTCATGTTGAATCGTTTGCCCAGGTATTCATTCGTAATGCACCCTTTATAAGCATAACATCCATGTCTGATGCCCGGACTATTGTACAGTACGCTGTCAAAATTTCTCCCTTTTGCCATTTTTAGTAGCAATAGTGTGATGATATTGCTAATGGCTATAGATGATGTACGGCTGACTTTCGATGCGATATTGGGCACGCAATAATGGATGACACCATGTTTGACAAAAGCCGGATTATCTAATGTAGTCATTTGAGATGTTTCTATACAACCACCTTGATCAATACTCACGTCAATGATGACAGCACCGTCTTTCATTTTAGAGACCATTTCTTCTGTAATGATGATAGGCGATCGCCCTGTTTTGGAATGTATAGCACCGATGACCACATCTGCGCTTGTAAGCTGATATGCGAGATACACAGGGTTGATCGATGATGTGTGTAGATGTTTGCCAACATTCTGCTGTAGTCGCATGATCTTCGTGATGTCATTATCAAAAACACGTATCGAAGCGCCCAAGCTGGAAGCTACTTTTATAGCAGATTCCGCTACCATTCCGGCTCCGAGGATAACCACTTTTGCTGGTGGAACACCCGATACACCTCCAAGTAATACTCCACGTCCACCTTCTCGCGTGTTGTTGAGATATTCGGCAGCAGTCAATATAGCGCAACTACCGGCTAATTCACTCATGATTTTAACTATAGGGTAGTCGCCGTCATCGGATTGTAGGTATTCCATGGCGAGTGCAGTGATTCGCTTTTGAGTTATTTTTTCGAGATAATCGTCCTTGAGTACTGGCAGTTGCAGCGGAGATATCAGCACTTGATTGGGCTGCATCATGGCTATCTCTTCAGATGTCGGCGGCGCTATTTTAAGGAGTACCTGAGATTTGAATATTTCTTCTCTATTGGCTGAAATTTTTGCACCTGCTTCAGCATAATTATGGTCAGTAAAATTGGCCGATAATCCTGCACCTGCTTCGATGATCACTTCATGACCATATCCTACCAACGTATGTACCGAATGTGGAACAAGTGCTATTCGTCGCTCACTGAGAATGGTTTCTTTCGGAACGCCGATGCTAAGCTTTTTGGAACTTTCATCTATCGAAATCATAGCCACTTCAGTTTCATACTGTCCCTCAGTAAAGAAATCTGAAAATATAATTGGCTTTTTAATTTTACTCATGGTTCAAAATGTATTGACTGTAATATTCTTTTGATTGTTAAACGATGATATACTGACAAGCTATCTTCCGGGATTGATCAGTGATGATGTCTATCTGGATGGAATAAAATGGCTCATCTATCAAATCAACGATATGATCCGGCCATTCAATAAAGCAATATTGACCGCTTGACAGGTATTCTTCAATACCTATATCCATGGCTTCCACTGTGTCTTTTAGTCTGTATAAATCCATGTGATATATTTCGGCATTTGTACCCATATAAGTATTAATCAGTGAAAATGTCGGACTGGTAACATCTCCCTGATAGCCTAAGTGACTACATAAAGCTTTAATCAGCGTCGTTTTGCCAGCACCAAGATTTCCATTCAGCACAAAGATACGACTTTCCTGGCACTGTTTAAGCAAACTGGCAGCACAATCCGGGACGTCTTCTATACTTTGAATGTCAAATATCATTGTTTTAATTGTAACTATTCATGTATGACCAATTTCAAAATATTTCATTGTGATTCCAAACTGATTATACACGGCAAATGTACTAAAAAAGATAAGCTTGTCAGCAATTTTTGAAATGAATGATAGAGGATTGAGGGAAAATAATTGAATTTTATTTAAGAACATTATTTCAAAACAGCCCTGATAATTGAGAGTATGCAGTCAATTATCAGGACTGTTTGATTTGATAAGATTTTAATGAATAAACTTGTTTAACAACTGTCTATCTTTTATCATATCTAATATCAAAGATACGACGTATATAGCTGAATATCTTTAATTTAAATCTATTTTTTACACCATATTATTTTTGAAATTGCTCTTTTCTTGATTTGGTTGGAATAGTGTTAGGAAACGATATCATTTTGATATTCAATGTATAAAAACCATTTTGATCGCCCATTCCCTTTTGACTGAGGTTAAAAATCCTAAAAACATCGGGCTCTAAAATAATCTTACCACATCATGGTCACATACTTATTGCTTAAATAAACGGCATTGATTGGTTATTACCGACACCTTATTTACCGAGTTCCTTTTGGTGTTATGAACTTATGTTTTTAAAAACTACGCTTCCCCTTTCATGTAGGTTCGTTATTCGCAAGAGATAGCTTATACCATTTGTGTGTTTGCAGTCTCCTTATCGTTGGGTTAATCAGTAAAAGAAAGAAAAATGATGTGAACGTATTACTTATGGTATAAGCCATAGCTACTTGTAAAGCGGGTTCACTACTAAAAGAAACGGCGATCTCTTTAAGGAATCCAAAAAAAGGAAACATAAAAATTACGCCAATGATATTGAAAGCGGATGCTGCCCAAGCTACCAATTTTGAGATAGGCGATAATTTTAAGCTAACGAGAAGAGCGGTAGATGTCGTACCGATATTTGCACCTATTACAATAGGAATAGCGATGTCGATATTGATTGTTCCCTGCGTAAGTAATACAATGACCAAGCCGACCACGACCGAACTTGACTGAACGATAACAGTAACAATTATCCCGTAAATAATACCCATTAAAGGATTTGAAGCCTTAGATAAAACGTCAACCAAATAGGGATCATTTTTTATCGGTTCCATTGATAAACTGATAAATGAAAGGGAAAAGAAAATAAATCCGAAGTAAAATATCGACTTACCAGCAACGGATATTTTAGCTGGAATCATACTTATCAAAGTACCCAATACGATAAAAAACGGTCCGAGAAAAGAGGAGTTCATCGAAACAATCCAAGCCGTAGATGTCGTGCCGATATTTGTACCAAGCAAGATGAGAATACTGTCACGAAAAGTTAAGATACCCGAATTGACTAAAGAAACCGTCAGCGTTGAAACCAAAGTACTTGATTGTATGATTGCAGTAAACACACCACCTAACAAAAATCCACCCAAAGGCATTTTGGTGATTTTGCCTATCCATTTAGTCAGCCTTTCTTTACCTAAGTTTTCAATCTCTTTGCTAAAACTCTGCAACCCGAATACAAATAAGGCTATAGACGCAATAATAACAGTTACGGTTTGAAAATTCTCGAACATTTCTCTTTAATTTTTTAAAAGCATATTGCTAATTATTAGTTTTCATTTTCTCAAATATCTTCTTCTTTCCACTATCAATGATGTCAGAACGGGTATTGCATTTCATCGTCAATATTGAGTTCTTGTGTCATAATCGTGTCAGTTTTGGGTTGCTATTTTACTTTTTTGGAACATTGCAAATTTTTAATAACAATTTTGTCTTATGTTGGTTTTCAAGCCTTATAATAAAATTTGGACTTGTGTGGATTTGGCAATGCAGATCAATTCACGAATACAAAAATAACTTCATTTTGCAGTGAGTAGTATGTGGTGGTTCTGTCTTTTGGTGTCTATATGAATCAGTTTATGCTAAACTAAAACTCAAACTTGTAACTCAAGTTCGGTATAAAGACTGCTTCTAGCTCTGTGTCCACCGTTTGGGTTAGGTAATTGTATTGAAATCCCAAATATTCTTTATACTGTGTGAAGTTGATAATTTTGAGCGCAAATTCGTGAGCCGTTTTCTTTTTATTGCGTTTGTAACTTGCCGTAAAATGGCTTGTAAATGCGGGTGAATATTGTTGGGAAAATGCTCGTATTTCATCATAAACAACACTTTGGCTGGCAACGGAAGCAGTAGTGTTTATGGGTGAATAATGTTCGCCACCCTGCAAACTCAATCGTGTATTTAAGCTCAAAATATGATTTTTGTTATTGCCCACATGCCACTCTTTGCCTATGAGAAAGTTTAATGCATAATTACGGTTGTAGCGTGTGTTTCTCCACACTTTATCTCCGCCTTGATATTGAGAATTGAACAGGGAGACCGTTGCCATATAGTAATAGCCTTTGGATAAATATTTTTCAAAAGTAACGTCTAATCCGTAATTTCTTCCTTGCCCTATGTTATGAAGTTTTTCACCAAAAATCCAATCGTTTTGTTGGTTAATTAAGGAAAAAGAACTGCCCGCCATTACTGGCACATCAAATAACTGCTGAAAATACGTTTCCACTTTAAACTGTGTAAATTCTGATGTGCTGATGCCGTAGCCCAAAACCAAATGATGTGCCCGTGTAAAACCTAAATTTTTATTGATGTATTGGTTCTGCTTGTCTTTGATGAAATAATAATTCAACCGTTCCAAGCGACTGTGTAAACCATACGCAAAATTCAACGATTGTGTAGGAGCGAACCTATATTTTATTCCCGCTCTCGGCTCTACCGACCAAGCATTGGTATAGGTAAACCATTGTCCGTTTACACCTACGTTCAATGTTATTTTATCGTTGATATGCACCATAGAATTACTGTAAGCCGCAACCAACGAACTGTTGCCGCTTTCGTTCACCAAAGTTTGTAGTGGCGCACCTCCAATTACTACATTTTCCAACAGCATTTTGTAATTCATATTGGTAATAACAAAGCCCGATTTGTTGGTGTGTCTAGAGCTAAATTTTGTATTGAGAAATGAGGTGAATACAATGTTGTAGGATTTGTTATCCACTACTTTTTCTGGAAAATAATTCAAACTGCTGTCTGCCCTTTCACTGTGCAAATCAATTCCGTTGGCGGTTATTGCAAAAGTGGATTTCAAATATTGTTTATCGTGAAGTAAAATTTTGTGGGTTATACCTGCTGTTCCCATATATTGTTTTACATCTTCATCTTCTCTGTCCGCATTGTATTTCCATTCATTGATGTTTCCATTCGCATTCGCCCCTGAACGGTCAATCAATCCCATCCCCCAAATAGAAAATGTTCCTGCTTGTAATGTCGGAAAATTTAGTTTGAAAGAGAGGTCTTGGTATCTTACGCCTCCTGCATTGGCGGGTAAAATGGAGGCAAGCAAAGCCAAAGTAGAATATCGGTAATTGAAAATATAAGAAGCATTGCTTTTCTTTGAAAAAGGACCTTCCGAAGCTGCGTCAATGCCTATCACACCCAATTGAAAAGTGTGTTCGTGTTTTTGATTGTTGCCGGTTCGCATAAAAATGTCAAAGACACCCGATAATGCATTGCTGTATTCGGCAGGCATTGCTCCTGAAAAGAAATCGGAATTTGCCAAAAGTTGTGTACTTAATGCGGTAAGTCCGCCACCGCCAAAGGCGGCTACATCTGCAAAGTGGTTTGGGTTTGAAATTTCAACGCCTTCCAATTTCCATTGTAAGGACTGCGGACTGTTGCCTCTTACCACAATCGCATTATTACCCACATTACTTGATACGCCCGCAAAAGCGGAAACCAATCTTGCGGGATCGTCAAAACCGCCAGCGTAACGTTTGGCCTCTTCCACACTCAACATTTTTGCACTTACCGTTGCCATAGTATTGAGCGGTTGTTCTTTGTTTACCTTTGCTTTTATAACCACTTCGCCAAGTTTGTTTGTGCTTTCTTTCATTGTAACATTCAGAAAAACTTCTTTAGCTGACGTTACTTGAATTTCTCTCATCACAATAGATTCGTAACCAATAAACGACACAACAATATCATATCTGCCGATGGGAACATTATCTAGTGTAAAATTACCCAAGCTGTCTGTAATCGTTCCGATTGTGGTATTTTGCAAACCAACATCAGCATAAGACAAAGGTACATTTGAGGCTTCGTCAATAACTGTCCCGCGAATGGTTTGCGAGGGTTGTTGAGCAATTAATTGAGCAGCTAAAAGCAATAGGATAAATACCGATACGTTTCGTAACATGACTTTAAAATTAAAACACTGCAAAGGTCTTTCTTATCTCAATTGTGGGCAATACTGATTTATCAGTATATAGCAGCTATACCAATCCTAATTTAGAAGCCAAAGTCACCGCTTCCATAGAATTGCTTACACCTAATTTTCCCAAAACCCTCTGGCGATGTGTGTTTACGGTATGCATACTAATGGAAAGTTTATCGGAAATCTCTTTACTCAAAAACCCATTTTTTACCAATTTTAACACTTCGGTTTCTCTTTTGGTGAGGGAGATTGATATTTCTTCCTTCAGCTCAATAAAAGGAATTATTTTCCCTGTCCTGAAATTCAGCAGTTCGCTTTTCAGTCCTTCGTTCATATTTTGTTGGTTAGGCGAAATATCAAGAATACTCAAAGCAAGCCAAAGGTTGCCACTATTATCCAATTCCAAAACCTGCTGCTGTTCGATAACTCGAACATAGTTGTCAGCTGCGTTTAAAATACGGTATTCGCTAACCAATTTGTGATTTAGTTTCTCGTCTGTGGAAAAATTGAAGAACAATTTGAAAACAGACAAGGCATTTTGCATCAACATCATAAAATCTTCGTTGTGAATCTTTGTGTCCAAAAAATGTTCCCCACCACTTTCAATGTCTTGTGAACTGTAACCTAAGATTTTGCCCAAATTAGATGAATGAAAAACGTGTTCTTTCTTGTATGCGTCAAAAATGCTTATTACCAAATTGCTGATGTCAGCTAATTGTTGAAGGTTTGGTTTGTGTCGTTCCAAAACTGAATAATCCAAGTCGTCAGCTAAAAATACTTGTTGTTCTAGTAGTCTGAAATACGTTTCGTTGATATTTATTGTCTCGTGTTCTGTCATCTGTTATTTTCTCGTTTGTGCGGTCGTCTTAACTTTACCAACAAAGAACCATGTATTGGCAATGGGCGGGATTTTAGCACAAAAATTGAATAGAATTACTAACGTTCAATTTTGAATAAATGTTCTATCGTACCCGATATCCTACCATTATTGCCAAACTACCTATTCAAGCACCACCTTGATAGTACCACCAAAAGGCACTGACCATTCACAAAATATGTCACTTTTTATCATTCATTTTATAACGTTAAAATTATTGATCACGCAAGGTAACACGATTTTATCAAATGTGCTCATGTATGTTGAAAAAATTTCTGACTTGTAACATTTAGTGCGGTGGGAATAATTTGGCTATCAGCCGCCTCATTT
>CAYNSF010000032.1:269-36590 GCA_964399855.1 uncultured Aureispira sp. | reverse complement strand
TTTATTATTTTGATAATCAAGGTTTTGAGGCTTATTTAAGGGACGACTAGTTAACCTATAAACCAATTCAAATTACCACTAAGCGCACTTAGAAATCACTAAGAAACACTAAGCAAATCCAACGAATCAAGCCGACAACCGACAACTAATCAGCAAATTTGACAAAAAACTACAATTCCTGAACCAATTGGATTTCCTGGTCAATAATTTCAAATTCTGCTTCTTTTTCCCATATTTCCATTTCGCATGGTTTACAGTTGAATTTTAGTTTGTATTCGACTTCTCCGTGCTTTAGCGTCAGCGGTTCTTTGACCTTTTCGCCCATGGTTGCCCGTTGATATTTTGCACATTTTCCAAGTTCATACTTGACACAGTATTTTGTAACCATGACACGTGATTTACCCGGATTCCATTGCAATTCAAATGCTTTTTCAATGTCTTTGACTCCATGCCGTTCGTAAAATTTTCGGGCCAAATGATTGGAAACATTGTAAGTATAATCAAGACTTTCGATTGGATAGGGATGATTGGTCTTGGTGATCGGTCTTTCTTTGCGTATATATCCTGATATACGTTTTTCGACTAATTGATCTAATGCGTCCCTTCTCAGTTGGTTGATAGCAGATATTGGTATAAACCAGTTTTCCGAAATATCTACTTGGATATCATCAGCTATAAAAACTGTATTGCCCGTTTTTGCCAGATTTTTGATAATGTTGGATAAAACAGATTCCTGTGATTTTGATTTCTCTTTTTCAATAGTCAATGCTTCTACAACTTCAAATCCATCTTCATCCTTCACTTCCAATATAAAACCATTATCCGACTCTTTCAACAACATTGTCACGCCAATCTTACGTATAGCACTTTTCTCCTGATCAACCATTTTGATAAATTCAGCATCCGAATTGCGATAAATCATCGTTCCGATAGGTATGTCTTTTTGCTTATTCAGTACAACTACGCCATTGACGATGATATTGATTTGCGCACCGTCAGCTTCTCCGTCAGCATTGACAAAATATAATCCGTCGCCATGATTGAGTACGTCGGCATTTTCAACAATGTATCCATTTGCCTTGGCACCAGTTACTTTTCCTATCTTTTGTCCCTGTGATTTTGGAGTTTCCCAACTCCCGATCTTTTGGGTACGTTGATGCACGAAATAATCCGTATAGCCACGATTGAAACTCTTGTCCATTTGTGGTTCGAAATTGTAAAATGTACGTCCAGATGATGCCTTTTCATACTTTTCTCCATTCACAGCTAAAAAAGCATCCAGGCGTTTCCTCAAAAACGATACATTATTTTTCACATAGACGATATCCTTGAGCCTGCCTTCAATCTTGAATGAAGTAATACCCGCTTCTATCAGCTCCGGCAAGAAGTCGCTCAAATCCAGGTCTTTGATAGACAAAAGATGCGCACTTTGCATCAACAGCTTTCCATTACCGTCAATCAGTTCATAAGGTAAACGGCAGTTCTGTGCACATGAACCACGATTAGCGGAACGTTCTCCATTGGCCACACTCATGTAGCAATTGCCGCTAAATGACACACACAGCGCACCAGAAACAAAAAATTCAAGTTCGACATCAGAAGCATTTCTTACAGCTTGTATCTGGTCTAAGTTTAGTTCCCGAGCCAATACTACACGCTCAATACCTGCGTCTTTAAGGAATTTCACATGTTGCGGATCTCTATTGTTGGCTTGTGTACTAGCATGCAATACGATCGGAGGTAAATCCATTTCGAGAAGTGCCATATCTTGAATGATAATCGCATCCACGCCAGCATGATAAACTTCGTATATCAAATCCCGGCACATCGCCAGCTCGTCATCGTACAATATCGTATTGATAACCACAAAAACCTGTGCCTTGAACAGATGTGCATACTTAACCAACTCTTTGATATCCTCAATAGAATTGGCAGCATTTGTCCTCGCTCCGAACTTATCCGCTCCGATATATACTGCGTCAGCACCGGCATTAATGGCAGCAATTCCCTGCACTAAATTTTTGGCAGGAGCCAGGATTTCTATCTTTTGTTTCATCTGCAAAATTACGATAATATATTTCGTGTTCCACCAAGATAAAAAGTTGAGCTATAAGCACTTTATCTGTAAAGAACAATTTGAGACCACAAAGGTATTGAATATTTGATAATAGAAACCTTAAACCGAAGTGATAATCTAAAACTATGGAGCGAAACTACTTAAAATACAAAGAATTTTACAATGATAAATGTATCCTCGATGAGCAACTTTCCAAATTTACTAATGTGTATTCATTAGGAAAAACTTTGAATTACTTCGAACCTGCGGATATGGTTTATGCTTTTACACTTGCTATACAACGGATTAAAATCCGTTGTTACAATATTGATCGACCCTATGGGTCTTCATAGCTATACTGCCAGTAGATTTCTACAAAATTGAGAGCCGTAGGCTTGGTGAATTTTGATGCGTTGGAACTCATTCGAGCGATTTAATCAACAACACCAACCCTAAAATCCATAGATCCGGCTCATATTTCAGGCTTTAGCAACAGCATGTTGGATTTTATTTCATTTTGCTCCGACCCTACAGATGCACAAAACAAGAATCAACAATCCTATTTTCCACACTAAGAATGAAATTATACAAATGATATTCAGACAAACCGCTATATTCCAGAAAAAGTGGTGACAACTGCCGGATTTCCGGCAATTTGTCACCACAACCTTTACTCAAGAATTATCATCTTCTTCGTATCCGAGAAATTACCGCAATCTAAAGTGTAAAATACAATTCCGGTAATGCCCAGCTGCTCTTTAGAAACCGGCAAAATATTCATACCCTTTGTTCCCTCTATGGTATATTTTTTGATCTGATGTCCAACGACATCATTCAGTGTTATAGTTACCTGCTGTGCTTCCGGCAGCCAGTAATGAATATCAGTGCTGACAACATAAGGATTTGGCTCATTCTGATATAGAACTATTTGATCACCTACCACGCCTCTTATGTTCAGCTTAACGTCTCCGACTTGGAGGTTACTATCATAAGATTCCACTTTTGTAATCTGTGAATTAAATGATAAAGCATCTCCTATATTTCCGGTTGTTTTCGCTATAAAGTTCATCGTAAACAAGATGTCATCCTGCACTAAGTATTTTGCATCTTTCGAAGCATAGCTCATCGTCACCATATCCCTTTCAGCAAAAATACCTGCCTGGGTCATATCCACATTCAACATACCCGGATCTATACCCACTAACTCAAATCCGGTTGTATTCATCGTTAGCTGGAATCCCATGATTTCATGTGCCTGAGCAGACCTGAACGGTATAGAAATCAATGCGCCTTCCTCAAATGTCAGATTATCCACTTCCATAATCAATGCTTTAGATGTCCTTGCTTCTGTAACAAGCTGTTTCAAATCCAAAACTACACTGGAGTTGACATCACCTATTTTAACAGCTACAAAATCCTGTCTTACCTGATTATCTGCGATCTTAGTATATTCATATTGCTCAATATACGGCATGACATCAGGCATACTCATCTGTTGGCTTTTAACTGGGAATCGCCAACTTTGATTCTTAAATTCATCCTTCACGCCTAATACCAACTTTCGTATTTCTGTTAAATCCGATGCTGAAATGTATCCGTCATTATTTGCATCCGATGCTATCAGATGGTAAGGATCAGTAAATTCCTCCAACCCGAGTATATGCCGTTGTATCAGTACTAAGTCTAACGTCGATACCCCGTTAATGTAATCACCGCCTTTTACTGCATGTACATTATAATCCAGATCCGGCTGTACATCCATGCTGTAATCTCCTGATTTATCTGTTACAAATTGCTTTGGATACTCAGGTAAACTACCTTCAAATATGATATGTACATCCGCCACATTGCTTCCAGTAGCCGTCGCCACATGTCCAGAAATCAGGAGATTACCTTCACATCCTATGACTTTTAGTTCCGCTTCGCAGTAATCCGTATTCCAAGCTTCATCCCATACGCTAACTATTGTATTGAATGTGCCACAAGTAGTCCATACTTTGCCTGAAGTCCTGGTAGCCGGTATCCACTTCTGTGCTCTTCCGCTGTTATACTCTGCCGATGTCGCATCTACGCCCTCGTGCTGACCAGGATTCGCTTTGAAATAATGCTCATGATTCAGCTTGCTCAATACCGGGTGTATTTCGTCAAAAGTATAGTAAAGCTTACTTTGCTGCGTACAGTTATCAAATGAACCCTTGTCAAAGTCTTTCGCCCACAATTCGACCATTTTAGGGTTCGTCTGCATGATTGCTGTACTGATATGCACGCAGTATGGTGTCGGTGCTTTCTTGTCAATTACCATGACTGTACTCTCACACTGATCCACATTGCCACAGCCGTCAGTTATCTTCCACAATACCTTGTGCCTTATATTCTCCGCAGGTAATGTAAATGTCGGTAATTTCACTATGCCACCACTCGCCTTACTTGGGTTAACATACGTTACATATACTACATCTTCTAATATTACTCCCGGATGCTGTGCCTGCAATGCTGTCCAAGCAGGGTTGGGCGATCCGTTGATAAATCTGTCGATCTGTACCCATTGATTCGCCCACGCCTTGTTCACAAAGCCCGAGCCTAACCTATCAACCGTACCGTTTGACCAGCCATCAAAGAAAACCTGCCACTTAATCCAACTTTCCTCAGCACATACCAAAGCATCGCTTGCACTTGCTTCCAATACTACATTACCTTCACAGCCATCTGATGGATTACTTATCGGTGGAGTTGCCTCAAACATCTGGTCATTACATACCAACTCTGGTGCTACTTCATCCTTGAACGCATAGTAATGTACAAACGGACCTATCTCCACTCCAGTACACCAGTTCTTGTAAGTATAGCTTACTTTCCACTTCTTACATGCTCCGTCTTCAAATAGGAACGTATCTATCCTTACATTTTCGCCGACAATATCACATTGTCCATAGTTGGCTACCGGTCGCTTGATACGTGAATCGCTCCTATCTATGACATTATTCATATCAAAGCTACACTGATCCCACTTGGTCGTCTGCTCGTTGTTCGGGAACGTTACCGTAAAAGGTGCTTCAATGTACACTATCGTTATCCTTTGAGTACATGTCGCCGACTTACTTCCGATTGTAGCTGTAAATGTTCTCGTAATCGAACCCCGATTGCAATCATCCAATGAACCAGCATCCCTATATGTGATTATGGCTTGGTCACAAACACCTATACTTTTTGGTAAGCCTGTCATCGTCAGATCCACAGTATCAATGTTCGTGTCCCTGTTAAGGCTCAGATTCAGCTCCATATCACAGGTTACGGTTACATCTGGAGGACAAACAATCTGTGGTGGGATTTTATTATCAATACGGATATCCGCCCACGTCGTATTGTGATTATCTTTAAGGCCATTTACGATCAGGTTGTCGCCTATGATTCCATTCATATTACCATCGTCCCATACTCGCAATTCTACCTGATGGACTCCATACTCTTCACCTTGTGGGATATCTTCACAGCAGAATTTCACATACTCTCCGCCGTCGGTATCATTCACATTGTCATCCGGGTGCAACCAGCTTACGCCTGCCACAGCCGATGTCAGCCCATTGTGATTATTGTATGTCTGGTTATTATTATAGCTTCCGTTTGCTCCTGTATTGCCGCAATCACCGCCGTCTAATCTTCTTATCTCTAACTTCACTTTTGTACACTGATCATAAGATCCATCGTCCACCTGCCATGCGAACAACTTCGCAACGCCGTCTCCACTTGTACTTCCACCCGTCAGGCTCATTACGATATTCTGTTTCGCAATAGCTACAGGCGCAGTTTGATCTAATACCCTTATCGGGAATATACAAGTTGATTCATTACCACATTCATCTGTCAGGACGTACTTCACTCTTGTATTCGCACCTTTCTTCACATGATAGACAAATACTTTTAGATTATTGCTATCTAACGAACCTTCAATCTCTAAAAAGCCACCTCCGTAGATATAGGCGTTAAAGGAAATGGCGGAGCATTTATCTCCGATATTTTCAGGTATAGGCAAATACCCCGAACCTGAGCAAGACCACGGATCTACACTGAATACTACCTCATCCGGACAAGGATAAAGGATCGGTGACTTAGTATCTAATACTTCGATAAGCTGGTAATATACGATTGGGTTCGCTGCACTGATTGGCTCACAACGGTTTCTGATTACCCACTTACGAATGATCTCATAGCTACCACCGCATATCCACAGATACTGATCCTCGTAGGTATGCGATAGATTACATAACGCATTGACTTTATCAACGATGACACCGCCTATAGTCGGAAATCCCAACACATCCGGATGTATTAATCCTGGATATCTGCTGACAGTATCACAACTCAACAATGCATCTGCCGGCCAAACAATCTGGTCAAAATTAAAGGCACTAACTGTTATCTGCTGTGTGCAGGATGTTGAATTTCCACTTCGATCTGAAACCACAAAAGTTCGGTATATATTTGCTATTGGATCGGAGCAATTGTTATTCTTAACGACGACATCTTCACGGGTGATAATGATATCAGGCTTACAGGACAATAGCTCAACCTCACCAAGCAACAATTTTCCAAATTCATTTTTTAAATCTTTATTTGTACTACAATAAATCAACGTATCTGCTGGACAAGCTATCAGTGGGATCGCTTTTGCTTCTATCAATATCGTACCGCTACAACTATTATTGGTTTCCGGATCCGTTACGACATACGTGAGGGTCATTCCTTCATGCTCAATATAGACGAATGGCGATGTCGGCAGCAGATTGCCAGAGATATCAAAAAGCTCTACGATATAATCTTCATAGCATCGGTACTCGCCGCCTTCAAATAACATATCCGGTGTAATCTCCGCCGTACAGTCCTGGTCAAGGCTCAGATTGAGGTGATCATTACAGATGAGTGCGCTCGTGCGTGGCACATATTCGTTGACGATGACATTGAATGTACACGAATCCACATTGCCGGCTTCGTCATAGACATATATCGTGACCGGCGTGGTTCCGATCTCAAAATACGTCACACACGGCAATATGCTGTATGCTGTATCTACAACGGCACAGTTGTCCGTAGCGATAATCGGCCAATAACATACGAAAGTCCGACATTCTCCGCCTTTCAACTGTATAATAATATCATTCGGGCAGTAAACTTGTGGTCTGTCCACATCAACAATAGTAACCCTGAATTCGCATGAATCGACATTGCCACTGCCGTCAGTCAGTATATATCGGACTATGGTCGTTCCCACAGCAAAAAACTCCGTAATTGTATCCGCTTGTACGATGAATCCCGGACTGACTGGTAGTGGAATATCATTCTCGCTCAGGTATTTCAGTTCTACCGTTCCTTCCTTACAATTGTCTATCAATCTCGGGTGTACCCACGTAAAATCTGCACCACAACGTCCCGGCTCATTATTATAAATCGTATCTCCCTGTGAGTAGTTGTTTATCTCCCACAAGCGCAGTGTCCATCCGGTCAGCATACCGCTGTTGGCCGCTGTCGAATCGCATATCTCAAAGAGCCAGTCTCCCTGTGCATTCTCGCCATAAAAGCCGTAATTGACAGCATTGAGTGACTGTAACGGTACGAAAGTACCGCCTCCTCCCAATGGCCCACATGGTGCAAGCAATACAGAAGTCAGCGAATCGGAATCTAAACTCAAGTTAAAATTGGCTGTCCCGGCACACTGACCGTTGATCAAAGTCACAGTCGTTCCTTCCGGAGAGGTAATTCTGAACTCTAAGTCGCTCATTTCTGGATGAATTCCGACTATATTTAAGATGTCCACATCGCCAACTACAAAATTATCAGGAACACTGATAACAGACCGGTAAATCTTCCCTCCTGTGATGCTGTTGGGAACATTCAGATTGGTCGCTCCTGTGTATATATTTTCTATAAACTCACCGCAGTACGGCAGCTCCTGATCGAGTATGGTCACGTCAAAGGAGCAATCCGCTGTATGTGGCGCAATACTCTGGAAAGCCGATACCGTACCGTTGTCCGGCATGATATCTAACGACGGGTTGACCTGTCCTATCGTGATAGGCATACATACTTCCGCTACATCCCAGTCGTTAGCGCGGTCATTATCATAAGAGAATTTGCGGAACACACCGCCTTTTGCACGCATGGTTGGGATGCTTCCTGTCCAGTCTGGTGACTGTACTACGGCTGCTGTTCCCTGTCCTACTGGTGCATATCCGTTGACGGCTACTACGTCGAGCACCCTGCCTTTGAAGCTCATCACATAAGCAGCGCCCTGACCGGTAGCCATATCAATAGCACATGGTACATTGAAAAATAGATTTGCAGGGTCGTCATCGCCATTACCAAAGTGTACGACCAATGTTTGTCCTACACCCATGATTGTATTGTCTGGTACTATCCACTCTTCTGGGATGACATTACCCAGTCGCTCTAAGGTCAGTCCGCTGATATTCATCGATGCTGGACCAATATTGGTAATTTCCACGTAGTCGTCACCCGTCTTTACGGTATATGGTACGGGATCCATACCGCCATTGGTGATACCTATAGCGTGCGTCACTTCCGTGATCAACAGCAATGGTTGTGTCTGTATATGGTAATGTACCGTACTTGTGCCGTCTAGAAACCGCTCACCACTCGCATCATGAGCACCACCTTGTAAGATGATACCGCTTCCAGCTGGGTACTCAATCTGCCACGTCACCGCCATATTGTCGATACAGTTATCCGCTTTCAGTACTGGTGCTAAGTTTTGTACAATAGCGCTGCACTTCCAAGGGTCTGTACTTTCGATGACATCGCCTCTACATGCAAAGTTGGGTAGCTGCGTGTCATTGACGATCACCCTGAGTGAGCACCTTGATATATTGCCGGACGGGTCTTCCGCCATCCATTCCAATATCGTCATGCCGACCGGAAATACACTACCGCTCGCCAGCCCTGTACCGTCCACTTGCGTGACAGTAACACTATTGCAGTTGTCCATAGCTATCGGGTCAGAGAAAGTAACATAAGCACCACACTCGCCAATCTCCGCATTCTGCACGATATCCAAGCGAGGACAGTTAAGAAACTCCGGTGCCTGATTGTCCAATACATCTACGATGATATGGCAGCTTGCCGTATTGCCGCTCTGGTCATAGACCGTCCATTGTATGAGGCTTTCGCCTAATGCAAATTTACTACCCTGCAAGGTATGGTCAAAAGGCCCGAATATATAGTCATGCCGGATATACGGATCCGGACAGTTGTCGGTAAATCGTGGATTAAACCCTGTGGTCAACATCGTGTAGTCACATGTACCCGGATCTGCTAGCACCTGTAGTCTATTGCCTGCGGCAGTCACGTCATTGCCGCATATCTCCAATGTCCAAGTGTCTATACTGCCACAAGATTCCGTATAGAGCGATGTGACGGACAGCGTCCATGCGCCGCCGCTTCTCTCGCCATTGAAAGCCGATAATGGTGTCGCAGGGATATAAGAAAAGTTGCTTACGAGATTGCAAGGCCCTGCCACGTAGCTGCCACTCCCGGTATCGTCCATGCCGATATTGGTAAAGCTCGCTGGCCCTGTACACTCGCTATCAAACAAGGTGACAACCGTCCCTGATGGACTGGTCAGCGTGATCGTAACATGCTCCATCGCCGGGTGGCTACCGCTCATATTCCGTATATTGACATCCGTGATATCGATATCCGCAGGCACATCAAAGGTAAATGTCGATACATCATTGGGCTTGATATCCAATGGTGTTGTCATGGTATAGGCGGTGCATGATGTCAGCTCCTCGCAGAATATTTCGGGATTTTCGTCGTCAAGGACGGTTACGGTGAAAGTACATTCTATCCAGTTCCCTGCTGCATCTTCTACACGATACAGCATAGACGAAACGCCTTTATAAAAATCTCTTGTAATCGAAGTTCCGCCCAATCCAAGTAAATTCACAGGGCCTTCTACCGTCCCGTCCGGATTAGTAAAGGTCAGTGTATAAATGGTAACACCACAATTGTCCGTAGGATTTGGGTGTAGCCAGGTATATTCTCCATAGCAATCATCAATACCGCCCATAGATGTACCTATCGTAACATCGTCAGGACAGGTAATGACCGGTCTTTCATCGTCAATGACTGTGACGATGATATCACAGGAGCTGGATTGGATACCATTGCCGAAGTCATCATTTTCGGTAATCGTGTAGGTGACTGTTGTTATACCTACGGGAAAGATAGCACCGGACGCATCTGTCGAAGTACTTGTACCCGTACCGGTAACATCGGTAGGTGATGATGTCCAGGTTACGGTATAAGGGCAGTTGTCAAAGGCAAACTCTAATTGTATATTGTTCACGACCGCTTCACACACGCCAGGATCGTTGGATACTGTAACATCTTGTGGACAGTCAAGATATGGAAACTGTGTTTCGTTGATGATAACATCAAAAGCACAGGTTGCTGTCTCGGCAGGTATGGCATTATTGGTCGCCTCGTATATAACACGATACGTACCGGGAGATAATTCATCACCTGGACGCGGGCCGGAAATATGGTTGATCGTAACGGCACAGTTGTCCGTAGCGACCGGTATAGACCAGTTGGCGGTAACGGAACATTGATCCGGGTCATTGCCAAATACCATCGGGCCTGTCGGGCAGTTGACGAATTCGAGCGTTTGATTGTCCAGCACATAAATTAAAAATGAACAGGTAGCCGAATTTCCATTATTATCTTCTGCGAGATATGTTACAGAATATGTTCCGGCTGACACTTCTGATCCATTGGCTGGCCCTGAGATTTGTCTTACGGTCACATTGCAATTATCCAGTGCAATAGGTTGAGCCCAGTTAACGTAGGCGGTACAATGATCTGAATTTTCAACACCAAATAGATAGAATCCATCAGGGCAATTGAGAAAGAACGGATCTTCATCGTCTTCATCATCGCCCGGGCAACTTCTATTAAAGATTGCTAAAGTCCCGTTGCCGCCACCCGGGCCGCTACAGCCGAGAGTAACAAAATGTATGGTTGTGTAATCAGACAAGCCTACCTCACACACAGATGCTACCCTGAAATCCATACTGCGACAAAGTGGCAGATTAGTGAAATTGTAAGATGTCGATGCGTAGTTGGTACTCAAAATCGACCATGTCTGACCGCCATCAACAGAATATTCAATCTGATATTCTGATATCCCTGTTACAGCATTCCAAGTGAATTGTACAGCATTGGCACCTGAATTATTACTATTTAAGTTTGTTGGAGCCGTACATGAGCTACAATTTGTAGAAAGTGTAACTTGTGAAGAAAAAGTGATATTGGACGTATTCGCTTCTTCATAAATTTTAAAGAAATAATTTCCGACAGGCATTACATTTCCATTCATTAAATGTCCCACATTCCAAGTATAGCTACCATCATCGGCAGTAGGGTTGGCGATTACGAAGCATTGTGACCCATCAGATAAACAAATTTCTAATACTACCTGCCCATTAACGGATTGCAATGGATCCCATGTAATATTTTGAATTGAATTTATATCATAGCACTGGCCTTCCATAATATCCTGAAAACCTGTAGATTGCCTTCCGCAATTTGTTGTTCCAGAGACTGTAAAGGGACCACTTCTACCATTATATGAAGTAAAAGCTGGGTCGTATAGCTTTAAATAATAATCACCTTCAGTTAATTCACCAGCCTGAAAGCTATAACTTCCATCATCTATTATATCAGATCCAATCACAGCACAAATATTTGTACCATAATAACATGCTTCAAGAGTTAGAAGTCTCCCTGATCCAAAAGGATTCCAGTTTACAGGAATTGTACTTAAGCTATGGATACAAGCATTTGCAACGGGATTTGTAATATTAATCTTACCGGCATTGGGTGCACAATCTAAATGGACAGTTCCTGTTAATGGTGTACAGGAAGCATTGGGTTCAGATACTGTAACTCCTAATAGACCATTACCATATGGTCCAAATTCATAGGAAGTATTAGGGTTTGCATTATTTTCTGTTCGATATCCTGCATTTATAGTGTAATTTGTGGAAGTACCTTCAAAACCAACTCCTACATTATTTGTGTTGTCAATGCATACTGGTAAAAGAGTAAGTGAACCAGGTATAAGCGTACAATTACAATCACGTGTATATGGGCCAAAGGTAATAGAACAATCTTTATCAACATCTGTTACTATAACATAGACGTTTGTGTTGTTTGGGAATGGCCCTAATGTATAGGTCGTATTAGGTATTGCATTATTCACAGTTCCAGTTCCGCTTGTTGGCAATGGCGATGTCGTTATCCTATAAGATCCAGCAGTAGTACTAAAACTGAAAGGAATAACAAAACTTTCAGAGGCACCAGTTACTACACAATCTGGCTTAGATTCAGATGAAGCAATAAAACGACAAAAACTAATACAGTCTGGAATATTATATGGTAAATATGTTTCTGTATCATCGCATAAATTTATTAATACCAAACTTTCGGGGGTTAGGGTATTACCATCTAAAACACCTAGCAAATTCATATCCAATCTTATTGTAAATGGATTGGAATGAATGATAAATCTGAATTCTTTTGATCCTACTTTTGCTTTATAAGGCCCAAAAGGAGCACTACCATATATTGACAAGTCATAAGTGTTGTTCCCCTGACAGATTGGTACAACACTAACAACGGTGAATTGTGGGCTATTAGGGCTATTATAATTAGCACCAGTTAAATTTGTCACACTAGTTTTATCTGGATCCAACCAGGAACTCAATTTTCTTCTCTGATCATTCGCTCCACGGGTTCCATTTGTCCATGAATAAGAAAGTTTTCCATATTCCTTCCATATTATCTGCATTTCGGGACAAACAAGAAGACGTTCTCCTCCCCATAATTGACCATAAATAAGTTTATTTTCATTAAAAATTGGAGAACCGGAAGACCCACCTTGTGTGGGGCTGTTATCAAAATGAAGTCTATAATATCTTAGTGCACGATTTGGACTATCAGGACTATTAATAGGAGAATCGTTATCTATGGATATTTTTTTAATATCTCCATTTGGGTGATGAATACCTACTGATCTACCAGAAATATCTGGAGACAATTCCCATCCATTCCACCTAAGAGGTGGCGGTGAGTTAGGTGATTGTGGGTTTTCAGTCAAGTATAATAAAGCAAAATCAGTAGAACTTACCCTATCATCATTGGCCAATACGAAAGCACCGCAAGTCGTACTTGCATTGTTAATTAATTCTTGAGTACATATTCCATTACAATTAGGTGATTCAAAATTCCAATAAAAAATCCAGTCATCAGCTTTATTTTTATTTGTAGCATCATAATTCTTAAAAGGATTTATTGATTCTGGTAAGCAATGGTCAGCAGTCAAAAACAAAGGAGCACCATCCATCCTTGTATTGTTTATAAGAGATCCAGAACAATGTTGCATATGCGTAAAACCATCGTTCCTGTCATCATAGGGTATAGCATACATTGCCACACCACGTTTTTCTACTTGCCAGCCAGCTCCCTCTGGACAATTTATATTAACCTGACATTCCAATGAAGTCCTACAATCAATCGTCCCTCCATTCCTTAGAGACGGATCTGACTTGAGTGTGTAGTAGTTTACCACGTTGGATATGATGATCTCAGAAGTATGTGTATCTTGAGTAGATAGGGTTACAAATTCAAGATTTAATGTGCCGCCCACCAGCATTGCCGTAGCAAATTTACCTGAGGGTTTGTTATTGGCTGATGTGAATGCTCCCTGTATATGACTGCCGTCTTCATTATAGACAAACAGCTTATCGCCCTCTGCCAGCTTAAATTTTGAAAAAAGTAAGCTCAATACTACCGCATCTTCGCTTCTGAACTGATATCTACAGATATGCTCACCCGTAGGTAACTCCGTCCAGATACCATCTTTGAGGATATCTGCATTGACAGGGAGTCCATATCCTGATCTTGGATTGCGACCTTGTATGGCATCTTCCCTGTCCTCTCTCTCTATCTCCCGCATATCAAGCAAAGGCAACCGGCTTACCATCAAGGTATCCAATGACCGTAAGGTACTTTGATATCTGAATGACGGTGGTGTTCCACCTGCACTGATCTGTGCATTAAGCGACGTACACAAGAGCATAACAACGGCAAATACAACCGACACTCTTGCTTGTAAAATAGTAAAGAAATTCATATCAATCTTCGTTTTGGTTATCAAATTCATTATATCGTTCATCAGATACCAAAACTAAGGTAAGCCAAAAGAATAATCAAAATCCACGATCTCCATAGAAATATGGAATGGGATATGGGATTGATACTTTATTAAGACTATCACAGCATGTCAGGCATCTGTGTAGTACCTTATCATTGAGACCTGATTTAAGGAACAAAAGTATTTTATGGAATCCAAATAAACTATTACAAAATGATATTCGGGCGATTTTTCGATTATTAGGTCAAAAAACGATCATTTTTGGTTTATATATTAAAAATAAGTGTTAAGTGTTTTGGTGGTAAATTTGATTTTAGATGTATGATTTTAGATTGACGAATATGTTTGTGACTAGTGAAGAATACAAATACAAAAAGAGCCTGAGGCTCGACTTATTTTGAAATACTGGATTGCAATCATGCTAACATTAGAGTAAAAGATTCGGCACTTTTTGTAACACTGGAATTCATTCCAGTGGCGTAAAAGGAGATAGAGATTCGGTGTATATATTACCCTTGATATCGGTGTTGTTTATTCCTTTTTTATGTTTCGACCCTACGGGTCTGGATTGTGATGCGCCTTCGGCATGTAATGCAACGGATTAAAATCCGTTGTTACAATATTGATCGACCCTACGGGTCTTCATTGCTATACTGCCAGTAGATCTCTACAGCATTGAGAGCCGTAGGCTCGGTACATCTTGTAAAGCTGGATTTTAATCCAGCGCATAGAGGCTCAATACGTACATCAGATATCCTTTCATACTTTTTATCTCCATTCTTATATGTTTCGATCCTATGGATCTGGATTGTGATGCGCCTTCGGCATGTGATGCAACGGATTAAAATCCGTTGTTACAAAACTGATCGACCCTATGGGTCTTCATTGCTATACTGCCAGTAGATTTCTACAAAATTGAGAGCCGTAGGCTCGGTATATATTGTAAAGCCGGATTTTAATCCAGCGCATAGAGGTTCAATACATACATCAGATATCCTTTCATACTTTTTATCTCCATTCTTATATGTTTCGACCCTATGGATCTGGATTGTGATGCGCCTTCGGCATGTGATGCAACGGATTAAAATCCGTTGTTACAATATTGATCGACCCTACGGGTCTTCATTGCTATACTTCCAGTAGATTTCTACAAAATTGAGAGCCGTAGGCTCGGTACATCTTGTAAAGCTGGATTTTAATCCAGCGTGTAAAGGCTCGGTACACAAATTGTATAGCTGAATCTTAAACCAGCGTATTGATACTCATATCAAATCCTCAAACAGATACCGCTCATCATATTCTACTTCAAATTGCTTCAATAATTCGAGATATTCACCTTTAAAACTTTGCTTTTTATGGTGCTCCTCCTGATTAGCAATATACCTGTACACATTTTCAATATGCGAATGGCTGTATGAAAACGCTCCATAACCTTCCTGCCACTCAAACCGGTGTGATGTAAGGTTGTGGTCGTTAATGTATTTTGATGATTTTGCTTTTACTATTTTCATCAATTCCGATATGGAAATAACTGGCTTTAATCCCAAAAAACAATGAATGTGATCTTCTACGCCATTTACAATGATTGTTTTACAACCTGTTTCATTGATTAGGTTTCCCAAAACACACAACAACTCTGATCGCCAACTTTTGTCAATGACGGCATTTCTGTATTTGACCGCAAATACTGCTTGTATATATATCTGATGAAAAGTGTTCGCCATAATTTGTGATTAAAACCCAAAGTTAAGACTATGATTCGTTCCTTAGGGACTTTTACCTTACTTTTTTCTCATCATTGGACTGAAGTCCAATGTGCAACGGACTAAAGTCCGTTGTTACAATATAGTTCGACCCTACGGGTCTGTTCTTGCATTTTTAGCTATACAACGGATTAAAATCCGTTGTTACAATATTGATCGACCCTACGGGTCTTGTTTGTATTACTACTTGCTTTTGGTCGATCCTATGGGTCTTCTCCGGTTCTTCACTTATGACAGAGCCAGTAACTCGGATCACTCTGTAGCTCTGGAATTACAGCTGCATAAGTATCGTAATATAAAATGGGTATTATATAACCACCTACCATTTCCTTTCGGAGTCGAGACAAGCAAAAATATAACACCCACTTATTTTTCATAGCTACCATTCATATCCATGCTCCCTGATATAATCTTTGAGTTTTTTTATACCATTGCGGGACAAAACAATTTTATTCCCACATAGAAACTCCAACTCCTGATTGACCGCATCTATAAACTTGATTTTTTTTAAATTGATTAAAATGCTCTGGCTCACCTGAATAAATCCTGCATTTTTGAGCAAATCAGCATAAAATCTCAATGTGTGATTCCCGTAAAATTTTTGTCCTGCTGTATCATATATGAAAATAATGCCACCGTCTGACTGTAAGTACCTGATCTCACAGGCAGTCATAACTACAAAGTTCCCTTTTATCAAAGGCAAAACAAAAGTGCCGCTTTCCTTATCTATACCCATACAATATTCATAAATTCAATCCGTCTATTGTCATCTCCGAGGAAAATGCTTACTGATGAAAAAATCCGAAACATCGACAATAACATGTGTAAAGTTAATCGAACATTTTGAGCCATTTTCAAAAAATCCATGAATACCTCAAATTACTTTGTGAATGCTCTATTTGGGTTTGTAAATGCGGAAAGTAGAAATTACAACAATTTCAATTTCCCCATCTAATATCCAATGTCGTATAGTTAAGATAATGAGTGTACGACTGCGTTGTGGTTATATTTTTTAGAATCCGTTGCTTTTTTCGACTATTTGCCCCTGCTTCTTAGGGTGGCGAAAACGAGGAATCATTTTTTCAGGTTGAAAATCATTTTGCGCCCTTGTTGGAATGATTTTCGGATTGCCCTGACCCTGAAGGGTGCCGAAAACCATTCTGTGACTTCTGTACTAAAACCATTTTGCGCCCTTCAGGGTCGGGGCGAACAAAATGGTTTGTTTTCGCTCGTCCAATAACTTCAAGGGAGAAGCCGAAAAATGCTTGTTCATCCTTTAGATAAGAGGCAAATAATGAGCATTTTTTCATAGATTAAATGAATGATAAAACAGCCATTCTTCACCGAAAATCACTTTAAATCCTTAACTAAACGGTATTGATCTAATTACGCTAAAGTGTTATTCAAAACAGCTCATTCTCCATGAAAAAAAATCAAGCCATCACTATATACCGGTCGCCCAATTGATCTTTGAGCAAGGATATGAGCTTCGTACCTAATGAACCGGATGACGATCCTCCTGGTGTGACAGATGTCATGATGCCCGAGCCATTATCTTTGTAATCCAACACTAATCTACCGTCTTCATTTACAAATGTATGTATCGTGATGACTGGGTTATCTACTTCATCAAAAGCGTGCTTGATACTGTTGGTGATAAGCTCATTGACGATAAGACCTAATCTCATGGCATCTTCGGCGTTGATGATGTAGTCTGTAAGATGTGTGACCATCTCAATGCTTTTACCTGGTATGGCGAATATGGATTGGAGATGAGATACTAGCTCTGTGAGGTAGCTGCTCAGGTTGATTTCTGTATCCAACTCATTTTTGAAAAGGTTGGTATGAACGAGTGCTAGGGTTTTGAGCCGGGTTTCGCTTTCGCGGAGAAGCTGCCGAGTTTCGGTATTACCGGTGCGTCTGCCCTGCATCTCAAGTAGCGATGTCATAAACGCAAGATTGTTCTTCACTCGGTGATTGAGCTCACGATTGAGGAGCTGGATTTGGGACTTGTTAATAATTGCTTCGTTTTTGAGTTGTTTCTGCGTATTTCTTTGCTTGAAAAGGAGCAGAGATAATAATGTGATCAATGTCAGGCTTATGCCACCTATCCATAACATTATTCTTTGTGCACGGATAGTCTTTGACTGTAATATTTTGTCGGATTGAAGTTGCTTGTTTTCAAGCTCTTTTTCTTTAGCTTTAAATTTTGCTTCGGCAGAAATAAATTGCTTGGTTTTTTCTTGCTCAAAGACACTATCTCTGTGCATATTGGACATGGTGATATACCGATATGCTTCTTCGTATTTTCCCTGTGCCTGATAGCACAATGCCGCTTCCTCATAGGCTTCTTTCAACTCTTTTGCAGTGTTGTACTGCTCAAATACTTTTAACGCTTCAAACAGTAGCGGAAGACCAGAATTGCAATCACCCAACAATCGCAAAACTTTTCCTTTTTTATGCTGTAGCTGCGCTTTCATATACGGATTGCCTGCCTGATCTACAGAACCTAATGCAGATTGTATAACTTGTAGAGACTCTTTGTATTTCTTTTGTATAACCAGAACTTCTGAAGTGGCTGACTGCGCGTACAATAAAAGACTTTTTTCTCCTGTAGCTTCACCAATATTTCTGGCATATCCGGCATGTTCGGCGGCTTTACCTATATCTGATTTTTCTATATAGAATGCAGATAAGCAAACATGATTCATACCCTGATTTACCTTATTGCCTATCTCTTTATTTATTACGACAGCTTTATTTTGGTAGTCAATAGCATTATCTATCAGTCCAAGATTATATTGAATAATTGACAAATTATGATACGTATCTGATATCTGTGTTTTATTGCCTTCCTTTTCATTTATTTCTAAGCTTTTCATGTATAGTTCTGATGCTTTGAGATAATTCCCTTTGTGATCCTCTACAGCACCAAGATTGGACAAAACGATTGCTTTACCTTCTTGATCATTGATCTTCTCTTTGATTTCTAAGCTTTTTTCAAAATATATTCCGGCACTATCGAGTTCAAATTCGCTAAAATAAATATTTCCAAACTCTAATAGTGACAGCGAAATACCCAATGAATCATTTTGCCGGGTATAGAGTTGTATAGATTTACTTACTAAACTTTTGGCTTCACTATTATCTCCTTTCATCCGATAAAGAATAGTACCTATGTAGTACAAATCTCCTGCTTCTGCATCATTTGGATTCTTAAGTACTTGCTTTTGTGCCTCTTTCCATATCAAAAACGCTGAATCGGGATTTAAAAACCGCAATTCAAAAGCTTGTTTTATCTTTTTATTTTTTATAAACTTAGGCTCTTTGCTATCTTGGGCAATTAAAGCCGCTGTCATAAAAATATAAAGTGTCAACAATATCCAATTCTTTTTCATTTTCATGTTTTTTAAAAGTTTACATATCAATATCTACGCATTTCACTGAAATTTCATCAAACCTGCTTCTTATCGCATTGATGAAATCTTTTGTAAAAATCTCCCGTATTAGTACAGATAGAACTAATGAAAATCCATTCTAAACACAGATAAAAAGTCGTACAGTAACACGCTCATTGCAACATTCATTATCTAATGATTTACTCATATCTTATATAACCTTGCATGCACTTCATTCTTATATTGGTCGCTGATCGGGATACTGACCAACTCGTGACCATTCGACAAATAGAAAGATGTAACGTCAAACGAATGAATATGTCCAATATTTACAGCATAAGAACGGTGGCAGCGTATTATTTCCGGATAATTTAGCGCTTCAAGTACCTTCGCCAGGGTCATTGATACGATGATCACCCTATCATCAACATACACCAGCGAGTAAGAGCCATCTGCCTCGATGTATGCAATGTCTTTCATATAAAACTTCTCATAACGTTCATGGCCCGAACTCTTTACTTTAAGAAACACAAAGTTACCGCCTGAATGTAGCGGCAATTTTTCGATTTTCTCCTCTTTTATGCTACTGTAAAATGTACTCAGAGCGATATCTACAGCCGCATCTATTTGCACTTTATCTGCTGGCTTTATAAGATAGGTAGCTGGATTTGTCCCTTTCGCCCGATCACGGGTATCCTTATCAGCAAAAGATGATAGATAAATCACCGGAACTTTCCTTCCCATATCTTCACTGGCTACCATCTCTATCCCATCAAGTGGACTACCGTTCAATTGGATATCCACAAGGCAAAGGTCTGGAGCAAAATGTCTAAATAAAGCGATACCCTGGTTACTATCCGCCGCATTCAATACCTCGCCGTAACCCATTTCATGTAGGTTTTCTTTCAGGTTTTCGGCTATAATCAAGTCGTCCTCTACAATTAAAATCTTTAAACCACTTTTCTCCATCATATCATTATAAGTCTATGGTTTTTTTCGCAAAGTAAATAGAAATATTCTATTACACCAAAAGCGATTGATCATTTTCTCACTTTCTATCTTAGAGAACCCCCATAACATCATGTATTAAATCGCTGAAAACAATATATTTACAATGGAATTTACTCAATCTCAACTATTATATTTGTAGATAAATAAATATAAAATAAATTTAGAATAGGCGTATTCAGACAAAAAATCAATACCTTTGGGAGTACGATTATTTTCAAATTATCATATCCTATTCTTCAACAGTATGCAACAGGACATCATCAGTTTACAAGAAACATCAGCAAATCATTGGGAAGCAAAATATCACGGTAATCATGGCATTTACAAGATTAAAATCACTTTGGATGATAACCAAAAGGCATCTAAATTTTCCTGTTCATGTCCAAGCGATTATCATCCATGTAAACACATTTCGATGATATTAACTGCCATTAAAGATCAGATGAAAAACGCCCAAAAGTCAAGCATATCTATTTCACAAGTCATCCATGAAATATCACATCAGGAATTGATTGCATTCATTGAGGAACATGCGCAATACAACCAACAGTTGTCCAAAGCTATATTATTGGAATTTACGCATAAAATTCAGAAAACAGGAAAGAATAACTATAATGATATCATCCGGAAGGAACTTGAAACAGTAAGATTCGATTATGAGGATCTGTACGATTGCGATTACGGATTAGAAATAGACGCTTTAGATGATTGGAACCAAAAAGCCGAAGAACATCTTGCCCGGAATAATTTTTCTGAAGCTATTGCAATAGCTCAAGCCTTTCTTGAAGAATTTGCCGTCTGGGTTAAAAAGCCGAAAAATGATTTTGTTGAATATGTTGATGAATTATACTTTGATTATCCATTTGTTATTTTTAAAAAGGCAGCTGAAAAATCGGATGTAATTAGAAAAGAATTATACCAATACCTGAAATCCGAAATGGTCAAAAACAAGTATAAAGATGTATATTTTTCAGATAATTTTAATGATGTATTACAACGAGTTATAGAATCTGAAAATGCAGATGATTTTATTGCTATACAAGATAAGTTGTTTAGAAAAACAGAAGATAAAAGTTCATGGGAAGCTGAGAAAATTCTGAATAGAAAGATCGCCTTTTATGAAAAAAACAAACAGTTTGATGAAGCCTGGAATGTAATAGTCGAAAACATTCAAATAAAAAGTTTTCGAATGGACTACGTGAAGAAGAAGATTCAGGAAAAACAATTTTCCGAAGCAAAAACACTGATACATGACTTCATCAATCTCCCAAATAATCAGCATTCCTATAAAGGTGATTGGTGGAAAATACTATTGGATATTGCTCAAAAAGAACAAGATATACCCACTATCAGGTCAATAAGTTACAAATTTCTATCAAATGAATTTGATAAGGTATATTACCGCATATATAAAGCTACTTTTAGCCCAGAAAAATGGAATAAAGAAGCGGAAAAACTCATCAAACATTACATTAAAAACACAGGAATGTTTTACCGAGGTGCAGCTCATGTTATGATAGAAGAAAATGATATAGAAAGGCTTAAAAACTATATCAAAAATCACGTAAGATTTGACCTCTTAGAAGAATATTATAAGTACATTCACCAAGCATTTCCAGAAGAGACATTAACCATGTTTAGAAAAACGACAGATTACTTTTTGGAACAAAATATGGGTAGAGATCATTATGAATATGTTGTGAATATACTCATGAAGATGAAAAATATTAAAAATGGTCAATTAGTAGTACAAGAAATGTTGACTGATTACAGACTCAGATACAAAAACAGAAGAGCCATGCTCGAAATTTTCAGTAAACTGTAAAACAAAAGCGATTATCCAATTTGCCCATAATTCTTCAGCGCTCATCTGATATTTCATCTCAAATCCACTAATTTCTCAATAAAAATCCTAATTTTGCGATTCTGAACGGTTATGGCAGCTAAAACAAAAAGTCAGCAAATCTTCGAAAATGAATTGCTCCAGCACATGGAAGCCCTAAAATCCTATGCATATCACTTTACATTCAATGAAGATGATGCCGACGATCTGGTACAGGAAACCTACATGAAAGCCCACAAAAGTATGGAAAATTATGCTTTGGGAACTAATGCGAAAGCATGGTTGTTTAAGATATTAAAGAACACTTATATCAATGACTATCGCAAAAAGGTAAAGCAACCAGTTCAGGTCGATTTTGAAAATGCCATACTTAAATCGTCCGAAGCATCGGGAAATATACCTTATGAGCGATTGAGTGATGATATTTTTGACAATACATTGGGCGATGAAGTGACAGCAGCGCTGATGTCTATTCCCGAAGAATTTCGTGAGGTCATCTTGCTGTGTGATATAGAAAATTTTTCTTACGACGAAATAGCCAAAACGATAGATTTGCCTGTAGGCACGGTGCGTTCGAGGCTGTTTAGGGCACGGAATATGCTCAAGGATAAATTGAAAAAATATGCCCTTGACCTTGGATATAAAGATATGCGAAGTGGAGGGCGAATCAAAAATAATATTAAACAAGAATAAGAATTTCATAAAGATAATAAAAAAAAATGTACCATGAAAAGTCTCGACTCATCTGAAACCTTATGTCACATGATTGACTTATTTCTAGACGACCAATTGCCACAGGATGAAAAATCAAATCTCATTGAAATCATGAACCAAAACCCACAGGTTCAACAAATCCTGGATAATGAAATCCATTTCAGAGACTTCATCAAAAAAAACGTTAGAAGACCCGATGTCTCCGAAAGTTTTAGAAAAAATCTTTGTAATAAATTTAAGTAGTCTACATTCCCGTAGTATATTGTAAGACAACTACTTAATCTTTTTTTTAAAAAGTCGCTTTTATCTGCGCTCTTCCCACATGTACAAAAGGAGAAGTGCCTGCTTTACGTCCTTCATAGTTCAATGTCAGATCTATATTTTGAGCAATTCTTTTAGTATAGACCATATTCCAAAGTAAATTTTTTCCGTTTTTCAACCCATCAAGCATATCATACTCTAATGCAGAGCCAGCAAGCCCTGAAAACTGTATCAAAACCATACTAACAGACATATCTAAACTATAAATAGTAGCTTTGCGCCACGATATCTCTCCGGTAAAATTATTGATATAAGCCGCATCTTCTGTCAACACTTGTTGTTTTTTGTCTTGGTAGATATATCTCGCTATCACTCTAAAGTTGGCTCCTGGTCGATAGTTAATTTCAGGATTGAATTTTATAGCAACGATATCAAGGTTTCTATCTTTGAAAGCAACCGCATTGTAAGTTTTATTCGATTTTTCTACTGTTATAAGGATATCGGCCTTGCTCATGATATTGTATCTGGAGCGGATGAAATAGTCTCTAAGTCCTCGATCTTCTTGACCACTGATCTGCAATGTTCTATTCTGATTATTCCTACTCCCAAGCTGAACATCAAATTTTACATTGCCCTTATTAAAAAACAGTGTATTTTTGACGGAAGCATTATAGCTGACCAATGAAGTGTCTTTAAGCCCAAAATTAAAAAAAGATCCGAACGATGTACTATTACTATCAGATTGTTTTTTTGAAATCCGCATATTCGTGATCGTCGAAAACCTCGAAATAAGTTTATATGCCTTACTAAATACCTTACCTTCGACCGGTTTTTTAAATTTCACAGGTTCGACATGCAGACTTTGATTAAATTCGATATTATTAGTCCTTACAAATTCATTGTTGGGTAGAGACAATCGTATGTAACTACGGCTTGGATTGACAGGATCATATCTAAAATCTTGAAAATTATTCAAATTTGGATTTTCTTCATCTCCTATAAAAACATAATCTCCTTGTCCAGGCTCAACCTTGCGAAAAACATACTCTATTTTCGGTTCTTGACCTGAATTGGTATTATAAGAAGTTACAGAACGAACACCCTGATTGAGTAATCCAAACACATAATCAAGCCGACCAATGATCGACTTTTTACTCCTTTCATTGGGTAGTAACACCTGATTTTCAATGGTGAGTTGACGACCGGTAATACTCCATTGCAGATCTGAAGCCGCTCCGTGTATCCATTTACTTGCCAACTCCAATTCGTGGACGAGCGATGCTTTTGATAGTTCATTATCTCCGGCCAAATGGTCTCTCCTGAAAGAATAAGCGATCTTAGTACCAAAATCTTGCGAAAAGTCATTATCCAAATACCACTTAAAATGATTGAATGCAGCACTTCCTATTTTCAACGTATCATATTGGATGTTGCGCAATGTATTTACCTCTCCGTCATACACAAAACCAATTTTCCAAGTATTGGCACTACCAAGATTGTAAGAAACGGCAACATTCGGCCGTAAAAATGATGTGGTTTGATCTGCTGGAGCGGATTCTGAGGTAAGATAATCAGCAAAAGCCCTAATATTCCATTTTTTCTTATCTATTTGAATCAGCGCATTTTGCCTGATACCCGTGTAAATCCTATCTTTATCGTAAAGATTAAATCCATATTTCACGCTTAGACCTTTGTGGTTTTTTATACCAATATCGCTATTGATTAAGTTTTCATCTCCTTTACCTATGATCACTGGCAAGTTCCAATCCCGAACAAATTCCGCAGCGCGATAAGGATTTAAAGTCACAAAATTGCGATTGACAAACTCATGTTGAATGTTGGTCGTCAGATGCCAATGGCCCGATGTATCCAATGCAAAACGATCTTTGTAAGTAAGTAATGACGAGATACCTGTATTGTCTCCTTTATCCAGATTGGAGATCCTATTGATATCGACGTTACTCAATGCCACTTCTCCAAAAACCGTGGCATGATCATTGAGCTGTAGCTTGCCATTGAGCGTAACCATTTGCCTTTGTTCTGGCGGTACCAACTGAATGATAGGCTGATAGCTTCCCATGTTTTTTCCTGCATACTTGTATATCCTTCCATTTTTATTGGCTTGTGTATCTATAATGTAATCACCCTTACCTTGCCCGACTTCGGAAAATACGGCGATGTACGCAGCACTATCCAAATTTTCTGTAAACCTTAGAATAATCACAGACGGATCCAAAGGATCTGGCATACCGGCATAGAAAATCCTTGTTGATTCTTTCTTTTCTTCATCTGTTGCAGGTCGGATACTTGTTCGCACCGATTGAGCCAGATCGTCGCCGCTTTGCCGAAGTATCTGCAAATCTATGGAATCTAATTGCACATCGCCCGTACCTTGTTTACTGTCTTGTTCTGAATATATATTCAAATTGATATTCCACTTTTTACTTTTAAACTCTGATTGAGTTGCATAAAGTGACCTAAGATACGAAATATCCGTATATTCAAATTCCACGATGACCCGAGCATCCCGAGTTACAACCCTTGACGGAGAAAATGTTATTTCTGCCCGATTATAATCGATCACGTAATCATAATCAAATCCTCTGGTAAGCAATTTACCATTAAAATAAACCCTTTCTGTTCCTGCCAACACGATGATAAACCGTTCGTTATTATTTCCTTGCAAACGATATGGCCCTTGATTACTCTCTGATGTGGCTACATGCTGCCTTGCAAATTTTCCTCTTGAAATGGCAAAGCTACCTCTATTAAATACTTCAATTCCCTTTTCCGACTGATACGTAGTCGCTAAGCTCAACCCTTTTAGTTTTTTAAAATAATTCATAAAGTGGCTATTGGGCTTCCTCAATTCATAATCACCGGCAGTAATAAACGTTTTGTCCTTTGACACTTGGATGAAAACTTTGTCAAATTCTTGTAATTGTTGTGTATTTCCTTGTGCCTGTATCGGCAAATTGTCATCCGAAATAGCGGCCACTATCTTCAGACCATTGCCAAGATCTCCAACCATTTGCATATCAAAATTGGAGTTTAGCACAAGACTTTGGCTATTACCTATAGACAATCCTCGAGAAAAACTTCCACGATAATCAAGACCTTTCGCATCAATCAATGGATTTTTATCGGCATCTGGTCTGTATTCATACCCAGACCCAATCAATACTTCCCGAAAATTCAACTGTGTAGTATCTATGATATAGTAAGAAGTTTCAATATCATAGCCGATCGTTCGAAACTGCATAAATAGTGTATCGCCAAGATATTTTGTACAAAGCGAATCATCCCAAACCAAACTATTGTTTTTTATCTGCCAACCTTGCAATGTATCCTGACCTTGCACGATGATGACACTTGACGGCAACAAAGTATGAGATGACACCTTTGTCACACATGAATCTACGACTATCTTACGTTTTTGTAGCATAGACGTATTATCCTGAGCCATTAAGTTGAAAACAACAGCTAAGAAGAATAAGCAGAAAATACACCTTCTGATTGCGAACATCATACTAATATAATACGCAAATTTACGGGATTATAGTATTTATACGAAAGTAAGATTCAAAATAGACCAAAGTTGCTTGTGATTGAAAGTGAAAAGTCATAGTGGATAAGTGTCAAATTGCAAGTCTAAGGTCGAAAAAACAGCTACTACACTATTAAACCTAAACACCTATTAATAATTTTAGTCTATTACATTGGCTGTACTGCTCTTGTAGCTATATTTGCAGGAAAGATGCTTCCATTTGGCTTACGCTGCGAAAATCATTTTCATACATTTTGTTAATAACTAAAGTTTCGGAGCAAAATTAAGCATAATTTTTAGAATGACTGGGATCTAACTTCATTAAGAAGGCAAAGCTCTGCTTTAAATTACTTATGAGAGAGTCATCATTTGTTAAAGCACTTACAAACATCTCCCATTGTACTCCTAAGTCAGCAAGGATGTTTATGTAAATTGAAGTAAATATTTCCCAGAGTTTAAAGTCTAAGGTTTGGCTTAATAGGTTGTCCTTAAAACTTCTAAACATGATGCCTATTGATTCACAATCGTTAAATCGTCTTATTAGAGTTATCATGGTGTAGTTCATAAAGCATAGAGTAATGGTTGCAATACTAGCATCTGTGCTGTGTCTGACTTTTTTGAATTGGTTCGCTATCTCTTTGCCCTTTAATCCGCGTAAACCTGATTTGACACTTTCGTTATGGATAGAAAATTCAAGGAGTATAAAACTTTTGCCATCCCAATATCCCAGTGTTAATACTTTCATACCCAATTGGTAGGGTCGTTTGCTGTGGTCAAAAACCTTACCTATAAATTCAATGGTTTTACCTGTCTTAGGGCTAAATGTATCATCTACGATCAGTACTTGATACTTTCTCTTTTGACTTGTATCTATATATTTTTTTGCTACTATTTTTAAAAACTGCTTAGCAAATAACATCAGTATTCGTCTCCAATCAATTTTTGAACTATTTAAAAACTCGTAAAATGCATCTTTCTTACATTTGATATCTTTACTAAATCCACATTGATATAGATTGTAAATATTACTCACATCAATAAAGGATAGTACAAACAGGATCTTGAAGATATCCTAAACCGAAATACCTTTTGTCCTATAACAAGTGAGTATCTGGAAAATAACAGATAAATTAAATTCCTTGATGGTGGAA
This sequence comes from uncultured Aureispira sp., assembly GCA_964399855.1. Lineage (GTDB taxonomy): Bacteria > Bacteroidota > Bacteroidia > Chitinophagales > Saprospiraceae > OLB9. The sequence continues at coordinate 8,617 of CAYNSF010000032.1, read as the reverse complement.
ATAAACATCGAGATGATAAATTCTGAATTTTCATTACCTTTTTTAGGTAGTTCTGAGAGATTTCTTATACCTTTGAGCTGTTGCATAATTAACTGAATTAGTAATTTGGTTGTAACTAGCTCAAAGGTAATGACTTATGTTATATTATGCAATTTTTTTAGTATGTATATTTATCTATTATTCAACTGGTTGTAAATCCCAAAACTATAAAATCCTTAACTAATACAATGAATCTGCAATCGTAAATCTGCAATCGTAAATCTGCAATAGTCAATCCAAAATCCTCATTCAGATTTTTCAGTATTCAAATACATAAATCAAGCTACTTATTCAAAAATAACTTTAGTATTACTACCTTTGCCGTCATTATAATATAAGAATCGTCAAAATGGATACAATAGTACAACAGCTCATTCAAGAAGAGTTAGAGCGCCAAAAACACGGAGTAGAACTTATCGCATCAGAAAATTTCACTTCTCAGGGTGTATTAGATGCTTTGGGGAGCTGCCTCACCAATAAATATGCAGAGGGATATCCTGGTAAGAGATATTATGGCGGCTGTGAAGTCGTGGACAAAATAGAACAATTGGCTATCGATCGCCTCTGTTCATTATTTGGTGCTGAATATGCTAATGTACAGCCACATTCTGGTTCTCAGGCCAACGCATCCGTATATCTTGGTGTACTACAACCAGGTGATGCTATACTTGGATTTGATTTATCACATGGTGGCCACTTGACACACGGATCGCCTGTTAGTTATTCCGGAAAAACATTCCAAGCTCATTTCTATGGAGTTGATGAAGAAACAGGTACCGTCAATATGGACAAGGTCGCAGAAAAGGCAAGAGAAGTAAAACCCAAGTTGATTATTTGCGGGGCTTCTGCTTATTCAAGAGATTGGGACTATAAGAGATTTAGAGAAATCGCAGATGAGGTCGGCGCGCTGCTTATGGCAGATATAGCTCATCCAGCTGGATTGATAGCAGCAAAATTACTAAACGATCCAATTCCACATTGCCATATCGTCACTTCAACTACACATAAGACATTGAGAGGTCCACGTGGAGGAATCATCATGTTAGGTAAGGACTTTCCGAATCCGTGGGGTCGATCTACAAAGAAAGGTGATCCAATTATGATGTCCACGATTATCAATAGCGCTGTATTTCCTGGTATGCAAGGCGGTCCATTAGAACACGCTATAGCTGGTAAAGCAGTTGCATTTGGAGAAGCCTTGCTGCCGACATTCAAGGATTATTGTAAGCAAGTGGTAGCTAATGCTCAGGCTATGGCAAAAGCATTTACAGATTTAGGATATTCTATCGTTTCAGGAGGAACAGACAATCACTTGATGCTTATAGATCTTAGAGGTAAATTTGTAGATACAACAGGTAAAGAAGCCGAAAATGCACTCGTAGCAGCAGATATTACAATCAATAAAAATATGGTACCTTTTGACAGTAGATCACCACTCCATACTTCAGGTATTCGTATTGGATCAGCGGCGATTACCACGCGAGGATTTAAAGAAGATCATTGCACCCAAATCGTCGAATGGATAGACACTGTAATCGCACATAAGAATAACCCAGCAATGATTCAGGATGTCAAACAGAAAGTCAACACCATGATGAATAACTTTCCGTTATACTAATCACTGAATACTTTTTGGTTATTTTTTAGCTTCAAGAATAAAACAATGACAAGCTTAGGTAGTTTATATAGTGCTACTAAAGCTAAGACAAATCCATAATATGGCAACACGATGGTATAAAGGTATCGTTACCAAAATACAGCCTTTGTCAGCAATGACAAGTCAATTTTCCTTAAAAATCGAATTGGAAGATGATGAAATTTTCACTTTCGCTCCGGGACAATTTGTTACATTCGATTTACCCATAGGAGAAAAACGATTGCTACGATGGCGGAGTTATTCCATAGCCAATGCGCCTGATAACACTAACGAACTTGAATTTTGTATTGTTCATGCTGATGGTGGATTAGCTACGCAACACCTATTTGAAATGATCACTGTCGGTAGTGAAATTAAATTTAAAGGTCCAGACGGTGTATTTGTACTGCCTCAGGATATTAGCAATCAAGAAATAATCATGCTGTGTACTGGTACTGGAATCGCGCCTTTCCGTAGTATGTGGAAATTCATTGATCAGCAACAAATCCCTTTTAAAAAGTTACATTTGATCTTTGGCACTCGGTATCATAATACGGTGCTTTACAAAGATGAGCTTGAAGCGATGAAAGTTAAGTACCCCAATTTTGAATACACTATAGCACTTTCGCGAGAAGATGTACCCGGATTTCATTCTGGTTATATTCATGATATATATCTTAATGAATATAGTGAACCTAAAGATGATCGAAAATTTCTAATTTGTGGTTGGAGTGGTATGGTAGAACAAGCAATAAAGAACTTGACCGAACGGCTTGGTTACGATAAACGTCAAATAAAACATGAGCTATACGGATAAGCTTTCAAATTTTAACAAAAAAGCAGATTATTGAATTCAATAATCTGCTTTTTTTCTTTGCGGAGAGTGAGGGATTCGAACCCTCGATACCCTTTTGAGATATACACACTTTCCAGGCGTGCTCCTTAAACCACTCGGACAACTCTCCTGAATTAAAGCGCAAAAGTTGAAAAATTAATACACTTTTCAAAGAGAATAGCAGTTTTTATTTTAATGAGTTCTTTAGCAACGCCCTAATTAATCAAAACGAAAATTAAAAATATTGATATTGACTTCGATAAGTTGATTTTTCAGTATGATAAATATCGTATTTTTCTAAGAATATGAGATTGTTTTGAATGTGACTTTAGTATTATCCAAACTTTAACGAATTTATGACATTAAAGCATTGATTATTTTAAACAATTTCACTGTTTTAACGCTTATAGTCATTTAGTCAAATTAGTTTATAGTCCATAATGAGAGTTTTTACCATAGCCTTAATTAGTGTTTCGGCACTGTTTCTATTTTCCTGTAAGAAAGATAAAGATCTAAAATCAGCTTCCAGCATGGATAAAAAGCCTGCTATGGGAGACCAAAAACCTATGCAAGTCGAAGGGATCATAGCCAAAAGCGAACTAATCTCGGGCGATATCAAAACGACTGGAACACTTATTTCTGATGAAGAAGTGGATGTCCGAAGCGAAATAGCAGGTCGCATTACCAACATTTATTTTAAAGAAGGACAATATATCAATAAAGGTCAGCTTATGGTTAAGCTCAATGATGACGACTTGCAAGCTGAAATGCAAAAGTTGAAAATTGAGATCAAATTGGGGGAAGATAAGGAGAGCAGACAAAAGCAATTGTTAGCAGCATCGGCAGTCAGTAAAGATGACTACGAGGTGATCCTGACAAATCTTCAATTGCTCAAGGCAAATGCTGAAATCTTAAAAACTAAAATTGAAAAAACACGGATTGTAGCACCTTTTTCAGGTATTGTAGGCTTGAAAGAAGTCAGTCCAGGTGCGTTTATCAATAACGGAACAACGATTACCACGCTTCAAAGTATAAAGCCCTTAAAGTTGGAATTTTCCGTTCCTGAAAAGTATAGCCCTTTTGTTCAGAACAATAGTGAAGTAGCCTTTAAAGTTGTACAAAATGATGAATTGCATAAAGCAAAGGTATATGCCCGTGATCCCAAGATAGATATGACTACCAGAACGGTTAAAGTAAGAGCATTGTACCCGAACAGTTCCGGTAAGCTTTCTCCAGGTTCTTTTGCAGATATTACCGTTCCGGTCGGTGAGCATCAAAAGGGAATTATGATTCCAAGTATGGCGTATATTCCCGATATCAACGGTGCACGAGTATTTAAAGTAAAAGAAGGAAAAGCAATAAGTGTTGCAGTAAAATCTGGACTGAGAACAGAGCGTTATGTACAGATTACAGAAGGTATTTCAGAAGGAGATACGATCCTGACGACGGGCATTCTCCAACTAAAACCTCAATCTCCTGTAAGCGTAAATATCAAATCAGCAACCGAATAAACAACCTCAGATGAGCTTATCTTCAATTAGCATAAAACGACCAGTATTAGCAACGGTGATGTCGTTGTTAATTATTATTTTTGGAATCATAGGCTTTTACTATCTTGGCGTGCGGGACTATCCAAGCGTTGATCCGCCAGTCATCACGGTGAGTACTACCTACACAGGTGCTAACTCAGATGTTATTATATCCCAGATTACAGAGCCGTTAGAGGAATCTATTAATGGTATTGATGGTATCAAAGCCATTACTTCCGTGTCCAGTGACGGCAGAAGCACGATTACCGTTGAGTTTGATCTGAATGTAGATCTTGAAACGGCCGCCAATGATGTACGGGATAAAGTGTCGAGAGCACAACGAAACCTACCTACTGATGCCGATCCACCTATCGTCAGTAAATCCGATGCCAATGCACAGCCGATACTATCGATGACGGTACAAAGTACGGAAAGAACCTTGCTCGAATTATCAGAAATAGGCAATAATTTGTTCAAAGAGCGTTTTCAGACTATTCCAGGAGTAAGTAGTGTAAATATCTGGGGAGAGAAAAAGTATTCCATGAAGCTCATCATGGATCCGGCAAAGATGGTAGCTAAGAATGTTACACCCGTTGATGTACGTAGTGCGTTTTTAGCTGCAAATGTCGAACTACCTTCCGGTAGAATTGAAGGTAATGCCACAGAACTCACGATCCGTACATTGGGCAGATTAGAAACAGAAGAGGACTTCAATGATTTGATTGTAAAGGAGGTCGATGGCATTATCATCCGGTTCAAAGACATAGGAATTGCCGAATTGCGACCAGAAAATGAACGCTCTCTCTTGCGAGGAAACGGTGCAATAGCCATGATAGGTATTGCTGTAACACCACAGCCGGGAGCGAATTATATATCTATTGGAGAGGAATTTTACAAGAGACTTGAAATTATCAAAAAGGAGCTGCCGTCGGATTTGCAATTGGGTATGGCATTAGATATGACTGTTGGTATTAAAAATGCCATTTTAGAGGTTGAAGAAACCATTTTTATCGCCTTTGGATTGGTCGTGCTTGTGATTTTCATGTTTCTGCGCAATTGGAGATCTACTCTGATCCCTGTTGTAGCGATTCCTATATCACTTATCAGTGGTTTTTTTATCATGTACATAGCGGATTTCTCTATCAATATCCTGACTTTGTTAGGTATCGTATTGGCTACGGGTCTTGTGGTAGATGATGCCATTGTGGTACTCGAAAATATTTACCAGAAGATAGAGCAAGGCATGAGTCCATACCAAGCTGCATTTAAAGGATCGGAAGAAATAGTTTTTGCCATAGTGTCAACAACGGTGACATTAGTAGCTGTATTCTTACCGGTGATGTTTTTGCAAGGACTGACAGGTAAGCTTTTCAGGGAGTTTGGCGTTGTCGTCGCTGGGACGATTCTCGTTTCTGCTTTCGTTTCCCTTACACTGACACCGATGATGAGCGCCAGGCTGCTTCGTCCCGGAGATAATGAAAGAGGATTGTATAAGTGGACCGAGGGATTCTTTGTAGGTATGACCAATCTATACCAAAGAGGATTAGAAGTATTCTTTAAAGTAAAGTGGGTTGCGATTATTATCATGGCTATTTCTGTATGGATGATTTATCTTTTGGGTAAAGAATTGCCAAGTGAATTGGCTCCGATGGAAGATAAAGGTAGAATCAGCATTATGGCCACAGCGCCTGAGGGTACTTCATTTGACTATATGAATACTTTCTTGACCAAAGTGATTCACGATGCTGAGGCAATACCAGAAACTGAAAGTATATTGTCAGTAACAGCTCCTGGTTTTGGAGCGTCACAAGCTTCGAATACAGGATTTGTTCGGATCACATTGGATGATGCCGAAGTCAGATCCAGAACCCAAATGGAAATTGCTGATGAACTTGCTGCAGAAGTAAGAAAATATTCTGAAGCCAGAGTGTTTGTAACGCAAGAGCAGACGATTGGTGACCGTAGAGGAGGCTTGCCTGTACAGTTTGTTATCATGGCACCGAATTTTGATAAGTTGAAAGAAGCGATTCCGCCATTTATGGAGAAAGCCAGAGCCAGCGATAAATTTCAGGCCGTTGACATCAACCTTAAATTTAATAAGCCGGAGCTTAGAATCGATATAGACAGAAACCGTGCTCAGGCTTTGGGCGTATCGGTTATGGACATAGCACAGACACTTCAGTTGTATTTTGCAGAGCAACGATTGGGTTATTTTATTAAAAATGGTAAGCAATACCAGGTCATTGGTCAGTCTCAACGTTTCAATAGGGATGATCCCTCAGATATTCAGAATGTATATGTCCGCAACAAAAATGGTGAGCTCATCCAAATGGATAATCTTGTGACGATTGCCGAGCAAAGCAATCCGCCGCAGCTTTTTAGATATAATCGGTATGTATCCGCAACGGTTTCGGCTGGAACGATGCCGGGTGTATCCTTAGGTCAAGGTATCGCTGAGATGCGGGAAATAGCGAAGGAAACATTAGATGAATCTTTTTCAACAGACCTTTCCGGTCCGTCCAAAGATTTTGAAGACAGCTCATCAACCCTGGTTTTTGCGTTTTTATTAGCTTTACTTTTGGTGTATCTGATATTGGCAGCTCAGTTTGAAAGTTTTATAGATCCTTTGATCATCATGTTTACCGTACCTTTAGCATTGTCTGGAGCCGTGATAGCCTTGTGGTGGACAAGTTCAACGTTGAATATATTTAGCCAGATCGGTATCATCGTACTTATCGGTATCGTGACCAAAAATGGTATCCTGATCGTCGAATTTGCCAATCAACGTCGGGAAGCCGGCATCGCCAAAATACAAGCCGTTAAAGAAGCCGCTATTTCCAGATTGCGCCCTATATTGATGACAAGTTTGGCAACAGCATTGGGCGTGTTACCGATAGCCTTAGCCTTTGGAGCAGCATCTACGTCTCGGGTATCTATGGGAATCGCAATTATCGGTGGACTGATATTTTCGTTGATTTTGACGTTATTTGTCATACCGGCGTTATACGCCTATATGTCGAGAGAGAAGCATATTATACCGGAAGTAGATTCAAATTAGATCGGACTTCTTAGATAATTTTTTAGCCTGTTATCGCAAGAATTTGGTAATTTAGCGAATGCTAAGAATTGACAACGATTTGGTTGTTAATGCAACTCAATGTTTCAGATAGAGCGATGACTTTTGATGTTGTACATTTGTAGAATTGTAAGTACATATTTGAGATAAGTAATGATTTGTGAGCATTCACATGCTATCCAAATAACTTTTTATCGTTGTGGCGTACCAAAAGTAAATTGGAATAAACTTGGATTGAAATAATTTTTCGCATTTAGAATATCCATAAGCCTTCGTATTATAAATATCTCAAAGGTATGCAAAATATAAATATTTGAAAAACAGTTTGATAAAATATTTTGTAGATTAATGGAACTTCGTATATTTGCGTGTTATGCGTCACCCTAAAGAACAACTCTAATAAACAATCATCCATCATTTTAAAAACAAAAAGTCACAATTATTTTTTTAATTCAAAAGCATATCGTAATATTGCAATATTATAATAAAGGTATGGGAACAACTAAAACAGAACATTTTACAGAAAAACAAAGCGAAATTGCGATAATTGCAAAAGCAATGGGGCATCCTGCAAGAGTTGCTATTATCGACTTATTATTAAAAGTAAATGCTTGTATCGGAAATGATATTTTAGAAAAAATTCCGCTTGCACAACCTACGATTTCTCAGCACCTAAAAGTTCTTAAAGATGCCAATTTAATCAAAGGAACAATTGAAGGAAATACGGTGTGCTATTGTATCAACGAATCTACTTTCGAATTACTAAGTAAATATTTTGGAAATATTGCTTCTAATGTTATCCATCAAGACTGTTGTTAAATTAAAAAATAAAAATAATGCAAACAGAACAAGAAATCAAAGAAATGGTAAAGCAAAAATACAGTGAAATTGCTTTACAAGACAAAGGAAGTAACGCTTCTTCCTGCTGTGGTGCAGGTAGTTGTAGCACCGAAGTATATAACATCATGAGCGAAGAATACAACGAGCTGGATGGTTATAATCCCGATGCAGATTTAGGTTTGGGTTGTGGCTTGCCTACACAATTTGCCAAAATCAAAAAAGGCGATACCGTTATTGATTTAGGAAGCGGAGCGGGTAATGATTGTTTCGTTGCCAGAGCAGAAACAGGCGAAACTGGAAAAGTTATCGGAATTGATTTTACAGAAGCGATGATTGATAAAGCTCGGCAAAATGCAGAAAAATTGGGTTTTAATAATGTTGAATTTAGACAAG
>CAYNSF010000032.1:0-259 GCA_964399855.1 uncultured Aureispira sp. | reverse complement strand
GAACTACCCGAAAAAATTAAAAATGCGGCTGAAATGTATGCAGGATGTGTGGCAAGTGCGATTGATAAAGAAGAATATTTGAGCTTTGTAAGCAAGGTTGGATTTGCAAATATGATTATTCAAAAAGACAAACCGATTATTGTTCCTGACGATATTTTGAAGGATTATCTAAATGAAGAAGAAATTACGCAATACAAAGCAAACGATACGGTAATTAGAAGCATAACGGTTTATGCCGAAAAGCCAGCGGATTGTTGTT
>CAYNSF010000031.1:0-37001 GCA_964399855.1 uncultured Aureispira sp. | reverse complement strand
TAGAGAGCGGCGACTTCACAGCAACTAAGAAGATGATCATCATCGAGTAATCGAATGAATGATATAACTCAGAACTGAGTTTAAGTTAAATCGGTTTTTGGGATGGCCTCTCTTCGAGCAATCGGAGGGGGGCTTTTTTTTTGAAGGATATGTATTGATATTGGATTCATTGGTTGAATTGACAATTGATAATTGATAATTGACAATTGATAATTGACAATTGACAATTGACAATTGACAATGAATTTTGATTGATGATTTACGATATACGATTTTTTATTATAGAAGTTAGGTTGTTGGCGTATTAGTGTGTTAGGTTTATAATTCCTAACTACCTAAAACGCCAAAGTGCCAATGACCTAAATCTTTACACATTTAAACAAACACACAAATCATTCCATCAAACCGACAACCATCAACCAAATATACCCTTACACTTTTAAACCTATAAACCAGTTAAACATCTCCACAAATCAACATTAGTTTGATAAATTTATTGTAATTTTGAGCTTTAATAGAACTTGTGATATGGGTAGAGAAGCCTTTATAGTTGACGGAATTAGAACACCAATAGGTAGTTTTAGAGGTAGTTTGTCGGGAATTCGAGCAGATGATATGGCAGCATTGCCGATTCAATATCTTGTTGAAAAATATCCATTTCTTAGAAAAGAGACAGATGATGTGATCATGGGATGCGCTAATCAGGCAGGAGAAGATAACAGAAACATAGCAAGAATGGCATTGCTGTTGGCGGGTTTGGATTATAGTGTTCCAGGAGAGACTGTCAATAGGCTGTGTGCATCTGGAATGTCAACGGTAGTACAAGCAGGTAGAGCGATTCGTGCAGGAGATGGAGATATTTTTATAGCAGGAGGAGCTGAACACATGACGAGAAGTCCCTACGTAATTGCAAAGACAGCTCAACCATTTGGTTCGGATGCGAAACTGTATGACTCCAGTTTTGGATGGCGATTCGTTAATCCCAAGATGAAAGCATTGTATGGTGTCGATGCGATGGGCGAAACAGCTGAAAACCTTGCTGAAAAGTATCAAATCTCGCGTGAAGAGCAAGATTTATTCGCTTTCAAATCTCAAATGAAAGCATCTACAGCACTGCAGCAAGGTCGTTTTCAGAGGGAAATCATGCCGGTTCATGTTCCGACAGGTAAAAGTGGTACGAATGAAGTAAAATTGGATGAATTTATAAAGCCGACTACAACTCAGGAAGTTTTGGCAAAGTTACGACCAGCATTTAAGCAAGAAGGAACGGTAACAGCAGGTAATGCATCTGGATTGAATGATGGTGCGGCGGCGCTTTTAATTGCATCTCAAGAGGCAGTCGCTCGACATCAGCTAAATCCTTTGACAAAAATCATTGCTTCAGGCGTTGCAGGAGTAGAGCCGCGTATCATGGGTATTGGTCCGGTTGCAGCATCTCAGAAAGCATTGTCGAAAGCAGGATTAACATTGGATCAGATGGAAATCATCGAAATCAATGAAGCTTTTGCTGTTCAGGTATTGGCTTGTATGAAAGAGTTAGGAATATCTCCTGATGATAGCAGAGTCAATCCGAATGGTGGTGCAATTGCTATGGGTCATCCGCTGGGCATGTCTGGTGCGAGAATATTGCTGACAGCTTCAATCGAATTGAATATACAAAGAAAGAGATATGCGCTTGTGACCATGTGTATCGGAGTAGGGCAGGGCTATGCAGTAATACTTGAAAATTGTAATATATAATATCGTATGATTATAGGTTGTTATAAATGAAATCTTATAAATTGTAAACTTAAATAAACCTATAATATGAATTGGTGGAGTAAAAGTATTTGGATATGTCTGTTTGCATTTTTTACGGTTGATTGTCAAGCGCAGGAGGTTTTATTACTTGAGGTGAAAAACCAAGTAGAGGCTTATCGCTATTTTCCTGGAGATGTACTGAAATATCGTTTGAAAGGAAGTAAGGAATGGGAGCAACGTATGATTATAAGGTTTTTACCTGAAACTAACCTGATACTTTTTGATGACGGAATGATCGATATTCATGAAATTGGACATGTTCAGAGACACAATTCTTTAGCTAAAGGCGCAGGTAAATTGTTTACAGGATTTGGTGGAGCATGGCTGTTGTTTGGTGGTATTTTGGGTGCAGCAGGAAGGGAAGATGTTACTTGGACAACAATTGCTATTGGTACAGCGGCGATTGGTATAGGTCAACTTTTTATCCATGTAGCAGGGAAAAGGAATTTTAAAATGGATAAGTACAATCGACTCCGTTTAATAGATTTGAACATGTGGAAGCCAACTACTGAAACTCAGTTATAATCGCCGTGAATATAATGGACAATGGACAATGGATAGATGACAATGGACAGATGATAGATGATAGTGGACAGATGACAATGGACAGTGGACAATGCTAAATTGTTAATGGTTAATTGTAAATTACGATTGACGATTTTTTCCGACAACCGACAACTATCAACCAGCAACCAAATCTAACAACTCCACAAATCTAACAAATCGGCAAATCAACAATTAAAATTAAACCCTTACACCCATAAACCTTTAAACCAATTTGAAGCCATAAACCAAGTAAACCCATAAACCTTTAAACCAGCATAACAACTCCAACAAATCAACAATTATCACTTACATTCCCAAATCCATTCATCTAATGGATATGATTTGTTGCGATAGCTGAAATGCCACCATTCTGTACGGATGCCGCCAAAGCCTTGTTTTTCCATAGTGCTTTTGAGAATCCAGCGATTGCGTTTGATTGCATCTGAATGATTGTAGCTGTAATGCGCTTCTTCGCCAAAAAAATCAAATGGTGTGCCCATATCCAACTCATTGCCCTGTTCATCAACTAATGTGAGGTCAACGGCGAGGCCACGACTGTGCATGGATCCTTTGGCAGGTGGTGTGACGTAATCCGCATTTGGTACGATATCCCATAATCTTTGTTGGTATGCACGAGGTCTAAAACAATCAAATATTTTGAGACTATACCCAAATTTCTCTTGAAGATCTTGCTGTACTTTTAGAAGACTTTCTGCCGCTTCGGGACGTAGGTAACATCGAGCACAATCGTAGATTTTTTGTTCGGTAAAATTATTTTTAGTGGCATATCTTAGGTCGATCATGACTCCATTATTGGCTGTCAGCTCTGAAAATTGTACACCTGCTTCTTTTTTTGGAGGTACAAGTTCAGGTTTTTCTACTGTTTGAAGATCGGGATCCATCTGATGTTTATTTTCAGGAACTACATCCTCTTTTTTTATGGTTTCTTTGTCGGGTTTTACAGTATTGGTATCTTTTGATTCGGGTTTGCATTGCTGAAATATAAATATCACCGCAAGGATAAGCAATGTACCGTATAGCTTGTTAGTTCTTGTCATTTGGATGCATTTTTAGATAATTGTTCGTTGAAATATTTTATTTGAGTAGCCAAATACCCTGTTCGATTGAAAATCTTTTTAAATGAAGGGAAAAATATCTTTTTCTTAAATGGTAATGGCTCTGGTGCACGAACTAATTCCTTTGTAACAAACAGCCATTGGTCTTCATCATTCCCAGTGATAAGGAGATAATATTGATTATATGGACATGAAAGCGATGGATCAATCATTTCTTTATCATTGACAAATAAACCTTGTGGATTTACATTATATACTTTAAATGATGAATCAGGTAGAAAAAAATAAGGTACAACATTGAAATGCTCCTTAAAAGTATTGGTGATCAGATTGAAATAGGCACTATTATCCTGGATTGTTTGGTCATAGATTTTACGTGCTGATACAGCCATTTCAGGGTTATTCAATTGCTTTTGTAATAGACTGAGCTTGTTCGCATGAACAGGATATCGAACGATGACACAAAAATCAGTATTAAGTGCTTGACTGTGATAGCTATCGTTTTGTGTGTAATTTTGCTTTTCGTTTGTTGAAAATACTTCTTCCTGTATGATGTTGTTATGCATGGATTGTGCATGTAGATTAGATAGGTTTAAAAGCGAAATAGACGATAGAAAATATAAGGAGAATAAATATAATAATTTGTAATTCACTTAAATATATATTTTGTTAAAATTAAATATGTGTTTATTGATTTGACTTTGAATAAAATGGTCATTTACTTGAAAATCATATTTTGATGCGAAGTTAAGGTTAAGTTAAACATTTCACAGATATATTTATAAATTTTATCTGAACAATATATTTGCATCAATGAGTTAAAAAGTGTCAATTGCTCAGGGTTGATTTGAAAGTATATAGCTGAATTGTTACAAAAAGTGAAAATATGATATAAGAATACATTTTTGTAACATTAAGTTTATTAATTTGTTAGAATTGTTTTGAAAATTACAGATAGTATAATAGGTTTTACTTAATTGATAAAATATTTAGAATGCAAACAGCAATAGATATAGAAGCGCTGAATCAACAGATTTATTTAGACAGCGCATTTATTGATGTCTTAAACGCTGAAACGAGCAAAGTCATCGTTGGGCAGAAATATATGATTGACAGGCTGATGCTAGGTCTGCTTGCTGAAGGTCATGTTTTGTTAGAAGGATTACCTGGATTAGCTAAGACGTTGGCTGTAAAAACGTTGGCATCGGTCATCAATGCTGATTTTAATAGGATACAATTCACACCGGATTTGCTGCCGTCCGATATCATAGGAACGATGATATATAATCCAGCCAAAAATGATTTTTCAGTACGAAAAGGACCTGTTTTTGCCAACTTTATCCTTGCGGATGAAATCAACCGAGCTCCGGCGAAAGTTCAAGCAGCATTGTTGGAAGCCATGCAGGAAAGGCAGGTAACGATAGGAAAAGAGACATTCCGCTTGCAAGAACCCTTTTTAGTGTTGGCTACACAAAATCCTATCGAGCAGGAAGGAACCTATCCGCTTCCAGAAGCACAGGTGGACAGATTTATGTTAAAAGTCAATATCGGTTATCCCGAAAAAGAAGAAGAACGAGAAATCATCCGTCGTAGCCTATCAGGGACCACTTCGCAGCATCTCAACCCGGTTATACAGCCTGAAGATATCATGAGAGCGAGAAAATCTGTTCAAAAAGTGTACATGGACGAAAAAATAGAAAATTACATTCTGGATATCGTTTTTGCTACAAGATCACCCGAGCGCTTCAAACTCAATGATCTCAAGCCTTTAATCGAATATGGTGCATCACCGAGAGCGAGTATAAACTTGGCGAAAGTATCCAAAGCCTATGCATTTATGCAGCGTCGAGGCTATGTGATACCAGACGATGTGCGCCATGTAGCCAAAGATATCATGCGCCACAGAATCGGCCTAAGCTACGAAGCAGAGGCAGAGAATATCACTGCCGAGGAGATAGTCACTAAGATTATTAATTCGATACCGGTTCCATAACTAAAAGCGCTCCATTTTGAAAAGACGATACCGATATTTTACATTGATGTGTTTGTTGGCAAGCTTCATATTCCCTGTGAATATTGATGCCCAGAAGCAATATACTCGTGAGGATGTTCGGGCATTGTTTCCCGCCAATCTTAAAAATCTTTGGATTAATAACCTGAGCGGTACATTGGACGGTAAGCATAGAGTCGATATGATCATTGGAACAGACGGGCAGATGTGTAAGGGCTTATATATGATGCACGCTTCGGGAGAGTCGTTTTTCTTTGAAGGAGATAATAATAAACGAGAGCTTAAATTGGTCGAAATGACACCGGACCATAAAGCTACGGGATTTATTTCTGGACATTATGACGGAACAAATTTCAGTGGTCAGTGGACCAACATGGATAAGAGCATGTATTTGAATCTGGAACTGTCCAATGCACCACAAACAGCGGATAAATACAAAGCGTCATGTTTGAATGATATCTGGTATCGTCTATATTCCGGAAAGATGAATAATGACGTTGTAAGGCTTTTGGTTGTCAAGGAAAATAAAATTTTTAAGCTCATCTGCTATATGGATATCTTGAAAATGGTTGATGTCATTCCCGCCAAAAACAGACAATTGGAAATGCTGAAACCCAATTTCACATCGCCCGGTTGGGAAAACAACTTCATACTCGTGGACACTTCCGCATTGCAGCAAGTAAGAATCGTTCAGCCAAGCGGGCATGATTTTGATTTACAGGCAATATTGAAAGTGGCTGACGGGCTGGATTTCGAGTGTTTTGAATATGCAGATTATCATACCAGGCTCTTTGTAGAAAGGCCAATCAGTACGAATAAGAAGTTTAATAAGTGGATTGAAACGAAGATGACACATTGGTTGGAAGAAAACTTATATGATTTGAAACGTATCAAGCGTGATCAGATAGGTACAAAAGAGCGTTGGATACAGTATGCAGAAGGGTGGGTCGAAATAGATTTGTTTACTGGAGATTACATCAGCGGTACGATCTATTTGCAATCTTCATTAAAGCCAAATACAAAAAAGATACCATTCATGTATGATCTGAAACAGAGCAAGGAAATGAAATTGCAGGATTTATTCAATAAAGAATTTGACGTAAAAGATTATTTTAGCCATGTGATACCCGCTAAGAAGAAAGAAATGACCTGGCAGCCTGAGATTAAAAAATGGATTGACAGTGAACCATTTGAATATGTAACACTTAAAGATTCGGGATTAAGTGCTAAAACGGAACTGAGTACAATATATGGTGAAAAGGAAATATTGATACCGTTCAGTGAGCTGGAGCCACATTTCAAAATCAAAAATTTACTAAAAGGATTAATCAAAAACTAATGGACACCTCCGATATTCTGAAAAGGGTTAGAAAGGTTGAAATAAAAACCAAAGGGTTGACGAAACATGTTTTCGCCGGAGAGTATCATTCTGCCTTTAAAGGTCGTGGTATGGCATTCAGCGAAGTGCGTGGCTATGAGTACGGAGACGATGTGCGCAATATTGACTGGAACGTTACGGCAAGGACAGGAGATCCTTATGTCAAGGTATTTGAGGAGGAACGAGAATTGACGGTCATGCTGCTGATAGATATTTCTGCTTCGTCTTTTTTCGGTACGAAGTCCGTGTTTAAGAGCGAATTGATAACTGAATTAGCAGCTATTTTGGCGTTTTCGGCGATGACTAATAATGATAAGGTTGGCGCAATCCTGTTTTCCGATAAGATAGAAAAATATTTACCACCGAAAAAGGGTAAGCAAAACATATTGCGCATCATCAGGGAGTTGATACATGTCACACCTGAGCAAAGCGGAACCAATCTCAATGACGCATTGGTTTATCTGAAAAATATAGAGAAAAAGCGGAGTATTGTGTTTGTATTATCAGATTTTATAGATGATCATTATGAGCAGGCATTGTCTATAGCTTCGAAAAGACATGATATCATAGGTGTAAAAGTCGTTGATGATGCCGAAAGAAAGCTTCCGGATGTGGGATTAATGGCGGTACAAGATGCCGAAACGGGTGTCAAACGGATTATAGATACTTCCGATTCCCGTTTGAGAAAGCATTGGGAAGATACTTATGCAGCCAGAGATCATGCGTTTAAGCAAACATTTGCTAAATCCAAAGCGGATGCGCTGACCATTCATATAGAAGATGATTATGTCAAAGCATTACAATTGTTTTTTAAGAACAGAAGCAGGAGATAGAACTATGAGCAAAAAGAGTATATACCGGATTTATACAGTTGCGTTGATTGTTTTATGCTATGGAATCATTGCGCAAGCACAGCAGATTACTTCTGTTGTACAGGTATCAAAGGATTCGGTATTGATTGGCGATAAAATAGCATTGACGATCCTGATTAAGTATCCAAAAGATGTGGAAATCCAAGGTCTGGATTTTTCTGGATATGATATGATACTCAATCAAAAATACGCCTTAGATACCGTTAACCAGGAACAGTACGCAGATATTTCAATATTAGACGTAGGTACATGGAAAGGATTGTCAGGAGATCAGATGGTTGGTGAATCAAAGCTAAATCCTGTATTGAAAGGTGATCATTATCAGATCGAAAATACGATTTCGATTGCTATATATAATGAAGGTGATTTCAGGATTCCCAATCCAAAATTGCTATTTGACAGTCCGGAAGATATCGTAGCTTCAGCCAGTCCGATGATACGTGTATTTTTACCAGAGCAGTTGCAAACCGATACATTGTCGATAAATCCGATCAAAGATATCATGATTGAAAAGGCGAACTGGACAGACTATCAGTGGATACTTTATATATTAGTGGGACTTTTGGTCATTGGAGCATTGATATATTGGCTCAAACATCGTAAGCACAAGCCTGAAGATAAGGTTGTTATAGAAGAAGCAATCATCATTCCTGCACACGAAAAGGCGCTGACAGCATTAAACGCATTGAATAAAGCAGAATTGTGGCAAAATGGTCGAATAAAGGAATATCAGTCCGGATTGACGGATATTATAAGGACGTATCTTGAAGATCGTTATCAGGTTAAGGCATTAGAGATGACCACGGATGAGATTTCAAGGGCATTGGAAAATACAGATTTCGAACCTAAATACAAGGCGGATCTAAGGGAAATACTTCAAGTGGCAGACTTGGTGAAATTTGCGAAAGCGATACCGACTGACAATATTCATGAGGTATTTATGAGTAAGGCCGTCGATTTTGTTGGACATACGAGAGAGACAGGTGCATTTTCGAATCATTCAAATACTTCGGATCATGGTTGATTACTGGAATCAGTTTCATTTTGATTCGCCGTGGTGGCTGTTGGCATTGCTTATCATTCCGGTTATGGTTTGGTGGCAATATTTCGCACGGAAGAAAGAGATACCGCATATTGTGATGTCGGATTTGAGTGGTTTGTTACCTGAAAAAAGCATTCGGGAAAGGTTGTTTTACTATCTTCCATTGCTAAAAATGGGCGCTTTGACCTGTTTTATCCTTGCTTTGGCACGACCACAATTGAACCTTACAGAAGAGAAAGTCAAGGCGGAAGGTATAGATATCATGTTGGCTGTAGACTTATCGAGTAGTATGTTGTCCAAAGATTTTAATCCGGACAGGCTTGAAGTTAGTAAAATGGTGGCTGCCGAATTTGTTGAAAAGCGAAGATATGATAGGATCGGGCTTGTCGTGTTTGCAGGAGAAGCTTTTACCCAATGTCCATTGACGGTTGATCATAATATTTTGAATGACTTTCTATCTAATTTGCGAGTTGGACTTGTGCAGGACGGAACTGCTATCGGTATGGGTTTGGCTACAGCCGTAAATCGTTTGAAAGATTCTGATGCGAAGTCAAAAATCATTATTTTACTAACAGACGGCGTGAATAATACCGGATATATCCATCCGATGACAGCTGCTGAGATAGCTAAGCAATATGATATTAAAGTTTATACCATTGGTGTAGGTAGTATGGGGCAGGCTTTGTCGCCAGTCAATCGCACCTTAAACGGAGAATATTATTTTGCGATGTCACGGGTGGAAATAGATACAGAACTGCTCAAAAAGATTTCGGAAATGACGACAGGGCAATATTTCAGAGCAACAGACCGAGCCAGCTTAGAGCGGATTTATGAAGACATAGACCGTCTCGAAAAAACAGAAATAGAAGTCGATGTATATAAGCGGTATAAAGATGAATACCGGCGATTTATGAAAGTTGGTTTGGCACTTTTGTTGTTGGGCTTTGGATTGCGAATGACACTTTTCAGAACCATAAATTAAGATAAAGGAATATGTTTAGGTGGGAAGAAATATCAGGCTTTTATTTGCTGCTGTTGTTGCCAATCGTAGTTTTGTTATGGTGGTGGTCGAATAGAGAGATACTACGACAGCGCAGTAAAATGGTATCGCCGGAATTATTTGAAAGGTTGACCAACTATAAAGTACGTTCGGGACAAAAGATCGTCTTTTTTGTATTGATTTTGTTATTGTTGATCCTTACTTATGCTAATCCACAGTCTGGCCTGAAAAGGGAAAAGAAACAAGTAGAAAAGAGCGATATTTTTGTAGCATTAGATATCTCCAATAGCATGAATGCACGTGACATAAGTCCGTCAAGGATAGAAAAGTCCAAGCGATTTATCAGCGATTTTCTGCGTACAAGGAAAGGGGATCAGGTTGGCTTGATATATTTTGCTGGCAGTGCCTTTCTCCAGATTCCATTAACGACGGATGTAGCGGCGGCGGAAATGTTTGTCAAAGCTGCCAATACGAATATGGCAGGAACGCAGGGAACCAATATTGGCGAAGCCATTGATTTAGCATTGAATAGTGTGCAAGAGCCACATCAACGTGCATTGATCCTGATATCAGACGGAGAAGACCATGATGCAAAAGCCCTGTCTATGTCGGCCAAAGCTAAAGAAGCCGGTTGGAGTGTGTTTACGATAGGTGTCGGGACAGATGTGGGAGATTTAGTGCCATTGATAGAAAATGGCAGGGAAAAGTATATCCACGATGAGCATGGTAATCCTGTAAAATCCATTGTCAATAAGGAATTGCTAAAAGATATTGCAGGGAATGGCGGCGGTACATTTTATCAGCTTACTGATGACACCAAAAGTATCATATCAGATTTGAATGTAAGATTGGACAAAATGCAAAAACATGCCCGTGAAGTGCAATCTTTTACAGAATATCGGAGTTATTATCAATACATTTTGTTTCCTGCAATCGTACTTATGGTTATAGGTTTTTTTTATAATTTTAAAATGAA
Organism: uncultured Aureispira sp.; assembly: GCA_964399855.1. Lineage (GTDB taxonomy): Bacteria > Bacteroidota > Bacteroidia > Chitinophagales > Saprospiraceae > OLB9. The sequence goes on along the minus strand of CAYNSF010000031.1, from coordinate 26,300 downwards.
ACAGGTATGAGACTCATTTGGATTTTTTTATTTTTGATTCTGGTATTGTCAGTCGATGCGCAGACAGCACACAAGCAATTGCGCAATGGAGATGCCGCCTATAAAAAAGGAGCATACAATCAGGCAGAAACATCATACAGAATGGCTGAAGCAGAAAAACCGGGTTTGAAATCCAGGTACAATCTGGGTAACGCAACGTACAATCAAAACAGATATGAAGAAGCGGCTAAAAGTTATCAGGATGCAGCTGCCATTGCTACTACGGATGATGAAAAAGCCTCAGCCTTTTATAATCTTGGAAATGCGCATTTTCAAAATAAAAAATACGATGAAAGTATCAAAGCGTACAAAAAATCGCTTTCCTACAATCCGGCCGATATAGCCACTAAGCAAAACCTTGCACTTGCCAAAAGAGCTTTACAACAGCAGCAGCAACAACAAAATCAGCAAAACCAACAGCAGCAAAAGGACGATAACCAAGAAAATAAAGAAGATCAGCAGCAAAACCAGCAGCAACAAAATGATCAGCAAAATAAGGATGAACAGCAGCAACAAGAAGGAGAGCAGGATCAAAAGCAGGAAGGTCAGCAACAGGATAAGAATCAAAAAAACACCGAAATGACCAAAGAGGAAGCCAAAAAGCTCCTCGAAATCATGGACGAAGAAGAGAAGCAGATTCAACAAAATATGCGCCGCTCAGGAAATCGTACACCACCTAAGAAGAATTGGTAAATGATTGACTTTTTTTGATTTATTGAGTCCGAATTACGTTTTGACTAACTAAACTTTTATCTATCAAACATCAATATCTCAAGCAAATGATTATTTTATTGAACGTCACTTGAATGATATTTTTGGTATTCTGATGCCCTTTGGGCTAACGATAATATAATTTGTCTTTTTGCCAGTGTCTTCTACTTTTAGCATTTCTTTTGCGACTAAATCCTGCAAGTCTCTAAGTGCTGTATCGTTAGAGCAATTGGCGAGTTTAGCATAAGTGGAAGTGCGCAAAAAACCGATTTCTTTATCATAATTGTCATACAGATAATTGAGAATATATCGTTGTCTGCCATTGATATTGGTTGATTGATGCTTGTCCCAAAAGTGAGCTTTGTCCAAAATGATTTCCAAGTTTTGTTCACTCGATAATAGAGATCTTTCAAAACAACCTAAAAACCATTCTAAATATGGTGTGATGTCTTGTGTTCCTTTTTGTGCTTTTTCAATCGTTTGATTGTACTTTTTGTGTTCTTTAAAAATTTGGTTGGATAAACTATAGAATCGAATTTTACTTCTGTCACTTTTGGCTAAAAACATATCTAATATGGCTCGTGCTATACGACCATTTCCGTCATCAAATGGGTGTATGGTTACAAACCAAAAATGTGCAATGATCGATTTTAATACTAAATCCAAGCTGTTTTCGTTGTTCAGCCAATCAAGAAAATGTTCCATTTCTTGTGGAACTCTTTCGGCTGAAGGTGCTTCAAAGTGTATTTTTTCTCTACCAAAATTCCCAGATACAACTTTCATTCCTCCTGAACGATATTTGGCAACATCAATGGGTAAATAGCCGCCATATCCTGTTTGAAATAAAGCGTTATGCCACCCTAAAATCCGTACTTTTGTGAGTGGTAGGTCAAAATTTTGCGTAGCGTCTAAAATGACATCAACAATACCCTCAATATTGCGAGGTGTTTTTACAAATTCAGCATTTTCTATACCCAATTTTCGGGCTATAGAGGAACGAACAAGCTCTGGACTTAAAAACTCACCTTCAATTCTTGAAGTATCCAAAACTTCCAATATAAGCGATTCCAAAGTTGCTCGTTCGGTAAAGTCGAAGCCTAAACGCTCCATGCGACCAAGCAAACGCCCTTGCAAATGACGTACAGAAGCTAACTTTGGAACAATTATATCGTTGTCCCAAACAAAGTTTGTCCAATGCGTTTTTTCGTGTATATACATATTACCACCGCAAATTATGCGGTAAAAATACAACTTTTTCGCCGCAATTCAATCTTTTGTGTATTAAACTTGTAAAATCAGTTGATTGACTATTCACCCTGTAAGATAATAATTATCCAACAGGGTAAAGATTGGCGATTCGATTACACCTTTACACTCATCAACTTTTACACCAAATATACCAACTCATTACAATTTTCTTCCGTGAATATAAGTCTTGCCGTCTGCATAATATCTTCTGCTGTGATATCCCGGTATCGACGTGCTTCTTCATTGATCAGATTGGCATCGCCCAATGCTTCAAAATAGGCTAAGCTGATGACTTTGTTTAGGACACTGATTTCAGAGAAAGTCAGGCTGCTTTCAACCGAATTTTTTAGTTTTTGTAATTCTGCTTCTGGGATTGGAACAGTCTTTAACTGGTCTAATTCTTCGACGATACTTGCTCGTGCCTGCTCCATACTGATACCGGGCATTAACTTACCTTCAATGACGAAAAGCCCAGGTTCTATGTATCCTGATATGAATGCATCAATCGTACTGAAATACTGTTTTTCCTTATACAGATGCTTGTAAAATCTTGATGAACGACCATTCGCTAATAAGTCCGATATGAGATCACAAACATAATATTCCTTACTCAACCGGTCATCCATATTATAAGCCAAATAGATAGCATCATGCGGCACCTCAGCTTGAATCACTTTTTTACTATGTTGTGTGTGCTTGGGTTCCGGCTTATGTTGGTTTTTTATAGTATGACCTTTGGGTATGTCGCCAAACCATTTATTGACGTATTCTATAGCTTTTTTTACTGTGATATGTCCGGCTATGGACAGAACAGCATTTCCTGGTCTGTAAAAATTATTGAAAAACGATACTACCTGGTCTAAATTTGCATCAGCGATGTGGCTGATATCTTTGCCTATCGTTGGCCATTGGTATGGATGGTTTTTAAAAGCAAGTTCGCTGAGATGATGCCACATATCGCCATAAGGCTCATTGAGGCAGGTTTCCTTAAATTCTTCAATGACAACTTTTTTCTGTGTTTTCAATACTTTATCGCTGAAGTTTAGCTGCAACATCCGGTCGGATTCGAGCCAAAGGACGGCTTCTAAGTTTTCAGCGGGTACGATATCATAAAAGCTGGTCAGGTCGGCATTAGTAAAGGCGTTGTTTTCGCCACCGGCATCCTGCATGACCTTGTCAAAATCCCGAATATTGGCCGATCCTCCAAACATGAGGTGTTCAAATAAGTGCGCAAATCCCGTTTTGTCAGGGTCTTCATCTTTTGATCCAACTTTATACGTGATATTTACAGCAACCATGGGTGTCGAATGGTCTTCGTGGATGATGACGGTCAGACCATTTTCTAAAGTGAACTTTTCAAATTGTATCATTAATCTTCCTGATTTGAAGCTGATTTTTCTAAACTTTCTATTACAATGACGATTTCGCCTTTAGGCGGATGTTTCTCATAATGCTCAATGGCATCGACTACGTTGGATACCCTGAATTCTTCATAAATCTTACTGATCTCCCGGGCTACACATACATTGCGATTCTCACCCAAATATTCCTTGATTTCTTGCAGGCATTTTATAAGCCGGTATGGAGATTCATACAGGATAATCGTACAAGATAGCTGAGCAAGATACTTCAATCTGGTTTGTCGCCCTTTTTTATGTGGTAGAAAACCTTCAAAATAAAATTTATCAGACGCCATTCCTGAAGCGACTAATGCCGGTACAAAAGCGGTAGCTCCTGGCAGACAACTCACTTTGATGCCTGCATTGATACAAGTACGTACCAATAAATATCCCGGATCGGAAATACCCGGAGTTCCAGCATCGGAGATAAGCGCCATCGTTTTTCCCTGTTCGATATGCTCCAAGATACCTTTCAGCGCCTTATGCTCATTAAAAGCATGAAACGACCAAAGTGGCCTGTCAATATTGTAATGTTTGAGCAATTTCCCGCTTGTTCTGGTATCTTCAGCGAGGATTATATCACAAGATTGCAGCACCTTAACACTTCGGAAGGTCATGTCTTCTAAATTTCCAATAGGTGTAGGTACTAAATAAAGCATGGATTTTGTATTAGGCAACGTGGTGCAAAATTACATTAATACTTCATAATTCGTGACTATTACCCATGATTTACGTTTAAAAAGTGTAGATTTTTCGTATTCTATATGACATTTCTGCAAGAAATATTAAACACTTAGCGTAATAAAATAGTTAACATTAGGTCAAAGTGTAAGTTTAAAGTACAATAATGGTTTAAATGACACTTGAGTAAATTATAAATAGTTGCGATGAATAATCAATTATTTCAAATATTAAAGTTGTCGATACTTGTCTTGGTATGGAGCGTGATGATCACGACAGACATCAAGGCGCAAGTCATCAATGACGAATGTCGGTATGCAACACAAATACCCAGTACGGAAAATTATTGTTCCGATGATGCTGCATTTACCAACATAGGCGCTATGCCTGATCCATTTTTTACGAATACCTGTGTATCTTTACTTTGGGAAAATGGCGTATGGTTCAGTTTTACACCGAGAAAACCAGGTATTTTGATTCGGGTTTTTGGCTCTGGAAATGGAGGAACGATCAGAAACCCAAAGATTGTAGTTTTTGAAGAATGTGGTCAATATCTCGAATGTTCGCCGGGAAATAGTGTGTCGGGAGATGAGTTATTACTCACAGGTTTGACACCTGGACATACATATTTTATAATGGTGGAGTCTTCACGCAATGGAGAAGGTACATTTAAAATGTGTCTGGATGAATTTGTGCCTGTACCGTCACCAGAGTCTGACTGTATTAATGGTGTTGTCCTTTGTGATAAATCTCCTTTTAAAGTTGAAAGCCTTACCAGTGCCGGACAAGATACAAGAGAAGTTGACGGTAATAGTTGTATAGGTGGAGAATTTCAATCAGCGTGGTATAAATGGACTTGTGATGAGAGTGGAACACTATCTTTTACACTTACTCCAAATAATCATATAGATAGGAATAGGGTCTCTGATGATCTGGATTTTATTGTTTATGAATTGCCAAATGGTATAGACGATTGTGCAGGAAAGAGGGTAATCAGATGTATGGGTGCTGGTGCAAATGGAACGGGAGGAGTTACGAATCCGCTGTCTGATTGGATTGACTGTAACGGACCGACTGGATTGCGCATCGGTGAAAGAGATACGATAGAAGTAGCAGGTTGTAGAGCAGGGCAAAACAATTTTATCAAAGAATTAAACATGGTGTCTGGCAAATCTTATGCTTTGATTGTCAATAATTTCACAAGAGAAGGTCGTGGATTTTCAATTGAATTTGGTGGTACGGGTACATTCCTTGGGCCAAAGCCAGATTTTGAAGTGAATGCCAATAAAGCTTTTGAATGTGATAAATCCGTGGTATTTACCAACCATTCGACATCAGAAACAGATCCTATCATTGCTTATACATGGAATTTTGGCAATAAATCTGTTCCAAGAAATGCTTCTGGATTAGGGCCTTTTGATGTACTATACGAATCCTTTGGAGAGAAAATAGCCGCATTGACTGTGGAGACATCACGGGGATGTACAGTGACCAAGATCGTCGATTTATATGTGGATCCATGCTGTAAAGATACGAGTACCCTAAGTTTGGACGGATTACTTACTGATTTGCGTTGTTTCAACATACCCGAAGGGTCAATTATAGTGCAAGGAGTTAGAGGTGCTCCGGAATATACCTACAAATTGGAAAATCGCCCTTATGGGCCTAATCCATTATTTGCACAATTAGCTGCGGGAAGTTATACGATCTTTGTACAAGATATAAAAGGTTGTACAGATTCGATTCAGGTCACGATACAAGAGCCGGAGCAAATTGTTATAAATGCCGGCTCTGATTTAAGTATCAATTTGGGGAGTGATACGACGGTTCATATTACCTATAGTCCTGTAAAACAGGGAGATACCGTCATCTGGAATCCGCCATTGGAGCAGATAGACCCTTTTACATTTAAAGCAGCGCCATCCGTGACCACGACTTATACGGTAACGGTCATAGACAGTAGCGGTTGTGAAGCGACAAGTCAGGTTACGATCCGAGTAGATAAAAATCTACATATTTACGCACCAAACATATTTTCGCCAGGTAATAAGGACGGCATCAATGATTTTTTTAATGTGTGGGCAAGTAAAGGAATTAAAAATTTAGATCTGCTTGAGATATATGACCGTTGGGGAAATCTCGTCTATAAAGGTGTCGATGGTGTTAATTTTGACCGTAATGACTATACCAGCGGATGGAATGGACGTGTAAGTCGCCATGGAGATAAGGAGGCAAGTGGTCGCCCTGTCGTCTCAGGAGTTTATACTTGGCGAGTTGTTGCAAGGTGGTTGGATGACACTACGACCAATCATGCAGGAGATGTAACCGTGCTCGCACCTGGAGACAAATGATAAGGCTGATTATATTGATATTGACAGTGGGAATGATAAATTCCTGTACTACAAAAGTAGCCGAAATAGATGCTTTTATAGAAGATAATCTCAATGCTGGACGTGAAGAAGGTACGAATGTACGGATTATATACAGTGATTCTGCCCGCATAAAGTTGATCGTCAATGCGCCATTGTTAGAAAGATATAATGAGGAAAATAATACGATGGATGTTTTTCCAAAAGGTATCTTGATTGAGTTTTTCAACAATCAAAGCCATACAGACAGTTGGCTGAAAGCGGAGTCGGCAGTTCGTGAATCGCGCAATAAGAAAATCACAGCCAAAGGTAATGTCGTCTTTTACAATGCAAGGAATGAAAAACTTGAAACGCCGGAATTGATATTTGATGAAAAAGAGAGAACCGTTTATACTGATAAATTAGTTAGGATCACTCAAGCAGAAAAAGGAGATACGACGTATGGATTTGGTTTTCGGGCGAATCAATCATTTACCGTTTTTGAAATACGTCAGAAAGTACAAGGAAAGCTCAATGCCGGAGATTTTATAGCTGAATTCAAATAATAGCACAAAGGAAAATGATTGCAGGATTAATTATTATATTGTTGATATGTACAGCTTTTTATCGAGGAGGAGAGGTTTTGTACCGCACTTCCAATAAACTCAGCGTTGAAATCCTGAAAAGTAAAAATCCAAGGATATCCCGGATACTTTCCAATCTGTATGATTATCCAATGATATTCCTAACAGCGATGCATGCAGGTTTTTTGTTTTTTCTAGCACTTTATGTACTTGTGTTTAATGAAGTGTTGTTTCCGATTTTTGAGAAGATGTTACCAGATTATCCTTGGGTATCTTGGTTTATCGTCATCTGGATTATGGCCTCAATAGCAATCGTAATAGGTCAGTATCTACCCAAGGTGTTTTTTAGGACGTATGCCAATGAACTCATCACGAGATTGGCTGTACCATTATTTATTTCCAAATGGATATTTAGTATTCCAGGCTGGTTTTTGATTCAGGTTTCTAATGGATTTAGCCGTATATTTTACGGAAAAGCCGAGAATAGTGAAGAAGCCCAATTTACAAAAGACGATCTTGAGAGCTATATACAGATCAATATCCATGAAGAAAAAGATATAGACAAGGAAATACTCAATAATGCATTGAATCTCAATCAGCTCAAGGTTCGGGACTGTATGATACCAAGAAATGAAATCGTATTTGTAGTAAATAATGACAATCTGCAAAAGATAAAAGAAACCTTCTTAGAATCTAAACATTCACGACTTATCGTAGCAGATGAAGACCTCGAACATATAGTTGGTTACATACATCATCAGCAGCTTTTTGAGCCGATACAGTCTGTCAATGAGATCATTTTGCCGATTGATATCGTTCCTGATGTGATGAATGTGCAGGATCTGATGCATAAATTTATCAAGCAAGGTACAAATATAGCTTGTGTAGTGGACGAATTTGGTGGTACATCAGGATTGATAACGTTGGAGGACATCCTTGAAGAGATATTTGGAGAAATAGATGATGAGCACGACGAAGAGTCTTACACCGAGGAAAAAATAAATGACAACGAATATATATTTTCCGGCAGACTTGAATTGGAGTACTTAAATGACAAATATCCACAGTTTAATTTTCCTGAGGAAGACTACACGACTTTGTCCGGTTATATCGTGATGACATTGGGTAGTATTCCCGAAATGGGAGAAGAAATCGCCATGAACGGATGTATATTTACGGTCATTTCACGATCTGAAACGAAGATAAACGAAGTGAAAGTAAGACTTGTGTCAATGGATTAATCGTTAATGATTAATGATTTTTTGCGATTTGATTATGGCGTTGCAAATTTATTTGCAACAATAAGATTGTGATTTTGGATAGCAATTTGAGCTTCATAAATGCTCGTTATTCGGCTCTTATCCTAAAAGACCTTGATAATCTTAGCTTCCAAGCAAAGATTGATATTAGAGTTTGTCGTCATCGACAACACGAGCTAAACAATGCCATTATTTTTTTGAATTGAAAATTGAATGTTGGAATCGAAAATATTTTTAACAATTAATTAATGTGTAGATTTAGAGTTTGTTACAACTAATTGTTGCTATCTTTTTTTATTATATTTATTCCAATGATAATTTATTTTATAAAAGATGAAAACGATATTTTTATTCCTTTGTCTGATGTTCACTATTAGTGGTTCTTCCCAGCATACGATCGAGCAGTATTGTCAGGTGGAAGTTAGAGGTAAATTTTTGAGTAGAAAAGATGTGATTTATGTTGACTTTGGTGAGCCTAAAAAGGGAGTTTTTGATAGTCAAAAACTGAAAGATGAAGAAGGAAATGATTTGGAGTTCAATAATGCTATTGATGCTTTCAATTATTTAGGAAAATTGGGATGGAAATTGGCTTTTGTCTTGTACAAACCAGAAAATAGTAATCTATCCAGTCATGTTTATATCTTCAAGAAAGAGGTTTTAGTGTCTGAGGATGAATGATTTGAATGAAGTTTGCATTGTTACACAAAAAAAGAGCATCCTACTCCGCAGAGAGGAATGCCCTTCAGTCTTGGTTATTCAAAAGAGTAAATTTTGATATACTCTATTAGTATATTTATTATTCCGCGTAATATTTTATCATAGACAATATTTCTTGATCAATGTGTAGTTCAGGAACCAATGCAAATAATATCTGGTGCATGGCATGATCCTCCATGAGTGCATCTTCTAATAAAGTCATACATTCGACCTTATCTTTTCGTAAGTAGTGTAATGCTGCTCTACAATATACGAGGTCTGCTCCATAAGTATGGTCATCGGCTTCATCCAATATTTGTTCGGCTTCTCCCAAAAGTCCTATTTTTATAAGGAAACTGGTATATTCTCTCCAGTAAAGTGTGTCTTCAGGACCAGTTTGTGTTGCAAGTTGAAAATTTACAGTTGCTTTATTGTAATCTTCAACTGCGATATATGCTTTGGCAAGACCTAAATAATACTCTTCTCTTCTGTTTTCAAGTTGGATCGCTTTATGGTAAGCGTTGATAGCATTATACCAGATCTGATCATTGGTATAGCACTCGCCCAATAGGTAATAAGCCTCATCATTGTAAGCATCAGCTTTTATGGCTTTCAATAACCATTGCTTTGCAATACCGAAGCGGTTCAATGATATATTGCACTGTGCGATATTGACCATTAGTTCGTGGTTAGTACCAAATTTATGATACGCTTCTTTATATATCTCTAATGCCTTTTCGAAATCTCGTACTTGGCGACATGTATCTGCACAATCCAAATAAGCGCTTTCAAAACCAGGATTGATGATAAAAGAATACTCCATTGCTTCTATTGCCTTTTCATATTCCCATATACATGTGTATCCGTGACCAAGATTGTACCATGCTTGATAATTGTAAGGGTCGTTTTCTATGACTTCTAAGTGCAATTTCACACTATCTTCATATCTTCTTGACAATTCAGCGCTAATCCAGATACGTTCCATAGCTTCTTCGTTTTTGCTGTCTAAGCGTATCGCTTCTGCCATAGTATCATACATAGCGTTGTAATCTTTCATATTTTCATGAATGTAAGACTCCGCTAATAATATATCTACATAATCACTTCTCGTCGCACCTTCCTTTATGTCTTCTATAATGCTTTGAGCTTCACCAAAATCCTTGTTTAACGCAAAAATTCTCACTTTTAGCATTTGTATGTCCCTTTCGTAGGGAGCTATATTTTCAGCTATATTTAGGGTATGAAGGGCATCGTTTATATTGCCCATGTTTAGCTGAAGTCGTGCCTTGATGATATAAAAGTCAGATCTGTATTGATATTGGTCAATGGCTATGTTAACTACTTCTATCGCTTTGTCCAATAGATATTCGTCTTCATAATAATCAACCAACTGCAGTAACACCTTTTCGTTTAAAAACCTGATGTCGCCTTGTTCAAATCTACTTTCAAATTCAGACACGAGGTTAATAAAAGTTGTATCTCGTTTTACTTTATTTTCCATATTGTGTTGAGTCCAGGATTAAATTACGGTGTAAATATAGATATATTTCAGACCCTGACACCTTTTTGAAAAAACTTTTTATCCACATTTTTAATTTTTTTTATCAAATGAACTTTTAATTCATATATTTGATATACAATGTGTTATGAAGATATATTCATTTTGATTGTTAATTAAAACATTAATCAACACATGTTAATACATGACTTCTTTTTATTAATTGATACTCATTTTTTTAGTCCAATTTAGCCTAATTTATCCACATTTTTTAATTTTTTTAAAAATTTCTGAGTTGGCGCATACCAATCCAACTGGCAATCCTTTACCCATTTTCATTACTCATATTCAAAATAAAATCATATTGATTGAATGATGCTCTACTTTTGGCACAATCATATTATATATATAAGTATGGCAAAAAATCATTTTATGAATATATAAAAAGTCAAAATTAGGTTCATCATATACTATATGGTGTGATTTTTAAAAATCACATGAATTTTTATATAATTTTTCATCAAAACATTGCAATAATAATAAATATTACTACTTTTGCACTCGCTAATCAAAGCAGGGCCTATAGCTCAGTTGGTTAGAGCACCTGACTCATAATCAGGTGGTCCCAGGTTCAAGTCCTGGTGGGCCCACAAATATTAAAAATCCTTAGTCTTAATTGATTAAGGATTTTTTTTATTGTAACTACTCAGGTATATGCTTTCAAATCATAAAAATAAGAGCATTTTTCGTCAGGCGAAGCTACTTTTTGAGTTAATAGCCGTACTGTTGTCGAAAAAAGAGCTGAATTATCATGGAAAATTATCATTTTTTGATTGAAATTGATCATACTTTATTATAATGCGTTGAATATGGTTCTAAAACCGTTAAATTATACTTAAAGTCTTTAAGATTATCTTGATTCCAAAACATTACAAATCTATTATTGTCTTTATTCGTATTCAATCATTTATATAGATGAAACATATTTTTTTCCTCCTGGCTTTTATCATGTCAGCTTTTAATTTATTGGGTCAGCATTTTGACCAATCTTTTACTATTCAAGGACAAATTGTAGATAAATCAACACTTGAACCACTCGAATTTGTGGCCGTATCGGCTTTTTCTGCTGCGGATAGCATGATCATAAGCGGAGATATAACAAATGAAACGGGTTATTTTAAGATAGATGTTCAACAAGGAGAAATATATTTATTGATAGAACTATTAGCATATCAACCTAAGAAAATTAGTAATATAGTCGTTTCTTCGGCTAATCGAAATCAAGATCTCGGTATCATCCAAATCGGTGTGGATGCCGAAATGCTTCAGGCGGTACAGATCACAGGGCAAAAAAGCGAAACAAGTTTCGCACTCGATAAAAGGGTCTTTAATGTAGGTCAAGATATGTCTAATCGTGGAGGTACTGCGGTGGATGTTTTAGACAATGTGCCATCTGTTACTGTCGATTTGGAAGGGAACGTAAGTCTGCGTGGCAATGGCAATGTAAGAATACTGATAGACGGCAAACCAGGTGGTATGAACAATGCTAATGGCAATAATGTACTGAAATCTTTACAAGCCAATATGATTGATAGAATAGAAGTCATAACAAATCCTTCAGCTCGGTACGAAGCGGAAAGCATGTCTGGTATTATCAATATTATTCTCAAGAAAAATACAAAACCCGGTATCAATGGTAGCTTCGAATTGTCAGGTGGTTGGCCTGAAAATTATGGTGCTGGTGCTAATATAAATTATAGAAAAGGTCGAACCAATTTCTTTTTGAATTATGGACTTAACACAGGCAAGAGTCCAACTGACGGTTTTAATTATTTAGAATTGTACCATAATGATTCGACCTCTGCTACGCATACGGAAAGAAAAGTGTTGAGAGATCGACTTTCCAATAGTTTTCGGGCAGGAATGGATTTTTCTATTTCGGAAAATCAGGTGTTGACAGGAATGTTTTCCTATCGCACCACTAAAAGCGATAACGCGACAACCATCCATTATTATGACCATTTATTTCTTCCGGGAGAAGCAAGAGGTATGGAGAATATTCCAAGAAATGCGTATTCAGAACGTATAGAAAATGAAATCGAAAAGAGCCCTTCGATAGAGTATTCATTAAATTACGCAAAGAAGTTTAAACAAGAAGGTCGTGAGCTCAATGCATCCGTTCAATATAGTAATTATAATGAAGAAGAATTAGCGGATTATCTGCAAAGTGACTATAACTTTGGTCAACCTATAGGCAATAATCGGACGCAGCGATCTGACAATGTTGAGAATGAAAGGCAAACGACCGTCACATTAGATTATATACATCCATTCAATCAGGCGAGTAAGTTTGAGATTGGAATGAGAGGTCAATTGCGAGACATTACCAATGATTATCTTACTGAAGATCTTGTTGATGATGCATGGGAAAAGATACCTGATTTTTCCAATCAATTCATTTACAAAGAAAATGTACTAGCCACTTATGCTATTTATGGTTCAAAGTATAATAGGTTTTCATATCAAGCAGGTCTGAGAGCAGAATATACGGATTTTTCCACCGAACTTGTAGAAACGAATGTCAAAAGCCCAAGATCATATTTTCAACTATTTCCAAGCGGGCATATTAATTATGAATTTGAAGGTCAAAATCAAGTGCAGTTAAGTTATTCGAGGAGGATACAACGCCCTTCGTTTTGGACATTAATCCCATTCTATACATTCTCTGACAATAGGAATATATCAACTGGAAACCCGCTGCTCAATCCCGAATATACGGATAGTTACGAGTTGGGACATATTAAATATTGGACGAATGGTAATTTCGGAACAAACATATATTGGAAGCACGCTACAGACGTAATCCAACGTATCACACAATTCAATGCTGATGGAACAACGTTGTCAATGCCAGTCAATCTTGCAACCAATGACCATACAGGAATTGAGTTCCTTTTTGCATATAATCCATTGAAATGGTTGCGATTAGACGGTAGCGCAAATGTATTCAGAGCAAAACTCAATGGTCAAGTAGAAGGACAAGATTTCAGCACTGACAATTTTAGCTGGTTTGGACGTGTCGGCTCTAAGGTTTCTTTTTGGAATAATGCCGAGTTTCAGTTGAGATTAAATTATCGAGCGCCTATTGACATAGCACAAGGTAGGCAAAAGGAGATGTATATTGTTGATGTAGCTTTGAGTAAGGATTTCTTAAATAATAATGCAACATTTACCCTTTCTGCAAGAGATTTATTAAATTCCAGAAGACGCAATTTAGAGCTTTTTAATGATGACTATTACCAGCATGTAAGTATGCAATGGCGTAGAGCACCCATTATGGCAACGATAAATTATAGGTTGAATATGTCAAATGATAAAAAGAAATCCTCAAAAGGGGAAGGAAATGGAGACTTTGAGGGAGAGATGTAATCTATAATAATATGCCACTAAAACCAATACTTCAGATATGAATAGCTCGGTAAAATAATCCGAGTTTATGTTCGACCTATTTCGGATCGCATGAATGGATCTTCTTTAAACGGACGGCTACATCGTGATTGCAAATGATTCGCTATAAACAAAGAAAGGTTGCACAAATTAATGTACAACCTTCTTTATACTTTCAAAAAAAAACTAATATCCTGACTGATTAGTTCATCGCATCAGTTAAGGTCTTTCCAGCCTTAAACTTAACAGATGTTTTTGCAGCAATACTAATAGTTTTACCAGTTGAAGGGTTTCTTCCTTCTCTTGCTGGCTTATGAGCTGTAGAGAAAGTACCAAAACCTACAAAAGCAGCTTTGTCACCGCCTTTAAGTGCTGATTCGATATTGTTAAATACAGCGTCAACTGCGTTTCCAGCTTGTGCTTTAGTAATTCCTGCAGATTCTGCAACAGCATTAATTAAATCTGTTTTATTCATTTTTGTTGTTTTAAAGATTAAATGAAATTTAAAATAAGCCGCAAAAGTAAAGAATTTCCATATAATGACAAATAGTAATTTACAAAATAAATTGTTAACCCTATGTTTTTTTCATTGTAAAGGTAGTAAATGCGGACATCTTAAGCAAAATCGCACAAATTCTCCCATCTCATTTATATAAATAAAAAAAAGTAATATTTAAAAATCATCCGATTTCTCACTTGAAAATTGATGATTTAACGTCAATTTCTTAAAACATTTATTCTACATTGATAAAAAAGCGTTCAAAATGAAACCCATTGCTTACCTTTACACAACTTTTTAAATTCAGCTTTAAAACACGTAATAAAACTTATGTCAAATTTAAAATTAGCCATGATACTGCTTGTAAGTATCGTAATGTTAAGCGCATGTAAACAAAACAACAACGCTGATGCAGATACAACCGGAAATACAACTACTGATGTATTTCAGTATAATGCTGAGTCTTTTGCGGATTTACAGATACTCAGATATCAGGTTCCTGGTTGGGAAAAATTGACACCGCAACAAAAAGAATTTATCTATTATCTTTCAGAAGCTTCACTCGCTGGAAGGGATATCATTTGGGATCAACGCGGCAAATACAATCTGACTATACGCAAAATGTTGGAAGCTATATACACGACCTATTCTGGTCAAAAATCAGGTGAAGATTGGGAAATGTTCAAAACTTGGGCTGGTCAAGTTTGGTTTAGCAACGGTATATATCATCATTATGGCAATGAAAAGCTGATACCAAGTTTCAATCAAGAATACTTTGCCGTATTGGTGAAAAATAGTGATGCAAGCTTGATGCCATTAGCATCTGGAGAAACTGTCGAAGACCTTTTATCAAACATAAACAAGGTGATATTTGACAGAAACTATGCACCGAAAATGGCAGATTTCAGCCCAGGTATAGACCATATTCAGGCATCATCCAATAATTTCTACGAAGGTGTGAAACAAGCTGAAGTAGAAGCATATTACGCCACTTTTCCTAAAAGCGACCGTGAGCCAGAATGGGGATTAAACAGCAAAGTGGTTAAGGAAAACGGAAAAATTGTCGAAAAGGTATGGAAATCAGGTGGTATGTATGGTGCCGCAATCGACAAGATGATTTATTGGATAGAGAAAGCCATTCCACTATCCGAAAATGACCAACAAAAGAAATCTTTGGAGATCTTGGTTGAATATTATAAAACAGGCGATCTCCGTAAGTGGGATGAATATGCGATAGCATGGACACAAAACACCAATACCGTTGTTGACTTCACTACTGGTTTTATAGAAGTATATGGCGATGCCATTGGCAAAAAAGGCTCATTTGAATCCATTGTATCCATTAAAGACTTCGAATCTTCAAGGCGAATAGAAGCCATAGCAAAAGAAGCACAATGGTTTGAAGACAACTCCCCACTCATGCCCGAGCATAAAAAGAAAAATGTCAAAGGGATCAACGCAAAAGTGATAAATGTAGTCACCGAAGCAGGCGATGCTGCGCCAAGTACTCCGATTGGTATTAACCTACCAAATTCTGACTGGCTCAGAAAAGAGTACGGTTCCAAATCTGTATCTTTAGGCAATATTGTCAGTGCTTATAATAACAGTGCTGGTAGCGGAATGACAGACGAATTTGGTGTTAACGAAGAAGTAAAGACAAGAATAAAGCAACATGGAAGTTTAGCGTCTGATTTGCATACAGATATGCATGAATGTATAGGTCACGCATCTGGGCAGATAAATCCTGGCGTAGCCACACCCGATAAAACACTTAAAAATTATGCTTCCACACTTGAAGAAGCCCGTGCAGATTTGGTAGCACTATATTATGTCATGGATCAAAAATTAGTTGATATCGGAGTCATGGAGTCTATCGAAGTGGGCAAAGCCGAGTACGACAGCTATATGATGAATGGCCTTATGACGCAATTGGTACGTATCAAACAGGGTGATCAGATCGAGGAAGCGCACATGCGCAACCGTGCATTGGTTGCATATTGGGCGCTTGAAAAAGGAGCAGCAGACAAGGTAGTAGAGATGGTCAATCGCAATGGTAAAACGTATGTTCAGGTCAATAATTATGACAAACTCAGAGTCCTTTTTGGCGATTTATTAAGGGAAATACAGCGCATAAAATCTGAGGGTGATTATGAAGCAGGTAAAAAATTAGTAGAAGATTATGGTGTGAAAGTCAATCCCGAGCTCCACAATGAAGTGCTCCAAAGATACGCCAAACTAAACATCAAACCATATAAAGGCTTTATACAGCCAGTACTAACACCCATAGAAGAAAATGGAAAAATCATAGATGTCAAATTGGAAATTCCGATGTCTTTTTACGATCAAATGATAGAATACGGGAGAAAATATGCCAATCTACCGGTGATGAATTGATAAAATGTTTAGTTCATATTGTTTATAGAGTGCCAAGGCACGGGTAAATATTATAGTGTTGGGTTTTAACCCGACACAAAAGTCACGACAAAAGCCAAAAATGAAAATCATCAATTGTGCCGTGGAATCCATTGTGTATGTTGGGTTTTACCCGACACAAAAGTCACGACAAAAGCCAAAAATGAAAATAATCAATTGTGCTGGGTTTTAACCCAGCATGATCATGTCACAAAATCACTTCACCCTCAACATCTTTAAAAAATCCCGAACACCTGAGAATGAAACCGTTTTATCTTCAAAATGCAGTAGTACGCTTTGTATTTCATCATCATTGGCTTGCAGATGATTTAACATATTCATCATGTGCATTTTCATGTGGCCTTTTTGGATGCCCGTTGTCACTAAGGATTTAATAGCAGAAAAATTTTGAGCCAGCCCTACAGATGCAATGATACTCATCAAGGTCTCGGCGGACGGATTTCCAAGTATTTCAAGCGAATTCTTGGCTAATGGATGTAAAGCAGTCAATCCTCCTACAGTTCCGATAGCTAAAGGTACATCAAGCCAAAATCTAAATATATCATCATTGATCTCACAAAAGCTCAGGCTCCGGTATTGCCCATTTCTGGCAGCAAAAGTGTGTCCAGCCGCTTCAACCGCTCTAAAGTCATTACCGGTAGCTAAGACGACTGCATCTATTCCGTTAAATATACCTTTATTATGTGTTGCAGCTCTGTATGGATCAATATGGGCTATTCGGACCGCCATTCTAAATTTTTCAGCCAATCGCCCGGCCATCATACCATTATCAAAAGTACCTAACTCACTAATTTTACATGACACTTCGGCTCTGACAGTACATTCGGGTGTATTGTTGGAGAGTATTGACATGATGATGTCTATATCTCTATATTGATCTGGAATATCATCTTGATGTACGAAGTAAGCCTCTAATGATGCAGCAAAATTTTCAAGCACCGAATTTATAAAATTAGCGCCCATCGAATCTTTGGTGTTAAAATGTACCCGTATCTGGTACAAGCCGACTTCCTGCTCCGTAAAATCAAGCAATTCAATCTTCTGAACTCCGCCGCCTCTTTCTTCCATATTCTGTACTATGGGTTGAGCGCCTTTGGTCAAAACTTCTTTTATCGCATCGAACTGACCGAAAATGAATGAACTCGGACCTTCCCATTTGAAATGTATCTGTCCAATCTTTACAGTGCCTAATATTGTCGTTTTGAAACCACCTCTATCCATCCAGTATTTGGCGGCAGCAGATGCAGCGGCGACCACAGAGCTTTCCTCTATGACCATGGGTACACAATACGTCTTACCGTCAATTAAAAAATTGGGCGCAAGACCATACGGCAAAAAGAAGTTGCTTACTGTATTTTCACTGAAACCGTCGAGCATTTTCTGAGCTTCTTCGTCCTTGATCCAGAATTTCTTCAATTCATTACCGAGTTCACTATGGGCTTTAGCATAGTTTTCTTCCAACCATGAAAGCTTCTCTTCCTTACCTAATTTTGAAAATCCCGTTATACGCTTCGACATGATGATATTATGTACTAAGATTTAATTTTTAAAAATGCTTTGGCCAATGACAACCCATTCAATTGAAGATGTATATATGTTTCCAACGCCTCATATTCCTGCATAGCATGTTTTAAAAATCCTGATGCTTGCCCGTAAATTGCAGGTAATTTTGATTGTTCAGTTAAGTAATATCCGTCCAAAAAATCGGTTATTCCACCAGATATGATTACCTGTTTTGTTAGACAATCGGCTCCCAAATCATGTGATATTGCATTGGTCAAATTTACCATCTCTTCCGCTGTATGTCCGATATGTACTAAAGACCGGTATTGTTCACTAATAGCATGAGTAGATCGCATCATCTCCATTAATGCGAAATTAGTGCCACCACTTGCAGCAAAATCTAAGGCAACGAGTGGCATACGCAACAAAGCCTCGATGCTTGCCGGTCCTAAGCCTTGTCCTACTTCTTTTACAATGATACGTATATCTAACTTTTCAAGGACTGATGCAATGGTCTGAATGGGTGGCTTTTTGAATCGGTCGCCCTCAGGTTGAAGCCATTCTTGTAGTGGATTGACATGAATAATGAGTCCGTCAGCATCCAATTTGTTGATCAATTCACTAATTTTATTTGTATGACCTGCATCAAGAAGCTTTTCAACTTGCGCCACGCCCAAATTAGCATAAAATGGCTGTTCTCCGATAAGTGACCGTAATTGAAAATCGGCTAAATACGTGTCACTATATAGCAATTGACGGCACGAACCCAATCCCATACCCAATTTAAAATTGCCACATGCTTGAGCGAGATTGCGGTTGATTATTGATGCTTTCTCTGTTCCACCAGTCATACTCGACACCCACAATGGCGCACTCAAGTCTTTTCCTGCAAAAGTAGTAGCAAGATGACTATGGTCTGACGGATGTACTGCTAATAACGGTTCATAATTAAACCTATTATCAATATCACAGGAAGCAATCCGAGCTTTAAAGGCTAATTCTATATGGTCTTTCTTGCGTGAAGCAGCATCCAATTCATCTCCTGAACTATCACTTATTGCTGGCTTATCCATGAAAAAAATAATTATTTTAAAAAAAAATTAGCCCAAAAGTAGCAATTATATAAATATTTATTCCATTTTTGTCTCATAAACATATTTCCCCCAGATAGTTTCTATAATTGTTATGTGTAACAACTAACAATCTAAACCGAAAAAATGAGAGTTTTAATAAGCGCCTTTCTGGCAATATGTTTGTACTTTGTCGGCTTTAGCCAAACTGATTTTACAGAGGAGGATCTTTGTATTAAGGCTTCGGAATATTTTAATACCAAAAAATTTGAACTGGCAATGTCCGCTTATCGAGCGTGCATAGAGTCTGATCCAAGCGATGCTAAAACATGGTATTATCTTGGCAACAGTGCCTACAACTTGAAAAAATATGATGACGCTATCCATGCTTACAATCAGGCGATTGATATCGATCCTGACTACCATAAAGCCCGACTGCACAAAGGTTATACGCTGCTCAATAACAATCAATACAAGGAATGCATCGAAAGTCTTTCAGTATTAATACAGAGAGATTCTACTCAGGTTAAAGCATACCAATTTCGTGGTACAGCGTATATGAAATCAGGCATGTACTTGGAAGCGATTGCTGATTTTGACAAATCGATCATATACAGCGAACCAAACTATTCAAATTATCTCAATCGTGGTATTTGCCGAGTAAAAGTCTTAGACAAAGTAGGTGCTTTGCATGATTTTAAGGTAGCCAGTGATATTAAGCCAAAAGAATTTACGCCTATTGCCGAACGTGTCAAGATGCAAATAGAACTTGAAATGTGGCCAGAATCGATCGCTGATGCTACATTGGCAATAGCTAAAAAGCCGTCGGCGACAGATATGTTTTTTTGTAGAGGATATGCCAAATTGATGATGCAAGATTTGAATGGTGCAGACTTGGATTTTAATATTTGCTTGCAACTCAATCCAAATCACATTCATGCTCTCAAAAACAAGTCAATCACGACAATGGGTATGAAAAAATATGAAGAAGCTATCATGGATCTCTCCAACCTCATCAAGCACGACAGCAAGAATGCAGACCTATACTTACAAAGAGGAAATTGCTTCTTAGCTTCGCAACATTATGAAAATGCATTAATAGATTACAATTGTGCGATTGCACTTAAAAAAGATTTTGGAGAAGCCTATTTCAATAGAGCGAATATTTATTCCAATCTACAAAATTCAAAACAAGCATGTAGAGATATTAAATCAGCAGTAGAAATCGGCTTTGAACCAGCCAATGCGTATGTAGTTTTTCTGTGTAAATAGATATTTGGTTGTCGGTTGATGGTTGTCGGTTGATGGAAGTTTAAAGGTTTATGGGTGTAAAGGTTTATATGGTTGTCGGTTGATGGTTGTCGGTTGTCGGAAAAAAAATCAATAGTAATTTACAATTAACCATTAACAATTTAGCATTGCCCATTGTCCACTGTCCACTATCATCTGCCCATTGCCCATTGCCCATTGTCCACTGTCATCTGCCCATTGCCCATTGTCCATTGTCATCTGTCCATTGTCATCTGTCCATTGTCCATTGCCCATTGCTCACTATCATCTATCATCTGTCCATTGTCATCTGTCCATTGTCCACTGAATACAGTCCATCAAAAAAAATCATACCAATTCACTCATAGCCATAGCATGTTCGAGCGACTCAGAGCGATACCCATTTTCCGAAAGGTGTTCCAAAACCTTTGGAAGGACGTGTCTCAATTTTTCTTCAGCTTTAAGGCTATCATGAAATACAACGACTGAACCAGGTTTGTAATGCTGAATAACATTGTTTAGGCATTTTTCTTTAGATATTTCTGTATCAAAATCGCCACTCAAAATATCCCACATGACGACGGTCTTTGTCAATCTTAGTACTGAAAATTGCGCTTTCTTGATTTTTCCGTAAGGAGGTCTAAAAAAATGCGTGTCAAAGATTACATCACACTTATTGATATTTTCAAGATAAACATCATTGTCTGTGAGCCAGCCGTTGAGATGATTGTATGTATGATTGCCAACCGTATGACCTTCATCTAATATGCGATTGTAGATGTCGGGATATTTACGCACATTATCGCCAACACAAAAAAATGTAGCTTTAAAATCATATTTTTTCAACATATCTAATACCCAAGGAGTCACCTCAGGTATAGGGCCATCATCAAATGTCAAGAAAACTTCCTTATCTTCTGTATCAATTTCCCATATAAAGTCGTTGAAAATAGTCTTGATGAATGGCGGCGTTTTAACTAAGTACATATTTTATTGTGGTATAATGGGCTTTATAATTTAATTTTGTGCTTTTCAAAAAGATTTGGTATTTTCCATAAAACCAAAAGCAAGTCTTTTTGATTTAATATATAACAGCTAATTGTTATTAAACGCTGTATTAAAATTATGTTTTTTAAAATCATTAACAAACCAACGAAATAAAATTTATAAAAATATGACAGACGTAAGAGTCAGATTTGCACCAAGCCCGACAGGAGCGTTACATATTGGTGGGATGAGAACGGCATTGTACAATTATCTGTTTGCCAAAAAGCACAACGGTACTTTTATACTTCGTATAGAAGATACGGATCAGACAAGATATGTAGAAGGTGCCGAAAAGTACATCGTAGAAGCTTTGGATTGGTTTGGTATCACACCTGAAGAAAGCCCGGAAAAAGGTGGAGCGTATGGCCCTTATCGCCAGTCGGAACGCAAAGCGATTTACAAGGAATATGCAGCAACGCTTATAGAAAAAGGTCATGCCTATTATGCATTTGATACACCCGATGAGCTTGACCAATTGCGTAAGAGCGATCCGGAGTTTAGATACGGTGTCAAAACGAGAAACAGCCTTAAAAATTCGCTTACGCTATCCAAAGATGAAGCTCAAAAACACATGCAGCAGGGAGAAAATGTTACGGTAAGGTTGAAAATCCCACAGGATGAAAAAATCGAATTTACAGACCATATCCGTGGACATGTATCCTTTGACAGCAACGAATTGGATGACAAGGTGATCTTGAAAGGAGACGGTATGCCTACCTATCATCTTGCCAATATTGTCGATGACCATTTGATGAAAATCAGCCATGTAATACGTGGAGAAGAGTGGTTGAGTAGTACACCGCATCACGTCATTATGTATCGGTCTTTAGGTTGGGAAGCACCTGAGTTTGCACATCTTCCACTGATTTTGAAGCCTACAGGACAAGGAAAACTCAGTAAAAGAGACGGTGCGAAATTTGGATTTCCTGTATTTCCGTTATCTTGGGAAAGTGATAACCCGGAAGATAATTTTATCGGTTTCCGTGAAGATGGTTATCTACCGGAAGCATTGAGAAATTTCCTTGCTTTGCTTGGTTGGAGTCCAGGTGATGATCAGGAAATATTGGATACTGAAGTGATGATTCCACTATTTAGCCTTGATAAAATCGTCAAATCTGGTGCTCGGTTCGATATCGATAAAGCGCTTTGGTTCAATCAACAATATATTATCAAATCAGATAACGAAAGGCTGGCTTCATTAGTTGAAAATCAAGCAAAAGCAGCAGGATATAATGTCGGTTTGGAGTATCTTAGTGAAGTGTGTCGCCTGATGAAGGAACGTGTGCACAGAACGCATGAGATAATCACCAACGGTCTTTTTTTCTTTGAAGCTCCTACTGTGTATGACGATACAACTATTGCCAAAAAGTACAAACCGGAGTTTCATCAGCATTTTATGAATATAGCGGACAGGCTGGCAGCAGCGGATAAATCAGCAATAGAAAATGCCGTAAAAGGATATATTCAATATAACGGTCTTAAACTTGGCGATTTTATGCCGTTGCTCAGAGTTGCAGTTAGTGGAAGTATGCAAGGACCCGATTTGATGGAGTCCATGACGCTTTTGGGCGGACAAGAATCGTCAGCAAGGATTAAAGAAGCTATAAAACACTTCGATCAAGTAGTGACAGCGTAATGTGAAACTTTATGTATAAAATATTGATTTTTTTCATCTTTTGATGATAATTTGCGTATTATTTTTAATTTAGCGCAGTTTTTGTAAATCACTTTGACGATTCATTTGTTGTAATTTCATAAATCAGTGATTTTCATAAAATTATATCATAAACATATCTAAACCATAGATTAAATAATGGATTTATTAAAAGAAAAGTTTTTTCAAAAGTCCCAAAGTGTTAAAACTCAATTAAGAGAAATATTAAAAGAGCACGGCACTAAAAAGGTGGATGAAGTAACCGTAGAGCAATTGATAGGCGGTATGCGCAGTGTCAAGAGTATGATTTGGGATACTTCATCACTTGATGCTGAAGAAGGCATACGCTTTAGAGGATATAATATCCCACAGTTGCGCGAATTACTACCACGTGTACCAGGCGGTAAAGAGCCATTGCCGGAAGGATTATTTTGGTTAATGATGACTGGAGAGATCCCAACGGATGAAAATGTAAAGTGGCTTTCGGCAGAATGGTTTAGAAGAAGCAATGTACCACAGTACGTATTTGATACATTGAGGAGCTTGCCCAAAGGAACACATCCGATGACACAATTTAGTGTTGCCGTTTTGGCTTTGCAAAATGAAAGTATTTTTGCCAAAAGATACGAAGACGGCATGAATAAAAATGATTATTGGGATGCGATGTACGAAGACTCAATGAACATGATCGCTAAGTTGCCTAAGATAGCTGCTTTTATCTTCCGATACACTTATCATAATGAAGATATCATAGCACCGGATTCAGAAACGGACTGGGCAGGTAATTTTGCCAAAATGATGAATTTTGACAACCGTGATTTTCTGGCACTCATGCGCTTGTATCTTACGATTCATGCAGATCACGAAGGAGGTAACGCCTCTGCTCATACCATGCACTTGATAGGTTCTACACTTAGTGATGTATATTACTCTTTTAGTGGTTCGATGAATGCATTGGCAGGACCTTTACACGGCTTAGCAAATCAGGAAGTGATCAAATGGATATTTGAAATGGTGGAAGAACTCGGTACCAATAAACCTACGAAAGACCAGATCAGACAGTATATTCTTGATACACTCAATTCTGGAAAAGTAGTACCTGGATATGGTCATGCGGTATTGAGAAAACCAGATCCTCGCTTCATGGCACAAATGCGTTTTGCACAAGACAATATCAAAGACGACCCAATCGTTCAGATAGTTTGGGATTTATTTGAAATAGTACCTGAAGTACTTGGTGGATTGGGAAAAGTGAAAAATCCATGGCCTAATGTAGATGCACATTCTGGCTCTCTTTTAGTACATTATGGAATGACACAATATAATTATTATACGGTGTTATTTGGTGTGTCCAGAGCATTGGGTGTATGTGCGGGATTGTGTTGGGATAGAGCATTGGGCTTACCGTTGGAAAGACCAAAATCTATAACCACAGAGTGGCTTTCTAAATTTTTAGCTGATTAATTAACTTTTTTAAAATATAATAAATAAAATGAACGTACCTGAAAATCTTAAATATTCCAAAGAACATGAATGGATTCGTGTAGAAGGAGAAGAAGCATATATCGGTATTACTGATTTCGCACAGTCTGAGCTTGGAGAGCTCGTCTATGTCGAAATAGACACTGTTGGTCAAACAGTAGAAAAAGACGAAGTATTTGGCACAGTAGAAGCTGTAAAAACCACATCAGAACTATTCATGCCTATAACAGGTGAAGTTATCGAATTTAACCCATTGTTGGATGAAGCTGACGGAGACAATCCAGGCCTGATCAATGAAGACCCTTACGGCGATGGCTGGATTATAAAAGTAAAAATTGTAGATGCAAGCCAGTTGGACAGCCTATTGGATGCGGCAGCTTATAGTGATTTGATTGGGTAGCGTATGATCGGATGTGACAGAAAATTGAATTGCTAAGGATTCAATGTTTCTTATACCATATTGGACACAAAACGCCAATAATTTTTTATTTTCTAATAAAAGTTATTGGCGTTTTTTATAAAAACATGTATGCCTTCGTTTATGTTGGTTTGATGGTGATCGTGTAATTGTAAGATGAAGTAGTAGGAACTTCCTTATCTTTTGTGGTCGTAGGTGCAGAAGTTACAATACTATATTGATATTGTTGTGGAACTTGTACCTGAATCGGTTTGGTCTGCTCTTTGATGTTTTTACGCTTGAAATGTATCGAGATATTTTTATGAAACGTTATCTTGAGTTTTTTCGGATTTTTGGGTATGACAAATTTAAGAAGTTTAACCACGCGTATAGCTTCCGCATTGCAGGCTTCATCTATACCTCCAATGATACGGATATCAAAAACATGACCGTTTTGGTCAATACTATACTTTAGGTTGACATCTCCTTCGACACTTCCATTCAATACACTTGCAGGATATTTTAGATTGGCTGCAACAAACTCCTTCAAGGCCTTATCGCCACCTTTGAAATACGGATGCTTAATAAAACTATCATTTCGCCGCTCTTTCTTCATTTTATACGTCGTTTGACTTTAGTTGATATTAACCTATAACCTTGAATATCGCTTTTAGGTTCATTTTTAAAACATAGTATCGTATGGTAATCCGCTATTTCTAAAATTAGTGTCAGTGGACAATGGACAGATGACAGTGGACAATGGACAATGGACAGATGACAATGGACAGAGGACAATGGAGAATTGAAAGTTGAAAATTGAAAATGATTTTTTTGATTGACGAATTATTCCATCAACCGACAACCATCAACCGACAACTAATTCAATCAACTCCACAAATCCGACAAATCAACAAATCTAACAATCCTATCGAACTACCGTCACATCTCCCGAAAAAGTCTCCTCTCTGCCATCCCGATGTACGATCTGCGCTGTCCATACATATACACCTTGTACTACATTTCTTCCATTCAATT